>NZ_JBUEGE010000028.1:0-102113 GCF_054963755.1 Streptomyces sp. EDA2-14
TCTACCAGATCCGTTTTCCGTTCCGTTCTCGGTTCGGAATTCATTTCCGGTGGCCGTTGGAGGGCCTTTGCCTTTCGGCGGTGCCGACTTTATCAGAGATTCTGAGTCGGAATTTCCGCCCCGTCGGGTATGTGATCCCGTCGGCTGAGAGCGCCGGGTTCCCCTGAAGCGGAGCCGTAAACGTACTGGAGCGGGGCGCCCCGATGCAAATCGAGGCGCCCCGCTCCTTACGTGCCTCAGACCTCGACGACGACCGGAAGGATCATCGGGCGTCGGCGGTAGGTGTCGGAGACCCACTTGCCCAGCGTGCGGCGGATGAGCTGCTGCAGCTGGTGGGGTTCGACGACTCCGTCCTGGGCCGACTTCTCCAGGACTTCCTGGATCTTCGGGAGTACGGCGTGGAACGCCGAGTCCTCGATGCCGGAACCACGGGCCTGGATGTTCGGGCCGCTGGTGATCTTGCCGGTGCTGGAGTCCACCACCACGAAGACCGAGATGATGCCCTCGTCGCCGAGGATCTTGCGGTCCTTGAGCGCGGGCTCGCCGACGTCGCCGACCGAGAGGCCATCCACGTATACGTAACCGGCCTGGACCTTGCCGGAGATCTTCGCCTTGCCGTCGACGAGGTCGACGACGACGCCGTCCTCGGCGATGACGATGCGGTCGTGCGGGACGCCGGTGAGGGCGCCGAGCTCGGCGTTGGCGCGCAGGTGGCGCCATTCACCGTGGACCGGCATCAGGTTCTTCGGCTTGCAGATGTTGTAGAAGTACAGGAGCTCGCCAGCGGACGCGTGGCCCGAGACGTGCACCTTGGCGTTGCCCTTGTGGACCACGTTCGCGCCCCAGCGGGTCAGGCCGTTGATCACGCGGTAGACCGCGTTCTCGTTGCCGGGGATCAGCGACGACGCCAGGATCACCGTGTCGCCGGAGACGATCCGGATCTGGTGGTCGCGGTTGGCCATGCGGGACAGGGCCGCCATCGGCTCGCCCTGCGAACCCGTGCAGACCAGGACGACCTCGCTGTCGGGGAGGTCGTCGAGCGTCTTGACGTCCACGACGAGACCGGCGGGGACCTTCAGGTAGCCGAGGTCGCGGGCGATGCCCATGTTGCGGACCATCGAGCGGCCGACGAAGGCGACCCGGCGGCCGTACTCGTGCGCGGCGTCCAGGATCTGCTGGATGCGGTGCACGTGGCTGGCGAAGGACGCGACGATGATCCGCTTCTGGGCGCTGGCGAAGACGCCACGGATCACGTTGGAGATGTCGCGCTCGGGCGGGACGAAGCCCGGGACCTCAGCGTTCGTCGAGTCGGTGAGGAGGAGGTCGATGCCCTCCTCGCCGAGCCTGGCGAAGGTCGGGAGGTCGGTCAGGCGGCGGTCCAGCGGAAGCTGGTCCATCTTGAAGTCGCCCGTGTGCACCGCCATGCCCGCCGGGGTGCGGATGGCGACGGCCAGCGCGTCCGGGATGGAGTGGTTGACCGCGACGAACTCGCAGTCGAAGGGGCCGAGCCGCTCGCGCTCGCCCTCGGCGACCTCGAGCGTGTAGGGGCGGATCCGGTGCTCCTGGAGCTTCGCCTCGATCAGGGCGAGGGTCAGCTTGGAGCCGATCAGCGGGATGTCCGGCTTCTCGCGGAGGAGATACGGGACCGCGCCGATGTGGTCTTCGTGCCCATGCGTCAGGACGATGCCCTCGATGTCGTCGAGGCGGTCCCTGATGGACGTGAAGTCCGGCAGGATCAAGTCGATTCCGGGCTGCTCCTCCTCGGGGAAGAGCACTCCGCAGTCGACGATCAGCAGACGGCCTCCGTACTCGAAGACGGTCATGTTGCGCCCGATCTCACCGAGGCCGCCGAGCGGGGTGACGCGCAGGCCGCCCTTCGGAAGCTTCGGCGGGGCGCCGAGTTCAGGATGCGGATGACTCAAAAGACTCTCCTCAACCACGCGCGCCACGTACCTGTAGGCACGTGGCGCGCATGACGTTCGTGCAATAGCAGTTGTGGTGGTTCCTGGGTCTTGCTGTTCAGTTGTTGATTCTGTTCATTCAGTTGTGGAGCTTTGCCAAGTCTGTGATCAGAGTTGTACCCCGCCGGCAGCAAGATCGATCTTGAGCTGGGCCGTTTCTTCGGGGGTGAGTTCCACGAGGGGCAGGCGGAGCGGTCCCGCGGGGACGCCCTGGAGGCCGAGGGCGGCCTTCGTCGTGATGACACCCTGCGTGCGGAACATGCCGGTGAAGACGGGGAGCAGCTTCTGGTGGATCTCCTTCGCCTTGTGCACGTCGCCGGTCGTGAAGGCGTCGAGCATCGCGCGCAGCTCGGGCGCGACGACGTGGCCGACGACCGACACGAAGCCGCACGCGCCGACCGAGAGCAGCGGCAGGTTGAGCATGTCGTCGCCGGAGTACCAGGCGAGGTCCGAGCGGGCGATGGCCCAGCCGGCACGGCCGAGGTCGCCCTTGGCGTCCTTGTTGGCCACGATGCGCGGGTGCTCGGCGAGGCGGACGATCGTGTCGGTGTTGATCGGTACGCCGCTGCGGCCCGGAATGTCGTAGAGCATCACGGGGAGTTCGGTCGCGTCGGCGATCGCCGTGAAGTGGCGGAGCAGGCCCTCCTGCGGGGGCTTGTTGTAGTACGGCGTCACCGTGAGCAGGCCGTGCGCGCCGGCCTGCTGGGCCTGGCGGGCGAGCTCGATGCTGTGCCGGGTGTCGTTGGTGCCGACGCCCGCGACGACGTGGGCGCGGTCGCCGACGGCCTCGACGACGGCTCGTACGAGATCCGATTTCTCCGCGTCGCTGGTGGTCGGGGACTCGCCGGTGGTGCCGTTGACGACCAGGCCGTCGTTGCCTGCTGCCACCAGGTGGGCGGCGAGCCGCTGCGCGCCGTCGAGGTCGAGTGCGCCATCCGCCGTAAAGGGCGTGACCATGGCGGTGAGGACCCTCCCGAAGGGGGTCTGCGGAGTCGAGGTCGGAGCCATGGGTAACACGCTACTCGCTGCTCAGTACCGGGTCCCCCCTCGGGGGATGTGGCAAGTCCGGACGAATCGCCGACAAGGCCGACAAAGGTGGAGCCCGGCACTGCCTGCTCGGGGGTTCAAGCAGTGCCGGGTCCGTTTGATCAGGCTAGATGAACTTTCCGAAAAGCCGCAATACGGACACATCGGTCGAGTGCCCGTACATCTGTGCCGATGCGGGAACTCTCGGTCGACGCCGGGCCGATCACGGGCGGCCCTGGCCAGGACTCCTGTTCAGGACTCCTGTTCAGGTCCCCTCTTCAGGACTACGGCGCCACGCGGCCGTTGGCGTTGAACGCCGCGTACGTCAGCGGCATGAGCTCGGCCCACTCCGCCTCCATCTTCTCGCCGACCATCTCGATCTCCCGCTGCGGGAACGACGGCACCTTGGCGAGCTCGTGCTGCGTGCGCAGGCCGAGGAAGTGCATCAGGGAGCGCGCGTTGCACGTCGCGTACATCGACGAGAAGAGGCCGACCGGGAGCACCGCGCGGGCCACCTCACGGGCGACGCCCGCGGCCAGCATCTCCTGGTACGCCTCGTACGCCTGGCGGTACGAGTCCTCCATCACGCGGCTCGTCAGCTCCTGCTGCGCCTGCGTGCCCTCGACGAACCGGTACTTGCCCGGGCGGCCCTCCTGGACCAGCTTGCGGTCGGCGTCCGGAACGTAGAACGTCGGCTGGAGCTCCCTGTACCTGCCCGACTCCTCGTTGTACGACCAGCCCACGCGGTGCCGCATGAACTCGCGGAAGACGAAGATCGGGGCGCTGATCAGGAACGTCATCGAGTTGTGCTCGAAGGGGCTGCCGTGCCGGTCCCGCATCAGATAGTTGATCAGGCCCTTGGAGCGCTCGGGGTCCTTCGACAGCTCGTCGATCGACTGCTCGCCGAGCGTCGAGACGCGAGCCGCGAACAGCACGTCGGAGTCGCTCGCGTTGTGCTTCACCAGCTCGACTGTCACGTCGCCGCGGAACGTCGGCTTGAGCTCTTCAGCTGGGGTTTCGGTCATGCTGCCGGGGTCCTTCCGATCACTTCACCAAGGGCGGCGCCCACTCTACGGGCCGCCACTGACAACAGGGCATTCGGCCGCTTCTCACGACGATCTCCGGCGAAGAGGAGCGAAGTTTGGTGAATTTGGTGAAACAGGGCACCCTTTGAAGCGATCGCTCGTCTGTGTAGATGAACACACTTTGTTCGAGCCACTTGAGTCGCTTGAGGAGACGCAGTCCAATGTTCCGTCGGCGCGAGCCCGTACCGTTCGCCTTCATCGCCGAAGCCGACAAGTTCCGCAGCAACGTCACACCGCCCGCACCCGAGCGCCCCTCGACCGGGCAGCGCGCCGTTCGCGCGCTCGCCGGCCTCACCGTCGTGGCCGGCATCGTGGGCTCCCTGCTGATCGGGATGCCGGCCCTGTCGATCGATCAGACGTCGTCGCACGTACAGCAGTCGGAGGCCTCCGACAGTCGCTGACGACCGCCGCCGGTCGCCGGCCCTCCCCCTCCGGACCCCCTGGGGTGGAAGGCGGGTGCGACCCCGGATAGCCTCACCGGGCACAGCCCCCATACCGCGTGGACGAGTGAGGACCCGTCGTGCCCCTGCCCTTCCTGACGGCCGACCGTGCTTTCGACGAGGCCGCGGAGACCCCGCTGCCGTTCGACGACCGCGACCAGTGGCGCCGTCCGTACCGGCCCGGACCCTACCGGGTGGGCGCGGCCGCGATGCTGCTGCTCCTGGCGTCGTACGTACTGTTCGCCTCGGTGATCATCGCCGTCGCCGGTGACACGTCCGCGGCGACGATCTGCGGCGTCCTCGCCGTGCTGATCATCGCGGCGGCGCTGCGGCTGCTCCGGATGGGCACCTGGGTGAGCGCGCGCGGGCTCCGGCACGTCGCCTTCTTCGTCACCCGTACGGCTTCGTGGGACCAGGTCACCACCGCGCGCACGGTGCAGCAGCCCGTGCGCTGGCTCGGGCTGCCCCGCACCGTGCAGGGGCAGGCCCTGGTCCTCGTACAGCGGGATCAGCAGGGGGACCAGACGACGCTGCTCACGAGCCACAACGCGGACTTCCTGGGGCGCGGCACGGCGTTCGACCGAGCCGCCGACAGCATCGAGGTCTGGGCCGAGGAGTACCGCGCGCGCCACTGATGCACGCGCGCGCAGGCGTATCCCTACGACGAAGGGGCCGCACCGGCACGATGCCGGTGCGGCCCCTTCGTCGTACGTAGACCACGGGCCTACGGGGATCAGACGCTCACGGAGCGGCCCTCATGGAGTGCGATCGCGCGCTGCATCGCCTTCCGCGCGCGCGGGGTGTCCCGTGCGTCCCGGTAGGCGACGGCGAGCCTGAACCAGCAGCGCCAATTCCCCGGTTCGTCCTCCGTCTCGGCCCTCCGCCTGGCGAAGACCTCGTCGGCGGAGTCGCGGTCGATGCGGCCGTACTCGTCGCGCCGGAGTTCGTCGACGGGCAGCCCGCCCTCCTCCTCCAGGAGTTCGGCGAGACGGTTGGCCTTGGTGACGAACCGGGTGTTCGCCCAGAGGAACCACACACCGATCACCGGCAGGATCAGCACCGCGACGCCGAAGGTGATCGTCAGCGCCGTGCCCTGCTGGATGAGCATGACGCCGCGGTCGCCGGCCAGGACGAAGTAGAAGACCAGGACCAGGGCCGTGACGGCGTAGGTGATTTTCGCGCGCATCGCAGCAGGTCAGCCGTTCAGATCGAGGAAGTGTTCCAGGCCGAAGGTGAGGCCGGGAGTGGACACGACCTTGCGGGCGCCGAGCAGGATGCCCGGCATGAAGCTGCTGTGGTGCAGCGAGTCGTGCCGGATCGTCAGCGTCTCGCCCTCACCGCCCAGCAGGACCTCCTGGTGCGCCAGGAGGCCGCGCAGCCGGACGGAGTGGACCGGGATGCCGTCGACGTCCGCGCCGCGCGCCCCGTCGAGCGCGGTGGCCGTGGCGTCGGGCTGCGGGGCGCTGCCCGCCTTCTCCCGCGCCGCGGCGATCAGCTGGGCGGTGCGGCCGGCCGTGCCCGAGGGGGCGTCGACCTTCTTCGGGTGGTGCAGCTCGATGACCTCGACGGACTCGAAGTAGGGCGCTGCCGCCTCCGCGAACTTCATGGTCAGGACCGCTCCGATGGAGAAGTTCGGCGCGATGAGCACGCCGGTCTCCGGGGCGTCCGCCAGCCACTGGTTCAGCTGCGCGAGGCGCTCGTCGGTCCAGCCCGTCGTGCCGACGACGGCGTGGATCCCGTGGCGTGCACAGAACTCCAGGTTCTCCATCACCGAGTCGGGCGTGGTCAGCTCGACCGCGACCTGGGCCCCGGACTCCACCAGGACGTCCAGCTTGTCGCCGCGGCCGAGGGCCGCGACCAGCTCCATGTCCTCGGCCGCCTCGACGGCCCGTACGGCCTCGGAACCGATGCGGCCCTTGGCTCCGATGACCGCCACGCGCAGCTTGCTCATGTTCTCCGTGATCCTTACGTGAGGGTCGGTTACGCGACCGCTTCGTGCAGGCGCGAGGCCTGCTTGTCCTTGAGCGGACCGATGACCGACAGGGACGGGCGCTGTCCCAGGATGTCGCGTGCGACCGCGCGCACGTCGTCCGGGGTCACCGCAGAGATGCGCTCCAGCATCGCGTCGACCGACATCTGCTCGCCCCAGCACAGCTCGCTCTTGCCGATGCGGTGCATGAGCGCCCCGGTGTCCTCCAGGCCGAGGACCGTGGAACCGGCGAGCTGGCCGATGGCTCGGCTGATCTCGTCGTCGCTGATGCCGTGCTCGGCGACCTGGTCGAGCTCGTCGCGGCAGATCTTCAGCACATCGTGCACCTGGCTCGGCCTGCAGCCGGCGTAGACGCCGAACAGTCCGCAGTCGGCGAAGCCCGCCGTGTACGAGTACACGCTGTACGCCAGGCCGCGCTTCTCCCGGACCTCCTGGAAGAGCCGGGACGACATGCCGCCGCCGAGCGCCGTGTTGAGCACGCCCATGGCCCAGCGGCGGTCGTCGTGGCGGGACAGGCCCGGCACGCCGAGGATGACGTGGGCCTGCTCGGTCTTGCGGCCGAGGAGCTCCATCCGCCCGGCGGCGCGCAAGGTCTTGCGGCCGGCACGCGGGCCCAGGGGCGCCGCGGGCGCGGCGTCGAAGCCGGCCCTGTCGAAGGCGGCGCGAACCTGCCGGACGACCTTGTTGTGGTCGACGTTGCCCGCCGCGGCCACGACCAGGTGCGTCGGGTCGTAGTGCTTCTTGTAGAAGCGCGTGATCTGGTTCCGGCTCAGCGCGTTGATCGTGTCGACGGTGCCGAGGACCGGGCGGCCGAGCGGGGTGTCCCCGAGCATGGTGTGCGCGAACAGGTCGTGCACGCAGTCACCCGCGTCGTCCTCGGTCATCGCGATCTCTTCGAGGATCACGCCGCGCTCGGCGTCGATCTCCTCCTGCTCGATGAGCGAGCCGGTCAGCATGTCGCAGACGACGTCGATGGCGAGCGGCAGGTCGTTGTCGAGCACACGCGCGTAGTAGCAGGTGAACTCCTTCGCCGTGAAGGCGTTCATCTCGCCGCCGACCGCGTCGACGGCCGCGGAGATGTCGAGGGCACTTCTGCGGGACGTGCCCTTGAAGAGCAGGTGCTCCAGGTAGTGCGTCGCGCCGTTCAGCGTCGGCGTCTCGTCGCGCGAGCCGACGTGCGCCCAGATGCCGAACGTGGCCGAGCGGACCGAGGGCAGGGTCTCGGTGACGATGCGCAGGCCGTTCGGCAGCGTCGTCTTGCGGACCGTGCCGGCGCCGCCTGCGCCCTTGATGAGGGTTTGGGTACGGGCGACGGCCCGCCCCTCCGAAGAGGTGCGGGCCGTCGTCTTGGTGCTACGGGACGTCACTTGTCGGCGTCGTCCTTCTTCGCCTCGTCGCCTTCCTCGCCCTCGACCACGGGGATGAGGGAGAGCTTGCCGCGGGAGTCGATCTCGGCGATCTCGACCTGGACCTTCTGGCCCACACCGAGGACGTCCTCGACGTTCTCCACGCGCTTGCCGCCGGCGAGCTTGCGGATCTGCGAGATGTGCAGCAGACCGTCCTTGCCCGGGAGCAGCGACACGAACGCACCGAAGGTCGTCGTCTTCACGACGGTGCCCAGGTAGCGCTCGCCGACCTCCGGCATGGTCGGGTTCGCGATGCCGTTGATCGTGGCGCGGGCGGCCTCGGCGGCCGGACCGTCGGCGGCACCGATGTAGATCGTGCCGTCGTCCTCGATCGTGATGTCGGCGCCGGTGTCCTCCTGGATCTGGTTGATCATCTTGCCCTTCGGGCCGATGACCTCACCGATCTTGTCGACCGGGATCTTGACCGTGATGATCCGCGGCGCGTTCGGGGACATCTCGTCCGGGACGTCGATCGCTTCCATCATCACGTCGAGGATGTGGAGGCGGGCGTCCTTGGCCTGCTTGAGGGCGGCGGCCAGGACGGAGGCCGGGATGCCGTCGAGCTTCGTGTCCAGCTGGAGGGCCGTGACGAAGTTCTTCGTGCCGGCGACCTTGAAGTCCATGTCACCGAAGGCGTCCTCGGCACCGAGGATGTCGGTGAGGGCGACGTAGTGCGTCTCGCCCTTGATCTCCTGCGAGATCAGGCCCATGGCGATACCGGCGACGGGGGCCTTGAGCGGCACACCGGCGTTCAGCAGCGACATGGTGGAGGCGCAGACGGAGCCCATGGACGTCGAGCCGTTGGACCCGAGGGCCTCGGAGACCTGGCGGATCGCGTAGGGGAACTCCTCGCGCGTCGGCAGGACCGGCACGATCGCGCGCTCGGCGAGCGCGCCGTGGCCGATCTCGCGGCGCTTCGGGGAGCCGACGCGGCCCGTCTCACCGACGGAGTACGGCGGGAAGTTGTAGTTGTGCATGTAGCGCTTGCGGGTCACCGGGGAGAGGGTGTCCAGCTGCTGCTCCATGCGCAGCATGTTCAGCGTGGTGACGCCCAGGATCTGGGTCTCGCCACGCTCGAACAGGGCGGAGCCGTGCACGCGCGGGATGGCCTCGACCTCGGCGGCCAGGGTGCGGATGTCGGTGACACCGCGGCCGTCGATGCGCTTCTTCTCCTTGATGACGCGCTCACGGACCAGGGACTTGGTCAGCGAGCGGTACGCGGCGGAGATCTCCTTCTCGCGGCCCTCGAACTCCGGGAGGAGCTTCTCGGCGGCCAGACCCTTGACGCGGTCCAGCTCGGCCTCGCGCTCCTGCTTGCCGGCGATGGTGAGCGCGGCGGAGAGCTCGGTCTTGACCGCGGAGGTCAGGGCCTCGAGCACGTCGTCCTGGTAGTCCAGGAAGATCGGGAACTCGGCGGTCGGCTTGGCGGCCTTCGCGGCGAGGTCGGCCTGGGCCTTGCACAGCACCTTGATGAAGGGCTTCGCGGCCTCGAGACCGGCGGCGACGACCTCCTCGGTCGGCGCCTCGGCGCCGCCCTCGACCAGCTTGATGGTCTTCTCGGTAGCCTCGGCCTCGACCATCATGATCGCGACGTCGCCGTCCTCAAGGACGCGACCGGCGACGACCATGTCGAAGACGGCGTCCTCGAGCTCGGTGTGCGTCGGGAACGCGACCCACTGGCCGTTGATCAGCGCGACGCGGACGCCGCCGACCGGGCCGGAGAAGGGCAGGCCGGCCAGCTGCGTGGACGCGGACGCGGCGTTGATCGCCACGACGTCGTACAGGTGGTCGGGGTTGAGCGCCATGATCGTGGCGACGACCTGGATCTCGTTGCGCAGGCCCTTCTTGAAGGACGGGCGCAGCGGGCGGTCGATCAGGCGGCAGGTGAGGATGGCGTCCTCGGAGGGACGGCCCTCGCGGCGGAAGAAGCTGCCGGGGATCTTGCCGGCGGCGTACTGCCGCTCCTCGACGTCCACCGTGAGGGGGAAGAAGTCGAGCTGGTCCTTGGGGTTCTTCGAGGCCGAGGTGGCCGAGAGCACCATGGTGTCGTCGTCGAGGTAGGCGACGGCGGAGCCGGCGGCCTGGCGGGCCAGGCGGCCCGTCTCGAAGCGGATGGTGCGGGTGCCGAAGGAGCCGTTGTCGATGACGGCCTCGGCGTAGTGGGTCTCGTTCTCCACTAGCGATCTCTCCGTTTACTTTCGTCTGAATGCGTCTTTTGTCCCGCTCGGCCCGTGTGGCCGGGGGACGGTGTGGAGAAGCGCGCCTGGGATGCGGGCCGGTCTTCGATCGAAGCTCCCGGAAATCCTCTTGCGTCTCCGGGGGCCACTACCGAGGACCGGCGGCGGCGTGAGGACGCTTCTCCTCATATGCGTAGTCGTACGTCACCAGACTACAAAGCCTCAGTGACAGTGCGCACGTACGGCAAAGGGAGCGGCCCCCACAATCGGGAACCGCCCCCTCTCACAGCGTCTTATCGGGCGCCGGCCGCACCGCGGCGGATGCCGAGGCGCTCGACCAGCGTACGGAAGCGCTGGATGTCCTTCTTGGCCAGGTACTGCAGCAGGCGGCGACGCTGGCCGACCAGGATGAGCAGGCCACGACGCGAGTGGTGGTCGTGCTTGTGCGTCTTGAGGTGCTCGGTCAGGTCCGAGATGCGGCGGGAGAGCATGGCGACCTGGACCTCGGGGGAGCCGGTGTCGCCCTCCTTGGTGCCGAACTCGGTCATGATCTGCTTCTTCGTAGCGGTGTCGAGAGCCACGCTTACTCCTCGTAGAGTCTGATTGCCGCCGAGTGCCCCTGGTCTACATCTCAGGAGAGCTTCCACAACTCGGGAGGCGGGGATCCGCTGGGCGCTGCCCCCAGGAGAGTCCTGCTGCCGGGGGCGCGTACACAAACGGCCGTCACACAGCGTACCAGCAGCCCGGCGGCCGCTCTCACAGCGGCCGACCGGGCGGCGGATCAGCTGACCATGCTGCGCACCTGCGTGTAGAGACCGAGCACCGCGAGGCACAGCGGTACGAGGGTCAGCAGCACGAAACCGTCGAACAGGTCGAGCATGCGACCCCAGAAGGGGGAGACACCCTTGCGCGGCACGGACAGGCCGACGATCACGAGAAGGGCCGCTCCCCCGCCGATCGCGGCGGCGAACCACAGGATGTGGATGTTGAGCGGGGCGCTGTCGCCCTGCAGGAAGCTCTGCAGGAGGGACTGCGGGGTGTTCAGGGTCACGCCGAGGATCAGCAGGCCGAGAATGACCAGACCGCCGACGACCAGGGACGCGACCTGCGCGGTGTAGTCGAACAGACGGGCGCGCAGCATGACGGCGATACCGGCGGCCAGGGCGAGCAGCTGCGCCCAGACGTTGTCGGAGAAGCCGAGGACCACGCCGGCCGAGGCGACGGCGAGGGCCGCGCAGCCGATGACGAGACCGAGGAGCAGCTCGTGGGCGCGGCGGACCTGGGCGCCGATGCGGTCGAAGTCGACGTGCTCCTCCTCGTCGCGCCCGTAGTCACGGCCCTGGGAGATCTGGTCCGGCGAGCGGTAGCCGATGGGCAGCCGGGCGGAGCGGGCCGAGAGGCCGGGCAGCCAGGCCATCGCGATGATCGCGACGACGGCGGTGACGGCGGCGACCTCGCTCGGCGAGGCCTCGGTCATCAGTGCGCCGAACGTGGCGAGCGCACCGACCGCCGAGCCCAGGGCGGCGGCGACGAACACGGCGTCGCCGTGCGGCAGCAGCACCACGAGCAGCGCGGAGGCGATGAGCACCACGACGCAGCCGGACAGCAGCTGGAGGCGGCCCGGGCCGGAACCGGTGTCGGTCGGGAAGATCCCGGAGCCGGCGATCAGCAGGTGCGGCAGGGCGGCGAGGCCCAGCGAGGTGGACGCGGCACGGTCGTCGTACACCCGCGCGCGGACGACGGCGAGGGCCACGAGGAGCACGCCGACGACACCGGCGATGATGCCGGGCAGGCTGTGCATGTCGCGGGTGATCGGGTTCGAGAACCAGAGGGCGAACGCCATGAGCGTCAGCAGCAGGACGCCGGCGCCGAGACCGACGACGCTCATCAGGCCGTCGCTCCAGCGGCGCCGGTCGCGGCGGACCGCGGAGGCGACCGCGTCGGAGACGTCGTCGAAGACGGCGGCGGGCAGCGACTCGGAGAACGGGCGCAGCAGCAGCACGTCGCCGTCGAGGACCCGCTGGTCGGCGAGGGAGCGGCCGGCGTCGAGGACGGTGCCGTCCCGGCGGACCAGGTGGTACCCGGTGGGGTCGCCCTCGGCCTGACTCTGACCGGAGAGCTGGAGGATCTCCGGGTAGATGTCGGCCAGGGCGGCGTCTTCGGGCAGGGCCACATCGATACGTGCGTCCGGTGCGGCGACGGTGACCCGGCAGAAGCCGGTCCCGCCTCCGGCAAGAGCTGTGGTGCTCACCTCGCGGTTCCCCCTAATGTCATGACTTGGCGTGGTATCGGTGCGGCGGCGCGGAGTTCGGACGGCGTCACGCGCGGTGCGACAGCGTAGCGCCCTGACCCCATCTCACCCCACAGGCCCCGGCACTTGACCAGAGTCAGTAGGATCACCGGGCACGCCGGAGGTCCTTGCCTCCGGCCTTGAGGTACCGCCAGTAACGGGGGCGGTCCGACATGTCCCGATGTGCACGACATCTATGTGCGCTGAACTGATCGACGACTGAAGATTTAAGGACTGGTGCCTCGGTGAGCACGGTCATCGTCAAGCGACCGCCTCGGGTGTTGCCACCCGACGTTCCGACGGACGAGGTGCGTCTCGAACCGCCACCCGAACTGGCGCGGGCCGAAGACCAGAACCTGATGATGAGCCTTCTGCCCATGCTGGGCATGGGCACGTCATCGGCGTTCTTCTTCACGTCCGGCCAGTCGATCATGAAGATCATGGGTGGCGTCATGATCGCCTCCACCCTGGCCATGGCGTTGACGCAGCTGATCAAGGCGCGGCAGGGCGGCGGGGCCGAGATGGCCCAGGAACGCCAGGACTACCTCAAGTACTTGACCCAGGTCCGGCGTGACGTGCGCAAGACCGCGCGCATGCAGCGCGACGGGCAGTACTTCCTGCACCCCAACCCCGAGCAGCTGTGGGCGCTGGTCGCCGAGGGCCGCCGGGTGTGG
The DNA here is from genome assembly GCF_054963755.1 of Streptomyces sp. EDA2-14. NCBI lineage: Bacteria > Bacillati > Actinomycetota > Actinomycetes > Kitasatosporales > Streptomycetaceae > Streptomyces > Streptomyces sp. EDA2-14. Next base: position 13,050 of record NZ_JBUEGE010000028.1, read on the forward strand.
GAACGAAGGTCGAGCGACTCGGACTTCACCCAGGTCCGACTCGGGCTCGGACCACAGCAGTTGGCGACACCGCTGATGGCGCCGGAGACCGCGCCGCTGGATGAGCTGGAACCGCTCACCGCGCACGCGATGAAGTCGTTCCTGGAGACCCACGGCACGCTGGACTCGCTGCCGCTCGCCGTGTCGCTGCGCTCCTTCTACCACGTGAGCGTCTCCGGCGATCCGGACACCACGTACGGCGCCGCCCGCGCCATCCTCTCCCAACTGTGCACCCTGCACTCCCCCGAGGACCTGCGGGTCGCCGTGGTGGCCTCGCCCGGCGCCATGGCCGAGTGGGAGTGGACGAAGTGGCTGCCGCACGTGCAGCACAGCACCACGGACGGCGCCGGCTCGCAGCGCGTCATCGTCGGCGACCTCGGCGAGGTCGAGGACATGCTCGCCGACGAGTTGGAGGGCCGCGGCCGGTTCAACCCGCAGGGCACGCCGGTCGTCGACCAGCCGCACCTCGTCGTCGTCATGGACGGCGGCGGCATCCCCGACGAGTCGCTCATCGCGGGCGCCGAGGGCCTTCAGGGCGTCACCATCCTCGAGGTGGTCCCCGGCATCGTCGAGGAGCTGCGCGGATCGCTGTCCGTGCAGGTCCAGCCCGGCAGCCTGCTGCTCGAATCGCAGGGCGGCACCCAGTACACCGGCGTCTGCGACACCCTGTCGCTCACCGAGGCCGAGGCGCTCGCGCGCCAGCTCGCGCCGCTGCGCGCCGGTTCGGCGGACGGCGACGAACCGCTCCTGGCCAACCTGGACTTCACCGAGCTGATGGGCATCGGCGACGCCGGTTCGGTGGACGTCGGGCGCACCTGGCGGCCCCGCACCCTGCACGAGCGACTGCGTGTGCCGCTCGGTGTGGACCGCGACGGCCAGCCCGTCATGCTCGACATCAAGGAGGCCTCGCAGGAGGGCATGGGCCCGCACGGCCTGTGCGTCGGCGCCACCGGTTCCGGTAAGTCCGAGGTGCTCCGCACGCTCGTGCTCGCCCTCTCGGTGACGCACTCCTCCGAGACGCTGAACTTCATCCTCGCGGACTTCAAGGGTGGCGCGACCTTCGCGGGCATGTCCGAACTCCCGCACGTCGCCGCCGTGATCACCAACCTGGCCGACGACCTCACCCTGATCGACCGCATGCGCGACTCGATCACCGGTGAGCTCCAGCGCCGCCAGGAGCTGCTCCGCTCGGCGGGCAACTACGCGAACATCACCGACTACGAGAAGGCCCGCGCGGCCGGCGCCCCGCTGGACCCGCTGCCCTCCCTCGTCATGGTTCTCGACGAGTTCTCCGAACTCCTCACCGCGCGCCCCGACTTCATCGACATGTTCATCCAGATCGGCCGCATCGGCCGATCCATGGGTGTGCACATGCTCCTCGCCTCGCAGCGCCTGGAAGAGGGCAAGCTGCGCGGCCTGGACACCTTCCTGTCGTACCGGATCGGTCTGCGTACGTTCTCGGCCGCCGAGTCCCGTACCGCGATCGGCGTCCCCGACGCGTACCACCTGCCGAACGTCCCCGGCTCGGGCATCCTCAAGTACGACACCGAGACGATGATCCAGTTCAAGGCCGCGTACGTCGGTGGTGTCTACCGCGCCGGCGGCGGCGGTGGCGGCGGCTCGCGCACCCACCGGCAGCCGGTGCTCTTCACGGCCGCGCCCGTGGCCGAGCAGATCATCCACGAGCCGGAGCCCGAGGTCGTACCCGACCAGGTCGACGACGCGCTCGCGGACACCGTCCTCGACGTGATCGTGGCCCGCATGGTCGGCCAGGGCCCGCCCGCCCACCAGGTGTGGCTGCCGCCGCTGGAGGAGTCCCCCTCGGTGGACTCGCTGCTCCCGCCGCTCTCCACGACCCCGGAGCGCGGTCTGCACGCCCCGGACTACCCGGCGCTCGGCAAGCTGGTCGTGCCGATGGCCCTGGTCGACAAGCCGTTCGAGCAGCGTCGCGACATCCAGTACCTGGACTTCTCCGGTTCGGCCGGTCACGGTCTCGTGGTCGGTGGTCCGCAGTCCGGAAAGTCGACGCTGATCCGGTCGGTCATGACCTCGTTCGCGCTCACCCACACCCCGTCCGAAGTGCAGTTCTACTGCCTGGACTTCGGTGGCGGCGGCATGCTCGCGATGGAGGGGCTGCCGCACGTCGGCGGCGTCGCCTCGCGCCTCGACTCCGAGAAGGTGCGCCGTACGGTCGCCGAGGTGCGCGGCATCCTCAACGAGCGCGAGGAGTTCTTCCGCGCCAACAGCATCGACTCCATCGCCACGTACCGCTCGCGGCGCGCCGCCGGGCAGTACCCGGACCAGCGGTGGGGCGACGTCTTCCTCGTCATCGACGGGTGGGCGGCCTTCAAGACCGACTACGAGCAGCTCGACCCGGTCATCCTCGACCTGGCCTCCCGCGGCCTCGGCTTCGGTGTCCACCTGGTCATCGGCTCCGGCCGCTACACCGAGGTCCGGCCCGCGCTGCGCGACCAGCTCCTCAACCGCGTGGAGCTCAAGCTCGGCGACCCGATGGAGTCGGAGTTCGACCGCAAGAAGATGGAGGCCGTGCCGCTCGGCATGCCCGGCCGCGGTCTGACCCCCGACAAGCTCAGCTCGCTCGGCGGACTGCCCCGCATCGACGCCTCGTCCGACGTGTCGACTCTCGGCCAGGCCATCGAGCACATGGTGACGACGGTCTCCGAGCACTGGCAGGGCCCGCCGGCCCCGCAGGTGCGGATGCTGCCGACCAAGCTGCACATCAGCGAGATCCCCAAGGGCAGCGACTTCCCGGAGCGCGGTGTCGCGATCGGTGTCGACGAGACGACGCTCTCGCCGTCGTTCATCGACTTCGAGAACGACCCGCTGATGGTGGTCTACGGCGAGTCCGAGTCCGGCAAGTCCGCGTTCCTGCGCATGATCGCCAAGCAGATCTCCGAGCGGTACGCGACCGACAAGGCGCTCATCGTCGCCGGTGACTACCGGCGCGCGCACCTGAGCGAGCTGCCCGAATCGCACCTCTACAAGTACTGCGCCTCGGGCCCGCAGCTCCAGGAGGTCGTCACCGGCCTCGCGGGCTCCATGGGCCGCCGTATGCCGGGTCCGGACGTCACGCCGGAGCAGCTGCGCAACCGGTCCTGGTACGACCTCCCGGACGCGTTCGTCATCGTCGACGACTACGACCTGGTGGCCACCAGCTCCGGCAACCCGCTGCAGTCGCTGCTCGAGTACCTGCCGTTCGCCCGCGACCTGGGCCTGCGCGTCATCGTCGCGCGCAGCTCCTCCGGTGCGGCACGTTCGTCCTTCGAGCCGGTCATGCAGCGCATGAAGGAGCTCGGCGCGACGGGCCTCGTCCTCTCCGGCGACCCGGCCGAGGGCCAGATCTTCGGCCCGCTCAAGCCGCAGAAGCTGCCGCCTGGCCGAGGCATGCTCGTCACCCGCAAGGGCGGCGCGCAGTTGGTGCAGACGGCTTGGCTGCCGATGCGCAGCGGCTGATGCCCGCGTAGTACGTGCAAGCAGTACGGCGCCGGTGATCGGGAGAACCGATCACCGGCGCCGTTCTTGCAACCAGCCCTGAGGAGACGGAAGTTGACCACCGCGCCGCACACCGCCGACGAGGCCCTCGCGATCGCCCGGACGACGTTCCGGCCACTGTGCGCGGACGGAACACCGGCCACGCTCAACGTCCAGGAATTCGACCTGGGCTTCCTGATCCACGCGACGTTCCCGCCGACGGAACCGCCTTCGTACGGCGGCAGCCACCTGGTCGTCTCCAAGACGGACGGGTCGACGACACCCGTCCCGAACTTTCCGCCGCAGTCGGCGATCGATCTTTATCGGCGGATGGTGGGGCGGGGCTAGCTCGGGCAGGGCTGGCGAGGCCCGGTGTCAGACGGCCTGGCCGACGCCGATGACGAGCAGCGCGCCAACCATCAGCCACAGCCCCGTACGGCCCATGCCGCCGGGTCCGCGCAGGGCGAGCCACAGCGCGCCGCAGCCGGCGACCACGCCCACGGCGTTGGCGGCCAGCGCGACCGCTCCGGCGTTTCCGACGGCCTGTCCGACGAGTGCGGCGACGGCCGCCACGAGGAAGACAACCGCGCAGGCGATGCCGCGCAGGCGCTCGCGTCGCGCAGCCTCGGCGACCCGTTCCTGCTCCTCGGCGAGCGCGCGCTCCTCCGGCGGAAGCTCGGTCTCCCACTTGCGCGAGAAGTCCGCCTCCCACTGCAGGCCGCTGCTGTCTCCACCCGTGCGTGTCATGCCCGCGACCCTAGCCGACGGGCCGCACGCGGCTCACATCACGAGTGAGAGGCCGGGAGGGCCCCGCCGGTCGGCTCCGGTAGCAAGTCACGTGGCAGGTCGCCGGTGGATTCCGCGGGCCTCGTCTCCTCGCGCGCGTACGCCGTGAACCAACTGGCGCACGCCCCCACCATCAGCCGCGCGTGCCCCGCTGTCAGAGGTCGGCCTTAAGGTGGGCAGGCACGTGATGACGGGGACCCAAGGAGAGACGTGAGCTGGCAGAGCAGCCCGATGGCAGCGGCGCAGCAAGTCGCCTACGAGCCGCATCCGTTCATCGGCGGCCGCGCCTCCGCACTGCGCGCGCTCGCCGCCTGGCGGGCCGCCGCACAGGGCGCGCCACGCGTCGCACTCCTCACCGGCTCTCCGGGGTGCGGCAGCTCGCGCCTGTTGACCGGCTTCCTGATGCTGTGCGACCCCGGCCACCGCGAGCGCATCGATCTCGCGCGCCTCGACCCGTGGACCGTCCCTCCGGCGCTGCCCGCGCCCGCCGTACCGAGCGCCGCCGGGCTGACACCGGCGCAGCTGCTGTGGGTGCTCGCCGATCACTACGGGATCGACGTCGCGCGCGATGCGGAGGTCTACGAGGCGTTGGGCGCCGCCGAGCGCACGATCGTCGTCCCCGATGTGGACAAGGCGGGTCCCGTACGGGCCGGGCGCGGGCCCGAGCGGATGGCGCGCGAGCTGCTGCTGCCGCTCGCGGGGCTCCCCTCCGTACGGCTCCTCGCCGAGGTCCCGCGCGCGGTGGCCGCCGAGCTCGCTGCCGCGCTTCCCGCCGGGACGGCACAGGTCATCGATCTGGACGCGCCCGAGCACGCCGACCTCCACGGCCTCACCCTGCAGACCCAGATCGCGCTCGACCCGACCTTCGGGGCGCCCCGGCTGCCGTTCACCGAGGACCCGCAGATGCGGCTCTGGCTCGCACAGGGCATCGCGGCGCGCACGGCCACGGGGCCCGGCGGCAGCCGCCTCACCGCCCAACTGGCCGTCAACGCCCACCTGTTGGCGCCGGAGCCGCCGCCCAACGCCGCCCTGTTCCCGGCCGGTCCCGCCGAGGCCGTCGATATGCACGCCCACCGCCTCGGTGCCGACCCCGGCACCCTGCGCGCGATGCTGGCCCCGCTCGCCCTGGCGGAGGGCGAGGGCCTGCCGCTGCCCCTGTGGGCACCCCTCGCGTCGGCGCTCGCCGCGCGCGACCTGTCGTCGGACATCGCGGGCGGCATGGCACTCGCGGGCCCCTTCGTCACCACGGTGAACGACGAGAGCACGGCGGAACCCACGCTCGTCGCCCTCGCCCACCCGGCGCTCGGCGAGGCCATCCGCGCCACGCTGCCCGACGTGCGCGCCGCACACCTCTGCCTCGCGATGGAACTGCTCGAGTCGGTGCCCGACGAAGGCTGGGACAAGGCCGACCCCTACGTACGGGACGGCATCGTCGGCCACCTTCTGGGCGCGGGCCAACTGCCGCGTCTGCTCAAGGACCCCTGGCTGCTGGTGCACGCGGACCCGGTGGCGCTGCGGGCGGCGGTGGAGGAGGTCGCCGCGGACGACCGGGCGCGCGATGCGCTGCCCGCTCCGGGGCGTACGTATCTGCGGATCGCCCCACTGCTGACGCGTACACAGGCGGGGCCCGCGCAGCGCGCGCGGATGCTGGCGGCGGCGTTCGAGGAGGACGGACTCGCGCAGTACGCAAGCGCGTTGGGCTCCGCCGCCACCCCGGCCTCGACCTCGCCTGGTGAGCCCGGCCCTGCCGCCTCCCGGCCCACGGCGCCGGTGGGTCCGCAGCGCACGGCTCCGGAGTCGACACCACCGGCCCCGGCCACCGGCACCCCCGCAGCCGCTCCCCCGCAGCCCACACCCACCGTGGTGGACTACCCGCTGGCCCCGCCGCAGCCGCCCGCGGCACACCCTGAGCAGCACCAGCCGGCGCCGGCCCCCACGCCGGCCGCCACACCCCAGCCGAGTCAGGGCGGCCCCCGGCCGACTCCCACTGGTCAACCGACCGGCCGCCCGGTCACCGGTCCGGGCAACACCGCCGTGTTCACGTACGTCGACCCGCGCACGGGCCAGGAGGCCTACGTCACCGCCACCTCGGCGCCCGGCAAGCCGCCGGCCGAGTACCAAGGCATGGCGCAGCTGGGCGAGTTGAGGGTGCCCGTGGACAACGTCGTGGCGATCCACACGGACCTGTGCCCCGGCTACTTCCCCGGCGGCTACACGGCGAACGCCCTCACGTCCACCTTCCCGAACGCCTCCCAGTCGCACGCCCACCCCTACGGCTGGGACCCCGCCTCGCGCGCCGAGGGAGTCACCGCGCTCACCTCCCACGCGCAGCTGATGTCGCAGGTCGCCGGTCTGCCCGCCCCGCCGCAGCCCTGCCGTGCCCCGCTCCCCCACCCCGTACCGCCCACGCATGTGCTGCCGGACGCGGAGCTCGGCCCGCTGCTCACGCAGGTGTTCGGCGAGCAGAAGGTACGCCGTTTCGCTCCGCAGCTCCTGGCCACGGCGGCGCTCCCGGACGCGGCGCGCGCGACGTTGTCCGTCTCCGGAATCCCGGCCGACGTCCCGCTCTTCTTCCTGGCTGACACGGACGCCCCCGGTGTGCCGCCCGTCATGGGCGGCATGTTCGCGGACGTCCGCACCCACCTCATCGGCACGGGCGTCCAGTTGAGCCCCGACGCGGCCAACACCCTGACCGCGTACACCCGTATCGGTACCGACGGGGTGTACGTGATCAGCGTGCACCGGGACACCGGTCAGGTCTGGGCGGCCATGCCCCTGGACGGCCGCCTCCAGTACGTGAACTCCTCGGTGGCCGCCTTCGCGTACTCTCTCGCCACCCTGTACGCGACGCGCGGCCACATGGTCGACGCGGACCCGCACCTGGCGGGCAACATCGTCGCCGACCTCCAGACCCGCCTCCTGGCGATCGACCCGAACGCCTTGTCGGAGCCGAACCACTGGTGGTCCCTCGTCATCGAGCAGATGTGGCACGGCTTGTTCTGACAGCGGGCCGTCGCGAGACGTGGGCAACCGGCGCGAAGAGGATCCGCGCCGGTTCCCGAGGAAGGCACCGCCGGGGCTCAGCCCACGCGCTGGGTCCGGTGCACCGTCATGACCGTCATGAACTCGTGCCCGCCCGGCAGGGCGATGACGCCCATGCGCTCCGGATCGCCCACGAACCAGGCCCCCTGCTCCAGTTCCTGCACCCAGCGCATGCGCCGCCGCCAGGTACTCGCCGCGAGGACCGGCGTCGCCACCTTGGCGGTCGCCTGCGCCGCCCCGGTCGGGCCGGGCGCGGCATCCGGCGAGCCGATCCTGACCTCAACGGCCGTCCCCGCGCCCACCTTTACGTCCGGACGCCGCACCACGACGCCGTACTGCCAGGGTCCGGACCTCAGCACCCGGCCGACCATCACGTACCAGCGCAGCGCCCTGGCCGGCCCGATCAGGAAGAACGACCACACCATGAAGAAGAACGACCCGAATCCCCGTACGAGCTGTGCGTCGTCGTCGGGTCCGAGGGTCGCCACCAACAGCAGCCCAAGCCACACGGCTCCCCTGACCGACAGATTGACGACCGCCCGCCGCCTGCCCCGCTCATAGGCCTGCCGAGTACCGGGGTCGTCAAAGGCGACCTTGCTCACCGGAAGGGACGCTGCGGCCTTCACCAGTACTGCTCCTCGTCAAGTCGTCGTGTACAGCTACTGCGTCTCGTGTCCATCCACTGCGCCTACGGACGGTGCCCGCCTGAGGCGGCCCCGCTCACCGGAGCCGCCCCGAGCCCGGCCTCTCGTGCTCCAGGGTCATGAGGTCACGTCCTCCGGGGACCGCGATCACACCACCGGCCTTGAGGCTTCCCGCGAACCAGGCCCCCTGCTCCATCTCCCCACTCCAGCGCTTGCGCCGCAGCGGGTTGATCGCACGCATGGTCGTGGACCACCCGTCGCCCGAGTCCGTGCTGAGCTGAACGAGCACCCCCATCACGTCCTTCGCCTCCGGGCAGGGACGCACGGCGGCGCGGTACTCCCAGGGATGGTCACGAAGAACCCTGCGGATGCGGCGGAGCCTCAAGAGCGGGCCCAGGGAGTAAAGCACGAGAGCGATGACAACCGGCGTCGCGATCACACACCCGAACAGGACGATGCGCATCCACATCGGCTTCGACCGCGGACTGTCGTTGAGCAACCCCACCACGGCCAGAAAGCCGAGAAGCCCCGTCACCACCAGAACCACCACTCCGCGCGCACGACGCCTGGCCCGCCGCCAGTTGCGTCGGGTTTCCGGGTGGTCGAAGGCACGCTTGTCCAGGGGTGGTTGGGGACCCTCGAGAGCCCCCGGCAGATCGACCGTCATGGACAACGCTCCTCATCACAACAACAGGTCGCCCATAGTCACATGCGGCGGCCGCGTCGGCGGACGCAGCGGCGGATCACCTCGACGGCGTACTGATCGACTTCGGTGGTGCTGGAGTTAACGGTGTTACCGATATAAGCATCTGATAAGAATGAGGGTCGCGTCCCCTAGGCGGATGCATGACAAGCGTCGTCACGGGGGACGGACGTGTGTCCCCCCAACAACGAGGGATCCATGTCGTTTCAACCCCCGCAGGGATACGGGCAGTCGTATCCCCCGCAACAGCCACCCGGGCCACCTTCTCCGCCGCCCGCTCCCCCGGGACCGCCCGTCACGCCGCAGAGCAATACGCCGCGCACCGTGAACCCGGTCCTCAAATGGGTGACCGTGGCCTTCGGCGGAATCGCTGTCGTCGCCCTCGGCCTGATGGTGTTCGGCATCGTCCAGGCGGTCAGCGACGAACCGCTGCCGGTGGCGGGCAAGGGCGGGGAGTCGGTCGCGATCACCGAGGCCGACATGGCAGGCCTCATGAAGGACCACTCGAAGGCCCTAACGGGCGGCGACAAGGATGCGTACCTCGCGCCGTTCGACGGCGGTTCGTCGGCGCTGAAGAGCAAGCAGGCCTCGCTCTTCTCGAACCTGCGCAAGGTTCCGTTCCAGGTGTCCGAGTACCAGTACCTCAGCCTCGACGGCCGGGCGGTCGACCACTACGGCGCGGGCGCGTCGGCCACCGTCGAAGTGGCGTTCGTACACCAGGTGAAGGGCGCGGACGCGAGCCCCGTGGCCGAGTGGTACCGCTGGACGGTCGAGAAGAAGAACGAGGACTCGGCCCTTCAGGTCACCTCGGTCGGACCCGCCACCCCTGAGCTCGCCGGCTACGGCAAGATGACCAACTACCCGGCCCCGTGGGACGCGTACGACTCGATGGCCGTCACCGTCAAGCCGCACACCGTGATCATGTCGGACGCCGCGCAGGCGAACGACGCCCGCCGCTACGCCCCGTACATCGAGAAGGCGGCGAAGGACAACATCGCGGTCTGGGAGGCCAACGGCCCCAAGAGCGGCACGACAATGCCCGGCTTCGTCGTCACGCTCGAGAAGAACCGCAAGGTGTACAAGCACATGTACCGGGAGGGCACCAGCGACGAGGGGGACGAGTCGATCGCCGAGGCGGGCGTCTCCATCCAGATGCCGGCGGTGCCCGCAGGCGGCAGCAAGGCCGCCAAGGTGAGCATGCAGAACGGCGCCGCCCGTATCGTCATGGACACCGCGGAGAGCCGGTTCACCCGTCCTGACTACGCTTCGAGCGTCCTGGAGATCAGCCACCACGAACTCGCGCACACCATGGTGGAGCCGCTCACGGGCCCGGACGGCCAGGCGCAGCTGTGGGTGGTGGAGGGCTTCGCCGAGTACATGGCGATGCGGAACGCACCCGCGGCGGCGACCAAGGAACTGCGGTCCCTGAAGGCGTACTACGCGAGCAGCAGCGCCGATCCCTTTGACGGAAAGCTCCCGCTCAGCGAGGACTTCCACAGCACGATCGACGCGGAGAACAGCGCGCACTACACGCTGGGTTGGCTGGCCATTCGGTTCATCGCCGAGAAGTACGGCGAGGACAAGGCCCTCACGTTCGTGGCCGAGCAGTACAAGAACCCCAAGGGGATGAACGAGCAGCTGACGAAGGCCACCGGCATGGGTACGGACGAGTTCCAGGCAGCCTGGGCCGACTACGTGAGGAAGCAGATCTCATGACGACGCCCGGCTACTCCAACGGCGTGCCGCCCGTACCGGGCCAGCAGCCCCAGAACTCGCCGTACGCGCCCCCGCAGTCCTATCCGCAGCAGCAGCCGTACGCGCCTCCGCAGCCCTCCGCGCCTCAGCAGTCCTACCCGCAGCAGCAGCCCTATGCGCCCCAACAGGGCCTCGGACAGCCGCAGTTCACGCCGATGCACCCGGCGTCCGCCGCTCCTGGCAAGAAGCGCGGCCAGGGCGTGATGGTCTTCCTCCTGGTGCTCAGCGTCATCCTGTCGGGCCTCTTCGGATCGGTGGCCTGGATCCTGCTCGACCCCACGAAGAGTTCGGTCGAGTGGAGCCTTCCGTACTACGGAGGCGCGGGCGACACCCAGAACTACCTGGGTACCTGGTTCGTGGGCGACACCGTCGTCCGCGCCCAGACCGACGGCATCAGTTCGCTCGACATCGACAGCGGTGACCTTCAGTGGGGCCTGGCCGCCCCCGGCAAGGGTGCCTCCACGATCTGCCACGCGTCCTCGGTGGCCAGCGAAGGCGTGGCCGTCCTCGCCGCAGGCGCCGTCCATGACTGCGACACGCTCTTCGCCATCGACCTCAAGACCGGCAAGAAGCTGTGGCAGCACACGTCGAAGCAGGACGGGGACCCCGCCACCGCCGTGAGCGCCGGCACCGTCGTGGTCAACGACCGGACCGCGTACGACCTGCGTACCGGCAGGCAGCTCTGGAAGGAATCCAGGAACGGAACGTACGGCGGCAAGGCGTGCAAGGGCCAGGGGTACGTCGGCGGAAAGCAGCTGGTGCGGGTTCAGCTGTGCACGACCCGCTGGGCGTACGGCAACCCCGAAGGCCAGAGCTCGACGACGGCCGCGGTCGATCCGGCCACCGGCAAGGCGAAGTGGACCTACGCCATGGGTGACGGCGAGTGGGACTACGGCGAGGACGCGACGATCGTGTCGACCTCCCCTGTCATCGTCCGGGTCCCGCAGGAGGTGAAGAAGAACGGCTTCACCGTCCTACGGGACAACGGTCAGGTCAGAAGCGAGAGCATGGTTCTGGGCCCGTCCGGCGCCTACCGGGGCGGCGAGAGCTTCTTCGCCCAGCGCGAGGGCGCGACGGCGGGCGACCCGGAGGCCGCGATGAAGGTCATCGGCGACACCCTTTACATCGCCGAGCACCACACGGACAACGGCCTGGAGACCGCGGTGGACGCCTACGACCTCGACAGCGGCAAGCGCGTCTGGACCACCGGAGACGAGAAAGACGTGCAGTACTCCCTCGTCCAGGGCTCCGGAGACGAACTCCTGGCGCTGAAGCACGACGACAGCGGCTGGCGCGAGGAGACCTTCGGCGGCGACGGGTACCCCGCGTATCTCGTCAGCCTCGACCCCAAGTCCGGCTCCGAATCGGAACGCGCGTCTTACGGACACCTCGACAAGCCCCTCGGCCTGAGCACCTGGGCGATGCCCTACGTGCACGACGGCACGCTGTTCCTGGCCTCGGTCGCCAACAGCGACAGGGGCGAGATCAAGGAAACCGACCAGCACGACTCCGCGCTGCTCAAGATGGGCGACTGACACTCGCTTTACGGGGCGGGCCGGGCGACCGGCGGCAGCGTAGGACGCAGGACGTCATACGGACGCTGCTTCCTGCCCCCCCCCCCCGAACAGCAACGCGCCCCGCGTCCAGAAGGACGCGGGGCGCGCACATGACCATGGGCAGGCAGTAACTACCTCTGCCCGTAAGGCGGTTGCGAAGGAGGCTGCGGGTACGAACCGCCCTGCGCGGGAGGCGCCTGCTGCGGGTACGAGCCCGGGTACGGCTGCTGCGTCGGGTACGGCTGGTGGCCACCGCCACCCCAGCCACCGCCGGGGGGCGGGGGCGGGCCGCCACCATTGTTCTTCCGACTGCGCACGATCACGATGACGACGACCACCAGGACGACGAGAACGCCGGCGGCAATGCCGACGATGAGGCCGGTGCTCATGCCGCCTGAGTCCGAGGAGTCGGAGGCGGCAGGTGACGTGGTGGACGGTGCCGAGGCGCTACTCCCCTTCGCCTTGGCAATGGCAGCGTTCAGCTCATCGACCTTCAACGGGCCGTTCTTGGAGCCAGCCGGGACGTCCTTCGTGAGCGCGGCGAGCGGCTGAATGAAGCCGTACCCGTAGTGCTCGTCGGGGAGCGACGTCCCCTTGGCGGAGGCGGGGAGACCGGCGGTCTTGACGAGACGGTTGACCAGTTGACCGGCGGAGAGGTCGGGGAACTTCTGCTGGAGGAGAGCCAGGGCTGCGGAGGTATAGGCGGTGGAGTCCGAGGTGCCGTCACCCAGGTCGTAGCCGTCGGAATCAAGGCCTGCAACGACGTTCTTTACTCCGGGCGCGGCGAGCATGAGCTGAGGACCATAGTTGGACCTACTCCAGATCTCACCGCTTGATTCCACAGCACCAACCGTCACCACGCCCGGTTGGTTCGCCGGGTTGTTCAGGTACTTGTCGCCCGTCTTCCCGTCGTTACCAGACGCGGCAACGACGGGAACGCCGTGATCTGCCGCGTACTTGATCGCCTCTCGCTGTACCTGAATATCCCTCGGCGATTCCTGCGACGACCAAAAACCCTGCGAGATGTTGATGACGTCAGCGCCATGATCCACGGCATAGCGAATCGCCGGGCCGAAAATTCCGGGCTTGGTTCCATTGCCACGAATCGGCAGGATTTTGGCGTCCGGCGCCAACCCCTTGATCCCACTCGCGCCACCCGCACCATGCCCGTGTCCAGCAATGATGCCCGCCATCGAGGTACCGTGCGCCGGCTTATCATCACTCATGTCGGGCTCTACGGAGTTACCCCCGTCGATGAAATTCTTACCCTCGAGGAACTGACCGGTGAGGTCGGGATGGTTCGTCTTGAAGCCGTTATCGATGACGGCTACTGTGACGCCCTTCCCCGTCGCCTCATTCCATACCTTGTCGGCAGAGAAGGCCGACAGGGCCCATTGATCCTCTCTTACCCGGTCAGCCGACGCCGTCGGCGCGGCCGCGAAAAGCAGCGCTCCCGCCGCCGCTGCAGCGCCCACCGCGCGCAGCGCTCGCGTGAAGCTCATGCCGTACACCTTCCCTCGCAGGGCGGGGCCCACAGCCCGAAGGCTGCGGGCCCCGTCTTGTCTTCACCGCATACTTAACCAGTAGGCCTGACTATTCCACGACCTTGGGGTTAACAGTGCGGTCGTTTGCCCAGGTCTGCTCGTCCTCGACCAGGTAGTCCGGACGAGCGTTCTCACGCCGCTTCTTGTCCTTGCCACCCGTCTGGGCTCCGTGCCCAGCGAGACCATTACGGCCGGCGTTCTTGCCGGCACCGCCCGTAGCGGTCTTCGGCTTCTGGCGCAGAGCGGAACCACCCTGCTGCCCGGAGCCCGGCTTGACGACGGACTTGCCGATCTCGCCGCCCTTAGTGCGCGCGAGCGAGTTGCCCTTCAGCCCCTTCGCCGCACCCTTGCCCGCAGCCCCGGAACCTGCACCGCCAGCACCGAGCCCGCCACGCCCCGCAGCGCCCGCACCACCACGACCGGCAGCGCCCGCACCGAGACCTGCACCAGCACCGATCCCGCCACCGATCCCAGCGCCGCCGACGCCACCCGCGCCAGCACCGGCTCCGGAACCAGCCATGCCGCCACTGATGCCACCGGCACCAGCACCGGCCCCCGCACCAACACCGCCGGCTCCAACTCCCGAGCCGCCGTTGAAGCTGAGGTTGCCGGCACCGATCTGCGAACCGGCCGTCGGCTTCTGCGAACCGATCCCCCCGCTGATGCCGCTCGTTTTCGGCGACTTCACACTTGTAATCGGCGCACCGGAGCCGGTGGAGCGGCCGAGTTTGCCAGTGCCAGCGCTGCCGGAGGGACCGGTTACGGACCCAGCGGGGATCGGCACGGGAGCAACGCCACCGGGGTCACCCGGGTAGTCCTCATTGTCGCCCAAGTCTGGATTCTTCTTCCACGACCCCATGGACCTGGTCTGCGCGTTGTAAGCCGCCCCCAGCTCCTCCATCTTCACGGCCATGGCCATCTGGGCCTCACGGCCGGCCGACATGTCGCCTTCGCGATTGTCAGCGATCTGCTGCGCGGAGACGTTCTTGTTGGCGAGATCCCGGTCCAGGCCTTCCGTGTCGCGGTTGAGATCGGTGAAACGGTCTTTCGCGCTCTCACCCCCGGACGGCTTCTCCATGGCCATGACTTCTTTTTTGATGTCCCCGAGCTTGTTCGCCGCGCTCGTCATCGCCGTGGAGACATGCGACGCATACGTCGACGTGTCGTGGATCTTCTTCGCGATCACCTTCGATCGAGCCTGGAACTGCTCGGCCGACGAGCCCTCCCAGTGCTCCATCACCTCGGCAACAGCGTGCTCGTAGGCCTCCTTGGCCGCGACCAGTTGGTCGTGGACACCGCTCCAGCCCCTGGCGGCCCGATGCACGTTCTCAGGGTTGGCGTTCTGGACCATGGCCTTCATGGTGTTCATGTCCAGATTCTTGAAGTCGCTCGTGTTGTCACCGACGTAGCACTGCGTCGGCGCCTGGTACGTGTAGTCCGCGCCCTGGTCACTCATCGCGCCAGGCCCCCTTCGTCTCTCGCTTCGTGTCCTACGTGCCCGCTGCGGTCCTTGATGTCGCTACACACCCGACATCGACCCCGGCGACGAGCCCGCTCCGATCCCCGACGACGAGGAGGAAGTCGACGTCTGGTTCGCCCCGTGCATCGCGTTCGACGTGTCCGCCTCAGCGTCCTGATACGCCCCGTGCGCCTTCTTCGTCTTCGTGCCGAATTCGTCCATCTGTGACTCCAGGTGGGCGACGACGGCCTCTAGATAGTCCTTCATCTCGCTGTGGGCGGAGGTCAGTTGTTCCGCCTCTTCGAACCGGGCGGCCGACACGTTCCCGCCCGTCGTGCACTGATCAGACGTGCTCGCACCCAGTGCACCTGGCGGTAGGTACGTATTGCTCTTCGTGTCCGCGTTCGCCTTACCAAGGTCACCAATGATCGCGTTCAGCTTCCTGATGACCTGGTCGAGCGCGCTCAGATCGACCTTGTACCCATCACCGGCCATGCGCTTGGCCCTCCCCGTTCATCCTGCTAGTCCCGTTCTTCCCCTGTGGGGCGATAAGTCCGGTCCCCTGCCACAAGCCTGTTCTTAGCCTATCGAACGGCACCCACACCTCGCTCGGTGCTGCCCGTCACAACTGGGCGACATGCGCCTCAGACATGCACCCTTATAGGACATAAGAGATGTAACTACCACACACACTTACCACAGCGGCCGCGCATCGACACGAGTCCTGCCCCGGCAGCGAAATCAACCTCGGCCTCCTGGATGGGGCGAGCATCTCTGTGGCGGTGGCCATGCCGGGGGTCACTCTCCGAATCACCGACCCCCCGATCGGGTCCAACTCCGTGACACAAAGGCGGAGTTCACCCACTTGTGTCACCGAGCGCTTGACTTACACGTTGCCCACGCAGTCAGCCCGC
Source organism: Streptomyces sp. EDA2-14 (assembly GCF_054963755.1). Lineage (NCBI taxonomy): Bacteria > Bacillati > Actinomycetota > Actinomycetes > Kitasatosporales > Streptomycetaceae > Streptomyces > Streptomyces sp. EDA2-14. The sequence goes on from NZ_JBUEGE010000028.1 coordinate 28,984, forward strand.
ACATCGCACACCAGCGACAGCAGAGGCGTAACAGGCCATGCCCGTCCGTTCCCCGGCACACCCTGAGCCCTGCCTCGTCCCGGGACCGATAGCGCTCGCCCGCGTCCATAGGGGCCTTGTCGGGAACGCCCCCCCCGACAAGGCCTGTGCCAGATTCCGGGGGCTGGTGGGTTACGGACACCCCTCGGTTCGGGGGCGCCACCGGGACGCCGAGCACTCGGTGCTCTTCGGTATCCCCGTCACGCTCCAGCTCACCGAAAGCGGCACTCTCCTCGCTTACGGCCGGGGCGCGCCGGCCGGGAGGATGCCCGGCACCTTAGCGGTGAACGCTTCGTGATTGGGGAGATGGAGAGTCGCCCAGGACCCGTCGGCGAAGCCGAACTCGAAGAGCATCTCCTTCTTTTGACGACGGACCCAGCCCAGTTGAGAACGGGGGCAGTGCCAACCGGCCTCGACGCCTTCTGCGAGATCGAAGGAGTCACTCGCGACACAGGGAGCGTAAAAGATCTGCAGCACTTCGGGGGTCAGGACGAGGAAAGAGCGGACGTACCACCAGCGGGAGCGGGGCTGAATCGCAATTTCCAGTTGTCCGGCCCAGCTGTCCCAGCCTCCCCAGAAAGCACGCTTTCGGCGCTTGAACTTCTCGCGCTTTCCCGGATCGTCGCAAATCTGCTTCGGTCCATTCTTCGACGCGTTCTCGTCTCCGTAGAACAACGTCGAGGCCACCACCTTGGCCTTGTGTCCCGTGCCGCCGGGGCTGTCGGCATCGCTGAACACCTCCGGACGTCGCTCGACCGGAGCGACAGGCTCCCTTTCCCTCCACCAGTCCAGCCGGTTGATGGCGAAGGGCCCGGTGACAGGAGTTCCCGGCGGGAGAAGCGCTCCGACCCGGGCACTCATGGTCTCGGCGCTCGCGGCTGCGGCGGCGCTCCTGGCTGCGGCGAGGTTCATGAGCTGGCACGGCTCCTGTGCTGTCGAAGTGGCGAGGCCGAGAAGGCCCGGGTGTGCTGCTATCCGAAGGGTGTCGCCCCCGAGGCGGCTGCTCCACGGGGGCACTTGGTGGTGACCGCCACAGTGCACGTGCCTTCATGGAATTCGGCACTCATGCGGATGTCGAGCGTGGCGAGGCTCGTTTCCGGCACAGTCGCCTGCTCCGCGGTCAGAGTAATGGCTTCTGCGATCTCGTCCTGCGAGAGCGTCCAGCCCGATGTGCTCAGGTAAGTAGCAGCGTCCGCAAGAGCGTTTCGGGCGGAGACCGCATCAAGATTTCGAATACGCCAGCGGTGCCGGGTGACACAGGAGGAGAGCAGCCCCCGGGCGGAGCAGTTGTCGCACGTGAGTGACGCAAGTTGTTCGTAGTGCTCATCGCGAGTACCGCGACCATCCATCACGTCGAGGAGCCGATCTGACTGCTGTCGCAACAGATCCTGAGTTCCTGGATCGGGGACCTGTGACTCGTGCGCAGGATGCTGAGGCTGCAGCTGCTCGTTCTGGTGCTGGGCGATCTCGGCGTCCGTAGCCCAATCGACAGTGCGCAGGATCTCGGCGAACAACTCGGAGTGCATGTCCCAGCCTTCAGGGGTGAACAGGCTGAGCTCGAAGAGAAGCAACTCGGCGGTGCCGGGCAACGGAACGTAGGTCTGGATGACGTTGCGCGGGAGATTCACGGTGGTGCCGTCATCGGCGTCCTTAACGTGAAGTGGTGCCATGGCAACGCGGGTGACGGCGCCGCCGCACGGCAGCGTCACCGGGAAGACCTCATCTTGCGGATAGGCCTCTTCCAGCGTTTCGCGCAGCCGTTCGTCCGTGTCGGCCTCTGGCAGATCGTGCTCGAATTGCGTGATGAGGACGGTGGATCCGGTATGCGCGCCGTCGACCTCCAAGAAGCACAGTCCGGCGTACAGAGCCCTGTCACTCTTCAGCTCGACGACCTGCGTGGCGAGCAGCTGCGCGAAGACGAGTCGATCATCCTGCCCACTGTCGGGCAGCACGTCACAGGCCAGCTCGTAGAGGTCTTCAGCCGCTTCCTCGTCGGATGCGGCATCCAAAGGAAGCTCGTGCACGAACGGCGGCATGATCCAGCCGATCCGCAACTCGGTCGGTGCCAGGGGGGACGGTATGGGCATGGTCATGCGGGTGTTCCTTCCAGCGCCGCTCAAGCCGCCAGCGTCTGGCGATACTTACTGCTGTCCGGGGTGGCAGAGGTCTGCGCCTGTGCGCTGTTGTCGCCGGTGATCTCATGCCAGGCCCCCTTGGCGGCGGAGACCCCCTTGATGACCATCTGAGTGGGGGCCTGCGGCAGCTCCTTGCCTGCGATCTTCCCCAGGGCCGCATTGATGCCCTTCATACTGAGAGGGTTCTCGATCGCCCCCACGATCTCCTGGCCCGCCCTCCCGCTGACCAAGCCCTTGCCGGCGGCCCCCACCTTCCCGATCAAGCTGGCCTCCCGCCCGACCGCTACGGCCCCCTCGCTGACTGCCTTCACACCGGCCGTGGCGCCCTTCGCCACTCCACCCACACCCGGAATGATCCCCAGTGCGTCCAGCCCGATCTTCCAGGCAGGGGTGCCGTTCCCACGGGCGTTCCCCATCCAGTGACCAGCCATCGCTCCCGCGGCGCAGAGTGCGGATCCGGCTCCCAGGATTCCGGAGGCCACCTGCCCGGCAATGGGAAGGGCGTTCACCGCAAGAGCAGCCACCGCGAGGCCGGCGGAGATCGTGGACAGCAGATCGGCGTGGTCGACGAGCCAGTCCTTGAAGCCGCCCCAGGCCTCCTTGAGGCCGTCGGCGATGCGACTCCAGACGGACAGGTCCGGGGGGTGATTCTCGGAGGCCTTCAGGATGGCGCGTTCGGCCTCTCCCGCACGGTCCTTCCACGAGGCATGGATGTCCTCCGCCTCGCGAATCAGCTGATTGAGCTTGTCCGTCGCGTCTTGCGAGGCGTCGGAGGCGGCGCTCATCATGTCGTTGACGCGATCGGCCTCGGCGGCCTCCATGACGCGGCCCGCGTACTTGTTGTTCAGTTCCAGGAGCCGATCACGCTTGGCGTCCGCGTCCCTGCGGGCAGGGACGGCCTCGGCCTCCACGCTCTGCGCGCGGTTCTGCATGCCGGTCAGGTGACCGTGATAGATCCGCAGACCATCAGCACAGGCCTTCATGGATTCACCGCCCTGACGCAGATATTTGGGCAGGTCGGCAAGCTTGGCCCGGAACTTCTCCGCTGCGTCTCCCTGCCACCAGCCGCCGTCCTTGCCGACGGAGGTCAGCAGCTCCTCCAGCTCGTCGAGTTCACGCCCGACCGAGGCAACGTGCTTGGCAAGGAGGTCGACAGCCTCCGCGTCGCCCTTGGCCGGGTTGAACCCGACGCCCGGCCAGCCACTGTCGTCCTCTATGAAGATGCTCCGCCAGGACACGTGGTGCCTCCCTCTCCTGCTTCGCTACCGCTTCTGCTTCGCTACTTCGCGCCGAAGCCAGTGGCGACGGTGTCCTCGGTCTTGCCGTAGCCGTCGATCGTGGCCTTGAGTCTTTCAGCGATGTCGGAGGAGGCACGCTCGATACGGGTGATGCCGTCCTTCCACTCGCTCTGGAAGGTGTCGCACGCGTCGTCGAGCCCGTCGGTGCCGAGCGTCTTCGGCCCGACCTCCTCGAGGCGCTTGCGCGCGGCCTGCATGCGCTCAGCGGCTTCGCTCAGGCGGTTCCAGGCGCGCTGCGCCTGTCCTTCGTCGAATTGGTAACCACCGGACATATGGATCAGCTCCCCCGGCTGCCGTAGGCATGGGGCCGATGTGGCCCACGCTCACTCGATCGATCGGCGCTCGACTGTACCCGAGGGGCCTGTGAGGCCAAAGAGGCAGGCCGGAGGGGTTTCGGGGGCGCATCTGCTGCCGCCTGGCCGTCTGGAACCGCGGGCGACCCGCAGGGTTCGACGAGGGCGGCCAACCGCCCGGCAACCTTCCGCGCGGTGAGTGCCCACATCCCCCACTGACGGCACAATGAGGCCAAATGGCCTGATTCACAGTGATCCCGTCGCCCGTCACCCTCCGTACGCCACCTCGCTCGTCCGAAGCAATGCGGCACGCGCCCGTGCGCCCCGCCTCCCCCGGCCCGTAGGCCTGTCCGATCATCGTCGCGCCCGCCCGGCTTCGCCTCACGGGCCTAGGAAAACCGCGGGCCGAACTCCTCCTCGACGAGGTCCTGTGCAGGCCCAAGCCGCACCCAAGTACCCACCTCAGCAACGCCGTTCGACGCGACGGCGAGGTTGGTGATCTCGCTACGCTTTGCGACCACCCGAGCCGGGTGAATGGCACATGTCAAAGGGGACACGTATGACGGGGTACGCCGTCGAGCCGGACCTGCTGCGCTCAGCCGCCAAGCGCATCCGCGGCGCCGTGAACGATGTGGACGAGGTTCGGCTGGACAAGCTCGCCGAGCAACAGCACGACTTCGGGCACTCCGGTGCCGCGAAGGCGTTCGTCGGGCTGATGGCCACATGGCATGGAGCGTTGACGAAGACCCTCAAGGACGAGGGCGAGGAGTCCGCAGGAAAGCTCAGCGACTCGGCGGACGAGTACGAGGGGCGCGAGGGCGGAAATGCGGGCCAGTTCGCACAGTGCACCGCAGGTCCCAGCTGATGACGGGGAGGCTGGGCGAATCCAGCGATCCGACGGAACTCATCCCGGGCGATCCGTCCCAGCTGTACGCCAGTGCCGGTCAGTTGACCGCGAGCACCACCACTGTGGAGAGCATCGGCGACGGGCTGCGCGCCGTACGCGTTCCAGGCTGGACCGGCCAGGCGAGCGAGGCTTTCTGGGACGACTTCTCCCCGCAGTCGAACAAGTGGTACCGCGGCTCCGACTCACTGAAGCAGGCCGCGTCCGCCCTCCAGGACTACGCCGGTGTCCTCGCGTGGGGGCAGGGTCAGGCAGCGCAGGCGATCGGCCTCTACGACTCCGGGGACGAGGCCGGCGCCGAGGCGCTGCTCACATCGGCGCGGACTCAGGTGGAGACGGCGGGCGACTCGGCCGTCAAACGGTTCGAGGCGGTCGGCGGCTCGGCCTCCGACGCCCCCGACTGGCTGTACTGGGCGGCGCAGGACGCCCAGTCCGCCGCCGGGAACAGCGCACTGTCGTTCTGGGAGTCGCCGCCATTCCAGCGCAACCTCTTCGACCCGTCACGGGGGTGGGGTGCCAACACCGACGTGGAGGCGGCCGAGAAGCGGCGTGGCGGCGGACCCGGCGTCGGCCTTGAGCTCGGTTCGGTCTCCGGCGACGCGAGTGTGTGGGGCGCGGAGGCGCTGGGGCACGGCAGTGCGCTGGGCGGGGATGTCGCGGGGCGGGCCGGTATCGAGTTGCTCGGCGTGGAAGGCGGTGCCGGGTTCGGGCTGGAGGACGGCAACCTCCAGGCACAAGCAGCCGGTAAGGCCTACCTGGGGCAGGCCTCGGCCGAGGGCTCGTACGCGGCGGGTCTGTTCGAGACGTCCGGCAAGGCGGAGGGGTTCGCGGGCGCCGAGGCGAGTGCCGCCGCTTCGGCCGGCAAAGGCGGTGCCCACCTGGGTGCCGAGGCGTTCGCCGGCGCCAGGGCATCGGCGGATGCACACGCGTCGGTCGCCGGTGTCGGCGTCGGCGGTAGCGCCGAGGGCTGGGCGGGGATCGGGGCCGAGGCCCATGTCGACGCCGGTACGCAGAACGGCAAGATTGTCATCGGCGCGGACGTCGGTGCCGCGGTCGGCGTCGGGGGTCATCTCGGCGGGCAGGTCGAGATCGATCCGGTGAAGGTCACCGACGCCGTGGGGGACGCGGCGGACGCGGCCGGCGACTGGTCGGAAGACGTGGTCGGCGCGGCCGGATCCGTCTTCGGCTGAGGTCGGCGCCTCCTGCCTCCCCAACCCCACCCCGTATCCGGACTCCTCCACCTGACGAACCCCGTAGTACGACCACCTGCCACACATCGCCACCCGTACGCCAAGGAGTTGATCCACCATGCCGGGAAGCCTTCCGGTACCGCTGACCTGCGAGGTTCCGCCGGGGTGGCAGTCGGCGCCTCCCGAGGAGGTCGGCGCCACGCAGGCCGCGTTCGTCGCACTTCACGTCGCCTCCCGGGGCTCGGGCTTCACGCCGAACATCACCGTGTCGGGACAACCGCGTGAAGGCGACACCGCCGATCCACACGGCCTCGCGGCGGAATCGCTGCGGCGGCTGAGGGAGAACGTGGGGCCAGTCACCCTGGTCCAGCGCACCGACGTGGGTGTCGGTGTCACGCCGGGGCTCACGGGCTCGACCGGCGTCGTACAGAATCTGCGGATCTACGCCCGGGTCGGTGGCCGGCCCGTGCAGCTCTCCCAGAGTCAGGTCCTGCTGGTCGTCGAGGACGTACACCGACCCGGCCGTTTCGCTGAGCTGGAGATCGCGCTGACCGCCCGGTCCGACCAACTGGACGAGGTTCTATCCGACTTCCAGGGCTTCCTACGCACCGTCAGCACCGCCCACACCTCCGAAATCGGCCAGACCGGCCACCCGCCCCAAGGAAATGAGTGACGTCATGTCGGATGGAGTGCAGCGGTTCCTGGTCGCTGCCGTGGTCTTGCTGGTCATCAGCGGGGTGTCGTCCCTCTGGCGGAAGTGGCGGCGCGGGCGGGAGTTGGACGCGTACGGGGAGTTCGTCCGGCGGCTCGGCTGGCGGCACGTCGCGCATGCCGTGAACGGTGAAGCCGACCGGTTCCTGGGTGACGAGCCGTTCCCCGGCGGCAGCGGTAGGACGTCGGTGACGGTCTCGGACTACTGCCACGGTTCTTATCGTGGCCGTCAGGCCGCCAGCTTCGAGGCCACCTTCGTCACCCGTTCCTCGACCGACGGCGATGTCGATCGGCCGGGCGACTCCGACCGGCAGTCGGCCACCTATGCAGTCTGGGCCGTGCAACTCCCGCAAGCGGTTGCCGAGTTCTCGGTGCAGCGCACCGGGGCGTTGCGGCGCGCCTTCGGATCAGGCGATGACGTACGCGTCGGACACCCAGCCTTCGACGAGCAGTTCACCGTACGCACCCTGCAGCACTCGGCCGCCGTCGGAGTCCTGCGAGGGCCGCTCGCCGACTTTCTGCTCGCGGATCCGCGGGCCAGGGAGTATCCGCTGCGGTTCACGGGCACCGAGGTGATCAGTTGGGACCGGGGCGATCAGGCTCCCGGACGCGTCGAGCCTGCGCTGGCGTTCCTGACCGAAGTCGCGGAGTTGGTGGCGGGGCAGCAGCCGACGCAGGGTGGCGCCTCCGGCACCGTCGAGGCGTCGCCGACCGAGCAGTTCATCGCCCTCGTGGAGCATCGGCTCGCCGAGTCCGGTGCGCCGTACCGCGTCGTGCCCGCGCAGTCGCGGTTCGACATCGTGCCGGATCTGGCGGATCCGCGGTGGCAGGGCAGCTCATCGGTGCGGCTGTGGCAGGTGACACCGGACGCCGGGAAGCGGACCTTCGCCATCAGCTCCGTACAGCGGCAGCTGACCGCCGATCGCGGACTCGGTGGTGTGTCGGCACGCGGCACGGTCGGCGGTGGGGCCGTGAAGCGGGCATTGGAGGCTGGTCCCGCGGCGCTGGACGGCAGCGACAAGGACTTCGGGGTCGCTGTCGTCGCGCAGGTCGCCGCCAAGGTGGGGTGGCGGACGAGCGGTGACTGGGTCACACCCTTCGCGATCTCGATCGCTGTCGTGGGTGCGCTCGGCGCAGTGGCCGCGGTGATCGTCCTGGCGCTGTCCTGAGCGGTGGGTGGTTGTCACGGAACACCCACCCCTCAGGAAGGCCGCGGCCGCAGAGTCACCCGAAGGGATCCGCGCTCGGCAGCCGGAGCGTCGCCCCATCAGGAAGGTCGAACACCTGCTGCGCGATGGGCCCGCGGATCCGCATCGCGGTCACCGCGTCCTCGACCTTGAAGTTGTCGAAGTCGTAGCCGCCACCCGCGACGAACAAGCGGCGGGGGGATCAGGCGCTCGGCCGGGTCGAGCGCGCCGTTCGCCTTCTGATCGGAGATCACTTCGCTTCCGGACCGATGGGCCGTGTCAGATAGTGCTCGCGCACCCGGTCAGTGGCGACCAGACGGAGCGTTGGCTGAAGGACGGGATCCGTCGGGAGGGCGTCCCACTTCATGTACGGATGCCATCCGCTGTGCGCCGCCAGCAACATGGCTTCGCCACGCTCGATGTCTCCCTGGACTGCGTACCATCCTGCCATCCAGGTGCACTCGGCGTACTGGTGAGGGGTGTGCCCCTGCACGACGAGCTCGTGTGCACGCGAGAAGTCATTGGCGGACATGAGCGACGGCCACACAACGCGCTGCTCGTCGGCGGTGAGCGTCTCGTAGGAGCGCTCCACGAGTGGCGAGTCGAGCTGAATCCCCGATGACGGAAGCGGTGCGCCCCAAGGCTCGAAGCCGGGCATGAGCTCCGCTACAGGGCGCTGCGTCAACTGTTGGGCGAGCCAGGACAGCCGGCGCTGCATGACCCGTCCGGTCGGTACTGCCTCCGCCAGCGCGTCGAGGCGCTCCGCGATTTCCTCGGGCGAGGACTCCGGTGTGGCGGCCAACAGGGCCTCGTCGAACGGCATGTCCTGGTCGCAGAGCTCGCCACCGCTCGGGCCGTCCGTCCGGATCAACGACTCGGCCAGATCCGCGGCTTCGCCAAGGCGGCCCGACCACTGCAGGATCTGGATCGCCGCGGCAGCCGCTTCCCAGACGGGGCCACGCGCACCACCGGGCCGAAGAGCGATGTCCAGCAGTTGTGGCAGTGCCTCCTGGAAGTGCCCTTCACGGGCGTACGAGATCAGCTTCTCGGCGGAGTTCATGAGGTCCTGGCCCTTGTCATGCCTGAGGTCGTGCGCGTTCCATCGGTTCCGTCGCCGTCGCCGTCAGCCCCGAACAGTCCTGGCCGCCCGCCGGGTCCGGTGCGTATACCCAGTACAGGGCGGTGAGTTGGGCCAGGAGCAGGACGGGGACGAGGCAGGCCGCCGCCAGGGCCGCCCGGTCCTGCCACGTCGTGCCCGGCCGTCTTCCTCGCCCGCGCGAACCGCCGCGTAGGACCAACAGAAGTACCAGCGCCGAGACTCCGCACAACGGAGCGGCCCACGCCGTCACGTACATGCGGGTCGACGGGCCCAGGTAGTGGCAGTGCTGGTACGTGTCTCCCTCGAAGGAGAAGTGGGCCACCAGCAGGGCCGCCGAGGCGAGGACCAGGAGCGGTACGAGCAGTACAAGCGGTACGAGCAGGGGCGGGCGCCGCGCGGAGGGCCGCGGCGGCATCAGTACCAGTCCGGGGACGGGCGTACGAAGCGCAGGTTCTGGTCGCCCTCGTTCTTCTCGGTCGAGGGGAGGCGGCCTTCCAGGCTGACGTTCTGGTACTCGTTGTTGTGCTGGGTGTACTTGATCTCGCCGTCCGGCATCACCGCGGTGACGATCGCCGCGTGGTGTGTGTTGCCCCGATCGGCGGTGTCACCCTCGCCGGCCTGCTCGTAGTAGATGATGTCGCCCGGCTTCGCCTCCGACTGCGGGACCTCCGAACCGCCGTGCTTGAGCATGAAGTTCTGCTGGTTCTCGGCCGCGGCCCAGGTGTCGGAGTAGGCGAGGCGTTTGTCGATGGCGTCGATGCCGGTGCGGTGGCCGACCATCCAGGTGTCGTCGTCCGCCGTGCCCCAGAAGCTGGTCTTCTCCTTCATGCCGGCGTGCGACAGGGCGTTGGAGACGAAGTTGGCGCAGTTGTTGCCGAAGTCGGTGGGGTCGGACTTGTTCCAGTTGGCGAGGGCGTACTCGACCATCTTCACGCGGTCGTACTTGCCGTCGGTGCCGCGCAGTTCCTCGCGTACGTCGGCGGGAATGCCGTCGAGGTGGGCGACGGCGACCGGCTCGGCCAGCATCATGTCCTTGCCCTGCTTGGGCGTCAGGCCGTTCCACCAGCGGCGGACGGTCGCCTTGTCCGCGTCGACCGGGATGTCGGCGGCGAGCATCCGCATCTGGACGTGCGAGGCGTGCTCCTGGAGGTCGCCCAGCGCCATTTCGGGGTCGATGACACCAGTCTGGGCGGCGAGCTCGGCGAACTCCGCGGCGGCCAACTCGTCTGCGGTGGTGACCTGTTCGACGGCCTGGTCGATGAGGTCCTGGACCTCGGCGCGGTGCCGCTCCGGCTGCTCGGAGTCCGCGCCGGGGTCGGTGATCGTGCCGTCGGCGGCGATCTCCAGGCCGTGGCGCGCCGCGAGGTCCATGGCGGCGTGCACGGTGCTCTGCGCGGTCTCGATGGTCGTCGTCATGCCGTCGGCGACCATGTTGACCGCGAGGAGGATGTCGTACGCGGACTCGAGTTGGTCGGCGAGCTGCGCGAACTCGGCGGCCGCCTTGGCGCCGACCTCGTCCGTCCAGTTGTCGGCGAGCGGCTTGGCGCCGTACTCGCGCAGGTCCTTCGCCGCACTCAGGGCGTGCTTGGCGAGCGCGTGCCACTCGTCGGCGGCGGTCGCCCAGGTCTTCGGGTGGGCGCCTGCCACTCCCTCGTACGAGACCATGGTCAGGCCCTCCCGAGGTCGTTCAGGCCGGCGCGCAGGCGGGACTCGGCCTCGGCGTCCGCGCGGTCGTAACTGGCCGCGGAATCCCGCAACTTCTCGCTCAGCTCGCCCATCCGCTTGGCGAGGGACACCATGTGTTCCTCCCACTTGAGCGCGCAGGCCTTGAGCTGCGCCGGGCTCTGCCAGCCGTGGCCTTCGTGGGACGTGTGCACGTCGTCGCTGGTGTCGAGCGAGTGACCGAGGCGGTTCGCCGTCTGGCGGGCCAGGGACTCGGTGTCGTGGGCCGTGGCGCGTACGCGTGCGGCGTTGATGTCGATGTCTGCCATGAGCGTTGGACAGCTCCCCCGTAGTGAACCGTCGTCGCCGACCGGTTCGAATCCGGCGATCATCGTACGGGCCCAGGGTCTGTGCGCCTGGCCGTGTACGGGCACAAATCAGTGAGCCTGCCCGCGTCGCGGACGAGGGGCATGAGGCTGGTGCCGAGCGGCAGCGCCTTCGCCGCACTGCCCCGACCAGTGCGTATGACCGTGGCGGTGGCGGTGGGTGCAGGGGCGTGGCCGTGAGGTGTCGACATGGGCAGGGAGTGTAGGGAACCTGTCGCGTCCATCACCGGGGAGATCGGTGCCGTCTAGGCTCCGAGCCATGACTTATGGCTCGGAATTCGACGAAGAGCTGACGACGCCTCAGGCGCTCAAGGCGCGATTCCGGGGCCAGGGACGCGAGCGGCTCGTGGTGGACCGCCGACGCGCGGCACGGCAGGCGCGTCGATTCTCCGCGGGGGTCTCGGCTCTGGTCGCCTTCGTAGCCATCGCCCTCACGGGCATCCGCCTCGGCCAGGGCAGCGAGGCCGGGGTGTGGACGGTGCTGTACCTCGTGGGTGGGTTCGTGAGCGGGTGCGGGGTGGTGTTGGCACGCTTCGGGCGGACGCGGTGGGCGTTCGCGGCGATGTGTGTGGGCGCGGGGGTTGCCATGCTGGGGGACGGGCCGATGTTCGGGTGAGGTTGTGAGAGCGTGCGGCCTTGAGGTCTTGAGGCCGTGGGGTCTTGAGGTGGTGACTGGGGGGCGTACGGATGAGTACGGGTGCGGTTCGTGTCGGGCGGTGGGTTTGTCTCGGTGGGGGCGGTGGGTTTGTCTCGGTGGGGGCGGCGCGCTTGTCGTCATGACGGGTAGCTGGCTGTTTCTGGGGGCCGGGGCTGTCAGGAACTCGCTGACGTGGGCGGGGCTGGTCGTCCTCGTCGGGTGTGTGGTGGTTGTCGCGGCGCAGGCGCGTTCTGGTGGGCGGGTGTCGCGGGCGGAGGCGTACGGGCTGGCGCTGGCGTCGGCTCGGAGCCGGGTGAGGGGCAGCGGGGTGCGCAGCCGGTCGCGGTCCCTGCGGCGGTCCACGGGACGCGTTGGGTCTGGGTCCGGGTCACTGCGGTCGCGGTCGCCGTGGTGACCACTGCGGTGCTCGCCGCGTGCCTCGGTTTCGCTCAGCCGGAGCGTTCCGACAGCGCCGCCGCCATCGCGGACGTGGACCATGTCATCGAAGAGCTGCCGATCGTCTCCGTCGCTCACGTGGATGCGGCCGGGAGCAGTTCGCGGAGTTCGACGATGGCCGACTACACCGTCAACTTGCCCTCGGCGGACGGCGGCAGGCCCACTCCCGCGACGTTCCGCGCGTACAACGGCAAGGGCGTACGAGAGGTGGGCGACACCTACGAGGTCGCCTACGCGCCGGGGCAGCTCGGTCTCGGCGCGGTCGGCGACGTCTCGGTCCAGGCCGTCGAAGGACAGCTCAGCGGGCAGGCCTTGTCGTCCCGCAGCGTTCCCTTCGTCGCGGTCGGGTGGGCGGTCGCCGTCGTGCTGGCGGTGGCCGTGGGGACCGGTGTCGCGTCGCGGCCGCGTGGTGGGCGGCGTGTGGGTGGTGACTGGGTCGCACTGCGGGCGGTTGTGGCGGGGCAGGCGGAGTATGTCGAGGGAGCGGGCGGCGGTGGCGTCGGCACTCAGGAGAAGGGAAAGAGTGCCGGCCGTTACGCCTGCTTGACGTTGCGGACCGATGCCGACGAGGACGTTCCCTTGGCGGTCGCGGCGAAGCTGAGTGCCGCGGCTCCCGTACTCACCGGCGCCGCGGGCTGGCTCCTGTGGGACCCGCGGGGCGACGGGAAGGCCAAGGTCGCCGCGGACTTCGTCGCAGACGACGGCTCGCAGTTGCCTGGGCGGGTCCCCGGCGCGGTCGCGGCCCGTGTGGCCGCCGGGCCGCGCGGACCGGTCACCGTCGACGCGGGTCGCCGTACCCGGCTCCTGGAACTCGGCGGCTTCTGGCCGCGCACGGTGCCGGTGGGCCTGGTGGTCGGGATGCTGGTCGCGGCGGCTTGCGTGGGCGCGTTGCTCGTACCGATGAACGGTGGTTGGCGGGTCTGGACGGCCCTCGTGGTGGTACTCGCGCCGCTCCTCGGCCAGCTTCTCTCCAAGGAGGCGACGAGGACGAGCGCTCCGGGGGTTGCCGTGGAGCGCTGACCCGGCTCGAATCTGCGACGGGGGCGTGCAGGGGGACGACTGCCTGACCTCACGCCCCCGCCTGCGCGGCGAACGGCCCCGCGTGCGTCGGCACCGAAGCCACCGGCGCGATCCGCGCCCCCGCCCGCTCAGCGCTTTCCAGCTTGTCTGCAACGCCCCCGGTCACACGCTCGGTCCGTGAGATGGGCTTGGCCGGGCTCGGTTGCAGGAGTCGCTGCATCGCCGCCCCCCCCCCCGGAAGCCGTGCCTTGATCCGGCGTTCGAGGTCGGACTCCTGCGGTGGCTGGGGCAGCCGGAGCGGCTGGTCCGGCACGCCTCTCAGCCGAAGGGGTTCTCCCCCGCGGTGGGCCGGGTGCTGATCGGCGTGCCGCCGTAGTGCGAGGCGGGGTCGTCGCTGCCCGGTCTGCGCAATACGGCGGGCAGCTCGCCGGCTGCCGCGCGGGTGGTGGCGGACCCCGTCCCCGTACCGGGGTTCTCGAAGTCCTTGCTGGTGCGCTGGTCGTTCCACTCGTGTCCTTCGGCCGACGAGCGGAGGTTGGTGGCTCCGGCCTTGATGCGTGCGCGGAGGCCGTCCAGGGCCGGTTTCCAGCTACTGGACACGTCGCTCAGGGTGGACCCGAACGACCAGCCGACGAGCGAACTCCCCGCCGTATCGGCCTCCTTGACCGCCTTGTCGGCGGGGCCCGCAAAGTCCTCGGCGATCGCGTCGGCGGCACCTGCGGAGGCGCGAAGCTCGGCGGGGTCTACGTGCGTTTCCTTGGACATGCTCGGCTCCTCGGCTTCGTCTCGGCGCTCAGAACTGTTGCTGTTTAACGCCCGGCGGGAGCAGGCAGGGCGTGCGTACGGAGAAGGAGAAGCGCTGCGGCTTCGTCTTGCCCGAGCCCACCGTCTCGGCCATGACCCGGTAGTTGTTCTTCTCGTTCTCCGCCCACAGGAGAGCCGAGTCGTAGGCGTTCTTGAATTCGCGGTAGTCCGTGATCTTGTATCCGTGCTTGCGCAGCGAATCACGCAGGGCCCGCACCATTTCTGTGTGCCGTGTCGCCGGAGCCGACGAGTACACGTAGTAGAAGAGGCTGTACCGGCCGTCGTCCGCGACCTCGTCATGCGCTCCGACGCATGCCTCGAAGTTCGTTTTCGCGGTGTCCGGGACGATCTCCGCGCCGGACGCTCCGGCCATGTAGACGGTGAAGTCCTTGGCCCACTTCAAGGCCGCATCCCGCTCCACGCGCGGCAGCGGGGCGTTCCGGTCGTCGTTCTGGGACATGCAGGCTCCAGTCATCAGCAACACGGCGCACAGGGCGGCCACCCTGCACCAAAGGCGTTTCCTAACCGATGAATGTGCCTGAGACCGGATCGTCATTGACTTCCTTCGGTACTTCACGCGGGCGCCTTCCGGCAATGATCGATCCCTGATTGTCGAGAGACCGGCTGTTGTCGTCCCAATATCCGCTGTGGCCGCTGGTGTCGACTTCGAAGTTGTTCCCGCCGAACGGCGCGTTCAAGGGGTCGTCTCCAAGCGTGAGGCCGGCGAACTCATTGATGATGGGATCGTCCTTGGCTCCGCCGACCCACACGTGTTCCGGGTCCATTTGAAGGTCGGATGCCTCGTGGACCGTCATGCCGGGACTTCCGACCACCACCACGTCGTCGGCCCCCAGACCGCCCCCTCCGGCAGCCGCGGCACCGACCACAGTGGAGCCGTAGCTGTGGCCCATGACGGTGGTGTGGCTGGGTGAACCGTCATGGGAGGCGTGCGTGCCGGCGACGAACTGCCGGAGATCGGGTGCGGCATCGGCGGCCCGCCCCGTTCCCCCGACGCTGTCGAAGTCGGTGCTGGAGGCCTCGGGTGCGTCGTAGCCGATCCAGGTGACCATGGCCACGTCCTCACCGTCGGACCGGTTCAAGGCCGCTTCCCGCAATTTGTCGATCCGCTCGAGCTGCCCCGGTACCCCCTCCACACTGGTATTCGTCCCCGGCACCAGAATCCCCGTGTGCGCGGCCGTGTCCGGGTTGCCCATCGCGATGACGGCTCGCCCGTCGTCCTTGGAGTCGTAGTCGATGAGGTACAACTCCTTGCCCTTCGGCGCGCTGTCCGCCGCGTCGAGCCGGGTGCTCAGCAACTCGGCGTTCTTCAGGCGCTGGTTGACGGTCTCGACGCTCTCGCCCGGGAATTGCTCCTCGTAATTTCCCTCTCGGAGGGCGTTGAGTTCCTGGGCGAGGGCGGTGCGATTCGCGTCGTCGCGTACGTCGGTGGGCAGTCCGTCCGTCGCGCCGATCTGCTGCGGGTAGAGGGCGGTGTACTCCTGCCGTTCTTCCGGGCTGAGCGCTTTCCACCACTCGGCGGCCGCCTTGGGGTCGTTCTTGGGGATCTGCGGGTCCTGGACGCCGATGTCCTTCATGGCACGTTCGATGTCGTCGGCGGATTCGGCGGCCGCGTCGTGGCTGAGCGGGTCGGTGAGGATGTCACCGGTCAGCCGGCCGAGCGCCTTCGCTCCGTCGTCGCTTGCCTTGCGGGCGTCTGCCAGAGCCTCGTCGATGCGCGCGCGGTACTCGCCGAGCTGGGCGCTGCGATCGGCGACGATCTGTTGGGCGTCGGGGTCGTTGTGCGGCAGGTCCGCGGTCGTCGGGTCGCTCACCCAGCCGTCGTCGTCGACCTCGAAGCGGTCCGCTTCGGCACGCCGCACGGCATTGCGCAGCGCTGTCTGGGCCCCCAGCATCCAGATCCGCGTGGTGTCCACGACGCGCGCGACGCCCATGGCCTCGGTCTCCACCACTCCCAGCCGCGACTCGACGTCTTCCAGGAAGAAGAGCGCGCTGTCGGCGTCGTCGCCCTTCCAGGAGTGGTGCAATGGCCCGGTGACCTTCGTCCGGTGACGGGACATCAACGTATGGATGGTGCTGGAGAGTTCGCGCCACGCCTTGGCGGACGCCTCCGTGTCCGAGAAATCCTGTCTCAGTAATCGTGCGAAGTCAGAGGCCATGGCAGACCTCGACCGATACCCATATCGATACCGGCACCGATACCGGCACTGATACCGGCACTGATACTGATATTCCTGCATTCCCCCGACTTAACGACCAAGTGTGCACATTGCGTCGACCAAGCCAATTGGACATGGCGCGAAGCCCCCCGCTCCGGATAACCGTCTCCAGCACTGCGAGCGCCGAGTGTAGGTCAGGAAAACGGGGTCAAATACGGAATGCGGGCTTCACTCCGCCCTCGTGGCCGAAAACCGCCGTGCGCGCAGGGGCTGGAGGACCCCACACATGCCAACGGGGCCGGAAGATGCTTTCGCACCTGCCGACCCCGGCTGCGTATCGCTGCGCGCTACGCGTTACGCACTACGCATTACGACCAGACGCTGGTGTTGCGGCTCTCGGTCGCCTGGTAGTTCTGGGCGGCCGTGTCGAGCGCGCGGGCGATCGACTCGAGCGTCGAGTGGAGGGACGCGGCACGCTTGTCCCACTCGGCCTGCTTCTGCTGGTAGCCCTCCTGGGCCGCGCCTTCCCAGCTGGCGGCGATGCGCTTGACGCCGGACTCGAGGTCGTCGAGCTGCTGGCGGACGTTGCTGGCCGTGGACTTGACGTCCTGCGAAGCCTGGGAAATGGTCTGGAAATTGACCAGAACCTGACCGGACATGATGTCTCCCCCGGGGGATGTTGGACGGAAAGGTGAAGAAGGATTACGTCGGTGACGCGCTGTACGCCGATGGCTCCTCGTGGAGCCGGATCAGCGGCCGGGGCGGCTCATCCGAAGGGAGAGGCCTCGGCGCCAGAGGCGACGTGCGAGATCGACGAGGCCTGCTCGTCCTCGGACGTCTGGTAGTTCTGGGCGGTCGAGTCGATCGCTTCCTTGATCTCGTTGAGCACCCGGTTGAGGGCGGTGGCGTCCTCGTTCACCTGGTTCTGCAGGTTGTTGTACGCAGTGGCCGCCTGGCCCTTCCAGCCAGAGGTGATCGAGTCGACCACCGTCTGCAGTCGCTGGATCTCACCCTGGATGGACTCGTTCACCTGGGAGATACGGCCGCTGAACGCGACCATCTCCTCGTGCGTGACATTAAATTGACCGGCCATGGCCACTTGCCCCCATGAGAATTCGACATCGGTCCCCGCGCCGCTCGGCTTCCGGTGGGAAGCTGGGGCACGGGTGGCACTTCTCGATAGTGCCGCGACAGTACTTTAGCCACAACTGACACGGTCACCCAAGGCGGTTCCCGGGTGACCGGCCGTGCCGTGACAGGATCCACACAATGTCACGGTTCATTACAGGGGCGCGCTGTTCACACAGGACCCCCATACGTCCGTTACATCACCCAAAGACCGATCTGGCGCGGTCATGCTCCGCACTGCGCCCGGAACCGCTCGATCGCGAAGCGTCGTTCCCGGTCCCGCTGCCCGTGTCACCGGTCCCGCTGCTCGCGCCTCCGGTCCCGCTGCCCGCGTTTCCAGTACCACTGCTCCCGCCGCCCGGATCGCCGCCCGCCTCCTCGGGAGCCGGCTGCTCTCCCCTGAGGCGCGAGACACCGTTCTGCGCCGCGTCTCCGAGCGCCCCGCTCGCGCTGTCCACGGCACCGTCGAACACTCCCTGGGCCGCCTCGCCCGGCGACGAGACCATCGACTGCGGGTTCAGTGCCTCCGAGACGGCGTCACCCGCCTTCGGCAGACTCTCGGCGGTGCTGTCCATGATGCCCTGGGCCGCAGCCCCGGCCCCCTGGCCCACACCCTCGCCCGTCGCGTGGACACCCTCACCGATGCCCTCGCCGACCGCGCCGAGCCCCGCGCCCGCGGCCCCTCCGAGCATCCGGCCGGCCGGGCCGTACCGCCCGGCGGCCTCGCCGACGACACCCGCGGCGCCGTTGACGGTCTCCGAGGCGAAGGTGCCCACGCCGACCACGGCCGCCTCGCCCCACTTCATGCCGTCCTGCGCGCCGAAGTGGTTCTGCACGCCCTGCTGAACGAGGTTCTGCCCGGCCGCCTTGCCCGCCTCGACGGCCGCCTCCTTCACCACATCGAGGACCATGTCCTTGATCGACTGGACCGCCTGCTGCTCGACGGCCTGGGTGACCTGCTGGATGAGTTTCTGCTTCAGCTCGTCGAGGATGCGGCGCACGATGAGCCGGGTCGCCTGCGTGGCCCCGGCCGCGCCGATCTCCGAGAGACCGAACGTCACCGGCGCCGCGGCCTGCGCCGCCGCGATCTCGAAGGCCAGCGCGATGAGCTGCGCGATGACCGCGATCTTGCTGGCGACGACGATGACGGCGACCGCGTCGAGCGCGAAGGCGAGAATCTCGGCGGCCGTCGCGGCGTCGTCGAGGTAGCCGCCCCCGCCGCCGGAGAACTTCTTCCACGACTCCTCGAACCCCTGTGACGCGTCACCGGAGTTGGAGCCGAGTACGGCGACCGCGGCGCTGGTGCCGTCGTTCTGGGTGTCCCGCACCGCGGCGGCGAACTGTCGCCATGCCTCGGCCGCTTCGTGAATCTTGTCCTCGTCGGCGTCAGGCCAGCTGTAGCCGAGCAGGTCAAGGACCCATGCGACTTCGTCGGGCAGGGTCAATGCCATGCCGTGTCACTCCCCCGTGGTGCGTGTGTGTGATCGCGGTACGCGTGTTGGTGGTTCGCGTGATGGTGGTTCGCGCCCGGATGGTTCGTCCGGCGGTCAGAACTGCATGCCCAGGCCGGGGCGGCTCGACTGCTGCCCGATCATGATCTGGGCCTGGTCGTCCTCGGTCACCTCGTACTGGGTGGCCATGACGTTCAAGTTGCCGCCGATCTTGCCGAGTTCGTCGGCGAGATGCTCCATCGAGGTGTACATGCCTTCGCGCACCGGCTCGTAGATGTCGTTGAAGGTCCCGATGATGTCCTCGCCCCACTCCCCCTCGGCGCTCTCCAGGGCAGACTTGAGTGCCTTGGTGGCGGCCTGGAAGGACTTGCCCAACTCGCCGAAGGCGGCGCCCTGGTCCTTGAGGACCGCCGGATCGACGTCGAAACTGCCGGACCCGAAACCTGCCATGTGCTCCCCCATGAATGTGCGTGTGTCAATGCGTACGCATGTCGGTGCGCGTGTCGGTGCGCATGTCGGTGTGCGCGCCAATGCGCGCAGGTGGTGCGCAAGTAGGGCTGGACAGCGTGCAGTTGACGCGCACGACGACCCGCGCCCGCGGACGCAGACGTCCGGCTTCGTGACCCTAGTGATCTCGAGACGTGGCATCGGCACCGAATCGCCGGTCTTCACGTCCTCCTCGCACTATTGCCATGTCTCTGCGGTAGCGTTCCGCGACCGTCCACATCTCAGCCGTATCCGTGATGCGCGGAGCGGTGCACGGCGATCCGTTCGACACATCGGCACAGGGGGAAGCGCACCGAGATGTCCCACTACCCACCGCAGCCCAATCAGGGTGGCTATCCGCCGCCTCCGCAGGGCTCGTACCCACCGCCGCCCCCTCCGGGCCAGTACCCGCCCCATCCCCCTGCGGGCCAGTACCCGCCCCCGCCTGGGGGCCAGTACCCGCAACAGCCGCCCGGCCCCGGCTCGTACCAGCAGCCGCCCGCGCCCGGCGGCCCGTACCAACAACAGCCGCCGCCCCCGCCCGGCCCGTATCAACAACAGCCGCCACCCCCGCCCGGTCAGTACCAGCCCCAGCAGCAACCGGCTCCCGGTCAGTACCCGCCCCCGCAGCAGCCCGCGCCCGGCGGCCCCTACCAGCAGCAGCCGCCCGCTCCCGGCGCCTACCCGCCTCCGCCTCCTCCGCCGCCCGGCCCTTCGTCCGCGCCGCCCAAGCACCAGGTGCCGTTCATGGCGCGCCTGATCGGCGTAGGCGTCATCCTCGTCTCGCTGATCGCGAGCGGCATCTTTTTCTGGCAGGCCATGTACTCCGCCGGGCTGCGCGGCACGCACGGCGACTTCGAGGTGTCCCGCTGCGCGACGCAGACCGTCAGCTACCGCTCGCACGGCAAGCACCGCACCCGTGAAGAGGTGAAGTGCTACGGGAAGTTCGCCTCGGACAACGGCAACAGCGACGACGCCGACGCCTACATCGAGCCCTCGTCGTACCACTCCGTGGGCGCGAAGCTCTCCGTGACGCAGACGGACTCCGATGCGTCGCCGGAGAACCGCCGGTTCTCGTACGTCGAGTCCGACGCCTGGCACGGCGGGCAGATGTTCGCCTTCGCCTTCGCGATGCTGATCATGACTGCCCTGGGTTCCTTCATGCTGCTGACCGGCTACACGGGCAGGCGCAGCAGGGTGTCGTTCGGTGTCGCATGGCGGTCGACGGCGGGCCGGGCGACCCGGCTCGTCCCCCTCGGCCTGGCGGCGCTCGGCGCGCTGGGCGCGGTGGTCTCGCTGCTGCTGGGGCTGGTGCTGTAGCGGTTACCGCACCTGTCGCCGTTGCTCGTCACGCAACTCGGTCCCGTACCCCTCATCGTGTGGGCACGGGACCGAGCCGCGTAGTCGACTCGCGTCGATGTGTCGCCGTCAGCGATACACGAGCGACACGACCGGGGCCCCGGCCGCGACGAGCACACCAAGACCGGCCAACCCGCAGAGGATCGGACGCACTGGCCCCCAGCGCCCCAGACCTCGCCACGCCTGCCCGATGCTGATGCGTCCGTACCACGGGACCGAGCGCTGGTTCTGAGAAGTGGGACGCGGCGAGTAGCCGGTGAGGACGCAGAACAGGCCAACGGCCAGGGTGAAGGCCCCGCCCCCCATCAGGAACAGCGCGCGGGAGAGGTCGCTCGGGACCAGCTCGCCGCCGGCTTCGTCGGAGTACCCGCCAGGGACCTTGAATGCGGGAACCCGCTCGCCCTCTTCGTCATGCCAGAGCATCTTGGCACTGACCCCGGTCGCGGTCTGCCCGGTGACGTGGTCCTCGAACGTGCCCTTGCACTCGGTGTGGTCGCCGGCGAATGCGCACGACTCGGTGCGGAACGTGCCGGGGTGCGCGGTGACGGTCACATGTCCATTGAGGGCTCCGGCCCCGCCGAGCCCGAAAAAGAGGCCCAACAGGACGATGAAGGTTCCGGACAGCCAACCACCGAGGTGCTGCCATACGTAGGTACTGCGCGTCTCGGCACGGCCCCGCAGCTGGTCGCTCTGAAGACTCACGTCACGCACCGCCCGCCAACCAGCTCCCGGCGAACAGCACCGGGCACAGCACCGCGAAGACGACGAGGATCGGCAGCGCCGGGCCGCGCTCGTGCCGTACGACGTGCCATCCCTCCTCGAGGGTGACTCGTCCGAAGCGACGTTCGCGTTCGCGCCAGACACCGAAGAAGGCGCTGACGTGGAGGGGTGGGCGCGGCTGGTAGCCGGTCAGCAGGAGGAAGGCACCGACGACCCACAGCAGGTCCGTGATGCCGAGCCAGAACAGCGCCCTGGAGAGCTTGGCCGTGGTGAGTTCGCCGTCGGCCGTGTCCGTGTAGCCGTCGTCCGTCTTGAACGCGGGGATCGCGGCGCTCTGAATGGCGTCGCGCTCCCACTGCATGGTGGCGCCCCGGCTCTTCTCACCGCTCGCGTCGTCCTCGAACGTGCCGGTGCAGGAGTAGCCCGACCCAGCGGGCTCGCACGACTGCACCACCAGCGCCCCCGGCCGCGCCGAGACCGACACATGGCCGTCGAGGTACCCGATGCCCGTCCACGCCGTGGCACAGCCGATGACCACGATGCCGATGCCGGCGATCCAGCCGAACATGCGCCGGAAGATGTAATTGCGCCGAGCCACGTACTGCTCGGCGGCCCCCGTGGATGTCACGTCAGCGCCCGCTCTCAACGAATCCTGGTGTCACGGGGCCCGGCGTTCTTCGGGTCCTCGTCCGGGTCGTAGTCCCGCACCCGCTGCCGCTCCTGCGGAGACATGTTCCGCCACTGCTCCCGCAGCGGCGCAAGCCCCTCACCCAGGGCACGGTGCCCGGACGAGGAATCAAGCACGTCCTTCAACTCCATACGCCCACCCAGGAGTTGACGCGCAAGATCCTGCAACGCAGGCGGCGCGTTCTTCATGTCCCGCACCTTGCGCAACGACTCCGTCAGATGCTCGTTCTGCTCCTCGGTGAGGTTCCTGTCCTCGATCGGGTACTCACGCTCGCCCTGCGCCGCGTACCCCTTGTCACCACTACTCATGGCGTGGTGCCCCCTAGCTATGTGTCATGTGTACGTGGCGAATCGCCTTCACCACCGACCTCCGGCATCGGGCTCGCGCACGAGCTCAGGCGCGGTGCATCGCGTCCCGTACCCTAACGGACCGGGCCTGCGAGCCCGCGGTCGTAGCCCTCCCCCCACCACCGAAGGTCGGTATTCGTGAGTCAGCCTGTGGAACAGCAGTCGAAGGCCCGCTTGCGGGACCGCGGCATTCTCGGATTCATATTCATTGCGGTCTTCGTGGTGTTGGCGTCCTGGTTCTCGTTCCAGGCTGTCTACTCCAGCGGGAACATCGGAACTGGGGGGACATTCACGGCGAGTTCATGCGAAGAGACCTTCAGTAGGACTCCCGGCGGCAGCTCCCGCAAGAACGGCTCCACGCACGAACTGCAGGTGACGTGCAACGGCGAGTTCCGCCCCGACGGGAACACCGCGGCCGCCACGTCCGTTCGTATGACGCTGCAGCCCGGGGATGCCCCGGTCTCGGACGGTGACGCCTACCTCCGCGAGCTGATGAACACCGGAGGCAAGGGCACAGAACTGCACACGGCCCGACTGGACCCCGACTCGGTCCTCGGAAACTTCCTCGGCGAGTTCAACACGTCGAACCCAGAGAAGACGGAGCGGTCCGCATTCATGGCGCTGGGCGGCCTTTTCTTCCTCGCCGCCGGAATCTTCTGCCTCAAGGCCGACTGGCCGCGAGGGGGCGGCGGAAGCCTCCCGCTCAAGGTCGCCTGGCGCCAGAGCGTCGGCCCGGGGACCCGCGGCTCGGTGATCACGGTGGCATCCGCCGCCGTCCTCGGCATCATCCTGACAAAGATCTTCATCTGACCGGCAAACACAAGTGACGCACGTGGGCCCCGAGCCGAGTACGACTCGGGGCCCACGGCGTCGCTGTGCTCTCCGTCAAGTCAGGAAGACCACCAGCGGCCCCGTCGCCAGCAACACCAGACCCAGGACGCAGAAGGCGATGATCGACCAGAGGAGCAGGGCGCTCGAGCGCACAACCTGCCACGCCTCTCCGAAGGAGACCCGACCCCACCGGGACCAGCTGCCGGACATCCGCGGCGGGCGCGGCGTATACCCGGTCGCCAGGAAGAAGGTGCCGGTGCCGATCATCAACGCGGCTGCGCCGAACACCATGGACGCTCCACCGAGCATCCCCTTGGTGACCTCTCCCGGGTTGTCGTACGAGTAGCCGCCGTCCGGTGCCCGGTACACAGCCGCCAGGCTGCCCTTGAGCTCGTCGGAGTGGGCCACGAAGACGGCGTCGTCGAACGTCCGGCGGTCCCCGCCGTCCTCCCGGAAAGCGCCTGTGCACCGGTAGTCGTCTCCTGCGGGCGCACACGCGGCGAATCTGAACAGTCCTTGAGTGCCGACCCCGTCAGCGGGAGTAACCCGCCAGCCGGCCCAACTTCCCGCGGAAATGAGAATCTTGACGGCGAACACGACGAGCACGGCTCCGAAGATCCAGCCCGCCCCCCGCCGGTACACGAACGACCGTCGAGCCCGATGCCGCTGCCACGCCTCGCTGTTGGTAGCCACAGTTCCTACCGAATCCTGCCGTCACGTCCGGGGGCGTTCTTCGGGTCCTCGTCCGGGTCGTAGTCCCGCACCCGCTGCCGCTCCTGGGGAGACATGTTCCGCCACTGCTCCCGCAACGGCGCAAGCCCCTCACCCAGGGCACGGTGCCCGGACGAGGAATCGAGCACGTCCTTCAACTCCATACGCCCACCCAGGAGTTGACGCGCAAGATCCTGCAACGCAGGCGGCGCGTTCTTCATGTCCCGCACCTTGCGCAACGACTCCGTCAGGTGCTCGTTCTGCTCCTCGGTAAGATTCTTGTCCTCGATCGGGTACTCACGCTCGCCCTGTGGCTCGAAGCGGTTTCCGGTGCTCATGGTGTGCTGGTCTCCTCGTCGGGGCGGTGCGGCGGGATGTCGGTGTGGTCGGTCAGCCGAATACGGTGCGGACGCGATCCTTCTCGGGAACACCTTCGGCGCTCGTCGCACTGCCCTGCCTGGGCTCCGGCGGCGCCTGTGCAGCGCCGGCCTCCTGCGAGGTGCCACTGCCCGACTCTTGCGAGGTGCCCTCTCCTGCCCCCTGGGCCGTACCGCCACCGGACTCCGAGGTCGTCGTGCCACCACCCGACTCGGACGTCGTACCGCTGCCGGACCCCGAAGTGCTCCCGCCGCCGGATTCGGACGTGGTACCGCCGCCGGACCCCTCTCCGGAGCCGCCACCGGCCTCCGACGTCGCACTGCCGCCCGATCCCGATGTCGTACCGCCGCCCGACCCCTCTCCGGAACCGCCACCGGACTCCGACGTCGTGCCGCTGCCCGACTCCTCGCCCTTCTTCTCCGTGAAGTTGTTGAAGAGTTCGCCGGAACCCTGCGCGATCTTCGACAGGCCGCCGTCGTCGCCCTTCGCCGTGTCGATAGCGCCCTCGACGACCTTGCCGCCCGCCTTCGTCTCGAAGTGGTAGCCGGAACCGTCGTCGTCTTCCTTGATCTCCCCGGCGACCTTGCCCAGCACAGGGTTGGCGGCGGCGACGCCCAGCGACGTCAGGCTCTCGCCCCAGCTGCCGCCCGCACCGAACGATGCCTTGATGCCCTGGGAAGCCAGCTCGCCGGCCACCTTCTTGCCTACGTCCTTCGCCAGGTCGACGGCCATGTCCTTGGCCTTGACGACGACGCGCTCCTTGACGGCCTTGATGACCGCCTCTTCGACCTTCTGCGCAGCTTCGGTCAGGGCGCGCTTGACCAGCATCCGGATCATGACGACGCGGCCGGCAAGCGCGGCCTCGGAGGCGCCCAGCGTCACAGGCGCAGACGCCTGGGCGATGGCGAACTCGATGGCCAAGTCGATGAGTTGGACGATGACGAAGATCTTCAGAGCGATGACGGCGATCGCGCACATCTCGAGCATCAATGCCAGTACTTCACCGGCGCCGGCCAGACCGTCCAGGTAGCCGATGCCGTGTCCACCGATACCGAGGCCGTTGTCGGCGAACTTGCCCCATTCCTTCATGAAGGCGTCCGCGGCATCACCGACGTGCGCGCTCACGACGAGGCTCGCCGCCGTATTGCCCTGCTCCTGGTACTCAGAAACGGCCTGCCCGAAGTCACGCCATTCCTGAGCGGCCTGATACAGCAGGTCCTCGTCGATATTCGGCCACTCAAAACCCAGAAGATCGAGAACCCAGTCGAGTTCCCCAGGCAACATAATGGACACGGGATTTTCCCCTCAGGACACAGAGCTGCGCCGCCGTATCGGCGCACGCGGATTGGACACGGACGGGCGACCCGAGGGCCGCGCGCAGTCGGATCAGCCGTGACGCTGCTGAGCAGCCTGCTTCAGCGCGTGGTAATGATCCTCTTCCGTCTGCTCATAGCTGCGCGCCGTGGAGTCGAGCTTCTCGCCCACGCCCTTCATGGCCTCGCCGAGGTGCTCGAGAGCGCCGAGGATGCCTCCGCTCACCGGCCCGTACACATCGAGAAGCGCGCTGACGACCTTGACGTCGTCCTCGCCCCACCCCTTTTCGAGCGCCTTGATCCGTTCCTCGAATGCCTTCGACTTGGTGGCGAACTCGCTCGCCATCCGGTCAAAGCTCCGCGCCTGCGCCTTCAGGACGTCCGGATCGACATCGAACTGCGGGCCCGCCATGTCATCCCCCTGCTGCCTGTCATTGTCGGGACCACAGTCGAATCCCGGCCACTAGATTAGTCGACTGCCGCATCGGCCAGAGCCGGACAAACGGCATCTTCACACGTCACACGCACCACAGTCACCGTGATGCGTTACCGTTCTGCTGCCATTCGGCTGTTGGTGCGCAGATGCGGAACAACTTGATTCAGCCACCCGGCAAAGGCTTCGCGGTGGCGCCGGTCATCAAATCCTTTCTGGCCAAGTCCCTTCCCGCACCGCCACGTTAGGGTTCCCCGGCGGGTCACGGCGGGCTTGGAGGGTCCAGGTGGAGGAGCCGGTGGCTTGGGGAGTGGGTATTCGTGGCTTTTCGGAAGTTCCTCAGTTCGCTCGGTGTCGGTGCGCCCGAGGTCGAGACCACGCTCAGTGCGAGCGCCGTACGGCCGGGGGACCAGTTGCACTGCAATGTGCAGCTGAAGGGCGGCTCGGTGGACATCGAGGTCGAGCGGGTCCGGATCGAGATCGTCACCCGGTTCGAGGACCTGGAGGAGACCGAGGTCCTGTGGAGCAATCCGGGGGTCGTGAAGTCCCTCGTGCTCGGCGAGAAGTTCGAGCTGAAGGCCGGGGAGACGAAAGACGGGCAGGTCTCGTTCGAGGTGCCGTGGGAGACCCCGTTGACGCACTTCCTTGGCGGGCGGCCGCTGAAGGGGGCGCGGGTCGCGGTCCGTACCGAGCTGACCGTCGACAACGCCGTGGACCGCGGTGACTTCGACGAGATCCAGGTGCACGCGCTGCCCGCGCAGGACGCACTGCTGCAGGCGTACGCCAACCTCGGCTTCCGCTTCGACGAGGCCGAGGTGAAGAAGGGCACGCCGACCGGTGGCCACAACTCGCAGGCCGACTTCTGGCAGGAGATCGAGATGTGGTTCCCGCCGGAGTACCGGCGGCCCGGCGGGCAGTTGGAGTCGATGTTCTTCGCCCGTCACGACTCTCTCGACCTGGTCACCGGCAGGTACGGGCCGTTCGCCTTCCCGTACGACAACATCGACGTACCGGCCTGGACCGCCTGGCTCGACCAGCATCTGCGGTCGACCTTCCAGCGGTGAGCACATGAGCAGCACGTACGAGGGAGGGGGCCGCGTCCACACCGGACGCGGCCCCCTCCCTCGTTACCGCTTGTACGTGGATGCCTACTGCGGCGGCGGCTGGTTCGTCCAGCCCGACGGCAGGCCGCCCCCCGGCTGCTGCGGGGGCTGCTGCTGCGGCGCCTGCGGCTGCTGGGGCGGCTGCTGCTGCGGGTAGCCGTAGCCGGGCTGACCGCCCTGCTGCGGGGCCGGGGGCTGCTGCTGCCCGTACCCCTGCTGCGGCGGATAGCCGGCCGGGGGCATGCCCGGCTGCTGGCCGCCGTACATGCCGCCCGCCTGCATCTGGGCCTCGGCGCGCTGCGCGAAGTCCTCGGCGATCAGCGCCGCGATCTCGAAGTACGCCTCACGCGTCTTCGGGCGCATCATGTCGAGGTCGACCTCGGCACCGGCCGCCAGGTGCTCGTCGAACGGGACGACGACCACGCCGCGGCAGCGCGTCTCGAAGTGGCTGACGATGTCGTCCACCTTGATCATCTTGCCGGTCTCGCGGACACCGGAGATGACGGTGAGGGAGCGCTGGACGAGGTCCGCGTAGCCGTGCGCCGACAGCCAGTCGAGCGTGGTGCTCGCGCTGGACGCGCCGTCGACGGACGGCGTCGAGATGATGACCAACTGGTCGGCCAGGTCCAGGACTCCACGCATCGCCGAGTAGAGCAGACCGGTACCCGAGTCGGTGAGGATGATCGGGTACTGCTTGCCCAGGACGTCGAGCGCGGACCGGTAGTCGGCGTCGTTGAAGGACGTCGAGACAGCCGGGTCCACATCGTTGGCGATGATCTCCAGGCCGGACGGGGCCTGCGAGGTGAACCGGCGGATGTCCATGTACGAGTGCAGGTGCGGGATGTTCTGCACCAGGTCGCGGATGGTCGCGCCGGTCTCGCGACGGACGCGGCGACCGAGCGTGCCGGCGTCCGGGTTGGCGTCGATCGCCAGGATCTTGTCCTGGCGCTCCGAGGCGAGGGTCGCGCCGATCGACATCGTGGTGGTCGTCTTGCCGACGCCGCCCTTGAGGCTGATCACGGCGATCCGGTAGCAGGACGTGACCGGCGTGCGCATCATCTGGAGCTTGCGCTGGCGCTCGGCCTCGGCCGCCTTGGCGCCCAGCTTGAACTTGCTGGGGCCCTTGTTGTTGTTCTTGCGCTTGGGCTGGTTGCGCAGAAGGCGGTCGGAGCTCAGCTCGACCTGCGCGTTGTAGCCGAGCGGTGCGCCCGGCGCCGAACGCTGCTGGCCCGCACCCGGGTCCCAGCCTGCGCGCGGGTCGACGGCCGGCTGCGGGTACGAGCCCTGGGCGGGGGCACCCGGAGCGGGCTGCTGCTGACCGGGAGCCGGCTGGCCCGGAGCGGGCTGACCGGGCTGGGGCTGACCGGGCTGCGGGTAGCCGTAACCACCGGCGGTGGGCTGCTGCTGCGCAGGAGGCTGAACCGGCTGGCCGGGCTGACCCGGAGCCTGCTGACCCGGCTGCTGCGGGGGCATCGGCTGACCGGGCTGTCCGGGAGCGGGCTGTCCGGGAGCGGGCTGCTGCTGCGCCTGAGGCTGCGGCTGGCCCGGCTGGCCCGGCTGGCCCGGCTGGCCCGGCTGCTGCGGCGGGTAGCCGTAACCCGGCGCCGGCGGCTGCGGATAGCCGTACCCACCGGCCGCGGGCGGCTGCGGCGCCCCCGGAGCGGGCTGACCCGGCTGCGGCTGACCCGGCTGCGGCTGCTGCGGCGGATAGCCGTAACCACCAGCAGTGGGCTGCGGCTGCGCAGGGGGCTGACCGTACGGACCCGGCTGCTGCGGCGGCTGCTGCTGCGGAGGCATCGGCTGACCGGGCTGACCCGGAGCGGGCTGACCCGGGGCAGGCTGACCGGGAGCGGGCTGCTGCTGGCCCGGCTGCTGCTGGCCCGGCTGGCCGGGCTGCTGCGGCGGGTAGCCGTAACCCGGCGCCGGCGGCTGCGGATAGCCGTACCCACCGGCCGCGGGCGGCTGCGGCGCACCCGGAGCGGGCTGACCCGGCTGCGGCTGCTGCGGCGGATAGCCGTAACCACCGGCAGTGGGCTGCGGCTGCGCGGGGGCGGCCGGAGGCGCGGCAGGAGCCGCGTTCGGCGCCACCGGAGGCTGCGGCGCGGCCGGAGCCGGAGCACCGGCCTCCGGAGCGCCGGGCACCTGCGAACCGGCCGTGTCGGCCGCCTGGTTCACGTCCACCGCGTCCGCGGACGGCGCGGTCTCGGACGTGGCCGTCGCGGAGTCCGAGGTGTCCTCGGCGTCGTCGTCATCGTCGTCGTCCCCCCAGAGGTCACCTGTGGGATCGACCGTGCCGGACCGGTGGCTCGACGGGGCGGCTTCGGCCTCGGGAGCCGCAGGAGCGGCGGGAGGTGCGGCAGGCGCCGCCGGCGGTGCGGCAGGAGGTGCAGCCGGAGCGGCCGGAGGCGTCGCGTCCCCAGCACCCGTACCCGTACCCGGGCCCCCGAAGGACGGGAAGCCGGGAGCGGCCGGCGCGGGCGGCGGAGGAGTCGCGTGCCCACCGGACGTCGAATTCCCACCGGAGGTCGCGTTCCCACCGGACGTCGCGTCGGACGAGGAGTTCGCGGGCGTGCCGGACGGCGGCGTCGTGTTCGACTCGCTTGGCTGCGCGTACCAGGACGGCGCGTCGAAATCGAGCCGGAACTCGCCGGTCAGCTCCGTCTCGATCGAACCGTCGCCGGGGTCCGGGTTCCGCTGGTCCCGGTCACTGGTCACTGTGCCTCCTGGTCTCTGCTGTGCACCTGAACGACCGGTTCCGGCGGGACCTGGTGGGTCGCGCGTCGTCGCCCCCGACCGTCGCGGCGGCCCCGCGTCACTTGCGTCTCAGCCGTTCGTCCGGACAGCGTAAACGGTTCGGGGCGGCCGTCGTAAAGGCGGTACACGTCACCACGTACCCGCTCTCGACGGCACCACCCGCCTCTCGGGCCGCCCACCACCGCTCCGGTCGCTGTCGAACCGGTCCCTCGTCAGTCCATCCGGCGCGGGCCGCCGAGCAGCCCGGTCTCCGGTTCCGTCGGCTGCACCATCACGAACTGGCGCTTGTCGCCCGCGATCCACAACATCGTCGCGTCGCTGAGCGTGGGCAGCGTCTGGGTGAGCTGCTCGGGCAGCCGCAGCACGCGGCCGATGACCTCGGCCTCCTGCGGGGAGAGGTTCTGCAGTCCGATCACGTCGGCGCGGGCGAGCAGTCGCGGCGCACGCGGGCCGAGGAAGGGCACGACGGTGAGCGTCGACTGCCACGGCGTCGGCGCGATCTGGGACCGTCCGGGCTGCGCGCCCAGGTCCCGTACGACGAGGACCGGGCTCGCGACCGACGCGCCCTGCGCGGCCATCTGGCGCGGCTCGTACACCGACACGCACTGCAGTCCGCCGCCCGCGGCCTGCGCCATCGGCGCCCACGCGGCGGGCCGCACGGACTCGACGGCGATCCGGGCGCCGATGGCCGCGGTGCGCAGCGCGATGATCTGCGCGGTCCACATCGAGCCGACGACGACGATCTCGCGGGGCCTGGGCCGCAGCACGTCGAGGACGGCGGGCGCGCCCTGCGGGTCGACGCCGATGACGACACCGTCGTCCCCGACGCTCACGCCGAGCGAGCCGAGCGACTTCTTCGGCATGACGTGCCGACGGCGGCGCGGTCCGCGCAGTCCGTAGCCGGGGCTGGTGAACTCCTCCTCGAACTCCGCGAAGTCGTCGTCGCCGGAGGGTTCGTCGGGCAGGGCCCGGTGCGTGGGCCGGCCGGAGCCGACCTCCGGCGCGGGCGCGTACGTCATGGTGGCACCGGTCTGCGCGGTGGCCTGCTGCGGCACCTGGGCGATACCGCCGACGACGCCCTGGGACGGGTCCTCCGGCTGCGCCTGCGCGTACTGCTGCTGGGCGGCGGCCTGCTGCTGCGCCGCGAGTTGCTGTTGCTGCGCCATGTGCTGCTGGCGCTGCTGGTCCTCCCACTCGCGGCGGCGCGCCTCGGCCTCCTCGGCGCGGCGCTGCTCCTCCTGGTAGCGGGCGCGCAACTGCCGCTGTTCCTCGGCATGTTGAGCCGCGGCGGCCTGCTGCTGGGCTGCGGCCTGCTGCTGCGCGGCCTGTTCGGCGGCGGCCTGCTGCTGCGCCGCCTGCTGCTGCGCGACCTGCTGGTGGGCCACCTGCTCGGGCGTGGGCTGCTGCTGTTGCTGCTGCTGCGGGTAGCCGTACCCGCCCGCCTCGGGAGTGGGCTGCTGCTGCGGGTACCCGTAGCCACCCGCCTCCGGAGTGGGCTGCTGCTGTTGCTGTTGCTGGGGGTAGCCGTAGCCGCCCGCCTCGGGAGTCGGCTGCTGTTGCTGCGGATAGCCGTAGCCACCGGCATCGGGGGTCGGCTGCTGCTGCTGTTGCTGCGGATAGCCGTACCCGCCGGCCTCAGGCGTCGGCTGCTGCTGGGCGGCGGCCTGCTGCGCCTCCCACTGCCTGCGCCGCTCCGCCGCCTCCGCGGCACGCCGCTCCTGCTCGGCAGCCTGCTGCTCCGGCGTCAACTGCTGCTGCTCCTGCTGCGGGTAGCCGTACCCGCCCGCCTCGGGAGCCGGCTGCTGCTGGGCGGCGGCCTGCTGCGCCTCCCACTGCCTGCGCCGCTCCGCCGCCTCCGCGGCGCGCCGCTCCTGCTCGGCCTGCTGCTCGGGCGTGAGCTGCGCGCGGGGATCCTGGTTTCCGGGGGTGCTCATCAGCGCGTGCCTCCGAGGGGAAGAGTGGCGAGGAGGCCGGGCAGCTGTTCCCGGTCGAGTCGGACGAGGCCGGCCTTGAGGCCGGAGGCGGCGCGCTCGAGCTCGCGCTTGGCCTGCCCGAGTTCGTTCTCGCTGCGCGCGGAGAGGCGCACGTGTCCGCTGACCGCGACGTCCTCACGGCCCGCGCGCGCGAGGGCGACGCTGAACGTCGTCGCGAGCGTACGGGTCGTGGACAGGCCGGAGGCGAGTGCGCCGAGCGGCGTGCCACCGCGGCCGAGCTGCGGCCAGGTACCGATCCAGTACGAGGCGTGCCAGCGGTCGTCGCACCGCCAGGCGCGCACGCTCTCCTCGGTACGCGGACCCGAACGGCCCTGCTGGGACTGGGCGTTGAGGTTGGCGCGCGGGTTGACGCAGGTGGCGACGGAGAGCGCGGAGAGCACGGCGTTCTCGTCGAGGACCTCGGCGACGAAGCCCTGGCCGTTGAGCCGGCTGATCAGCTGGTCGGCGGCGCGCAGCAGCGCACGCTGGGCACCGCGCAGGTCGCCACCGCGGGCCTCCACGGCCTCCGGGCACAGCTCGGGGTCGAGCTTGAGCGCGACCCACGTCATCCGTACGGCCGGGGTCCCGGCCTGCGCCTGGAGCGCGGCGTACGCCTGCGCGGCGAGGGCCTGCGCCGGCAGGTGCGGGGCGGGCGCGGGCTGGGTGTACTGCACCAGCTGCACGGATTCGAGGTGGATGTCCTCGACGTCCAGGGAGTCGGCGAGCAGCTCCATGGGCAGCGGCCGGGCGTCACCCTGCGGGCGCAGCGGGCCGGGCGCGGAGTCCACCTGAACGAGTGCTGTGAGGAACGAGCCGTCACCGACGAAACCGACGAGCCGCCGGTCCCGGGCCTCGTACTCGTACGTGCGCAGGCTCGGGTCGGCCTCCAGCAGCGGGGCGAAGCCGCTGTCGATGTCGGCGGGCGGCGGACCGTTGAAGGCGCGGCGGCGGCGCTTGAGGGCGCGGCCGATCGCCATCCACTCGGGCAGCGGGTGGCGGCGGCGCCGGCCGAGCTGAAGGAAGACGAGCAGCCCGCCGACGATGGCGGCGGGCACCATCAGCACCGCCTTGATCGCGGCGGCCGCCACGACGAGCGCCAGCGCGATCTCGATGATGACCAAGTGGTGCGTGCTGATCGGTCCGAAGCTGCCGATCTTGCGCGGCAGCTTGGGCCTGGCCGGACCTACGGCCTCCTGCTGCGGCGGCGGCGCGGCCTGCGCGGTACGACCACCGCGCCCGCCCTGCCCACCTGGTCGGCCGGTGGGGCGGCCGCCGGAACGGCCCCCTCCGCGGCGCCCGTTCGGGGCCGGTCGCCCCTGATTGCCACGCTGTCGGGTCCTGCTGGCGCTGGACATCCCCCGCCCTGCTCCTTCGCTCGCTGCTGTGCTGAATCGTGATGGCCGGCTGGGTGGAATCGGTCGGAATCGGACCGCCCCGGGGCCATCGGGACCCAACGTCGGCTGGCGCGTGGAAAAACCGTACCCGTACGCTACGGCCCGATCACCACACGGCATAGTAGAGGCCCGTGCGGCGCATGCGCCGGGGGTGGTCGAGAAGTGGGCCAGCAGCAATAGTCCAGCACGGTCCAGCGAAGACGGGGAGAATACGTAACGATGGCATCACGTCGTGATGAGCTGAATGCCTACAATTTCGCACGCAAGCGGACCGTTGCCGCTTTTCTCAAGCCACTCCCCAATGGATCGGTGGACAGCGCCCCGCGGCCGCTCAAGCACGCGGTCCCGGGCATCGTCATGTCCGTGGTGGTCCTGGCAGGCTTCGGCGCCTGCGGCATGATCAGCCCGGTGGCGCCCAAGGGTTGGGACAAGGCCGAGGCCGGGATCATCGTCACGGATCCGTCGGCGACCCGGTACGTGGTTCTCAATTCGGACACGAAAGACAAGAACGGCAAGGCCGTCGGCGTCCTGCACCCGGTCCTGAACCTCGCGTCCGCGAAACTTTTGCTGGACCCGAAAAAGACCGGCGGAGATGCTGTGAAGAAGGTCAAGGAGAAATTCCTTGACGACTCCGACATCACGCAGGGCTCCATGGTGGGAATTCCCTACGCACCCGACCGGATGCCCACCACCAAGGACGCCGGTACGGCGAAGACCTGGGCCCTGTGCCAGCAGCCGGGCGGCGGCTCGGACACCGCGTCCGTGCAGCAGACCGTCTTCGTCCTCGACAAGAACGACGAGGCGGAAGTCACGTCCAAGAGCAAGGGCGGGCTCGGCAGCGGCCAGGCCCTGTACGTGCAGGACAAGGCGGGCAAGCCGTACCTGGTGAGCAGCAACGGCGTCGCCTACCGCCTCACCGACGGCCCCGGCGGTGGTCTCGACTCGCTGATCGCCACGCTCTTCGGCGCGGAGGCCAAGCCGCAGACCGTGTCGGACGACTGGCTCAACACGCTCCGCGAGGCCCCCGTCCCGATCTCCCTGCCGAGCGTCGACGGCCTGGGCGGCCCCTCGAGCGCCGCCGGACTGCCCTCCGGGCACGACAAGGTCGGCATGCTGATCGAGGGCGCCCAGAACCAGAAGTACCTGGTCGAGAAGGACCGCCTGATCGCCATCACGGACTTCGAGGCGACCCTGCTCAAGGAGACCGTCGGCGCCGCGTACCCGGACGGCGCCCCGGAGTACATGAAGGTCCAGCAGACGGACATTCACCCCACCGAGGGATCCCTGTACGACAACGCTCCGGCGGTGCAGAAGGCCGGCGGCAAGCTCAACTGGCCGAAGCAGAAGGTCACCCGCGCCAACTCCGAGGCGAACTCCGGCGGCAAGGAAGTCTCCTGCTCCGTCTACCAGGGCGACAACAGCGGGGCCCGGAGCCTATGGGCGGGCAAGAGCCTGCCGATCGGGAAGATCTCCGCGAGCGCCTCGTCCTACGTCAGCCCCGGCAGCGGCATGCTGTACCAGGAGGAGACCGGCTCCTCCTCCAGCGGCTTCAACTACCTGGTCACCGACACCGGCCTGCGCTACTACCTTCCCGTCAACAACGACTCCGGCAACACCTCCGGATCGGCGAAGAAGGAAGTCAACCAGTCCAAGGCCCGGCTCGGTTACGGCGAGGTCAACGCGGTCAAGGTCCCCAAGGTGTGGTCCCAACTCCTGCCGTCGGGCCCCGACTTGACGACGCAGGCCGCCAAGCAGACGCAGAACTCGTGACCGGGAGGGCGTACAGCATGGACACCACCGCTCCCCCGGCGACCACGGCCGCGACCGCCTCGCCCGCCCGGCGCGGCGCGGCCGTGCTCGCGGCCACCGCCGCGCTCGCGGCGCTCAGCGTCGCGGGCCCGGCCGCCGCCCCCGCGGCCGCCGACGACGGCACCCAACTGGCCAGCACCGACTGCCAGTTCGGCGGCAAGGTCATCAAGGGCACCCCCTGGTCCCTGCAGCGCGTCATCACCAAGCAGTTGTGGGCGCACGGCAACGGCCAAGGCATCAAGGTCGGCGTGATCGACACGGGCACCGACACGAAGAACACCCAGCTCAGCGGCGCCGTCGCCAAGGGCAAGTCCTTCGTCTCCGGCTCCAGCGCGACCAAGGACGAGGTCGGTCACGGCACGAAGGTCGCGGGCATCATCGCCGCCCGCAAGATCAGCGGCACCGGCTTCCACGGCATGGCGCCCGGTGCCACCGTCATCCCGCTGCAGACCAGCACGAAGGAGGCGGGCGGCAATCTGACGTCGATGGTCGCCGCGATCAACCACGCCGTTCAGAACGACATCAAGCTGATCAACATCTCGCAGGGCACCACGGCCGACCCGTCCAATCTCGGCCCCCTGATCACGGCCGTCAACCGTGCCGAGAAGGCCGGCGTCCTCATCGTCGCCTCCGCGGGCAACAGCGGTGAGAGCGGCAAGCCCTCCACCAGCTACCCGGCCGCGCTGCCCAACTCCAACGTGCTGTCGGTCGCCGCCTCCGACCGCAACAACGAACGCGCCCCGTTCTCGTCCCCCAACGACTACGTCGACATCGCCGCACCCGGCGTCGACATGGTCTCGACGGTTCCGGCCGGCGGTCAGTGCGTCGACCAGGGCACCAGTTTCTCCGCCCCGTACGCGACCGGCGTGGCGGCGCTGCTCATGCAGCAGCACAAGGACTGGGAGCCCAAGCAGGTCATCTGGCACCTCGAGTCGACGGCGATGCGCACGCACGCGTTCCACGACAAGAACATCGGCTGGGGCGTCCTCGACCCGGTCACGGCCATCAAGGACGACACGGAGCCGACCCGCCAGCCCACCAACAAGGACCTGCAGAAGGGCACGGTGACGAACGGCTCCGGCGAGAAGATCATCGCCGCGAAGCTGACCCTCGGCGAAACCCCTGCGGAACGCAACGCCCGCTACGGCACGTACCTGGTCATCGGCGGCGGCATCGGCCTCGCGGTCATCACGGCCGGCGCGATGGCCCGCCGCGACTGGCTGCGGCGGCGCGGCGAGGACGTTCTGTGAGGGAACCTGTGCTCGACTTGTGAGTCCGGTGTGCGGGGAGCGATCCTAGAGAAGCTGTCTGCGTACTGAACTACGCGCGACACAAAGGAATTAGGGGAGAACGGGGAAGGCGGCCTGCGATGGCTGATGGTGGTTACGAGGTCGATCTTGACGCCCTGGACCAGGTGGTCAAGGAGTTGAACCAGGTCCTGGCTGACATGAACGGGCCGAAGGACAAGGCGAAGTACGGGACGTACTTGCCGAACGGAGCACTGGGGAACGGGTTCTCCGAGGCGCA
Source organism: Streptomyces sp. EDA2-14 (assembly GCF_054963755.1). Taxonomy (NCBI): domain Bacteria; kingdom Bacillati; phylum Actinomycetota; class Actinomycetes; order Kitasatosporales; family Streptomycetaceae; genus Streptomyces; species Streptomyces sp. EDA2-14. The sequence continues at coordinate 65,387 of NZ_JBUEGE010000028.1, forward strand.
AGAGCTGTACGACGCGCACGGGGAGATGAAGCACAAGATCGAAGTCGAGATGATCGAGAAGATCGAGAAGCTCGTCGACAAGTTCGGCAAGAAGACGGACACGGCTCGCGGCAAGTACCAGGACGCCGAGGCCGACAACACGGTCAAGGAGACCGGCAACTCTGGCGTCGCGAACCGCAACGCCTGAAGGGGGACGGGGAGATGGTGGCTGACGCGCCGTCGGGTGGCGGCTTGAGCGGTAGCGGATCAGGCAAAGGCTGGGACACCCACTTCAACCAGAACGACCTCGACAATCTGAAGCAGATGGTCGCGGACGCCAAGCCGCAGACGGTCAAGGAGGTCGCGCAGAACTGGACCGAGGTCCACGAGCACCTCGTGGGCTCCGACGGCAGCGGCGGCCTCAAGCAGCAGTTCGACAACGCGGTGAAGAAGGTCCTGGAGAAGTGGAAGGGCTCATCCGCGGACAAGTTCAAGCAAGAGGCTGACAAGATCAGCCAGGAGATGGCCAAGGGTGGCAACTTCGCCCAGCTCGCCGGCAAGGCCATGAGCAACTCCGCGGACGAGCTCTACGAGATCCAGGACCAGGTCCAGAGCATCGACGTCAGCTGGTGGGACGAGGCGTGGGACACCGCGACGGACATGTTCACCAACATGTCCGCCAAGGACTACGCCATGATGGTCGCCAATCCCGCCAGTGCGTTGTACGCCGACTACCAGCTGTACCAAAGCGTCAGGAGCTCCGGGAGCAGCATCGACGCCGACCTCGCCAGCGGCCTGCCGACCCAGAAGGTCATGGAAAAGTGGGGCGACAAGATGGGCGCGAAGAAGCAGGCGGCGCTCGAGGCTGCGACCCATATGGAGCGGTTGGGAAACAACTACAAGGCGAACGCGTCGTCCCTCGACAAGGGTGGCGAGTACACGCCGCCGACCATGCCCAAGCAACCTGACGTCAAGGGTCCCGGCGACATGAACGTCCCCGGCTCCGGCGGCGCCAACCCGGGTATCAGCGGTGGCGGTGGCATCGGCGGAGGCGGGGCGGGCCAGGGTATCCCCGGCTTCGACACGAGCGGGCTGAAGTCGCCGACCGCTTCGGGCACTCCCCCGTCCCAGATCGGTACGGGTCTGGACAGCGCCTCCCCCGGCCTCACCGGCGGCCCGGGTTCCGCGACCGGAGCGGGCAGCGGCCTCGGAGCCGGCGGCGGCATCGGCGGTGGCGCCGGAGCCGGTGCCGGCGGAGCCGGTCTGAGCGGCGGCATGGCCGGTGGCATGGCGGGCGGACTCGCCGGCGGCGCGGCGGGACTCGCCCGTGGCGCAGGCGGCGGTGCGGCCGGGCGTGCGAGTGCAGCGGGCCGAGGTACCGGCGCGGGCACCGGTCGCGGCGCGGGCGCGGGCCGAGGTATGGGCGGCATGGGCGGCGGCGCCCACGGCGCGGGTGGTGCGGCCGGCAAGGGGCTCGGCGGCAAGTCCGGCGCCGGGGCACGCCTGAAGGGCGGCGTTGTCGGCGGCGCCAAGGGCAAGACCGGCGGCGCATTCACCCCTGGCGGCACGGGACTTCGCAACCGTGGCGCGGGCGCGGGTGGTGCCGGCGCCGGAGCCGGAGGCAAGGGCCAGAACGGCCGCAACGGCTTCGGTCCCGCCGGAGCCGCCGGCGGACGCGGCGCCGGAAAGCAGCGCGGCGAGGGCGGAAACACCAGCCGTCTCCCTGACTACCTCACCGAGGACCAGGAGACCTGGAAGCCCAAGGACCGCAAGGCCAATCCGCCCGTTATCGAGTAACCAGATACCGTTCGTGGGGCCCACGACCATTGCCGGTCGTGGGCCCCACGTACATCAGTACGGAATTCACCACGAAAGGTGTCAGAGCATGCGCTTCGCGCACAGGACGCTACGCGCGATCGGCGGCGCGGCCATGGTGGGAGCCCTGGTGCTCGGCACCGCATCGGCCGCTTCGGCAGACGCGACCAGAGACGGTCAGTGGCAGAACAAGGCCTTCGACATCGACGCCGTCCACAAAGTCGCCACGGGCAAGGGTGTCACGGTCGCCGTGCTTGACGACGGCGTGGACGGCACTCAATCCGACCTGACTGGCAACGTACTCCCAGGTAAGCGCTGCAAGGACGGCCAGCCCGCCAACCGCGAAATCACCGACGACCACGGCACGGGCATGGCTTCATTGATCGCCGCCCACGGCCATGGCGCCGGTAACAGCCAGGGCATGATCGGGTTGGCTCCGGACGCGAAGATCCTCCCCGTGGACATTTACGCCACTGACGGCGGTGCCGTCGACGCGGAGAAGAAAGCGGCCTGCACCTGGAACGAGGCGATCAAGTACGCCGTCGACCAAGGCGCGGACGTCGTCAACATCTCCATCTCCCAGAACTACTCGGGCCAAGGCGACAAGGAAGCGATCGCCTACGCGCTCGCCCACAACGTCGTCGTAGTCCAGTCCTCTGGCAACAGCGGAGTCGAGGAAAGGGACGGCCTCGGTTCCGTTCCCGGTGTTTCCCAGGTTGGCGGCTCCACCCAGAGCGGCACCGTTTGGGAGGAGTCGAACTCCTCCAAGGACCTGCTCTTCACTGCGCCCGGCAAGAGCATCACCGTAGCCACCGCCAACGGCGACTTCGACGATGCCGACGGCAACAGCCACAAGGGCGACTACCTCACCACCGACGGCACCTCGATGTCCGCCGCCATCGCCTCCGGCACCTTCGCCCTCCTGAAGCAGAAGTACCCGGACTACGCCCCCGGCCAGCTGGTCAACCGCATCATCAAGTCCACGTACATCGCCAAGGGCGTCGACAAGTCGAAGCTCCCGGACAAGGTCCATGGCTATGGCGACCTGAGCCCGCTCAAGGCCCTCACCACCAACATCCCCAAGGGCAGCGCGAACGGCCCCTGGGACCTTTCCTCGCTCCCCAATGCCCCCGGCAAGGACAAGGCATCCGGAAACTCCACGTCTGGAACCGACTCCGCCAGTGACTCCTCGGACGACGGCTCGAACATGCTGCTGTACGTAGGCATCGGCATCGGCGCCCTCGTCATCATCGCGGTGATCATCGTCATCGTCGTCGTGTCCCGCAACAAGAACAACCGCGGCGGGCCCGGCGGCCCCGGTGCCCCCGGCACCATGCCCCCGCCCGCCTACCAGCAGGGCGGCTACCCGCCCCAGCAGCCCGGCCCCTACGGCCAGCAGCAGCCCCCGCAGTGGGGTCCCCCGCGCCAGTAGGCACAGACCGGCTGACCGGATGACGCACCGAGGCCCGTGACCACCCACCTGGCCACGGGCCTCACGCATGCCACTGCGCACGTACCGGTCGTGGACACCACGCACAGCAGCACGAAAATTCACCACGAAAGGTGTCAGAGCATGCGCTTCGCGCACAGGACGCTACGCGCGATCGGCGGCGCGGCCATGGTGGGAGCCCTGGTGCTCGGCACCGCGACGGCCGCATCGGCGGACGCGACCCGCGACAAACAGTGGCAGAACAAGGCCTTCAACCTTGACGACGTACACAAGACCGCCACAGGCAAGGGCGTCACCGTCGCTGTGCTCGATGACGGCGTGGACGGCACACACCCCGACCTCACCGGCAACGTCCTTCCTGGGAAGCGCTGCAAGGACGGCCAGCCGGCCAATAAGGAGACCCTCGACGATCACGGCACTGCGATGGCCTCGCTCATCGCGGGCCACGGCCACGGGGCTGGGAACAGCCAAGGCATTCTCGGGCTCGCGCCGGACGCCAAGATCCTCCCCATTGACATCTTCGAGAACGAAGGCGGCCCTGTCGGCGCCGACAATCCGCATGCCTGTGAATGGGACGAGGCAATCAAGTACGCCGTCGACCAGGGCGCCGACGTCATCAACATCTCCGTCGGCCAGGACTACGCGGACGAGGTGGACAAGGAAGCCATCGCCTACGCCATCGACCACAACGTGGTTGTCGTCCAGGGCTCAGGCAACGACGGCGCCGAGGAGAAGAGGGGCCTCGGCTCCGTCCCCGGAGTCGTCCAGGTCGGCGGCTCTACCCAGGACGGCAATCGCTGGGACGACGACAACGGCGCCTCGAACTACTCCAAGTCCCTGATGTTCACCGCCCCCGCGAAGAGCCTCATCATGGCCACCGCGAACGGCGACTTCGAGGACGCCGACGGCAATTCACACAAGAGCAACTACCTCACCACTGATGGCACCTCGATGTCCGCCGCCATCGCCTCCGGCACCTTCGCCCTCCTGAAGCAGAAGTACCCGGACTACACCCCCGGCCAGCTGGTCAACCGCATCATCAAGTCCACGTACATCGCCAAGGGCGTCGACAAGTCGAAGCTACCCGACGCCTACCACGGCTACGGCGACCTGAGCCCCCGCAAGGCGCTCACCGATGACATCCCCAAGGGCGGCGCGAACGGCCCGTGGGACCTCTCCTCGCTCCCCAAGGCCTCCGGCAGCGACAAGGGCAAGGCGGCCGGGGACGACTCCTCCCCCACCGCCTCGTCCTCGGACGACGACAGCTCGAACTTGATGCTCTACGTCGGCATCGGCATCGGCGCCCTCGTCCTCATCGCGGTGATCATCGTCATCGTCGTCGTGTCCCGCAACAAGAACAACCGCGGCGGCCCCGGCGGACCCGGCGCCCCCGGCACGATGCCCCCGCCCGCCTACCAGCAGGGCGGCCCCTACGGCCACCAGCAGCCCCCGCAGTGGGGTCCCCCGCGACAGTAGGCACTGAACGGCCGACCGGATGACGCATCGAGGCCCGTGACCAGGCGGCTGGTCACGGGCCTCGTGGTTGCCGGTCCGCTAGTTTTCGACGCGCATTTCGCTGCGGATGTGTCCCGTGAGCTCCGCCGAGTCTTCCTTCGACACCCGGAGGGTCCCGTCGTACGGAGTGACCACTCCGACCGTCGAGTAGTCGGCCCAACCGCACACCGTCGTCTCGGTGGCCGGGTCGTCGTCGTCCCAGCTGTCCACCTTGAGGTCCGCGCAGCTCATCACCGCGCCGTCGAGCGAGTCCGACTCCGTCTCCTCCGGCACGCCCAGCGACGAGATGACATGGCCGGGGGCCTTGTCCGCGGCATCGGTGAGCTTCTTCTCCACGAGTTCGAAGTAGTAGGACAGGGCCAGTTCGGGCTTGCGGAACTCGCCGTAGGCACCCGTGACCGAGAACCTCTTGCTGTTCTGCGCACGCTGCAACGTGTCCTGGGCCGCGTCCGGATCAGAGGTACCGGCGTTGTCGAGAAGCTCGTCGGAGTAGCTGACGGCGATCTCCGTGGGCTTCTTCATCTCGTACCACGACAGCTTCTTGGGATCTTCCGTCGCGAGGTCGGGATCCGCCGGGTCGCCGGCGCGGTAATACGTCGCGAACGACATCGTCGACGGCGCGGTCAGCTTGTGCGGACCGTCGTCCTTGAGGCCTTTGAAGCCGAAGAACCAGAACAGACCGCCGCCGATCGCCGCCAGAGCCACCACTGCACCGGCAGTGATCCCCAGGGCTTTGCCGGCTCCGCCACGGCGCGGAGGCGGCGGATATCCACCCGGCTGCTGCGGGAACCCGTAACCGCCCTGCGGCGGCTGGCCGTAAGGGACCTGCTGCCCGTACGGACCTGGCTGCCCCGGCTGGCCCGGCTGGCCCGGCTGGCCCGGCTGGCCCGGCTGGGCGCCGTACGGTCCGGGCTGGCCGCCGTACGGGACCTGCCCGCCGCCGTACGGTCCGGGCTGTGCGCCGTACGGACCCGGCTGTTGGGGCCGGCCGGCGTACGGGCCCGGATGGTTGCTGCTCACTGCTGAAGTCCCCCTCGCGTGCGAATGTGTCGGAACATCGTGCCGGACGCACGGGACCCGCGCGTCCCGAGGGCCGCTTCCTCCACCAAAGATCCTGGTTCGGTCGCTCGATGGGGGGCGTCTGGCGCCAGAGGCCGTGGTCGTCCGTCAAATCCCACTAAGCTGGCGGTGATTATCGCAGGGCAACGGAAAGGGCTGATGCGGCGTGGGGACCACAGGCGGGGTGCCGGAGGAGACGCCGGAGGAGGCCCGGGTCCGTAAGGAGCGCGAGAAGGACGAGTTGTACGCGCTCGACATCTCGGGCGTCGAGTGGGAGAGCGCACCCGGCACCGAGCAGCACGAGGAGCGCGTGGAGATCGCGAAGCTGCCGGACGGTGCCATGGCGATGCGTTCGTCGCTGGAGCCGGAGACGGTGCTGCGGTACACCGAGTCGGAGTGGACGGCGTTCGTACTCGGCGCGCGAGACGGAGAGTTCGACCTGGAGGCAGCCCCGAACAACGGCGGCGCTGAAGCGTAGCGCCCGACTGTCAGACGGCCGACCGTCACCCGGCCGACCGTCACCCGGCCGAGCATGACCCGCAGGTGCCCGACCGTCACCCGGCCGACCGTCACCGGACCGGCCGTCACCCGTAGGTGCCCGGCGCGGTCGCCGTCGTCGTCGAAGGCACCGGCACGTCCGCGTCCAGCACCGACGCCGCCTGGTGTGCCAGCGCGGCGACGAGACGCGCGGGCAGCCAGCCGGGCCTCAGCAGCGCCGAGGCGTGGTCCGTGGCGCCGAAGCCGACCGGCCGGCCCGCCGCGGCGCCGACGCCCTGGCTCAACTCGGCGACAAGCTCGACCAGTTGCGGTCGCCGCACCGGGTCCCGTGACAAGCACCTGCCGACCAAGGACCGCAGCGACGCCGGGAGTTCCTCCCGCTCGGGCACCGTGTGGCCCGTCGCCGCGTACGCGAGGGTCGCACCCAGGGCGTAGACGTCCCCGAGCGGGCGCGGTTGTCCGCCCGCCGCCTGTTCCGGCGCGAGGGCCGTGCCGTCGATGCCCGGCAGGTCGCGCCGCACCGCTCCCTCGGGCGCCGCGGCCCGTACCGCGCCGAAGCAGTCGAGCCGGGGGCCGTCGAAGGAGAGCAGTACGGCGGCCGGGGAGACGCCCGCGTGCACGAGGCTCTGGCCGTGGACGACGGACAGCGTCTCGGCGAGCGCGACGCCCAGGGCGCGCACGGTGCGCTCCGGCAGCGGTCCGCCGTGCAGGGCGAGCGCGGTGGGCAGCGGCAGCACGGGGACGTACGGGCGCGCGTGCCACGGGGCGCCGCCGGGCGGTGCGAGTTCGACCGTGGGCAGGGTCCAACTGCCCAGCAAGTAGCGCGCCGCGTCCGCCTCCGCCATGAAGCGGTTCGGGTCGACGCCGGGGACGGGTGTGCTCAGCAGGACCGTGCGGTCGCCGCCGGGCGTGCGGGCGATGGAGCGGGCGGCGGGCGAGCGGCCCTCCTGGTCGATGGAAGTGAGCAGCAGGTACGGGCCCGTCTGCTGCACCCCTGTGCCGTGCACGTGCGATCACTCCCCCGATGTTCCCGGTCCCCCGATACGAACGAAAAGCCTCCTGAGCGTACCCGTCGCTCAGAAGACGGACAGCGCCTGCACCGTGCTGTCGCGGAGCAGGAAGACCCGGTTGCCGTGGGCGGCGAGCTGGGAGTAGTGGGGCCGGGAGTACCGGGACGTCCAGGCGTTCTTGCCGTCCTTGCCCGGGATGCCTTTCAGCTGGAGCTCCCCGATGCCGTCGCCGTCGTCGACGGACCAGATGCTGGTGCCCTGCGCCAGCACGCGGCTCGCCGTGGACGTGCCGACGGCGAACCATTCCTGCTGTCCGTTGGCCCGGTTGTGGCAGCGGGTGACGTCGACGGCGTTGGCGTACACCTTGTCGCCCCGCACCTCGGGCGGTCCCCACTTGCTGTACACGGAGTCGGTGCCGCCGATCTGCAGGGTGCTCCACTCCCGGTTTCCGTTGCCGAGCTTGTACGACTCCAGCGTCGCGCCGTTGAGGTAGACCATGCCTCCGGCGATGGCGGGGCGGACGACCGACTCGGACTCCTGGTCCTGCGTCCATGCCTTGCGGCCGTCCTCGGTACGCACCACGAGCACGGTGCCGTCGCTGGACGGGACGACGAGGCGGCCGCTGCCGACGGCGGCGGGGCCGTGCAGCTTGCCGCGGAACTTCGAGGGCACGGTGACCGTCCACCGGACCTCGGCGTCCGAGGCACCGACGCAGCGCAGCCGCTCGTCCTTCGTGACCACGTACACGGCGTCGGCGTCCGCGGCGAGCAGGATGTCCGCCTCGGCCTGCGTGCACGTCCACTTCGCGGCGCCGGTGGAGGGCACGAAGGTGTGCAGCGTCCCCTGGTCGTCCGCGCCGACGACGAGCCGGTCGGCCAGCGACAGGTACCCGGCCTTGGCCCGCAGCCCGTCGGCGGACCACCGCCGCTTGCCCTTCTCCACCCCGTACGCCCCGATGCCGCCGGAGCCGAGCGCGAAGACCAGGACGTCGCGCACGGGCAGCAGTTCGGGCGAGGTGGCGTCGGCGGTGGTGACGGACCACAGGTTCATCGACCCGCCGTCCCGGGCGTAGTCGTCGGTCGGCTTGGACTTCAGTGGCTGTACGGGGGTCCTGGCCGCGGCCGGGATGTCGAACAGGGCGCTGTCCGGGCGCGAGCCGTACCACCACGCGGCCGTCCCGCCGCCCACCGCGGCGACGGTGCCGCCGACGGCGAGCGTCGTCAGGAGGCGTCTTCGGGACATGGCGGGCTTCTGCGGTTGCACTCCGCCCACGACGGCGGTGGCCAGGTGCCGGGCGCCGGTCTCCCGCTCGGTGATCGCGTCGGCGATGGAACCGCGCCGCCAGGTCTTCTCCGCTCCCTTGGGCGGCCGCATCGCCTCGGCGATCTGTGCGGGCGTGGGGCGGTGGGCGGGGTCCTTGGCGAGGCAGGGCGCGATCAGTGACGTCAACTCCGGTGCGATTCCGTGGAGTTGCGCCTCGCCGTGCACCACCTCGTACTGCACTGCTGCTACGTGTCCGCCGTCGAACGCGCGCCGCCCACTGGCCGCGTACACGAGCACCGCGCCCAGCGAGAAGATGTCCGCGGCCGGTGTGACGCGTCGGCCGAGCACCTGCTCGGGGGCTCCGTAGCCGGGGGTCACCGGCACCTCGCCGGTCGTGGTGAGGGTCAGTCCGTGCTCGGGTCGGGCGATGCCGAAGTCGATGATGCGCGGGCCCGTCGACGTCAGCACGATGTTCGGCGGCTTGAGGTCGCGGTGGATGAAGCCGGCCGCGTGGATGTCGGCGAGGGTGTGTGCGAGCGAGGCGGCGAGGGCGCGCAGGGCGGGTTCGGGCAGCGGTCCGTGCGCCTCGACGGCCTGGTCGAGCGTCAGGCCCGCCAGGAACTCGGTCGCCATCCACGGGCGCCCGCCCTCGGTCCACGCGCCGAGGACGTTCGCAACTCCCTTGCCCCGCACGGCCTGTGCGGCCTGCGCCTCGCGCACGAACCGCTGGGCGAGGTTCGTGTCATGGGCGAGCTCGGGCTTGAGCACCTTGACCGCGGCGAGCGTCCCGGCGCCGTCCTGGCCGACGTACACCTTGCCCATGCCGCCCTCGCCGAGGACGCCGAGGACGCGGTAGGGACCGAGGCGGAGGGGGTCGCCGATGCCGAGGGGTTTCATGTGGGGCCTTCTGCCGAGGGGGCGGTCGTGGGACGTACGTGTGTGCGTGGGGGGACTTCTTGGGCGGTGTCACGTCATGGGACGTGTCACTTCATGAGTCGTGTCGTGTCATGGGTCGGGTCACGCGTCATGGGTCGTGGGTCGTGTCATGTCATGGGTCGAGTCACGCGTCATGGATCGTGTCGCGTCATGGGTCGTGTCATTTCATGGGGTACGCGGACAGCTTGGCCTGGTCGCTCATGGAGAGGATGCGGGTGCGACCGGGATCCGCGTAGAACCGGTCGCCGTCCGTCTTGTACGTCCACGCGATCTCGTGGGTCTTGAGGTCGATGCCGCGCAACTGCCCGCCGTTGCGGTAGTAGGCGCAGCTCTTGCCGACGAGTGGCCGCCACGCCCTGGACTGTTCGTCGGCGCTGCCGTCCTTCTCCACCCACAGACGCTTTCCGGTACCGGCCCGGAGGGCGGTGAGCCCGACGCCCTCGCCCACCGAGTACACGACGCCGTCGGCGACCGTCGGCGGACCGTACGCGCGCCCCGCGGGGGTCCGCCAGCCCTCCTTGCCGTCCTTCAGGCGCAGTGCGCGCAGCAGGGTGCCACCGATGTAGACATGTGTGTCGTCGACGGCCATCTCGGCCCACAGGGTGGCCACGTCCTCAACGGCGTACGGGACGTTCCACAGGACGCGGCCGTCCTTCATGTCCCGCGCCACGATGTGGGTCTCGTCCTCCTTCATCTGCTGGAACGTGATCAGGCGCCCGCCGGCGACCTTCGCGCCGAGGATGTGCATGGACTGGTCGAGGTCGTCCCGCTTGGGCAGCGGCTTCGACCACAGGGTCTTGCCCGTCTTGCAGTTCACGGCGCGCAGCGTCCACTTCTGCGCGGCCTTGTAGCCCATCTCGTCGCCCTTGCCCTTGCCCACCGCCACGTAGGCGATGTCGTCGGCGACGCAGAGGAGTTGGTTCCCCTCCAGATGGTCGGTGGTGTCGGCGAGGCGGGCGAGCGTCCTGGTCTTCTTGCCGGTGCTCGGATCGATTCTGTCGACGGTGACGGGCGCGCCCGCCCGGTCGTCCTGGTACACGGTGTACGACAGGTGGTAGAGCGTGCCGTCGGCCGCGGCCCACTGCCAGCCGCTGCCGATGTGGTCGTCCCACTTCTTCTTGCCGTCGGACAGGGCGAGACCGCGGGCGTATCCGCGCATCACGACGGCGACCCCGTCGACGAGGGCGGGGATGATCGCCTTTCCCTTGACGACGCTGCTCTCGAAGTAGCCCGTGCCCTTCCAAATGGGGTCGAGGTTGCGGGTGTTGGGGTCGACCTTGCGGGCCTTGGGGTCCGCCGCCTCCTGCCCGCCGGAGGAGCGTCCGGTCCACCACCAGGCGGTCCCGGCCGCGACCGCGCCGACGCCGAGCACGCCACCGGCGGCGAGGAAGCGCCGCCGCGAGACGGGGCCGGTGGCGGAGTCCACGGCGGTGGTCGGCGGCACGGTGTGGTTCAACGGCGCGGCAAGGCGCTGCGGGGCGATCTGCCATACGTCGGTGGCCCGGCGCCCGATGTCACCGAGCAGTGCCTCGGACAGGTGGTCGGCGAACTCGCCGTGTCCTGTGTGCAGTTGGGCCGCAAGCTCCTGCGTGCTGGGGCGCCGCGCCGGGTCCTTGTCGAGACACCGTGCCAGTACGGGGACGAGTCCGGCGGGCACCCCGGTCAGGTCCGGCTCCCCGTACCGCACCCGGTACAGCAGGTCGGCGGCCTGCCCGTGCCCGAACGGGCCGCTGCCGCGCGCGGCGAACACCAGCACCCCGGCAAGCGCGAACACGTCGCCTGCCGGGCCGTGGTCCTGGCCCGTGGCCTGCTCCGGTGACATGAAGGCGGGCGTGCCGACGGCGGATCCGGTGCGGGTCAGCCGGTCGTCGCCGATGGCCCGGGCGATACCGAAGTCGATGACCTTCGGGCCGTACGCCGTGACGAGGATGTTGGACGGCTTGAGGTCGCGGTGCACGACGTCGCTGCGGTGCAGCTGCCCGAGTGCCGCGCACAGCGCGGCTCCCAGCGCGCGGACGGTCGGCTCGGGGAGCGGACCGCCGGTCTCCACGGCCTCGTCGAGCGGCGGCCCGAGCACGTACTCGGTGGCCAGCCACGGCGTCGCGGCGAGCGGGTCGGCGTCCACGACCGTCGCACCGAACTGGCCGCCGATGACGCGCGCGGCGTCGATCTCGAGGCGGAAGCGGGTCCGTCCGGCCTGGTCTGCGGCGATCCCGGCGTGCATCGTCTTCACGGCGACGGTGCGCCCACCGGCGGTCCGTGCGACGTACACCGTGCCCATGCCGCCGCTGCCGAGCCGGGCGACGAGGCGGAAGGGGCCGAGGCTGACGGGGTCGTCGTGGGTGAGCGCGGTAGGCATGGGTGTGAGTTCTCGCCGTGGTCGGGTGCGGAGCAGGTCAGTTGGGGTGCTCTACGCGTTCGGGCGGTGCGCCGCCCCTGATTCGAGTCCGCACGCCGCATCCTCCCCCGCCCCGGTCCAAGCCATGACCTCCCCTGTCACAGCGCGGCGAGTCTAGTCGACGGGGTGTGGACGGGCCTGACGTGCGGCCGGTTTTGGTGATTAGGCTGGGTACGGCGTGTCCTGTGTTCCTACGCGGGCTGCGCGTACGTCAGGGGGCAGGGGGAGGCACGCCGGTGCTCGAACACCAGGAGGCATTGTGAGCAGCGATCGGGACGAGGTCCGCGGGGGCGACGGCTCACCCGTCGGCGACCCCTCCGCCGCGAGGTCCAGTGTCGAGCAGACGGGCGAGTTCACCATCGACTACGCCCCGCCGCCCTGGTACGAGCAGGCGGCGTCGCGGACCGGGAACGCGGTGCCTTCGGCGGGGCCTGGGGGTTGGGGTACGGACGTCGGTGGCCCGACGGACGAGAGCGTGGCGAACGGGGAGCCGGGAAGCGGTGACCTGGAGAGTGGGTCCACCCTGCGGTTCTCCGCGCCGTCCCTGACGCAGAGCTTCGCGGAGCTCGCGGCCCTCGGGGAAGCGCCAGCGGCTCCGCCCGCCGCCGAGGTCCCGACTCCGGAGGAACGGGCCCGCGCCTGGGTCGAGGCCCACCGGGTGCACGTCGACATCGACACGGCCGGCGCCCGCGCCACGCCTTCCGACGACACCGACTTTCCCCTCGCGGCGCCGACGAATGGGGCGGGGGCCGTCGCCTCCGGCGCGGTGGCGGAGCCTGCGGCGGGCGGTGCCGAGGGGCTCGGGATGCCTGCGGCGGCCGACGCCGGGCCGCTACCGGAAGCCACCGAGACCACGGCATCCGCTGACGCATCGCCGACCGAACGTGCGGCGACCGCGCCCGAGACCGAGACGACGTGGGAGCTTGCACCGGCCGACGCGCAACCGCTGCCGCGGCCCGTGACGGCCGACGCGCCGCCGCTTGCGCAGACCGTGACTGCCGACGCGCCGTCGCTTGCGCAGACCGTGACTGCCGACGCCCAGCCGATGCCGCGGCCTGCGGCGCCCGCTACCGAATCGGCCACGGAGCCCACGGCGGCCGGCACCGACCCGATGCCGCACCCCACAGCGACCGGCGCCCAGCCCATGCCGCAGACCGCGGCGCCCGCTACCGAATTGGCCACGGAGCCCACGACGGCCGACGCCGACCCGATGCCGCACCCCACAGCGACCGGCGCCCAGCCCATGCCGCAGACCGCGGCGCCCGCTACCGAATTGGCCACGGAGCCCACGACGGCCGACGCCGACCCGCTGCCACACCCCACAGCGACCGGCACCCAGCCCCTGCCGCAACCTGCGGCATCCACCACCGAGGCCACGGCCGATCCGACGGCGCCCGCCGCCGAATCCGCCGCCCCCTCCGTCAGCGACGCCCTGGCCGCCCCGACTCCCGTGGCGTCAGGGGACGCTCCGGCCGCTCCCGCCGCCTCGGCGGGCTGGGCTCCCCCGCCACCCCCGGAAGGTGGAGTCCCGCCGCTGCCACCGTCGTTCCAGCCGGCCGAGCCGCCCGCCGCACCCGGCCAGCAGCCTCCGCCCGCCCCGAACGCCTGGCCCGCACAGCCCACGCCCCAGCCCGGCTACGGCTTCCGGCAGCCCCCCGCCCAACCGACACCCCCGCCCCAGAGCCAGCCCGGCCACGGCTTCCCACAGCCCCCCGCCCAACCGTCGCCCGCACCGCAGGAACAACCCGCCGCGCCCACACCCCCGCAACCCGGCTACGGCTTCCCACAGCCTCCCGCCCAACCGACACCCGCGCCGCAAAGCCAGCCCGGCTACGGCTACCCCCAGCCCCCTGCCCAATCGACACCTGCGCCCCAGGGCCAGCCGGGCCACGGCTTCCCGCAGCCTCCGGCCCAACCCGCACCCGAAAGCCCTGCCCCACAGCCCGGCTACGGCTACCCCCAGCCTCCCGCCCAACCGACACCCGCGCCGCCAGCCCCCGACCAGTCGGCCCCGCCCGCGGCCAACGCCCCCACCCCACAACCCGGCTACGGCTACCCCACACCTCCGGCCCAACCGGCGCCCCCGAGCCAACCGGGCCCCTCCACACCCGACGCCCCCGCCCCACAACCCGGCTACGGCTTCGCCCCGCCCCCCGTCAACGCGGAGTCGCCCACCACCCCCGCTCCGCAGGGCAGTTACGGCTTCCCCCAGCAGGCTCACCCTCAGCCTCCCGCCCAGCCGATGCCCACGCCCCAACACCAGCCCCAGCCCCAGCCCCAGCCGGGGTACGGCTTCCCCCAGGCCCAGGCCCAGGCCCAGGCCCAACCCCAACCGGGCTACGGCTTCCCGCAACCGCAACCACACCCCCAACCGGGCGGCACCCCCAACCCCCCGCAGCACCCCAACTTCGGCCCGCCGCCCCCTCAGCAGCACGCCCCCGCCCAACCGCTGCCCCAGCAGGCCGCCCCGGGCCAGCCCGCGCCCCCGGCCGCGCCCACGCCTCCGCAGAGCTACCCCGCCCCCGACCAGAACGCCCCGCTCGGCTACACCGCCGCCGTCGAGTTGTCGGCCGACCGGCTGGTGAACAGCAAGCGGCAGAAGCAGAAGAGCAAGGCGCCCAGCGCCGGAGGCGGACGCTTCAAGTTCGGCGGGAAGAAGGAAGAGGCGGAGCGCCAGCGGAAGCTGGACCTCATCCGCACCCCCGTCTCGTCCTGCTACCGGATCGCCGTGATCAGCCTCAAGGGCGGCGTCGGCAAGACCACCACGACGACGGCCCTCGGTTCGACGCTGGCCTCCGAGCGTCAGGACAAGATCCTCGCGATCGACGCCAACCCGGACGCCGGCACCCTCGGCCGCCGCGTCCGCCGCGAGACCGGCGCGACCATCCGCGACCTGGTGCAGAACATCCCGCACCTGCACTCGTACATGGACATCCGGCAGTACACCTCACAGACCCCCTCGGGCCTGGAGATCATCGCGAACGATGTGGAGCCCGAGGTCTCGTCGACGTTCGACGACGCCGACTACCGGTCCGCGATCGACCTGCTCGGCAAGCAGTACCCGATCATCCTCACCGACTCGGGCACCGGTCTCCTCTACTCCGCGATGCGCGGAGTCCTCGACCTCGCCGACCAGTTGATCATCATCTCGACGCCGTCCGTCGACGGCGCGTCCAGCGCCAGCACCACGCTCGACTGGCTGTCGGCGCACGGCTACACCGAACTCGTCGCGCGCTCCCTCACCGTCATCTCCGGAGTCCGCGAGACCGGCAAGATGATCAAGGTGGACGACATCGTCAGCCACTTCCGGACCCGCAGCCGCGGCGTGGTCGTCATCCCGTTCGACGAGCACCTGGCGGCGGGCGCCGAGGTCGACCTGGACATGATGCGCCCCAAGGTGCGGGAGGCGTACTTCGACCTCTCCGCGATGGTCGCCGAGGGCTTCAGCCGGGGACAGCACCCGCAGCACCCGCAGAACCCCCCACACCCCCAGGCTCCCCAGGCGCCCCAGCCCACCTGGCAGCCCCCACCGCCACCCCCACAGCAGTAACTCCGTGCAAATGGCCCGCACCTTTCGAACGCCGGTGCGGGCCTTTTGCGTGTCCTGCCCCCATCCGGGTGTCATCCTCTGGCCTGCACAGCGTCAGAGGTATTGACCAATGTGCGTGAAATGCAGGTCAACTCGTTATTTCCGCAGGCCACATGGGGTTCACCCACCGTTGACGTTCCTCAACTGCCGCTGATAAACCAACACTTCAATCCACCCGAAAAAGTCGGATCCAGCCCAGCTGTGCGAGCGATGCGCGAGGTCACCGCCGATGGACACACCAGTTCAGCAAGACACGCACCACAGAACGGCACGCCCCGCACGGCGCGGAGCGCGGATACTCCTGGCTGCCGGTGCCGCGGCGTTCACTCTCACGGCCGGTCTCGCCACGCCGCTCAACCCGGCGCCGCAGCAGGCCGAAGCCGCCGCCAAGGCCAAGGCCGACGACGGCAAGAACAAGACCCTCACCGTGGCCGTCGCGCAGAGCGTCGACTCGCTGAGCCCCTTCCTGGCGACCCGCCTGGTCAGTACGAGCATCCACCGCCTGATGTACGAGTACCTGACCAACTACGACCCGAAGGACAACCACGTCATTCCGGGTTTCGCCACGAAGTGGAAGTCCTCCTCGGACAAGCTGACGTGGACGTACACCATCCGCTCGAACTCGAAGTGGTCGGACGGACAGAAGGCCACCGCCCACGACGCCGCCTTCACCTTCAACAAAATGATGACGGACGACGGTGCGGCCACCGCCAATGGTTCGTTCGTCGGCAATTTCAAGAAGGTCACGGCACCGAGCGACACCGAGCTCGTCGTCGAGCTGAAGAAGCCGCAGGCGACCATGACGGCCCTCGACATCCCGATCGTGCCCGAGCACGTCTGGAAGGACGTCAAGGACTACTCGAAGTACAACAACGACGACAAGTTCCCGATCGTCGGCAACGGCCCGTACGTCGTGACCGGCTACAAGACCGACCAGTACGTGAAGCTGAAGCGCAACCCGGACTTCTGGCGCAAGACGAAGACACCGCAGTTCGAGAACATCGTCTTCAAGACGTACAAGGACCAGGACGCCGCGGTCGCCGCCCTGCGCAAGGGTGAGGTCTCCTTCGTCGCCGGCTCCCCCGCCCTGACGCCCGCCCAGGCGGCGTCCCTCAAGGGCGAGAAGGACATCAAGGTCAACGAGGGGCCAGGACGCCGCTTCTACGCGATCGCCGTGAACCCCGGCTGGCGGACGAAGGACGGCAAGAAGTTCGGCGACGGCAACAAGGCGCTGCTCGACAAGGACTTCCGCCAGGCACTCTTCCGGTCCGTCGACACCAAGACCATCGTCGACAAGGTCTTCCAGGGCCACGCCGTGCGCGGCCAGGGCTACATCCCGCCGCGCTTCCAGGACTACTACTGGCAGCCCTCGGGCGATCAGCAGCTGAGCTACGACGCCGACGCCGCGGGCAAGATGCTCGACGACGCGGGCTACAAGATGAAGGACGGCAAGCGCGTCGGCAAGGACGGCAGGCCGATCACCCTGCGCATGCTGTGCCACGCCACCGACCCGAACGACAAGGCGGTCGGCAAGTACCTCAAGGAGTGGTGGGGCAAGATCGGCATCGGCCTCAAGCTGAACTGCGTCGACGACGTCTCCGTGCCCTGGTACGCGGGTGAGTACGACGTCGCCTTCGACGGCTGGTCGGTCAACCCGGACCCGGACTTCGTCCTCGGCATCCACACCTGCGCCGCCCTGCCGAGCAAGCCGAAGGAGGTCGCGCAGACCGACAACGGCATCTGCGACAAGACCTACGACAAGCTCTACAACCAGCAGCTCGCGGATTACGACCCGGCCTCGCGCGCGAAGACCGTGAAGAAGATGGAGTCCTGGCTCTACGACTCCGGGTACATGAATGTCATGGCGTACCCGAACGCGGTGGAGGCCTACCGCACCGACCAGATCAAGTCGATCCAGACGATGCCCACCGCGGCCGGCAACATCTACGGCCAGGACGGGTATTGGAGCTGGTGGTCGGCCGTTCCCGCGGACGGGTCCGACAGCGAGGACAGCGGTTCGTCCAGCTCCACCGGTGTCGTGATCGGCATCGTGGTCGCGGCCCTCGTCGTCATCGGCGGCGGAGTCTTCGTGGCCAGGCGGCGCCGGACCACGGCGGACGAGCGCGAGTAACCGAAGCGTCGCTACGCGAGTAAGAAGACATGTGAACCATGACAGCTGACAGCACACCCGCGCTCGTGCGGTCCGCGGACGCGCAGATCGACGGCGACCCGGCTTCGGCCGGGCCGCCGTCGGCCGCCCGCGGCCCCCGGGCCCGCAACACCAAGGCGTACGTCAGGTACGCGCTCGCGAAGATCGGCGGTGCGATCGTCTCGCTCTTCGCCGTCCTCGTGACCAGCTTCTTCCTGTTCCGGCTGATCCCCTCCGATCCGGTCAAGCAGATGACCGGCGGCCGCAAGGTCTCCTCGGAGCAACTGCAGAACCTGCGCCACCAGTACGGCCTCGACCAGCCGCTGTGGAAGCAGTTCACGTCGTACATCGGGGACGCGCTCTCCGGTGACTTCGGGATCTCGTTCCAGTTCCACACCCCGGTCATGGGCAAGATCCTCGACGCGCTCCCGGCGACGCTGCTGCTCACGGGCACGGCGTACGTCCTGTACTCGGCGCTCGGCATCTGGCTGGGCACGCGCACGGCGTGGCGCAACGGGTCGAGGAGCGACCGCTTCAACACGGCGTTCGCGCTGACCCTCTACTCGGTCCCGGCGTTCTGGCTGGGGCTGCTCCTCATCATCGTCTTCGCCGTCGGCATCGGGCCGATCCCCGGCATGTTCCCGACGGGCGGCCTGGAGTCGGGCGGCGAGACCGGGTTCGCGTACGTCCTCGACGTCGCGCACCATCTGATCCTGCCGGTGATCACGCTCGTCGCGGTCGGCTACGCGCAGACGCTCCTCGTCATGCGCTCCTCGCTGCTCGACGAGATGGGCAGCGACTATCTGACGACGGCGCGCGCCAAGGGCCTGCGCGACGACAGCGTGCGGCGCAAGCACGCGGTGCCGAACGCGATGCTGCCGACGTTCACGCTGATGTTCGTGAACCTGGGGCATGTCGTCGCCGGGCAGATCCTCGTCGAGACGGTGTTCTCCTGGCCGGGTCTCGGCGGACTCTTCTACCAGGCTCTGTCCGTGCCCGATCTCCCGCTCGTCCAGGGCCTGTTCTTCGTCTTCGCCACCGCGGTGATCCTCGCGAACACCCTCGCCGACATCCTCTATCCGCTGCTCGACCCGAGGGTGGGCCGATGACGACGACCGATACCGGGCCCGCGCCCACGAAAACACCGAAGGCGCCCAGTGCGCGCTCCCTCGCGCGGGCCCGCAAGCGCCAGTCCCTGGCCCGCTTCTGGCGGTCCTACCGCGCGCACCGCAGCGGCCTGTGGGGCCTCGGGCTGCTCATCCTGATCGCGCTGATCGCGCTTCTCGCGCCGGTCCTGGTCGGCTCGGACGCGCAGAGCGTGACCGACGCGCCCGGTGGCCCACTGGAGGGGCCGAGCGGTGAATTCCCGCTGGGCACCGACCAGTTCGGCCGCAGCGTGCTCGCCCTCCTGGTGTACGGGGCGCGGGTCTCGCTCACCGTGGGACTGCTCGCCGCGTTCCTGTGCGTTGCGATCGGCACCGTCATCGGCATCGTCGCGGGCCACTTCCGCGGCTGGTACTCGACCGTGCTGATGCGGATCACCGACTGGTTCCTGGTGATGCCGACGCTGGTCCTGGCCATCGCGCTCGCGACCGTCATGGACCGCTCGATGTGGACCGTGATCATCGCGATCGGCGTGACGACCTGGCCGACGACGGCGCGCCTGGTGCGCGCGCAGACCCTCTCGGTCGAGGCGCGCCCGTACATCGAGCGGGCCCGCGCGCTCGGCGGCAGCCACAGTCACGTGATGACCCGGCACGTGCTGCCGAACGTGATGCCGCTGGTCCTCGCCCAGACCACGATGATCATCTCGTCCGCGATCCTGACCGAGGCGACCCTCGCGTTCCTCGGCCTGTCCGACCCGACGGTCACCTCCTGGGGCGGCATGCTCCAGGACGCCCGCGAGGCGGGCGCGGTCAGCGCCGGCGACTGGTGGTACCTGGCCCCGCCCGGTATCGCCATCGCGATCGTCGCGCTCTCCTTCACGCTGTGCGGCCGCGCGGTCGAATCCGTCCTCAACCCGAAGCTCGGGGTGCGTTCATGACTGAGCCTCAGACACTGCTTCAGGTGAAGGACCTGACGGTGACGTACGCCGGCGGGGCGCAGGCCGTCCGCGGTGTGAACCTGTCCGTGGATGCGGGCCAGAAGCTCGGCATCGCGGGCGAGTCCGGCTGCGGCAAGTCGACCCTGGCCCTGGCGCTGCTCCGGCTGCTGCCCAAGGACGCCAAGGTGACCGGCGAGATCCTGCTGAACGGCGAGGACGTCCTCGCGATGAAGTGGGGCAGGGTCAGAGCCGTCCGCTGGGCGGGCGCCTCGATCGTCTTCCAGGGCGCGATGCACTCGCTCAACGCGGTGCACCGGATCGGGGACCAGATTGCCGAACCGATCCTCCTGCACAAGAAGGCGACGCAGGAGGGCGCGAAGAAGAAGGTCGGCGAGCTGCTGGAGCACGTGGGCCTGCCGGCCGCGCGCGCGAACGCGTACCCGCACGAGCTCTCCGGCGGTCAGCGCCAGCGCGTGATGATCGCGATGGCGCTCGCCTGCGAGCCCGATCTGATCATCGCGGACGAGCCGACGACGGCGCTCGACGTGATGATCCAGGCCCAGATCCTGCGCCTGATCGAGCAGTTGGTGACCGAGGAGAACCTCGGACTGATCATGATCAGCCACGACCTGGCGGTCCTCTCCGACACCTGCGACCGGCTCGCGGTGATGTACGCGGGCCGCGTCGTCGAGGAGGGCCCGGCGCTCCAGGTCTACGAGGGCGCCGTGCACCCGTACGCGAAGGCGCTGTCGGCGGCGTTCCCGACCATCGGCGACCCGGCGTCCCGGTTCGCCCCGCGCGGTCTTCCCGGCGATCCGCCGGACCCCTCGGCGCTGCCGTCCGGCTGCACGTTCCATCCCCGCTGCCCGGTGGCGCTCGACGTCTGCGCGAGCGAGGACCAGGTACTGCGGGACGCGGGCCCGGAGCGACGGGCGGCCTGCGTCCACGTCGCATCGGGCGACGCCGTCGGCACGGAAGTCGAAGCAAGGAGCACGACGGCATGACAGAAACGCTGCGCGAGCCCGAGGCTCCCCGGACCTCGCGGGCCCTGCTGAGCGCCGACCAGCTGCACGTCACGTTCCCCGGCCGGCGGGGCGCCGCCGAGGCGCGGGCCGTGGACGGCGTCGACCTGGACATCGCGCCGGGCGAGATCGTGGCGCTGGTCGGCGAGTCCGGCTGCGGCAAGACGAGCCTGGCGCGCACCCTGCTCGGCCTGGAGAAGCCGACGTCGGGCAGGGTCACGTTCGCGGGCAGTCCGCTCGACTACGCCTCGAAGGCGCTCAAGTCGTACCGCAAGCGCGTGCAGTTGGTGCTCCAGGACCCGAGCGGCTCCCTGAACCCCCGGCACACGGTGTACGACGCGGTGGCCGAGGGGCTGCGCATCCACGGCTACGCGGGCGACGAACGCGAGGCGGTGGCGAACGCCCTGTCCCGCGCGGGCCTGCGCCCGCCGGAGCGCTTCTTCCTGCGCTACCCGCACGAGCTGTCGGGCGGCCAGCGCCAGCGCGTCGTCATCGCGGGCGCGCTGGTCCTCGACCCCGAGCTGATCGTCGCGGACGAGCCGGTGGCGTCCCTGGACGCGTCCGTACGGGGGGAGATCCTCGCCCTGCTGCTGCGCCTGCGGGACGAGTTGGGCCTCTCCGCGCTCGTGGTCACCCACGACCTCGGCCTCGCATGGAACATCGCGGACCGGGTGGCGGTGATGTACCTGGGCCGCATCGTGGAGACGGGCCGGGTGGAGGACGTCCTGACCTCGCCCAGGCACCCTTACACCCAGGCCCTGTTGTCGGTCCTCCCGGAGGCGCAGGGCGATCCCGTGGTCCTCACGGGCGAGCCCCCGGACCCGTCCCGCATCCCGGCCGGCTGCCGCTTCCACGCCCGCTGCCAGGTGCTGGCGGACGGCCGGGCGGCCGAGGCGGGGGTCGCCGACTCCTGCCGGACGGTGGACCTGCCGGTGCTGACGGGGGCGGCCACGTCACAGGTGGCGTGCCACTGGGCGGCGGTCGGGGACCCGGCCGAGTAGCGCACGTGGAAAAGGTGAGGGCCCGGCTCCGTGGAGCCGGGCCCTCACCGTGCGGTCGCTCAGCCGTACATGCCCGGCACGTAGTCGCCCGCCGGCTGCCGGGTCATCACGTTGAACCGGTTGAACGTGTTGATCATGGCGATGCAGCCGACCAGCGCGCCGAGCTGCGCCTCGTCGTAGTGCTTGGCGGCCTTCTCCCACACCTCGTCGGAGACCCCCGCGCTGTCCGCGAGACGGGTGCCCGCCTCGGCCAGCTCCAGGGCCGCCCGCTCGGCCTCCGTGAAGACCGTGGCCTCGCGCCACGCGGCGACCAGGGCGAGCCTGACCGCCGTCTCACCGGCCGCGGCGGCGTCCTTGACGTGCATGTCCAGGCAGCCCGAGCAGCCGTTGATCTGGCTGGCCCGGATCATGACCAGGTTCAGCGTCGGCGTCGGCACGCCCGAGCCCTCGGCGGCCCTGCCCGCCGCGACGACGTGCTTGAGCATCTTGCCGAGGACCGGGTTGGAGAAGAGGTCGAGTCGCGCTTCCATGAGGGGCTCCTTCGCGCTCCGTCAAAAGTGGTGACACCACTACGACGGAGCGCCCCGCCCCGATGTGACATGCCTGGAAGTGACCCCGGTCACTCCGGTGCGGTTCAGGCCCTGGACGCCTCGACGAGCTCGCGCGCCCGCTTCACGTCGTCCGCGATCGCGGCGACGAGTTCGTCCAGCGACTCGAACTTCGCCATCCCGCGCACGAACGCCACGAACTCCACGGCCACGTGCAGCCCGTACAGGTCGAGGCCGACGCGGTCGATGGCGTAGGCCTCGACGGTGCGCTCGGTCCCGTCGAACTGCGGGTTCGTGCCGACGGAGATCGCCGCGGGCATCGCCTCGTCGTTCACGTACAGCCAGCCCGCGTAGACCCCGTCGGCCGGGATCGCGGTGTGCGGGAGGGTCTCCACGTTGGCGGTCGGGAAGCCGAGCTCGCGGCCGCGCTGCGCGCCGCGCACGACGACGCCCTCGACGCGGTGCGGGCGGCCGAGGATCTCGGCGGCGCCCACGACGTCGCCCTCGGCGACGAGCCGCCGCGTCAGCGTGGACGAGAACG
This sequence comes from Streptomyces sp. EDA2-14, assembly GCF_054963755.1. Lineage (NCBI taxonomy): Bacteria > Bacillati > Actinomycetota > Actinomycetes > Kitasatosporales > Streptomycetaceae > Streptomyces > Streptomyces sp. EDA2-14. The sequence continues at coordinate 88,204 of NZ_JBUEGE010000028.1, forward strand.
GCTGGCCGCCCCCGGCGGAGCCGCTGACGTACAGGTCCACGACCTCGACCGCGAAGTCGTACGTCTCGCCCTGCTCGGCCAGGAAGTCGACATTGCCGGCGGCCTTGTGGCCGAAGCGGAAGTTCGGGCCCTCGACGACCACGCGGGCGTGCAGCTTGTCGACGAGCACCTTCGCCACGAAGTCGGCGGGCGACAGCTTCGAGAACTCGGTGGTGAACGGCAGGATCAGCACCGCGTCCACGCCGAGTTCGGCCATCAGTTCGGCACGACGGTGGTGCGGGGCGAGCAGCGGCGGGTGCGAGCCCGGCCGCACGACCTCGCTGGGGTGCGGGTCGAAGGTGACCACGACGGCCGGGAGGCCGAGCTCACGCGCCCGCTCCACGGCCCGCCCGATGATCAACTGGTGCCCTCGATGCACCCCGTCGTAGGAGCCGATGGTGACGACGCTGCGCCCCCAGTCCTGGGGGATGTCCTCCAAGCCACGCCAGCGCTGCACGGTGATTGCCCCTCGCAAACCTGTGTCCGACCGTTTGGAACGTTGCGTCTCTCTACCGAATACGCAGGTCTAAGAGTGCCATGCCGCCCGCCCGCGCTTCGCATCGGGCGGGCCCGCGACGGCTACCCGCTCCGGACGGGTACCCGCGGTCCGGCCAGGTTCTCGATCATGCGGCGGGAGCTGGGCCCGATGAGCGCCGACCACTCGCGGGGCGCCCCCTCCAGCCACCGCGCCACCAGGCCCGCGAAGCCCGGCACGGACCGCGCGAGCTCCACGAGCAGCCGGTCGAAGCGGGACGCGCCCTCCGGCGTACGCACCAGCAGCGTGCCCGTGCGGTGCACCAGGTCCCGCGTCCTGGCCTGCCCGCGCCGCGCCGCGTCCCGCGCGGCGGCGCACAGCAGCGCGTCGAGCACGACGGGGTCCCGCTCCTCTTCGAGCAGTACGTCGAGCAGCTCGGCCCGCAGCGCCCGTGACGCGGTCGTGCCGGGCGCGGCGAGCACCCGCGCGAGGGCGCTACGCACCGGCGCGGGCCGCTCCGACACCAGCCCCACGACCAGCGGGAACATCACGGCCCGCGCGCCGTCCCCGCGCTCCAGACACCGGTCCACGAACACGGCCACCTGCCCGGCGGCGGCATCGGGCCAGTCCTCGGCCAGCTCCCGTACGAGTCCGGCGGCGCGCCGGGCGGCGGTGGGTTCGGCCAGCTCGGCGAGGGTCCGCAGGATGTCGCCGAGGCCGGGCCCCGGCTCCCGAAGGCGTGCCTGGAACGCCGCGAACACCGGTTCCGGGTGGGTGGCGACGGCCGCGACGAGCGCGTGCGCGGGCAGCCGGGCGTCGCCCGCCGCGAACCGCTCGAGGGCCCGCGCCAGATACGCGGGCCTGGAGTCCGGATCGCGCACGAGGAGGGCGAGCGCGGGGCCGTGCAGCGAGGGTTCGCAGGCCCGCTCCAGCAGGGCGAACGCGGCATACCGCAGCAGCTCCCGGTCGGCCGCGTCACCGGCCCGCGGCGCGACCCGCACCCCGTACTCGGCGGCGGCGGTCCACCGGTCGGGCCGCTCGTCGTGGGCCCACCGGCCGACGGCCCGGCACACGGCGGACGGCTCCTCGTCGGCGAAGGTCACCAGCAGTTCGTCGCCGCGCGGGTGGGCGCACTCGACGAGGGCCTCGACGAGACCGTCGATGTCACGGTGCCGGTGGGTGTGCAGCAGCGCCTGCGCCACGGCGGCGACGGTGGCATCCGGCAGGGCGGGCAACTCCCGCTCGTCGTCGAACCACAGCGTCAGCCTCCGCTGCGCCCGCCACGGCTCGGCGGCCAGCACCTCCGCGACGGCGTCGAGACACCGCCCGCCGACCTCGCCCCGGTCCTGCACGACGGCCCGCCGCAACAGCTCGAACCGCCTGTCGTCGTCCACGGCGACCCGCATCCAGAACGCCCCGTCGAACCCCCCTTGCTCGGCCAGCCCTTCAAGCACCCCGAGATACGCCCCCGCATCCGGAACCCGGACCAACACTCCCCGCAACAACTCCCGCGCCCACCACTCCGCGTCCGCGGCAGCCCCGGCTTCTTCCGCCGACGGGGCTTGAGCGGCCCGCTGGGCGATATTGAGCCCCTGCGGCGATTGAGCAGCGGGGTCCGGGGCAGAGCCCCGTGAGCCCAGCCCCGGTGCGGGCACGCCCACCCCCGCCGACAACCCCCGCAACCGGACCTCCAGTTCCGCGCACCCCGCCTGCCGCTCGATCAGGAGCAGCGCCCGCACCACCGGCCCCGCCCGATGCCGCGGAACCGGAAACCCGTCCCCCCGCCGCCGGAAGACCAGCGCCTCCAACGCCCCGTCCACATCCAGGTGCATCCCCTGGATCCACTCGGCGACCTCCTCGTGGGCGAACCGGTACCCCTCCCCCGCCGGCACCAGCACCCCCTCCGTGAGCACCGCAGAGGCCCACCCGGAAACCCCGCCCCGCACGCCCCACGGAAACAGCTCCTCGAACGCCTCCCGGTCCAGCTCCCCCTGGCCGGGACCGAGACTCCGCCGCGCCGCCTCGTGCACCTGCCCGGCCACCCGCGCCGCGAGCCTGCGCACCCCGCTCCCCCGTACCCCCGAGGACGCGGCCAGCCGAACCGCCACCCGCAGACACATCAGGTCCAGATACGCGCCGAAGATCTCGTCCCGGTCGGGGCACCCGGCCACACCCCCCGGCAGCGCCGCCCGCACCTCGCTCAGCAGCCGCAACGACAGCGGATGCCCGGCCTCCCGCTCCGCCAGCGCCCCGTCCGGCACCCCGTGCCGCTCACGCGCCAGCCGCGCCGCCTCCCCCACCAGGTCACCGATCCGTACGCAGGCAGGCAGCGCCGGGGTCGCCCGCCCGTACAGCACATCGGCGCCGAACAGCGCGCCCGCCTGCTCCCAGTACTCGCCGCGACAGGCGATCACGAGCCGCACCCCGCACGCCGCGAGCCACCGCTCGGTCCCCCGCGACCAGGCGCTCAGGCGGTGCGCGAGTACCGGCGGCATCTCCTCCGGCCCGTCGAGCAACAGCACGAGCGGTCGCCCCGACTCCCTGGCGACCTCGGCGATCCGCTCGGCGGACACATCCCCCAGCGCACCCGGCTCGCGCGCGGCCGCCTCCTCCCGCGACGCCGCCACGATCCGCCCGGCCCGCGTGAGCGCCCGCCCCACGGCCTGCGCCACGGACGCGTCGTCGGCGCCGAGGTCCGCGCCGCGCAGCCACAGCGTGGGAGCGGCGCCGTCGCCCTCGGCCCGCCGCGCGGCGAACGCGGCGAGTTCCGTGGTCCGCCCGCTGCCCGGCTCCCCGACCAGCGCGAGCACCCGCGCGTCACCGTCCGCACCGGACGTGAAGGAGTCCAATTCCCGCACCACGTCCGGCCGTTCGACCGGATCCGGCCCCTCGCTCCCCGGCCCGTCGCTGCCCACCGAGATCCCGGCCAGCTGGAGCACGCCACCGAGGTTGAGGTCGTCCCCGTACGCGGGCACGGTCGCCGCATTGCGCGCGAGCAGCTCGGCCAGCGGTCCCCGCCCACCGCTCCCGGCCGCCGCCACCCGCAGCGGCACCGCGAACCCGGCCGCCCGGTGTCCGCCCCGCAGGGCCGTACCGAGCACCGCGAGCACGGCCCCGGTGCGCGCGTCCAGCACAGGACCGCCCGCGGCCCCGCCGCCGACGCGCAGCGCGTCCGCCCCGGCCGTGCCGACGGCCAACTCCAGGGCGCCCTGCAACAGATGGGTGTCGTCCCCGGTCGTGTACGTGACCGGCGCGTGCCCGAGCACCCGCGCCTCGCGCCATCCGCCCGCGGGAATCCGGACGTACGCCCCGGCCGCCATCGGCTCGGCGGCCGCCACCGGCAGCGGCACCGCCCCGAGCCCCTGCGTGCGCAGCAGCGCCAGATCCGCCTCGGGCAGTTCCACGATCGACTCGGGTCCCAGGACGCACGTCGCACCGCCCGGACCGTGCACCAGCACGCGTCCGAGCCCGCTCACCGCCTCGTGGCTGGTGACGACCGTCCCCCGGTCGTCCGCCGCGAAGCCCGCGCCGCGCGGCCGCCCTGCCTGATCACAGATCCGTACCAGCGGCGGATCCACCATGACGCGATCCTCCCGCTGCTCTCCGCCACACCCCTTGTCTCGACGGTAGGCGCGCAAAGATCAGCAGGACAGCGCTCAAGACGAAAGCGCCCCCGTGCACTACCCCGATTCACTCCGAGCGCCCGCCCAAAAGAGTGAAGTGAACGGGTGCGCTGGATACACCCTTCAGTGGGGGGGGCGTGGAGCGGCGGCCACCCATGGACCGGAACCCGCCGCTCCACCAAAGACCGGCCGCGCGGCAGCCTCAGCCGAACACGGCCAGGCTCTTCGCCTTGCCCTTCAGCTCCTCGACCAGGGCGAGAAATTGACCGGAGGGTCCGAACACGGCGACGGGACCCGATCCCGCGTACTCCTCGGGCATCTCCAGGCGCACGCCGTTGAGCAGCAGCTTGCCGCGGCGCCCGTCGACGTCCCAGCGCGGGAACGCGGCGGCGGCCGCCTCGGCCACCGGCATCACGGTCAGCGACTCCTGAAGCTGGTCCAGGGTGCGCGCCGAGTCGAGCTTGTACGGGCCGACGCGGGTGCGCCGCAGCGCCGTCAGATGCCCGCCGACACCGAGGTCGGCGCCCAGGTCACGGGCGAGCGCCCTGATGTACGTACCGGACGAACAGACGACGGAGACGACCAGGTCGAGGACCGGCGTGCCGTCCTCGGCAACCGCGTCCCGGACGTCGTACACGGCGAAGGACGAGACCGTGACCGGCCGCGCCGGGATCTCGAACTCCTCGCCCTCGCGGGCCCGCTTGTAGCTGCGGACGCCGTTGATCTTGATGGCGCTGACCTTCGACGGCACCTGCATGATGTCGCCGCTCAGCTTGGCGATGCCCGCGTCTATGGCCTCGCGCCTGATCCCGGACGCGTCGGTGGACGAGGTGATCTCGCCCTCCGCGTCGTCCGTGAGCGTGTTCTGCCCGAGCCTGATCGTGCCCAGGTACTCCTTCTCGGTCAGCGCGAGGTGGCCGAGGAGCTTGGTGGCACGCTCGACGCCGAGCACGAGCACACCCGTCGCCATCGGGTCGAGGGTGCCCGCGTGGCCGACCCTGCGGGTCTTGGCGATCCCGCGCATCTTGGCCACGACGTCGTGCGAAGTGAAGCCCGACGGCTTGTCGACGATGACAAGTCCGTCGGGCGGAGGGGTGCGGTCGGACATGCTCAGGCTTCGCCGTCCTTCTCAGGGGCGTCGGCCGTGTCCTCGTCGGCATCCTCCGGCTTCCTGTACGGGTCCGCACCGCCGGCGAAGTCGGCGCCCGCGGAGGCCTCGCGGACCTTCTCGTCGGACTGCCGGGCCCGGTCGAGGAGGTCCTCGATGGTCCGGGCGTTCTCCGGCAGGGCGTCCGCGACGAAGGCCAGGGTCGGCGTGAACTTCACACCGGCCGCCTGGCCGACCGCCGAGCGCAGGATGCCCTTGGCGCTCTCCAGACCGGCGGCCGCCTCGGCCCGCTCCTCGTCACCCCCGTACACCGTGTAGAAAACGGTCGCTTCCCGGAGGTCGCCCGTGACGCGGGTGTCGGTGATGGTGATGTGGGAGCCGAGCCGCGGGTCCTTGATCCCGCGCTGCAGCTTCTGGGCCACCACCTCTCGGATGAGGTCCGCCAGCCTCTTGGCGCGCGCGTTGTCGGCCACTGGTCCGTCTCCTTTTAAGTGCTTACTTGCCTGTTGCTTCAGTCTGCGTCAGTCGTCGTCGCCGTGGAGCCTGCGTCGAACCGAGAGCAGTTCCACCTCGGGCCGCCCGGCGACGAGCCGCTCGCAGCGGTCCAGTACGTCGGTCAGGTGGCCGGTGTCCCCCGAGACCATCGCGAGCCCGATCTCGGCCCTGCGGTGGAGGTCCTGGTTGCCCGTCTCGGCGACGCTCACCGCGTACTTGCGATGCAGCTCGGCCACGATCGGACGGACGAGGGAGCGTTTCTCCTTCAGCGAGTGGACGTCGCCGAGGAGCAGATCGAAGGACAGAGTCCCCACATACATGTGTGTGTCCGGATGTCCCGCCGGTCCGGGGTCGTATGGGCGACCGCTTCCGGCCACCGATACGGGAACGGTACACGCAACGGCCGGGGCCGATCGACGGAAATAAGTCCCGCCGACCGGCCCCAGTCGGGCCCGCCCGTCGCCCGACCACCACCCCTGGTGGATCGCGCTACGCGCGAGCGGTGCTGCCTTCGGTTCAGACGCGCGGCTTCTCGCGCATCTCGTACGTCGCGATGACGTCGTCGACCTTGATGTCGTTGAAGTTTCCGAGGTTGATACCGCCCTCGAAGCCTTCGCGGATCTCGGTGACGTCGTCCTTGAAGCGCCGCAGACCCTGGATGTTGAGGTCCTCCGCGATGACCTTGCCGTCGCGGACGAGGCGGGCCTTCGTGTTGCGCTTGACCTCGCCGGAACGGATGAGAACACCCGCGATGTTGCCCAGCTTGGACGACTTGAAGACCTCGCGGATCTCCGCCGTGCCGAGCTCGACCTCCTCGTACTCCGGCTTGAGCATGCCCTTGAGGGCCGCCTCGATCTCCTCGATGGCCTGGTAGATCACCGAGTAGTACCGGACGTCGACACCCTCGCGCTCGGCCATCTGCGCCGCGCGGCCTGCCGCACGGACGTTGAAGCCGATGACGATGGCGTCCGAGCCCATGGCCAGGTCGATGTCCGACTCCGTGACCGCACCGACGCCGCGGTGCAGGATCCGGATGTCGACCTCTTCGCCGACGTCCAGCTGGAGCAGCGAGGACTCGAGAGCCTCGACGGAACCAGAAGCGTCACCCTTGATGATGAGGTTGAGCTGCTGGACCTCGCCGGCCTTGAGCACCTTGTCCAGGTCCTCGAGGGAGACACGGCGCACGCGCTTGGCGAAGGCCGCGTTCCGCTCGCGGGCGGCACGCTTCTCGGCGATCTGACGGGCCGTACGGTCCTCGTCGACCACCAGGAAGTTGTCGCCTGCGCCCGGCACGTTGGTGAGACCGAGCACGAGGACCGGGGTCGAGGGACCCGCCTCCTGCACGTTCTCGCCCTTGTCGTCGAGCAGGGCACGGACACGGCCGTAGGCGTCGCCCGCGACCAGCGTGTCGCCGACACGGAGCGTGCCTCGCTGGACGAGGACGGTCGCGACGGCACCGCGGCCCTTGTCGAGGTGGGCCTCGATCGCAATACCCTGCGCGTCCTGGTCGGGGTTGGCCCGCAGGTCGAGCGAGGCGTCCGCGGTCAGGACCACGGCCTCGAGCAGGGAGTCGATGTTCTCGCCCTGCTTGGCGGAGATGTCGACGAACATGGTGTCGCCGCCGTACTCCTCGGCCACCAGGCCGTACTCGGTCAGCTGACCGCGCACCTTGGTCGGGTCGGCACCCTCGACGTCGATCTTGTTGACCGCGACGACGATCGGGACCTCGGCCGCCTTGGCGTGGTTGAGCGCCTCGATCGTCTGCGGCATGACGCCGTCGTTGGCCGCGACCACGAGGATCGCGATGTCCGTCGACTTCGCACCACGGGCACGCATGGCGGTGAACGCCTCGTGACCCGGGGTGTCGATGAAGGTGATCGCGCGCTCTTCACCGTTGACCTCGGTGCCCACCTGGTAGGCGCCGATGTGCTGGGTGATGCCGCCGGCCTCGCCCGCGATGACGTTCGTCTTGCGGATGGCGTCGAGCAGTCGCGTCTTACCGTGGTCGACGTGACCCATGACGGTCACGACCGGCGGACGCGCCATGAGGGCCTCTTCGCCGCCCTCGTCCTCGCCGAACTCGATGTCGAACGACTCGAGCAGCTCGCGGTCCTCCTCCTCGGGGGACACGATCTCGACGACGTAGTTCATCTCGTCACCGAGGAGCTGCAGCGTCTCGTCGGAGACCGACTGCGTGGCCGTGACCATCTCGCCGAGGTTCAGCATGACCGCGACGAGCGACGCCGGGTTGGCGTTGATCTTCTCGGCGAAGTCGGTGAGGGACGCACCGCGCGAGAGGCGAACGGTAGAACCGTTGCCGCGCGGCAGCATCACGCCGCCGACCGACGGGGCCTGCATGGCCTCGTACTCCTGGCGCCTCTGCCGCTTCGACTTGCGACCGCGACGCGCCGGACCGCCGGGACGACCGAAGGCGCCCTGCGTGCCACCGCGACCACCCGGACCACCGGGACGGCCACCGAAACCGGGACGACCGCCACCGAAGCCGGGACGACCGCCGCCGCCCGGACCACCGGGACGACCGGCGAAGCCGCCGCCACCGCCACCGGGACCACCGGGACGACCGGCGAAACCGGGACGACCGCCGCCGCCACCGGGACGACCGCCGCCGGGGCCACCGCGACCGCCGCCGCCACCCGGACCCGGACGCGGGCCCGCGGCGGGACGCTGCGGCATCATGCCGGGGTTCGGACGGTTGCCGCCGCCGGGACGCGGGCCGGCGGCGCCGCCGCCACCCTGACCCTGCGGACGCGGCATGTTGCCCGGGCTCGGACGGTTGCCGCCCGGAGCCTGCGGACGGGGACCACCCTGGCCGCCGCCCTGCGGGCGCGGACCGCCCGGGGCACCCTGGCCGCCGGGACGCGGGGCGCCGCCCGGACGGGGCGCCTGCGGGCGCGCCATGCCGGTGGAACCACCAGAGGTGAAGGGGTTGTTGCCCGGACGCGGGCCCGAGGGACGGGCGCCGCCGGGACGCTGGCCCTGGCCACCGGGACGCGGGGCGCCCTGACGGTCGCCACGGTCACCGCGCTGGCCACCCTGGCCCTGGCCACGGTCCTGACCGGGGGCCGGACGGCCACCGGGCTTCGGGGCGCCGGGGCGCGGACCGGCCTGGCCGCCGGGCTTCGGGGCCGCGGGGGCCTGCGAAGCGGCGGGAGCCTGGAACTCCGGCGTGCTGGGCGCCGGGGAGGCGGGCTTCGGCGCCGGCTTGGGGCCGGGCGTCGGCCGCGGACCCGGGGTCGCCGGAGCGGCCGGGGCAGCGGGCTTCTCCGCGGCGGGCTTCGGCGCCGGAGCAGCCGGACCCGGACGCGGGGCGGCAGGCTTGGCGGCCTGCGCGGGAGAGGGGGTGGGACGCGGCGCCGCGGGCTTCGCGGGCGCGGCCTTCTTCGGGGCGGCCTTCTTGGCCGCACCGTTGGTGCCCTGGTTCAGGGCGTCAGTCAACTTGCGCACAACCGGCGCCTCGATGGTCGAGGACGCCGAACGTACGAATTCACCGAGTTCTTGGAGCTTGGCCATGACGACCTTGCTCTCTACACCGAACTCCTTGGCGAGTTCGTATACCCGGACCTTAGCCACTTCGCTCCTTTTAGGTCCGGGTTACGCCGGACCGTCGCTACTTCATGGGCGTACTCATCGCGTACTCATCGAGTGCTCATCGCAATCTCGACCTACTTCCAACTCGCGAGGTACCAGGGCCGCACGGCGGTTCCGTACGGCGCTTCTTACGGTGTCGCCTGCTCGACGCGGTGGCGCAGGGCCGCCGTGTCGAACGGTCCAGGGGCCCGATAAGCCCTCTGGAACGCCCGGCGGCGGACCGCCAGGTCAAGACAGGCCTGGGCGGGATGCACATAAGCACCCCGGCCGGGCAGCGTACCGCGATCATCAGGGACGCATTGCCCTTCGATCACCACGATCCGCAGCAGTTCGCTCTTGGCCGCTCGCTCCCGGCATCCCACGCAGGTTCGCTCAGGGCATGCGCGGGCATGCGTCCGACCAGACACGGTTAAGTCTACCTCCCCGTACCGACCTCACCCCTTTGGGGCAAAGATCGAACGGTTGGCTCGTCACATACTGTCGTGATCCAAGCGCTCAGCGCTCGGATTTATTCCCCGTCCGCCGGACCGTCGGGGGCGCCGCCCTGCTCGGTGTCCGGGCGGATGTCGATGCGCCAGCCGGTGAGCCGGGCCGCGAGCCGGGCGTTCTGCCCCTCCTTGCCGATGGCGAGGGAGAGTTGGTAGTCGGGCACGGTCACGCGGGCGGAGCGGGCCGCGAGGTCCACGATCTCGACCTTGGAGACGCGGGCCGGGGACAGCGCGTTGGCCACCATCTCGGCCGGGTCCTCGGACCAGTCGACGATGTCGATCTTCTCGCCGTTCAGCTCGCCCATGACATTGCGCACACGCCCGCCCATCGGGCCGATGCAGGCGCCCTTGGCGTTGAGCCCGCTCCGGGTGGAGCGCACGGCGATCTTCGTGCGGTGGCCGGCCTCGCGCGCGATGGCGGAGATCTCGACGCTGCCGTCGGCGATCTCCGGCACCTCCAGCGCGAAGAGCTTCTTCACGAGGTTCGGGTGCGTACGGGAGAGCGTCACGGACGGGCCACGGACGCCCTTGGCGACGCGCACGACGTACGTACGAAGGCGCAGACCGTGCGGATACTCCTCGCCGGGGACCTGCTCCTGCACCGGCAGGATGGCCTCCAGCTTGCCGATGTCGACCAGCACGTTCTTCGGGTCGCGGCCCTGCTGGACCTGGCCCATCACGATGTCGCCCTCGCGGCCCGCGTACTCGCCGAGCGTCGCGTCGTCCTCGGCGTCGCGCAGGCGCTGCAGGATGACCTGCTTCGCGGTCGTCGCGGCGATCCGGCCGAAGTCGCCAGGGGTGTCGTCGAACTCGCGGGGCTCCTGGCCCTCCTCGAGGTCCGACGGGTCCTCCTTCGCCCAGACCGTTACGTGGCCGCTGTCGCGGTCGAGCCGCACGCGCGCGTGGCGGAAGCTTCCCTCGGTGCGGTGGTACGCGATGAGGAGAGCCGACTCGATCGCCTCGACCAGCAGATCGAAGGAGATTTCCTTCTCCCGGACCAGACCCCGCAGGGCACTCATGTCGATGTCCACGGCTACGCCTCCTCTTCGTTGTCGTTGCTGTCGTTCTTGTTCTTACGGTTGAACTCGACCTGGACCCGCGCCTTGGCGATGTCGGCGAAGTCGAGCCTTCGGGTGGTGGCCTTGCGGCCCTTCACGCCCGGAACTTCGAGGTCGAGGCCGTCGTCGTCGACCTCGAGGATGCGCGCGACAAGTTCGCTGTCGTCCTTCAGCTGGAACTTCACGAGGCGGTCCGTCGCGCGGACGTAGTGGCGGTGCTCGCTCAGGGGGCGCTCGGCGCCCGGCGTGCCGACCTCCAGCTCGTACTCGCCCTCACCCATGGCGTCCGTCTCGTCAAGCTTCGCCGAGAGCCCGCGGCTCACATCGGCGATCGCGTCCAGGTCGGCGCCCTCGTCCGAGTCGACGACGACGCGCAGCACACGCTTGCGTCCGACCGAGGCCACTTCGATCTCTTCGAGTTCGAGCCCCTGTGAGGTGACGAGCGGTTCCAGTAGTTCCCGCAGCCTCTCGTTCTGGGTGGTGCTCATCCGGGTGACTCCTCGGCCGCGTGTGCTGTTGTGGTTGCTGACTTGCCTTGCGCGTCAGCTCAAAGGGTATCCGGTCCAGGGGGGTGTTGCCGTCCACCCGGACAAGCGCGACGGTACGGTGATCACCGCCACTCCCCCTTGATCGGACCCGACCAGTTCCGATCAAGAAGTCGCACCCACGAAAAAGCTTTCTCACCACCCCTCATCGAGGACGCCCGCCGTGCCGCTGCCCCCTCTCGCCCGCTCCGGGCCCCGCCGCAGGACCCTGCTCGCCTCGCTGACCGGGGCCGCTCTGCTGACCGGCTGCACGGGCAGCGGTGACGCCGCCGACGGGGGCAGCGGGGCGCCCGCGGCCACGCGGGAGAAGCGACTGCGCAGCCAGGCGGCGCGGGAGAGCGCGGACCTGCTCGGCCAGTACGACCAGGCGCTTTCGGCCCGTCCCGCGCTCGCCTCGCGGCTCGCCCCGCTGCGGGCCGAGGTCGAGCGGCACGTGCGGGCGTTCGGCGGGGCGAAGTCGCCGTCGGCCGCGGCGGCGCCTCCCGGCCGGAAGTCGACCGCGGCGCCGGTCGCCGAGAAGGACATCCTCAAGGCGCTCAAAGTGGCCGAACAGCAGCTCTCCGACCGCCGGACGACCGCGCTCGTGGACGCCCCCGCCGAGCTGGCGCGGCTGCTCGCGTCGGTGGCGGCGGCCGGGGCCGCGCACGCCTACCTGCTGGCGAAGGACTGACGACATGACCGAAAACGCACTCATCGCCGCGCTCCAGGCGGCGCTGCGCGCCGAGCACGCGGCGGTGTACGGGTACGGGGTGGTCGGCGGCCGGATCGGCGAGGACCGCAGGGCCGAGGCCAGGGACGCGTACGACGCGCACCGCGCCCGCCGTGACGGGCTGCGCCGCACGGTGCGTGACGTGGGCGGCAGTCCCGAGGAGTCCGCCGGTGCCTACGCGCTGCCGTTCCCGGTACCCGACGCGTCGGCCGCGGCGCGGCTCGCGGCCGACATCGAGAACAGGGTCGCCGGCGTCTACTCGGACCTCGTCCGGGCGGCGAGCGGCGGGCGGCGCCGGGACGCGGCCGACGCGCTGCGGGAGGCGACGGTCCGTGCCGTGCGCTGGGGCGGCAGCAGCGTAGCCTTCCCTGGGCTCTCCGAACGGGCCTCGGCGCCGTCGGCGTCGTCGTCCCCGTCGGCGGACCCCAGCACGTAGGCAGACTTGGGAAGGGAATCCCCGCGCATGGCATCCCCGCGCATGGCATTCGAACCGCCTCCGCGCCTTGTGGGCGCGCTCGGCGAAGTGCGCGACGACGGGGCGTCGGCGTGGCTCGACCGGCTCGGCGTACTGCTCGACGAGGCGGCGGAGCGGCGCGGTGTGACGGTGGAGCGGGTGCATGTGCCCGGTGGGCGCAGCAGCCTGGTCGCCCACGTCCGCCGGGCCGACGGCTCGCCGGCGATCCTCAAGCTGGCACCCGAACGGTTCCGTCCCGAGGCCGAGCGTGCGGCTCTGACGAAGTGGGACGGCTTCGGCGCGGTACGCCTGCTGGACCCGGACGTGAACGACGGCGCGCTCCTCCTGGAACGCCTCCACCCGGAGATCTCCGTCCGTACGCTGCCGGAGGCGAAGGCGCTCCTGGAGGCGGCGGGGACGCTGCGTCGCCTGTGGGTGGACCCGCCGGAGGGCCGCAACTGCGAGACCGTCCCGGAGCGCACGGGGCGCCAGGCGGTCGCGATGCGGGCGACGGTGGAGTCCTTCCCGGACGTGGCGCCGCTGATCGAGGCGGCTCTCGAAACCCGCGACGAGCTGGTGTCCTCGCCGCCCGAACTCCGGCTGCTGCACGGTACGTTCCGGCAGTCCAAGGTGCTGTCCGGGGAGCGGATGCCGTGGCTGGCGGTCGGGCCCGACCCGGTCGTCGGCGAGACCGCCTTCGACCTGGCGCGTCTGGTCCGTGACCGCGTCGAGGACCTGATCGGCTCCCCCTCGGGCCCCGCGATCACCCGTCGCCGGGTGAAGCGCCTGGCGGAGTCCCTGGAGGTCGACCAGGACCGCCTGCGCGGGTGGACCCTCTTCCGCGCCGTGGAATCGGGTGCCCGGGCGCTTCGGGTGGGCCGGGCCCGGGACGGCGAGAACCTCCTGGAATTCGCCGGCTGGCTGTAGCCTCCGGCCGGACCGGGTGGGGTCTTCGGCCGGGCGGGGGTTTTCGACGGGTTTCGCGCCACGGCACCGGGGCCGACCCCAAGGGGCTCCGCCCCGGACCCCGCTGCTCAATCGCCGCAGAGGCTTGACTTACCCGCCACGACGCCCGCGCAACGACACCCGAGCCCACCTCACGGGGCTCCGCCCCGGACCCCGCTGCTCAATCGCCGCAGGGGCTTGATTTACCCGCCCCCCGTCCGCGGCAGTCGACCGCCACTCGCCTCCGGGCAGCTCGGCGCTGCCCAAGCCTTGCGGTATCTGCCACGGGAACGGGTCGGTGAGCCGCCCCCGCCTTGGGCAATCTGCCGTGGGGCCGTCTCCTCACCCGTGCCGGGAGAGTC
>NZ_JBUEGE010000029.1:0-88691 GCF_054963755.1 Streptomyces sp. EDA2-14
GGACATCACCGCACACACCGCCGCGTCCGGGATGGTCACGTCTCCTGGACGCGGCGGCGCGCGTAGTGCCCCGCCGCGACCAGCGCGCCCACGATCAGTACGCCGCCCAGGGCGAGTTGCGTGACGCTCAGCGTGCCGAGCGAGCCGCCGTCACCCGCCTTGACCCCGCCGAGTTCGGTGCCGCCCCGCCCCGACACGGTGAGCGTCTGCCGCACCTCGGTGCCGCTCTCGCAGGTCACGGTGACCGGAAAGGTGCCGCCCCTGGCGCCGGTCGGCACCTTGAACTGACCCGTGACCGAGCCCTCCTGAGTCGCGGTCTGCAACGTGAACCCGCCCGCCCCGAGGCTCTCGGCGTCCCCCGTCGCGGTCTCGTCGTCCCCACACGCGCTCGTACTGGCCGTGACATTCGCCCCCGGCCCCGGATCGGCGGGCACGAGCTCCAGCTTCCCGGACGCGTCGGCCACGGGCGGGCTCTCGGTCCACGCGGTGCCGGTGTCCCAGGCGGGATCGTCGCCCTCGGCGGCCACGGCGGCGGGGCACACGAGGCTCCCGAGGGTGAGTGTCGCCGCGGCGACGGCGGCGGTCGGCCAGGACGCGGTGCGGCCCATGGAGATCCTCTCGGTGGGCCCGGCTGACGGACCACGGTGTGCGGGTACTCGCACACCGATCCCACCGCGCGGGCGCGCCGACCGCCCGTTGGGGCGTCGAGTCGGGTGACACCACCGATTCCGCCCAGCCCCTTGGCGCCTTTTGGCGTACCCCCTTCAGGTCTCAGATCCGCCCGTGCGTCCGATGCGCCTCGACGAGCTTGACCCGCGCCGACTCCAGTCGGTTCGCCATCACCTCGGCCACCCCGTGCAGCACGGCCACGCCCAGCCTCGGCTCGCTCTCGCACAGCGCGCGCACGGTCGCGCCGTCGAACTCGTAGGCCCGCACCGGGCTGAACGCCTCCGCGCCGAAGTCCCATTCGTACGGCTGGAACAGCCACGACCAGCCCAGCAGGTCGCCGGGGCCGAGCGGGTCGATGGGAAGGAGGGTGCGGTCGGAGACGCGGACGTCGAGGGTGACCATTCCGGTCCGGATGATCCAGAACCGGTCCGCCCGGTCGCCCTCCTCGAAGATCCGGGTGTCCTGGGCGAAGGAGACCTCTTTGGCCAGTGGCAGCAACCGGTCCCGGTCGGCGTGCGACAGCCGGTTCAGGAGTCGTGTCTGGGCCGTCATGGCGGACCACCTCCACCGTCGTGTCAATCCAGCGTACGTACGTCACGTTCGCGGCCCGCCCGGCTCGGCGGCGGGGATCACGACCGGCCCCGACCGGGGCGGCCTTCACTCGAACAGCGTATTTCCGGGCTCTGTGGCGCGCACCTCGGGCGGGCGTCCCCCCTGTGCGGCGGCCGTATGGGGTACGTGGAGCGCGGTGGCCCGGCGGCGACCATACGTTTCCGGCATGGCGCCTTTCCTCCGCTTCCGTCCGGGCTTCGGCACGGCACTTCTGACGTGCGGCGTGTGCGCGGCGGTCGCCGCAGGCACCGCCGTCGGCCCCGCCCACGCCGATCCCCCGGTGCCGGCCCCGCCCGCGCCGCCGTCCGTCTCCGCACTGTCGTACGAGGTGATGGACGCGGGCACCGGTGACGTGCTCGCCGCGAGGGCTCCGCACCGCAGGCTGCCGCCCGCGAGCACGCTCAAGACCCTGTTCGCCCTGACCGTGCTGCCGAAGCTGCGCCAGGACGAGGTGCACCGGGCGACGTACCGGGATCTCTCCGACGTCGCCGAGGGAAGCAGCCTCGTGGGAGTCGACGAGGGGAGCCGGTACACGGTCGCCGACCTGTGGCGGGGTGTGTTCCTCAGCTCCGGCAACGACGCCGTGCACACGCTCGCGCACATGAACGGCGGGGTGTCCCGCACCGTCGCGCAGATGCAGGAGACCGCCCGCCGGATCGGCGCCCGCGACACCGAGGTCCGCTCACCCGACGGCTACGACACGCGCGGCCAGTTCTCCTCTGCGCACGATCTGGCGCTGATCGCCAGGGAGGGCCTCAAGAACCACGACTTCCGGCGCTACATGGGCACGAAGTGGGCGCGTTTCCCGGCGGCCGGGGGCAAGGACGCGTTCGGCATCGAGAACACCAACCGGCTGCTCGTGGGCTCGCACGGCGTGAAGCGCTATCCAGGCCTGATCGGCGTCAAGAACGGCTACACGTCCAAGGCCGGCTGCACCCTGGTCTCCGCCGCGACCCACAAGGGCCGCACGGTCCTGGTGAGCGTCATGAACCCGCAGGACGAGGACTTCAACGCGGTGTACGAGGAGAGCCGCGCCCTGCTCGACTGGGGCGCGAAGGCGGGGCCGCTGCACGCGCGGCAGGTGGCCGCGGCCCAGCGCCCCTCGGCTCCGCAGCAGTTGGCCGCGGCCGCACCGGCCGCCGCGCCCGCCACGGGGGCGGAGTCCGACGAAGCGTCGGGCGGGCTCGGCAAGCACCTCGGCGCGGCGGGCGGGCTGCTCGCCCTGGCGTGTGTGCCGTTGTTCCTCGGCAGGCTGCTGCGCCGACGACGGCAGGGCGGACGCTGATGTCCGCTGCGGCGGAGTCCACGCCGTCTGTGCGCAGTCGCCGCCCCACGTGGTCGTTCCTCGCGGCGACGCTGGTCGCGGGGGTCCTCCTGGTGCACCACGGGATCTCAGGCGAGGGGCCTCCGCAGCCCGAGCCGGGCGCCGCGAAGCTCGGCACGCACACGCCGCCCGCCGACCCGTTGCCCGCCGCCGCGCCGCAGCGCATCCGTATCCCGGAGATCGGGGTGAACGCGCCGCTGACCCGCGTCGGCCGGGACGCGCAGGGCTGGCTGGACGCCCCTCCGCCGGACCGGGCGAATCTGGCGGGCTGGTTCCCGGGCGCGGTGACGCCGGGCGAGCGCGGCACTGCGGTCGTCGACGGGCACGTCGACAACGCCGAGGGCCGCGCCGTCTTCTACGGGCTGGGCGCCCTCAAGAAGGGCGAGCACATCGAGATCGACCGGGCCGACGGCAAGACCGCCGTGTTCGAGATCCACGGCATCGACGTCGTCGACAAGAAGCACTTCCCGTCCCGCCGGGTCTACGGCAACACGGGCCTGCCGGAACTCCGTGTCATCACCTGCGGTGGCACGTACAGCAAGGGCACCGGCTACTCGGGCAACGTCGTCCTCTACGGACTGCTCACGTCGGTCCGCGACCGGGCGTGACGCAGGCGCTCAGTCGTGCGGGGCCGCCCCGGTGACCCGGTGGTCCGCATGGCTGAGCGCCTCCGTCACCAGGCGCCGCAGGTGTCCGTCGGTGAGCCGGTAGTGGATGTGCCGCCCCTCGCGGCGCGCCTCGACCAGGCCCGCGAGCCGCAGCTTCGCCAGGTGCTGGCTGACGGCGGTGCGGGAGGCGGAGACGCGCTCGGCGAGCGATCCGACGTCCGACTCCTCCAGGGCGAGCAGCCACAGCACGTGCAGCCGCGTCGGGTCCGACAGCAGGGCGAACACCCTGGTCGCCTCGGCGAGTCGGGCGCCGTCGGGCTCGTGCGGATGCGCGGCGGCCGCGGGAGCCGCGGCGGGGGTCGGATCGCTTGCGGGCATGGCCTCAGCCTAGGGCCCTGGTCGTGAGGCCCTTGCGGGAACGGCGCACATCACCGCAACATACTCGTCATGTGCGCAGGTGCGCACATGACGAGTACCTTGGCGAGACAGCCTTCCGGAGGGGCCCGCATGCTCACGGTTCTGCGCCACCGCACGTATCGCCGGCTGTTCGGCGCGCAGGTCGTCGCCCTCGTCGGCACCGGTCTCGCCACCGTCGCGCTCGGGCTCCTCGCGTACGACATCGCGGGGGCGGACGCGGGCGCCGTGCTCGGAACCGCGCTGGCGATCAAGATGACGGCGTACGTGCTGGTCGCCCCGCTGGTGGGGGCGTTCGCGGAGCGGCTGCCGCGGCGCGCGGTACTGGTGGGCTCGGATCTGCTGCGGGCGGGCGTGGCCCTGACGCTGCCGTTCGTGGACCAGGTCTGGCAGGTCTACGTCCTGGTGTTCCTGCTGCAGTCCGCCTCGGCGGTCTTCACGCCCACCTTCCAGGCGCTGATCCCGGACGTGCTGCCCGACGAACGCGACTACACGCGCGCGTTGTCGCTCGCCCGGCTCGCGTACGACATGGAGAGCCTGTTCAGTCCGGCGCTGGCGGCCGCGCTGCTGTCGGTGGTCTCGTACCACCGGCTGTTCACGGGAACGGTCGTGGGTTTCCTCGCCTCGGCCGCGCTCGTGGTCACGACGGTGCTGCCCGGCCGGGCGCCCGTACTCGCGCGGGCGGGCGGCGTGTTCGCCAGGGCGACGGCCGGCAGCCGCCTCTTCCTCGCACTCCCCCAGCTGCGCGGCCTGCTGGCGCTGAACCTCGCCGTCGCGGCGGCGAGCGCGCTGGTGACCGTGAACTCGGTCGTCTACGTAAGGGACTTCCTGGGTCTGTCGTCGGGCGCGGTGCCGGTGGCGCTCGGTGCGTACGGGGCCGGGTCGATGGCTGTGGCGCTCGTGGTGCCGCGGATCCTCGAACGGGTGGGTGAGCGGGTGGTGATGGTGCGCGGGGCGCTGGCGCTGGGCGCGGTCTTCGCCGGCCTGGGGGCCGTCACGGCGGTGCACTCCGGGAGTTGGCGGGTGCCCGCTCTCCTGGTCCTGTGGGCCGCGTTCGGCGGGGCGTGCTCGATGGTGCTCACGCCGACCGGGCGGCTGGTCCGGCGGGCCGCGCCGGAGCGGGAGCGTACGGCCGCGTTCGCCGCGCAGTTCTCCCTGTCGCACGCGTGCTGGCTGCTCACGTATCCGCTGGCGGGGTGGCTGGGCGCGTGGGCCGGGCTCGGCGCGGCCGTGGGCGGGCTCGGGGTGGTGGCGGTGGCGGCAGGGGTCGCGGCGGCGCGGTTGTGGCCGGTGGGCGCGGACGGACCCCCGGAGGTGGAGCACGAGCACGTGGGGCTCGCCGCGGACCATCCGCATGTGCGCGGTGCGGTACGGGTGGCGGGTGGCTGGCGGCACAGCCACGGCCGGCTCGGCGACACGCTGCACGCGGCCCGCTGAGCCGGTGACCGGGCGCACGCCGTGCGGCGCCGAGCGGGCACGATGCCCCCATGGGACTTCAGGAACAGCAGGCGCGTCACGACGAGACGGAACCGCACGAGCGGTACGGGCTGGCGCGGGTGATCAACGCGCGAGGACCGTTCACGCCGGTCGGTGTCTCGCGCAGCGACGAGCGGATCGGACGCGCGGTCGCCGCGGCGCTCTCCGGCTTCTTCGTCATGGAGGAGCTGCACGACCTCGCGGACCGCACCCTCGCACGCGTCACCGGGGCGGAGGCGGGGACGCTCGTGCACTGCACGTCGTCGGCGATCACCCTGTCGGTCGCGGCCGCGATGACGGGCGAATCGGCGGAGCGGATCGCCACGCTGCCGGACACGGGCGGGCTGCCCGCGCGCGTGGTGCTGCCCGCCGGGCACGCGGTCGACTACGGGCATCCGCTGGTCCAGGACGTCCGACTCGCGGGCGGCACTCCTGTCCTGTCGGGAGCCGACGACTCCTGTTCGCTCGACGAGTTGGAGAAGGATCTCGCCCATCCCGGCACCGCCTGCCTGGTCCTGGTGTCGTCGCGGCTCACGCGCGGGGCGCGGGTGCCACTCGGCGAGGCCGTCGCCGCGGCGCACCGGCGCGGCGTGCCCGCGATCGTCGACGGAGCCGCGCAGGACTTCCGGGTCGGTGAACTCCTGGCCACCGGCGCAGATCTCGTGCTCGTCAGCGGCCAGAAGTATCTCGGCGGCCCGACCGCGGGTCTGGTCCTCGGCCGCGCCGGGGCCGTCCGTGCGGTGCGCGCGCAGGGCAAGGGCATCGGCCGGGCGATGAAGGCGAGCAAGGAGGCGATCGTGGGCACGCTCGCCGCGCTGGAGGCGCGGCAGGAGCTCGACGTGTCCGCGTGGCAGCGGCGCCAGGACGAGAAGGTCGCGCACTTCGCCGCCCGTGCGGGCGCCTTGGCCGGGATCTCCGCGCACGCGGTCGCGGACCCCACCGGGCTGCCGTTCCCCCGCGCGGCGCTGCGGGTCGATCCGGCGCGGGCCGGGCTCGACGCGGCGGCGCTCGCGGACGCGCTCCGCTCCGGCGATCCGCAGATCTGGCTCTACACGGACCGCCAGGACGACGGCGAGCTGGCCCTGGAACTCGTCCCGCTGTCGGACGACGAGATCGAGACCGTCCTGGACCGGCTCGCGCTGGCGCTGTCCGGGGGCCCCGGGCTCAGCGGGTGAGCAGCGCGCCCTCCCGCGCCCCCAGTGCGAAGTCCGCGGTGGCCGCGGCGCCTTGGCGTACGAGGATGCGCTGTGCCTCGGGGTGTCTGCCGGGGGCCGAGGCCACCAGGCTGAGGTGGTCCTCGGGCAGGCCGGCCACCGCGTAGCGGCCCCGGTGGTCGGTGAACGTGGAGACCAGTTGGCGGCCGCGGCCGTCGAGGACGACGACGGCGGCGCCCCGCAGCGGCTCGTGTGCGGCGTCGGTGACCAGTCCGGTCAGAGCGGGGACCGGTTCGCCGAAGTGGTGGCGCTGGGCGGGCAGCGCGGTGGGCACGGGGGTCTCGGCGGCGGGGTCGTCGACCGGGGGCGCCCCGTCCTCGGAGCCGCGCCGGTGCCGCGCGTGGTCGAGGCCGAGCAGGGCCAGTCCGGCCGCGAGCCAGCCGCACAGGACGAGCACCGGCTCGAGCACCCCGGCGCCGTCGAAGTACAGCACTCCGCGCAGCGCGTCGACGGCGTTGGCGAGCGGCATCACCGCGTGCACGCCCTGGAAGAACCCCGGCAGCAGCGGGGCGGGCACCGCTCCCCCGCTGGTCGGGATCGACATCACGATGAACAGCGTCATGCCGACCGCGGGCAGGAACTGCCGGGTGAAGGGTGCGAGCCCGGAGGTGACGGTGGCGACCGCCGTGGTGAGGAGGAAGGCGATACCGAGGACCGCCGGGTGGGCGTCGAAGTAGCCGAGCCCGGCCCCTGCCCCGTACCCGACGAGGCTGAAGACGGCGGCGACGGCCGCGATGGCGAGGAGTTTGCGGCGCCGGTCGAGGGCGACGGCCCGCAGCAGGGTCGTGGCGAGGATGTACGCCGGGATGTTCCAGCCGATGGCGAAGTAGAGCACGGTCGAGCCGAGCAGGTCCTTCCGCGCGGTCGGCGCGACGTCGTGGACGGTCGGGTCGCCCCCGGTGAGCCCGCCGAAGGCGCTGGTGAGGTTCTGTTCCAGGGAGGCGCCGTTGCCCTTGGCGACGTAGAGCACGGGCCGGTTCCCGGTGACGTATCCGGCGGAGGCGTCCCGGTCGAGGACCGCCTGGCGTGCCTCGCGGGCGGTGTCCACGGGGGTGATGTCGAAGCCGTCGGGGTACCGCGCGCGCAGTTCGTCCTGCACCCCTGCCGCCGAACCGGCCACGGCCACCTCGACGTGGTGCGGCTTCGGGGCGTGCAGCGCCGGGGCGAAGAAGCACAGGATGCCGAGGAAGAGGACGGCGGGGAACCAGGCCGCCTCGGCGAACGCCTTGAGCGCGGCGGCGCGCGGCCGTGGGTTGTTGTACCGGTCGGAACAGGAATCCATGATGAATGGACGATACATGTACCGTCCGGTACGTTCAAAGGGTGCCCCGTACCGTGAACACCGAGAAACGCGCCGAGCTGCTCGGCCAGGTGGTGGAGTACGTGCAGCGCCACGGCCTCGCACACCTGTCGCTCACCCCCCTCGCCGAGGAGATCGGCACGACGAAGCGGATGCTGCTGTACTACTTCGGCAGCCGCGAGACCCTCATCGCCCGCGCCATCGCCGCGAGCCGGCCCGACGCCCACGCGCTGTTCGATCGGGTCGGGGACGTCGAGGCGCTGCGCCGCTCGGCCGACGCGCTGTGGCAGGCGATCACGGTGGGCGAGCAGGCCGGCCCGATCCGGATGCTGCTCCAGTTGCTCAGCCTGGCCGCGACCGATCCGGAGCAGTACGGCGAACTGGCCCGCGAGGCCGTCGCCTTCATGGTCGACCCCATCGCGGACGCGTATGTCCGCCTGGGCCATCCGGGGCCCGCGGCCCGCGAGCGCGCGACGCTCCTCGTGTCCGGGCTGCGTGGACTCTGCCAGGACCGGCTCGTGACGGGCGACGCCGCCCGCACCGACGCGGCGGCCCGACGTCTCGTCGACGCGGCGGTGGAGACCGCCTGACGGAACCGGCCGACAGACCCGGTCGACGGGCCCGGCCGAGGGATTCAGGTGACCAGAACCGCCAGCGGAAGTGAAGATTCCGACATGTTTGCGTTAGTAAGGCCGCCAGCGTGTTACTCCGACGGTGGAGCGGTCAATGCTGGCCGTGGCGGGTTCGGCAGTGAGCCCGCCCCCGCTCCTCGGCGGGAGCCCGCGCGGCAGAAGCCGGGGAGCGGGGTCACTGTGCGGCTACTGCGCGACTCCCCTGCTCTCCGCCCCGCTCCGCAGGGCGAGCTGCCGCTCCAGCTCGCCGCGGATCACGGGATCGAGTTCGCGGGTGCGAGGCCAGTCGATCAACTGCCGGGCGATCAGCCGGAGCCTGGTGTTGGTGCGCATGGAGGTCTCGCGCAGCACGTCCCAGGCCTCGGCCGGCGAGACGGCGCCCACCGCGATGACGACACCGATGGCCTGGTCGACCTCGGCGTGCGAGGTCACGGCCTCTTTCAACTGTTCGACCCGCACCTGAAGTTCCGCATACCCTTCCGCACTCTCACGGGCAGCGGCCGCTGCGCGCCGACGAGCCGGGAGCATCACGGTGCACCTCCAAGTGCCTTCCCTGGCAAAGGAACCCGAGTGAGCCTCTCCCACTCTTGCCCGGCTTCGCGCGCACCAAGCGTGCAAACGTGTATGCAGATGGCAGTTGCCCGAGAACGCCTCGAAAAGCTCAGGCGCGCGCCGGGGCCTGGTCGCCCCCGGTCGGTGCGTCGGCGGTCTCGTTCGCACCCGCGTCGGCCTTGCGCAGGGCCGGGATCAGAGTCGCGACCGCCGCGGACACCAGGGCGACACCGCAGCCGATCATCAGGCCGGTGCGGAATCCGTCCTCGGAGGCGAAGGAGTGGCCGCCCATGGTGACGGTCATCTGCGCGAGAACCACACCGATCACGGCGGAGCCGATCGTGGTGCCGAGCGAGCGCATCAGGGTGTTGAAGCCGTTGGCGGCGGCCGTCTCGGAGACCGGCACCGAGCTCATGATGAGCGCGGGCATGGAGCCGTAGGCGAGGGCGACACCGCTGTTGATCACGATTCCGGCGAGCATGATGCCCCAGGCCGTCCCCATGAGGGGCAGCGCGGCCCCGTATCCGACGGCGATCACGAGGGCGCCACAGATCAGCGCGAACTTCGGGCCGCGGGCGTTGATGAGCTTTCCGCCGAGCGGCGAGATGAGCATCATCATGACGCCGCCGGGCGCCAGCCACAGACCGGCGGCCAGCATCGACTGCCCCAAACCGAACCCGGTGGCCTCGGGGAACTGCAGGACCTGCGGGGCGATCAGCATGAACGAGTACATGCCGACGCCGACGAGGATCGAGGCCGCGTTGGTGAACAGCACACGGGGGCGGGCGGTGGTCCGCAGGTCGATCAGCGGCTCACGGGTGCGCAGTTCGTAGAAGCCCCACACCAGCAGTGCGACGAGCGCGACGGCGAAGAGGGCAAGGGTGGTGCCCGAGGCCCAGCCCCAGTCGGCGCCCTTGGAGATCGCGAGGAGCAGGGAGACCAGTCCGACGGCGAGCCCGACCGCTCCGGGGGCGTCGAAGCGCTGGCCCTTCGCGGCGGCCGGGACGTCCGGCACGATCAGGAAGATCATGGTGCCGATGACGAGGGCGAGCGCGGCGGAACCCCAGAACAGCACACGCCAGTTCGCGTACTGGGCGACCGCGGCGGCGATCGGCAGGCCTATCGCGCCACCGATGCCCATGGAGGCGCTGACCAGCGCGATGGACCCGCTGAGCTTCTCGGTGGGCACGACGTCGCGCAGCAGCGCGATGCCGAGCGGCACCATGCCCATGCCCATGCCCTGAAGGCCGCGCCCGATGATCATGGGGACGACGGTCGACGAGAGGGCGCACACCACCGAGCCGACGAACAGTGGCACGGCGCAGATGAGCATCATGCGGCGCTTGCCGACCAGGTCGCCGAGGCGGCCCGAGACGGGCACACAGACACCCGACACGAGCAGGGTGACGGTGACCACCCAGGCCGCGTTCGAGGACGACGTGTCCAGGATCCGCGGCAGTTCGGCGATGAGCGGGGTCACCAGCGTCTGCATGATCGCGGCGACGGTACCGGCGAGCGCGAGGGTGGCGACGACGGCGCCAGCCCGGCCGCTCGACTGGGGCGCATCCATGAAGGACTCCTCAATCTCTTCAGCGTGTGCAACGATGTGCATCATACACACGATGTGCATCATGCATACTTCATGCGTAGTGCACATACCTGACGGCGTGACACGCGAGCGGGAGAGGAGCCCGGACGGGGCGCATGGCCCGCGGCGCCCTGCGATACGGTCGACCTGGGAGGACGCACGTACATGGACAAGCCATCGCACCTGGTCGAGTTCGAGCACATGGTGCTCGGCCGGCATCAGCTCGGCAGCGAGAAGCGGCGCCGCGAGGCCGCACGCATGGAGCGCAGCGCGTACATTCTGCTGAGCCGGATCCGGGTCCAGGGGCCGATGTCGATCGGGCAGCTCAGCGAGGCCCTGATGCTCGACGCGTCCACGCTCAACCGGCAGACGGCGAGCGCGGTGCGGGCCGGCCTCCTGGAGCGGATCCCCGACCCCGACGGTGGGATGGCGCGCAAGTTCCGGCTCACCGAGGAGGGCGAGCAGCGCCTCGACCACGAGCGCACGACCCACATCCAGGAGCTGGACAAGGTCTTCGAGGACTGGCCCGCGGAGGACGTGGAGACCTTCGCCCAGTATCTGCAGCGCTTCAACACCAGCATCGAGCGGCTCAGCGGTCAGCCCTGGCCGCGCACCTGATCCACCGGCGCGGACCATCGAGGCTCTTGCCTTTTTCGGCGCGCACGGATACGCCCCTGGGCAGGCCCGCAGTCCGGGCCGTACGGACGACAGTTCCGCACAGAACCGGAGGATGCGTGACGATGCGATTCCTGTTTCACTACCCGGAGGCGCACGGGCCGGACGCCGACCTGCTGGACGCCGGTCCACTGACCGAAGTGGCCCGCGCCGCCGAGGAGTTCGGATTCTCCGGAATCTCCTTCAGTGAGCATCCGGCACCCGGTGCGCGGTGGCTGAACCACGGCGGGCACCAGACGCTCGACCCCTTCGTGGCGCTCTCCCACGCCGCCGCCGTGACCCGTCGGCTGCGGCTGCTCACCTACCTGGCCGTCGCCCCGTACCGCAATCCGCTGCTGCTGGCGAAGCAGGCGGCCTCGCTGGACCGGCTCTCCGGCGGACGGCTGACCCTGGGCCTCGGCGCCGGCTACCTCAAGAGTGAATTCCACGCCCTGGGCGTCGACTTCGAGGAGCGGAACGCGCTCTTCGAGGAGGTGCTCGACGTGCTGCCGCTGCACTGGAGCGGCGAACCGTTCGCTTACGAGGGCCGGCACTTCAGCGTCCGCGACGCACAGGCCCTGCCGCGGCCGGCGCAGCGGCCGATTCCGGTGTGGATCGGCGGCAACTCACGGCTGAGCCGGCGCCGGGTCGCCGAGCGGGCGCAGGGCTGGATGCCGATGTCCGGCGGCGCCGAACTGAGCTCCACCGCCCGCACCCCGACGCTCGGCCCGCTGTCCGAACTGGCCGGTGCGATCACGGAGGTTCGGGATGCCACTGTCGCCGCGGGCCGCGGTGACAGTGTCGACGTCCTGCACTCCTACCGCGACGAAGGGCTCGCGGAGCCGACCCTGGAAGCGGACCGGCACCGGGAGGAGTTCACCGCGCTGGAGAAGGCCGGTGTGACGTGGACGGCCGTGTCGTGCCCGAACCGGTCGGCGGCGGCGACGCTGGAGTTCCTGGAGGCGTTCGGGACGACGTACGCGCGCTGAGCAGGCAAGGTCCGTCAGTTTTCGAACGTGTGCCGGAACCCCGGGCGCCTCACGTGGCGTCTTGAGTGCCGTCAGCAACAAACACGCGAGGAAATGCCGCACCGCGGCACAGCACGGAGGTAGGGCCCGACCATGGAATACGACGTCAGGCCCTACCGGGGCACGCTGTACCGCTTCACCCTCTGGGTGTCGCTGGCCACCGTCGTGCTCGGGTTCGCGATCCTCGCGGGCGCGTTCGCGGCGACCGCGGACGGCTTCGAGCACGTGCGGGAGTACGCGGAGCGCAACATCGCCAACGAGGACTCCTACTATGCCTACGCGGACGAGAACATGGACCCGATGCGGGCCGTCGGCGCGGTGACGGCGCCGGTGTTCCTGCTGCTTGCGCTGGTCGTCGTCTCCGTTCTCCACAGCGCGTACGCGGTCGCCCACGCACATGCCCGGCGCGACGGCGGGCCGCTGTCCGTCGGCGAGTTGTGGCGGCGCACCCGTCCGCGCCTGCTCGCCGCCGTCGCGAGCAACTTCCTGACCGGCATCTTCGTGGCCGTGGTGGTGTTCGCGGGCCTGTACCTGTTCACCCTGGTCGACAGGCACAAGGTGCCCGGCGTCGAGCCCACCCCCATCGGTGAGACCGCGTCGTGGCAGTACTCGCTGGTGGGTTGGGTGCTGCCGATCATCATCTGGACTCTCGGCCCGCTGCTCTGGTTCCGGCTGTCCGGTGCCACCGCCGAGACGGTGCTGGAGCGCCGCAACCCGTTCGTGGCGGTGTACCGCTCCTGGGTGCTGACCCGGCACGCCCGCCTGCGCGCCTTCGGCCTGGGCCTGCTGTGCTGCGCGGCGGCCGTGCTCGCCTTCGCGGTGGTCCTGTACGCGGCGAGGCCGCTGAACCACTACGCCGGGCTCGGCATGCTGTGGCTCAACGGCGACAACGTGTGGATGACCGGCGTCCTGATGACGGTCTTCCCCACGGCGGTGGCCCTGCTTCTGCTGACGCCGCTCGTCATGCCGCTGGTGTGCGGCGGGGTGGCACGTCTGTACGGGGACATGCGCGCTCTTGAGGACGCGGCGGGCGGGAACGGTGGGCCCGCACGATCCGAGGGCGCAGCGCGGCCGTCGACCGGCCTCTGAGCGCGGACAGCCACACCCCCGCCCCGTAGGCGAGATCGTCGAGGCGGCGGGCCGCGGCGTAGCGGACGGGGTCGAGGCCGGCCGGTGAGCGGCGGCCGAGGGTTTCCAGGGCCACGTCCGCCACCGCCGCGACAGCGGTGGCGCGGCGCAGACGGCGCGAGGCCAGGCAGCCGACGGCCGTCAGGGGCCACCAGTGGCGGGTGAGCAGGGCCGCGCCCTGGGTGAGGGACGCGGCCGAGCCGAGGGCGGTGAGGCGGGCGGCGTGCGGCAGCGGGTGCTCGATCCCCTTCAGCTTTCGGGCGTTGCTCACGGTGGCCACGGCCGCGAGCCCGCCCGCCACCGGCAGCGACCAGCGGCGCTGCGCGAGCAGGGCGACGAGCAGGGCCGCGCTCCACGGCGCGAGGATCGCGGGGGCGATGTTGTCGGGATGGCGGCGGGCCAGGGGGTGCGCGCCGGTGCCGTAGACGGCCTTGCGGCGGAACCAGTCGGCGGGTTCGACGCGGTGCTCGTGGGCGGCCCGCACGGCGGGTTCGTAGCGGATGCGTCCGCCGTCCGCGGTCAGCCGCCAGCACAGGTCGACGTCCTCCCCCACCCGCATGCCAGCGTCGAAGCCGTCCGCCTTGGTGAGTACGTCGGTGCGCGCGATCATGCAGGCGCTGGGGACCCAGGAGACGGGGGTGCCGGTGCGCACGGCGGCCGGTTGCCGGCCCAGGTCGAGGGAGGAACGGGCGCTCTCGTAACGGCCCAGCCACCGCTCGGCGTCGGGGCCCGGCAGCGCGGTGATCCGGGGCACGGCCATCACGACGGCCGGGTCGGCGAAGTGGCGCAGCAGCACGTCCACGGTGTCGGGCCCGAGCACGATGTCGGAGTCGACGAACACCACGTACGGCGTGCTGACTTCGCGCAGCCCCGCGTTGCGGGCCCCGGCCGGGCCGAGGTTGTCGGCGAGCGGGAGCAGGCGCGCGTGGTGGCGTGCGGCCGCGGCGGCGACGGGGAGCGGTCGGCGTGAGGCGTCGTCGACGACGATCACCCGGGCGTCGGTCGTGGCGCGGATGCTCGTGAGCACACGGTCGAGTTGGTCGGCGCGGTCCCGTACGGGGATGACGTACGTGACCGCCGTGTTCGGGCCGTTCGGGGGCAGCTCGGCGGCCACCGGGTGAGCAAGGCCGGTGGCGAGCAGCCGGTCGGCGAGGACGGCGCCCGCCCGGTCGCGTACGCGCAGGGTGCGCCCGGTCAGGAGCGCGCGGGCGCGGGGTGTCAGCCGCATCAGGCGGGTCGGGTACCCGCCGAGCAGGGCGCGCCCGCCGTCGAGGACGCGGGTGTGCCGGTCGAGCGCGACGACGTATCCGTGCGGGAGGGTCATACGGCTCCTTGCGGTACGGCGGTCAGGAGTCGGCCTCGTGGGTCGGCGCGGCCCGTGGTGACGAGGCGTACGGCGCTCGACACCATCGCGTCGGTGAGCGCCCGTCCTTCCTCGGCGGTGGCTCCGTCCGGATCGCCGAGGACGCCGTTCGGGGAGACCGCGCGTACGCCGTGCGCCATGAGGTGGGGCAGCAGTTCGGGCAGCGGGCGGGTGTCGCCGGGGGCCGCTTCCGACAGCCGTACGTCGTCCGGGGCGAGGTGCAGCATGACGGAGGTCTCGGTGCGGCCCGCGTGGGCGTCGCCGCCGGGTGGGGCGCAGCCGAGCCATGCCACGTCGTGGCCTTCGGAACGGAGTTGGGCGCAGGCCGTGTCGAGGGTGGTGACGTTGCCTCCGTGGCCGTTGACGAGGACGACACGGCCCGCCCACGAGGACAGGGACCGCACCGTCTCGACCAGGACGGTGTGCAGTGCCTCGTGGCCGATGGAGAGGGTGCCGGGGAATCCGGTGTGCTCGCCGCTGGCACCGTAGGTGAGGGTGGGCGCCAACACGACATCACCGTACGGGAGTTGACGCGCCGCCCTGCGGGCCACTGCTTCCGCGATCGTGCTGTCCGTGTTCATCGGCAGGTGCGGGCCGTGCTGTTCGGTGGAGCCGACGGGGACGAGGACGAGGGCGCCCTTCGGCACCGTGGGCCAGGTCGCGCGCGCCAGCTCCACCGGTTCAGGCACGTGGGACCCCGAGGGTGCGGGTGAAGCCGTCCGGAACGACGAGGTCGTCGGGTCCCAGTTCGTCGACGGAGGCGTGGCCGAGGCCGAGGACGGCGGAATCGAGGCCGCCGCGCAGGATGTCCAGGACGTTCTCCACGCCCGCCTGACCGTTCGCGGCCAGGCCCCACAGGTAGGCGCGGCCGATGAGGACGGCGCGGGCGCCCAGCGCCAGGGCCTTGGCGACGTCGCCGCCGCGCCGCACGCCACCGTCGAGGAGGACTTGGATGTCGGCGCCGACCGCCTCGGCGATGGACGGCAGGAGGCGGATGGTGGCGGGTGTGGTGTCGAGGTTGTTGCCGCCGTGGTTGGAGACGGAGATGGCGGTGACACCCGCGTCGACGGCCCGTTTGGCGTCGTCGACCCTGCTCACGCCCTTGAGCAGGAACGGGCCGCCCCACTCCTTGCGCATCCACTCCACGTCGTCCCAGGTGGGTGGCGGTGTCTGCATCCACTCTCCGTAGGCTCCGAAGAAGGTCGGTGCCTGTCCGCCGGGGGCTCGGAGGTTGGGTGTGGTCAGGTCCGGCAGGCGGCGGGACTTGGCGAACGCGAGGAGCCAGCGCGGGTGCGGCAGCACGTCGGGCGCGAACCTGGCGGCCGTGCGCAGGTCGAGGCGTTCCGGGATCGCGGGGCTGCCCCAGTCGCGGCCGTTCGAGAACGACCAGTCCAGGGTGGCGATGAGCGCCTTGGCACCGGCCGCCCTGGCCCGCTCCATGCGCTGTGTCATGGAATCGCGGCTGCCCATCCAGTACATCTGGTAGAAGGTGTGCGGGTTGGCCTCTGCGACCTCCTCCACGGACCGGCTCGCGAACGAGCTGAGGCCCATGATGACGCCCCGGTTGGCGGCGGCGCGGGCCACGGCGACCTCGCCGTCGGGGTGCACGGCCTGCACACCTGTCGGCGAGATCAGTACCGGGAAGGCCGACTCGACCCCCAGGACGGTGGTCGCCAGGTTCCGTTCGGCGTGGTGGCCCACCACCCGTGGCGCGAAGCCGAGTTCGGCGAAGGCACCGATGTTGTCGTCGATGGTGCGGCCGCGCTCCGAGCCCGCGACCAGCGCGCCGTAGACACTGCCCGGCAGGTACTTCTTGGCGCGCCGCTGGGCCTCGGCGACCGTTTCGAACCATGGGTTTCTTGCCATGGGGCGGATGTCTCCTCGTCAGGTGGCCGGGCTGAGTCCTGCTACGGGGCTCTCTTCGCACTCCGACACGGGCGGCCGTCGGGTGAGCGGCACGAGGACGGGGCCGGTGCGGTGGGAGTGGTCGCCGGACGGCTTGGGGATCGCGCCGCCGACGTCGCGCGCGGCAAGGAGTTGCTCCCCGTACCCCTGGACGCACTCCGGGTCCGGCCCGTCGAGCGGCAGGCCGGTGAAGAACTTCGCGGCCATGCAGCCGCCCTTGCAGGTGTCGTAGAACGTGCAGGAGGCGCAGGCCCCGCCCTGCTGCGGCTCGCGCAGCCGACGGAACAGCTCCGACTCCCGCCACACGCCGACGAAGCCACCTGCGTCCCGCACACTCCCCGCGAGGAACTCGTCGTGGATGGCGAACGGGCAAGCGTACACGTCACCGATCGGGTCGATCAGACACACCACGCGGCCGGCGCCGCACAGGTTCAGACCCGACAGCGGCTCCCCGAACGCGGACAGGTGGAAGAAGGAGTCACCGGTCAGCACCTCGCCGTCGTGCGCCACCAGCCAGTCGTACAGCTCGCGTTGCTGTGCGGGCAGCGGGTGCAGCTCGTCCCAGACGTCGGCGCCGCGTCCGGAGGGGCGGAGCCGGGTGAGGCGGAGCTGGGCGCCGTACCTGTCGGCGAGGGCTTTGAAGTCGTCCATCTGCGGGATGTTGTGCCGGGTGCAGACGACGGACAGCTTGAAGTTCTTCATGCCCGCGTCGGCGAGATGCCCCATGGCGCGCAGGGCGGTGTCGTACGAACCGGGGCCGCGTACCGCGTCGTTGACGTCGGCGGTGGCCCCGTCGAGGGAGATCTGTACGTCGACGTAGTCGTTGGCGGCGAGGCGCCGGGCCACGTCCGGGGTGATGCGCACGCCGTTGGTCGAGAACTTGACGCCGACGTGGTGGGCGGTGGCGTAGTCGAGGAGTTCGAAGAAGTCGGGGCGGACGGTCGGCTCGCCGCCGCCGATGTTCACGTAGAAGACCTGCATGGCCTCCAGCTCGTCGATGACCGCCTTGGCCTCGGCGGTGCTCAGTTCGCGCGGGTCGCGGCGGCCGGAGCTGGACAGGCAGTGGGAGCAGGACAGGTTGCAGGCGTAGGTGAGTTCCCAGGTGAGGCAGATCGGCGCGTCGAGACCGTACTCGAAGAGGTCCACCAGGCGGGTCACGGTGTCGGGCTCCTTTCGACCAGCATCGACGAGCGGGCCAGGACGGCGAGGGCGCGCGCGTAGCGTGCCGTGTCCGCGTCGCTCGCACCGGCGCTCGCGCAGGCGGCGCGCGCGGTGGGCGACGTCGGCAGGGCCTGGACGACGGCGAGCAGTCCCCGGTCCTTGAGGAAGGACAGCTTGCGCGTGCCGAAGTGGTAGAGCAGCGCACCGAAGGGTTCGGGCCGGACCGACACCTGGGGGTGCACGTCCCAGGCGCGGTCCAGATCGAGCGCGGCGGCGGCCACGGTCAGTACACGCCGCACATGCCGTCGATCGAGACCTCTTCGACCAGCTCGTCGGCCTCGATGAGGGCTTCGTCGGCGGGTGCGGTGCTCGCGGCGGGCGGCTCGGGCGCTGCGGCGGCTTCGAGCTGTTCGTTCATGCGGAACTCCCTGATACCGGTGGGTGGTTGAGGGTGTGCGCGAACGGTTCCGAGAGTATTGGCATGCGATGCCAAAAGAAAGGGTGCGGGAGCCTCCGGGGGTCTTGCGCACCGCCGTGGCGCCGGGATTGGATCCGGTCCCATGGGCCCGATGCCGCGTGCACGTCCTGATGTGCTGGTCGTCGGCGCCGGTGGCGCGGGGGCCGTGCTGGCGGCGCGGTTGAGCGAGGACGCGGACCGGAGTGTGCTGCTGCTGGAGGCCGGTCCGGTGGCCTCGGCATTCGCCCCGGACCTGCTGGACGCGCGCCTCGTGCCGGGGGCCCGGCCGGGGCACCCCGGCACCGTCGCCCATCCCGTACGGCTCACCCCGGAGCGGCCGTGGTCGGTGCCGCGCGGGCGGCTGCTGGGCGGGTCCACCACGGTCAACGGTGGGTACTTCGTCCGGGCGCGGCGTGCGGACTTCGAGCGGTGGGCCGGGGCGGGGAATCCCGGGTGGGCGTACGAGCGGGTGTTGCCGTTGCTGCGTGCCATGGAGGACGACGTCGACTTCGGCCGGGGCGAGGTGCACGGGAGCGGTGGGCCGATGCGTGTCGCGCGCGCAGCCCTCGACCACCCTGCCGCGGCGGCCTTCCGGGATGCCGCCCGGGAGTTGGGCTTCCCCGCCGAGCCCGACTTGAACGACCAGGGCCCGCCCGGCTTCGGCCCCGTGCCCTTGAACTGCGTGGACGGGGTGCGGCTCAACACCGGACTCGCCCACCTGTCGGCGCCGGTTCTCGAACGACCCAACCTCACCGTGCTGGGTGGCTGTTCCGTACGGCGGGTCGTCGTCGAGCAGGGGCGTGCCACGGGGGTCGCGGTCGAGCGCGACGGGGCGCGGGAGACGTTCGACGCCGGGTGCGTGGTGCTGTGCGCGGGGGCTCTCGTCACGCCCCACCTGCTCCTGCTGTCCGGCATCGGGCCGCGTGCGGATCTCGAGCGGGCGGGGGTCCCCGTCGTCCGGGACTCCCCCGCGGTCGGTGCGCACCTTTCCGACCATCCGCAACTGGTCCTGGACTGGCGGCCCCGCGACGAGCTCGGTCCGCCCGCCACCACGTGGCTTGGCGGGTGCCTGCACCTCAACTCCCCCGGCAGCACCCCCGAAAGCCCCGGTGACATCGAGATCCTCCAGTCACTGGTGCCGATGGCCGGGCTCGTCGGAGGGTCCGTGCACGTGTCCGGTGCGCCGCACTCGTTCCTCGCCTCCGTCCAGACACCGCGCCCCACCGGCCGGCTCCGGCTCCTCTCCCCCGATCCCGGGGTCTCCCCCGCCGTCGACTACGACTACCTGCGCGACGGCGAGGCCCTGCGCCGGCTCCGCGCGGCCGTCCGCGTCACCGCCGACGTCCTGGCCACCGCCCCGTTCGCCGAACTCTCCGACGGCGGCCTGCTCGACCCCGGACCGGCGGCCCTCGGCGACGACCGCGCGCTCGACGCCTGGATCCGCGACCACCTCGGCACGGCCCAGCACACCTGCGGAACCGTCCCGATGGGCTCCGCCGACGCTCCGGAGCGAGCCGCCGTCGACCAGTTCGGGCGGGTGCACGGGGTGCGCGGGCTGCGGGTGGCGGACACGTCGATACTGCCGGACACCCCGCACCGGGGCCCCGCCGCGACCGCCGTACTGATCGGTGAGCTCGTCGCCGACGCGCTGCGCGGGGAACTGCTCTGAGGGCTACCGTGACGCTCCGCCGAGCCCCTCCTCCAGCCGCCGGATCGCCGTGTCGAGCAGCTCGCTCAGTTCCGCCTCCGGCACCGCGAGCCAGTGCTCGTACGCCGTGACCGCCGCCGCCAGGACGGTATGCCCGAAGAGCCGCGGGAGCGCGTCGGACGGGGCGAGATCCAGGCGGCGGGCGACGAAGTCCGTGACGATCGCGCGCCACGAGGCGTACCGCAGGGTGGCATCGGCCTGCAGCGTGGGGACACTCAGGATCAGCCGCATGCGCTGTTGATGCCACGGCACGACGGATGCGTCGAACCGGTTGAAGTCGACGACGGCCGCACGCAGCGCCGTCATGACCGGGACGGCCGGGTCGGTTTCCTTCAGCAGCTCACGGAACCCCGCCAGTTGGTGCTCGAAGTCGCCCCACACCAGATCGGTCTTCGACGCGAAGTAGCGGAAGAACGTCCGCCGGGCGATGCCGGCCCCACCCGCGATGTCGTCGACGGTCGTGGCGTCGAAGCCCTGCCGGGCGAAGAGTTCGAAGCCGATGCGCTCCAGATCGGCGCGGGACGTGGCACGTGGGCGGCCGCCCCTCGGCGAACGGTCGACTCCCGCGGCCACGCTGCTCGTCGGCGACTCCACATCCGCTCCTTCGTCCGGGACCGAAGATACCGCCGCGGCCGCGGTCGATCGACGGTCGGACATGCCTTCAACTCTGCGGCGGTTGCGGATATATACGCGGGTACGAGCAGGGCCGGGCGGGCGGGAGCCGCCGACCACCGGCCAGACCTGTGAGGGAGTTGCCACGTTGAGCGAGACGGACACGCACACGGAGCAGGACTTCGGCAGCCGCAAGGGCACCGCGCTCGTCGCGGGCGGCACCGGCGGCGTCGGCGCGGCGGTCGTCCGCACGCTGGCCCGGCGCGGCAGCGCGGTGCTGTTCACGTACCGGTCGAACGAGGAGGCCGCCGACGCCCTCAGCACCGAACTCCGCGCCGAGGGCGCCCGGGTGGAGTCCGTGCGGGCGGACCTGACGGACGAGGATGCGGCGGCGTCGGCCGTCCGCTCGGCAGTCGACCGGTTCGGCGCCCTGCACACGCTCGTCCACGCCGCCGGTCCGCACGTCCCGATGGTGCATCTGAGCCAGGTACCGCCGTCCCGGTACCGGGACCAGCTCCACACCGAGGCGCTGGCCTTCTACCAGTTGGTCCATCCCGCGCTCGAACCCCTGCGTGAGACGGCGGGCAGCGTCGTCGCGGTCACCACCGCGGCCACCCACCGCTACCCCGTCCGCGACGGTCTGTCCTCGGGTACGAAGGGCGCGGTGGAGGCGGTGGTGCGCGCGCTCGCCGCCGAGGAGGGCCGCTACGGTGTGCGGTTCAACTGCGTGGGCCCCGGCATGCTCACGGACGGCATCGCGGCCCGCCTCATCGAGGACGGCGAACTCGACGACGCCGCCCTCCAGGTGACCCGCCGCAACATTCCGCTGCGCCGCTTCGGGAGGGCGCAGGACATCGCGGAGGCCGTCGCGTTCCTCGCCTCGGACCGCGCCGGGTTCATCACCGGGCAGCACCTCGCGGTGGACGGCGGCTACACCGTCTGAAATGCGTGTGCGCCGACACGGCTCGCGGCCGCATACTCGCCGCATGCTGGAACCGGATGCCGCTCGGGCGGTCGCGGCGGCCCTGTCGGTCGGGTCGTCGCTCGGGCTGTCCGTCCACGGCGCCACCGTTCTGCACGACTCCAACAAGCTGACAGTGCGGCTGCTGCCGTGCGACGTCCTGGCCCGTGTGGCGCCCGTGGGCGATCAGGTGGCGGAGTTCGAGATCCGGCTCGCGCGGCGGCTCGCCGATGTCAGGAGCCCGGTGGCCGCGCTCGCGCCGGGCGTGGAGCCACGCGTGTACGAGCGGGACGGCTTCGCCGTCACTCTGTGGACGTACTACGCCCCCGTGACCGACCGCCCCGCTCCGCCGGACGAGTACGCCCGCGCGCTGGAGCGGCTGCACGCCGGCATGCGCGAGGTCGACGTCCCGACGCCGCACTTCACGGACCGCATCGCCCGGGCGCGACGCCTGCTGGCGGACCGAGACCGCACCCCGGAGTTGGCGGACACGGACCGGGACCTGCTGCGTGACACACTGCGGCGGCTCGGGCGGGCGGTCGCCGAGCACGGTGGGGACGAGCAGGTGCTGCACGGCGAGCCGCACCCCGGCAACGTACTCGGCACGAGAGAGAACGGGCTGCTCTTCATCGACCTGGAGACATGTTGCCGCGGGCCCGTGGAGTGGGACCTCGCCCATGCTCCCGAGGAGGTCGCGGCCCACTGTCGCGGCATCGACGAGGACGTGCTGCGGGCGTGCAGGATCCTCGTCCTGGCGATTGTCACGACGTGGCGCTGGGACCGGGAGGACCGGTACCCCGACGGGCGGCACATGGGCCGGGAGTGGCTCGGCCGGTTGCGGGCGGCGCTCGGCTGAACGCAGCCCGTCACGCGGTCAGTGCACGTCGTCGGTCGGGCACGGCTGCGTGCTCCCGGGCACCCACCGCGTACGAGCCGGGGCGTTGAGCTCGAAGGCTCCGCACCGCAGCGCGACCGTCAGGCCGCCGGCGGTGGGGTGCAGCAGGACGATGGCCTTGTCCAGGGGCGGGCCGGAGCCGTAGCGCTCGGGGAAGGAGACGACACCGCTGGCGCCCTGGAAGGTGAGCTTCTCGTCGAGCTTGGACTTCACCAGTTCGGTGTTGGCGGTGCCGGGCCTGTCCTGCCCCGAGGTGCTGGTGTAGGCGCGGTCGGTGGCCAGGGCGAGGGTCTTCAGGGCGTCGTGCGCAAGGGCCACGTGGCCGTCGTTGAGCCAGGGGTCGGCGGCCGTGAAGGCCTGGACGTAGAGGCTGAAAACGGTGGCGGACTCGTCGCTGTTGTCGGGATGCGTCTCCGGGAGCACATGCACCGTGTGGAACAGGCTCAGCCAGTCCCGCATGTACGGCCGGTACTTTCCGCGCAGTGCGGTGCTCGTCAGGTCGTTGCTGCCGATTACCGTGAGCGGGAGCCCGGCGCAGCCCGAGTCGGGCCCGTAGCGGCCGAGGAACGCGGAGAAGTTGCGGACGCGGGCGGCCCAGTACACGACCGTGCGCGGGTTCTGCTTGATGCGGGCGCACACCGTCCGGGCGATGTCGTCGGGGGTGGTGGCGCCGCCCCGCTCGGCGAGGGTGAGCGTGTCGGCCCCGTCCCCGAACCTGCGGGCGAACATGGTGCCCAGTTCGTTGCTGAACAGGTCTCCGGGGTCCTTGATGACGAGCGCATGGTCGGCCGCCGCACACTGTCCGTCGCCCGTGCGCACGATCCGGGCGTTCCGCGCGAACCCCGCCGCGACCGCCGACTCCCGGCTGTTGCTGGGCGACATGGGCCGGTAGTAGGTCAGGCCCTTCCGCATGGCGTCGGCCGTCGCCGTGGTGGCGATGACCGGGACCTGCCCGTCGTTGAGGATCCTGGCGGCCTCGCGGGTGCTGCGGCGGCTCTCGGAGAAGCCGACGACGCCGACGACCGTGCGGTGGTCCTTGGCCTCCTTGTAGCGCTCGGCCTGCGCGACGGCCCAGGAGGCGGCGGCCGGGGCGTGGGCGAAGTTCGTTCCGGTGTCGCGGACGTCGAGGTAGATACGCACCCGGTCCTGGTCGTCGACCGCCGCCTCGTTGAGCCGCTGCTGGGCGAGCCACAGGCCGCGCAGTTCGGGGATGGCGCCGTTGTCGATCGCCTCCTCGCGGTCCTTGGGGACCGTGGCACCGAGATAGACGACCCTGCGGACCGGCCTGTGCCGGCGTTCGGCCTTCAGCGCCCGGGAGTTGAGCGTGTCGATCGCCGCCCGGACCGCGGCGTACTGCTCCGCCGGGCTCTTCTCGTCGCCGCCCGTCGGGCCGCTCGCCGCCGACGCCTGGCCGGGTGTGCCCACCGCCTGCCCCTGGTAGCACTCCGGTTCGTCGCCCCCGATCCTGGTCAGGCCCCAGTCCCCCACCAGGGCGAGGACGAGCGTGAGGCACACGGCCTGGATCGCGGCCTCGGGCCCGGGGCCCAGGTTCAGCCGCGGTTTCGGCGGCTCGATGGGGACGACGTGCAGTCCCTCGCTGGTCCAGCGCATGGGTTCCAGCGGCACCGACAGCGGGCGCCGGGGCGTGGAAAGCGCGGTGGGGCGGAAGCGGTCGGCGCCCTCCCGCAGGCTTGCGCACCGGTCCCACACGCCCGCCATGGACGGGTCGTCCTCGGCCGTCCGCCCGGCGGCGACCACGACGACTCCGGCGCGGGCGAGTTGTGGCGCGGCGTTGACGCAGGCCCGCAGGAAGCGTGCGGCCATGACGGGGTACGACCGCAGGTGGGCGTTCCATTCTTGGGCCGTCGCCCGTGCGCCGGGGT
This sequence comes from Streptomyces sp. EDA2-14, assembly GCF_054963755.1. NCBI lineage: Bacteria > Bacillati > Actinomycetota > Actinomycetes > Kitasatosporales > Streptomycetaceae > Streptomyces > Streptomyces sp. EDA2-14. Next base: position 24,145 of record NZ_JBUEGE010000029.1, read on the forward strand.
TCTCGGGGAGGGGCGGCAGGTCGAGGAGTACGACGCGGCGGGTGCGGCGGCGGCGCGACCAGGGGCCCCGGCCGGGTCCTGCCGCGTACAGGTCGGCGAGGACGGCGCGCAGCAGCAGTTCCTCCAGGTCAAGGCGCGCCTCCTCGGCCGCCGCTCCGAAGTCGGCGGTGGCACGGGGGCCGTCGGCCGTGTCGTCGCCGGTGGGGAGCATGCGGGTCGACTCGCGCTGGAGGAGTTCTGCGGCGAAGTGGAACACCGAGTGGTCGGTGCGGCCGATCCTGCGCCACCGCTCGTACCAGTTGTGCCGGTTGGGCAGCACAAGGAGGCGGCGGGGCCGCAGCAGCCGGTGGGACCACCAGGTGGCCCAGCACCAGCGCGGGAAGGTGTGGAACAGCGGCTCCCCGAACAGTTTGACCAGGGAACCGACCGGGGCGAGCACGCTGTTGTCGAAGGCGTCTCCGCGCACCGCGGCCAACCAGTGCAGCACGCCGCCGTCCGCGTCCTCGGCGCGCAGCGCGTAGGCGCGGTCGCGCAGTTCACGCGCGGTGGGCCGGCGGGCGGGATCCGCGCGGAACTCGTCGGTGATGTCGCGCATCAGCCGCAGGTTGCGCAGCCTCAGCGCCCGTTTCGACGGCCGGGTGCGGCGCAGGCCTTCGGCCACCTCCAGGGCCAGGTACTCCTGCCCGGCCGGTGCCGCCTGTTGACGGCCCAGTCGGGCGTAGGGGGTGCAGGCCTCATTGCCGAAATCGGTCAGCATGGACTCCAGGCCCGAAAGGACCCGGTCGGTGCGCTCGCGGACGACGTCCGGGTCGCCGCTGTCGACGTCCAGTGCCACCGGGGGAAGTCCCTCGCCGCGCAGCGACCGCCGCTCGGGGGGTGCGACCGCGTACCGGAACGCCTGCGTGAAACTGTCCGAACCCTCGCTGTCGGGGAAAGTGCATGCCATGGCTGCCTCAACTGGGTTGTCGCCCTGTGCGGTCATGAGTTCAGCGCAGCTGGATGCCGCACGTCTCCGGAAGGCCGAGCAGCGCCACGCAGGCGAGCACATAGCCGACGGCGGCGAAACCGAGCGCGCCGCCCACACCCCAGCTGTCGGAGAGGAAGCCGACGAGGGTGGGGAAGACGGCCCCCACGGCGCGGCCCGTGTTGTACGTGAATCCCTGTCCGGTGCCGCGTACTTCGGTGGGGTACAGCTCGGCGAGGAACGAGCCGAAGCTGGAGAAGATCGCCGACATGCAGAATCCGAGCGGGAAGCCGAGGATCAGCGAGACCTCGTTCCAGTCGGCGGGGACCTGCGCGTAGCAGAGCACGCACGCGGCCGACAGGACGGCGAAGAGCTGGATGGTGCGGCGGCGCCCGAGGAGGTCGGTCAGGTGCGCCCCCGTGACGTACCCGGTGAACGCCCCGATGATCTGTACGACGAGGAATCCGCCGACGCCGGTGACGGCGAGGCCGCGCTCGTCGCTGAGGTACTTCGGGATCCAGGTGGCCAGCGTGTAGTAGCCGCCCTGGACACCGGTGGACATCAGCGCGGCCAGCAGCGTCGTACGCAGCAGTGACCCACGGAAGATCGCGGTGACCGAGTGCGAACGCTCCGGTGACTGCAGCCGCTCGGCCGCCTTGGGCGCGTCCTTGACGCTGCGCCGCACGTACAGCACGAGGAGCGCGGGCAGCGCACCGGTGAAGAACAGCACGCGCCAGGCGAGGTCCTGGTCGACCAGGTGGAACACCACGCTGTAGACGAGGACCGCGAGTCCCCAGCCGACCGCCCAGGCCGACTGGATCCAGCCGAGCGTACGGCCACGGTGGCGGGCCGAGGCGTACTCGGCGACGAGGACCGCGCCGACCGCCCATTCGCCGCCGAACCCGAGTCCCTGCAACGCGCGGAAGACCAGGAGCGTTTCGAAGTTGGGCGCGAAGCCGCAGGCGACGGTGAAGACGGCGTACACGCTGACCGTCCAGACCAGGGCGCGCACCCGGCCGACGCGATCGGCGAACACCCCGGCCAGCGCGCCGCCCACGGCGGAGACGAGCAGGGTGACGGTGGCCAGCAGGCCGGTGCGGCCGTTGTCGAGCCCGAAGTAGGCGCCGATCGCCGCGAGACCGAGCGGCAGCACGTAGAAGTCGTAGGAGTCGAGGCCGTAGCCGCCGTACGCGCCGGCGAAGGCGCGCCGTCCGTCCGGGCCAAGCTCCCGGAACCAGGGGAACCACCCCGCCTCGGACTGCTGCTTCTCGGTGCTGGGCGTTGCCTGAGTGGGGGGCCGCTCGGACGGCCCGGAGTTCACGTTCATAACCGTGCACCTCTCAAGTTGCTTGAGAACACCACGAGTTGACGTTTTGGCACCGTAGAGGATCGTCGAACAATCCAACAAGAGGATGCGCCGTTGTTTCACTCGATGAATTGCCATACGGTCGACGCACAGCTGACGAGAGGGGCGCCGCATGGGCCAGGAAGTCAATCAACTGGCGCGCGACAAGGCCCTGTTGGGACGCACGAGCATCGCCGGTCGCGTGGCGGATCTACTGCGTACACGCATCGGCGAGGGTCACCTCACGCCCGGGACAAGACTTTCCGAGGACAGGATCGCCGAGGCCCTCGGTGTCTCCCGCAGCACCCTGCGCGAGGCGTTCCGGCTGCTGACGCACGAGCGGCTGCTGGTCCACGAACTCAATCGCGGGGTGTTCGTCCGGCGTCCGAGCGCCACCGATGTCTCCGACATCTACCGGATGCGGGTGCTGGTGGAGTGCGCGGCGATCCGCACCCTGGGCGATCCGCCGTACGACCTCGACGGCTTGCGGACGGCCGTCACCGAAGGCGAGAAGGCTGCCGCGACCGAGGACTGGAACGCCCTGGGCGCGGCCAACTTCCACTTCCACCGCGAACTCGTCGCACTCGCCGGCAGTCCGCGCGTCGACGAGGCCATGCGCAGCGTCCTGGCCGAACTCCGCCTGGCCTTCCACGCCGTAGACGACCCACGCACCCTCCACTGGCCCTACCTGGACCGCAACCGCACCCTCCTGGACGCCCTCGCACAGGGCGACGCCACACAGGCGGAGCACCTCCTGGAGCGCTATCTCGACCACTCGCGGGTCAATGTGCTGAGCGCGGAGAAGCGCCAGGAATAACGCCCGATCGGACAGTCTGGACGCATGACCGAATCCCCCCTTGCCCCCTCGGCCTCGACCCTAGGTGCCCGAGGCGTACGCGTGGGTGGAGGGGCAACGGGCCGTGCGAGTACGGGTTGGTCTGATCGGCCCGGCGGGGGCGGCACCGGTTCAGTCGCGCACCGCCGCCACCACGTCCCGCAGCGCCTGCCCCAACGGCAGCTCCACCCGCACGGCCCAGCGGTCGCCGCGGGTGGGCTGGTTGTTGACGATGAGGACCGGGGTTCCGGCGTCGGAGGCCTGGCGTACGAAGCGCAGGCCCGACATGACGGTCAGCGAGGAGCCCAGGACGAGCAGCGAGGTGGCACCGGCGACGAGGGTGCGGCAGGTCTCGACCCGGTCGGGCGGCACGTTCTCGCCGAAGAACACCACGTCCGGCTTGAGGACTCCGACGCCGCAGGCCGCGCACGGCACCACCTGGAATTCGCGCACGGCCTCGTCGGGGAGTTCGACGTCGCCGTCGGGGTTGACCCGCGCCGACCGGTGCCGCTCGGCCTGAGCCTCGAACTGCGGGTTGGCCTCCCGCAGGCGCCGGTCGAGTTCCTCGCGGGTGGTGAAAGTGCGGCAGTGCAGGCAGACCACGCGGCTCAGGCTGCCGTGCAGCTCGACGACGTCCTGGACGCCCGCGGCCTGTTGCAGACCGTCGACGTTCTGCGTGATCACGCCGGTGACGAGGCCCGCCGCGGCGAGCTCCGCCACGGCGAGGTGTCCGGCGTTCGGGTGGGCGCGGAGCATGGCCCGCCACCCGAGCTGGCTGCGCGCCCAGTACCGCTGCCGGGCGTACTCGCTGCCGGTGAACTCCTGGTACGTCATCGGGATGTGCCGCCGCCGCAGCGACCCGTGCTCCCCGCGGTAGTCCGGGATGCCCGACTCCGTGGAGAGCCCGGCCCCGCTCAGCACGACGACCCCACCCGCTCGCACCGCCTCCACGACGGGCGCCAGGTCGGTCGTGGCGGGCGGCTGGTCTCCGGACGGTTCCCAGGTCAGGGTGGGTCGGGTACGCATATCGCCCAGCTTACGCAAACGGCCCCGTCCGCACGGTCGCATCGCGTCAGCGGGCCCCGACCGGACCGGCCACAGGCACGATGCCCCTCAGCTGCCGGGGAAGGAGGTCTTCGTCAGTTCTTCGGATGCCTGCCAGATGCGCTGCGCGTCCTGCGTTCCGCGAAGGCGCGAGTAGAGCTTCTGCTCGGCGGGTGGACCGCCCATGTGTCCGATTCCCCGGGGCCCGTAGAACCGGCCGCGTTCGGCGTCGGGAGCGGTGGCGGCGTAGAGGGCCGGGAGCTGGGCGGTGCGGACCGTGCCGACGACGATGCCGCGGGTGGACAGGGCCCGGATCAGGCGCACGCCCACGGTGTCCTTGGCCCGGCCGACCTCGGGGCGGGCGGCGAGCAGGTTCGTCGGGGCGACGCCGGGGTGGGAGAGATTGCTGGTGATGCCCCAGCCGTGGGCCTGGCTGCGCCGGTCGAGTTCGAGGCCGAAGAGGCCGAACGCGATCTTCGACTGGCTGTAGGCCTTCATGCCGTCGTAGGAGCGTTCCCAGTTCAGGTCGTCCCAGTTGATGGCGCCCTGGTTGGCCGCGACGCTGATCTGCGAGGTCACCCGTGCCCGGCCCGCACTGAGCAGCGGCAGCAGGTGGGCCACCAGCGCGAAGTGGCCGAGGTGGTTGGTGCCGAACTGCAGCTCGAACCCGTCGGCGGTCGTCTGCCGGGCGGGCGGAGTCATGACACCGGCGTTGTTGACGAGGAGGTGGATCGGCCGGTCCTCCGCCCGCAGGGTGTCGCCGAGGGCCGCGACGGATTCGAGCGAGGACAGGTCGAGTCGGCGCAGCGACACGTTCGCGTGCGGGACCTTCGCGCGGATCGTGGTGAGTGCGGCCTCGCCCTTGCGTGGATTGCGTACGGGCAGGAGCACCTCGGCCCCGGCCGCGGCGAGCCTCGTGGCGAGGCCGAGCCCGATGCCGTCGCTCGCTCCGGTGACGACGGCGCGCCTGCCGGACAGGTCGGGGACGGTGATGTCGATGGGTTTGCGTGGCATGCCCAGAGCTTCGGCCGACGACGGGGCGGCGGCAATCGGTGAAGGGGGGACTGACAATCCGTGGTTGTCGCGGTGGGCGGGCGGTAGAAAGGGAGGGCAGGACAGGCGCGCACGGTGACGGAGGCACGGGTGATCGATCGGAGCGGCCTCGCGGAGTTCCTCCGGCGCCGCCGGGAGTCGCTGCAGCCGGAGGACGTGGGCCTGCCGCGCGGGCGGCGCCGCAGGACGACCGGTCTGCGGCGCGAGGAAGTGGCCGCGCTGTGCCACATGTCGACCGACTACTACGCGCGGCTAGAGCGGGAGCGCGGCCCCCACCCGTCCGAGCAGATGGTCGCCTCCATCGCGCAGGGGCTCCATCTCTCCCTCGACGAGCGCGACCACCTGTTCCGGCTCGCCGGACACACGCCGCCCCCGCGCGGCGCGGACAGCGAACACATCGGCCCCGGCCTGCTGCGCGTCCTCGACCGTCTCCAAGACACCCCCGCGGAGATCGTCACGGAGCTCGGCGAGACACTGCGCCAGACCCCGCTCGGCATCGCGCTCACGGGTGACCAGACCGGGCACACCGGACCGGCCCGCAGCATCGGCTACCGCTGGTTCACCGACCCCGGCACGCGCGAGCTCTACGCCCCGGAGGACCACGCCTTCCTCACCCGCATGTTCGTCTCGGGCCTGCGGGGTGTGGCGACGCTCCGGGGGCCCGGTTCCCGCGCGGCGCACTACGTCGATCTGTTGCTCGCGCGGAGCGAGGAGTTCCGCCGGGTGTGGGACGACCACGAGGTCGGTGTCCGCCCCCACGAGGTGAAGCACTTCGTGCACCCGGAGGTGGGCGCGCTGGAACTGACGTGCCAGACGCTCGTCGACCCTGCCCAGTCGCACCTGCTCCTCGTCTACACGGCCGTTCCGGGCAGCGAGAGCCACGAGAAGCTGCAACTGCTGTCCGTGGTCGGAGCGCAGTCGCTGCGCTGAGGCGACGGCCGGGCTTCAGGGCCCGCCTTCACGCCCCGGCTTCGGGCCCCGCCTTCACGCCCCGGCTTCGGGCCCCGGCTTCATGATCCGGCCTCAGGATCCGCGCGACGCACCGGCCATGACACGGGCCGCGAATTCCGCCAGCTGGGCCCGAATCCGTTCGCGCGCCACGCCTTCCTGCCCGGCCAGATGCTCGACGAGGTCGGCCCGCGTGGCGGCCAGCAGGGCGTGTGCGGCGAACCCGCCGTCGGGCACCCCCGGAATCTGTTCCAGTGCGGAGCGCAGCAGGCCGTGCCACCGCTCGTAGTGCGTCGCCTGGTACGGGCTGCCACTCCCGGCTCCCTCCAGGGCCAGCGCGACCCGCCGGTTGTCGAGCTTGAAGCACAGCACGGCGTCGAGCAGCGCGGTGACACGCTCCTGCGGTGGGCTGTCGGGGCCGAGGGGTGACGGGCCGTCCTCGACTGCGCGGGTGACCGGTTCGAGCCGCGCTTCGTACAGCGCGCGCAGCAGCCCGACCCGGTCCCCGTAGGCCCGGAACAGCGTGCCCTTGCCGACGCCTGCCTCCGTCGCGATGTCGGCCATGGTGACGTCCTCGGGGCTGGTGCCACGGGCGAACAGCGCGTCGGCGGCCGCGAGGACGGCTTCCCGGTTACGGGCGGCGTCCTTGCGGGGCTTGCGGTCGGGCATGCGGTTCCTCTCGTCGTCACTCTCATTGCAAAACGGACCGGCGGTCCGGTACATTTTCGAAACGGACCCGTGGTCCGGATTCTACGAGCTCTACGCGCCGGAGGACACCCATGCCCGCACCCACACCTGCACCGACGTCTCCGGCGGAGCTGTACCGCCACAGCCTGAGGCTGCTGTTGGACAAGGACATCGCCGGCTGGGTCGGCCTGTGGGCCGAGGACGGAGTGATGGAATTCCCGTTCGCTCCCCGGGGCTGGCCGCGGCGCCTGGACGGCAGGGAGGCCGTCGCGTCGTACATGCGCCACTACCCCGACCACATCGACCTGCACGACTTCCCCGATCTCCAGATCCACGAGACCCTCGACCCGCGGACCATCGTGGTCGAAATGCGCGGTGTCGGCCGCCTGGTGGAGACCGACAGCCCCTTCGACATGACGTACATCGCGGTGGTCACGGTCGAGGAAGGCCTCATCACGTCCTACCGCGACTACTGGAACCCGCTGGCCGTCCAGCAGGACGGCGCCGACTTCGCCGGGAGCAAGCGATGACCACCCGTACCGGAACCACTCTGGTCATCGGCGCCACCGGCACGACCGGCAGCCGTGTCGCCGCGCAGCTCACGGCGGCCGGCCACCATGTCAAGGCCGCCAGCCGCCGCGCGACCCCGATCCCCGGCACGGATCCGACCCCGTTCGACTGGTACGAGCCCACCACCCATGCCGCCGCTCTCGACGGAGTCGACCGCGTCTACCTCGTGCCGCCCGTGGGTGAGCCCGATCCGGCGGCGGTCATGCTGCCGTTCCTCCACCGGGCCCGCGCGTCGGGTGTGCACCGCGCGGTGCTGCTGAGCTCCTCCGCCATCCCCGAAGGCGGACCGGCGGTGGGCACGGTCCATCAGGCACTGCCCGAGCTGTTCGACCACTGGGCGGTGCTGCGGCCCTCCTGGTTCATGCAGAACTTCACCGGCGGGCACGCACACGCCACGAGCATCCGCAAGGAGGGAACCATCCGGACCGCGACCGGGAACGGCCGGGTCGGTTTCATCGACGCCGAGGACATCGCGGCCGTCGCGGTCCGCGCCCTGACCGAGGAGACCGCCCCCAACACGGACCTCGTCCTCACGGGCCCCGAGTCACTCTCCTACGACGACATCGCGACGATCGTCACCGAGGTCACCGGCCACCCCGTGACCCACCGCCACCTCTCCTACGAGGAAATGCGCGACCGCCTCGCGGCGGAGATCCCGGAGGAGTTCGCCGCGATGCTGGCCGACATGGACCGGACGATCGCGCAAGGAGCGGAAGACCGCACGACCGACACCGTCCAGCGCATCACCGGCCGCCCTCCACGCACCTTCCGCACCTTGCTCGAACACGAGACCACGGGCCGATGATCGCCCCATGCGCCCACTGAGACACGGCTACACCAACCGCACCCTCGCCGACGGCACGGTCGTAGCGAGCCTGAAGCTCGGCTTCCTGCCCGGTGTGCCGGGCCAGGAACTGGTGGACGCGGGACATGCCGCCGAGGTACTGGCAAGCTGCGGAGAACTGCTGCGCCGCATCCACGAACTCACCCCACCCGCAACGGCCTTGGGCACGCGTAGCGCGGGCGACGTCCTCGTACACGGCGACTTCGGCCCCAACAACGTACTCCTGGACCCAGCCACCTTCGGGGTCACCGCCGTGGTCGACTGGGAGTTCGCCCACGTCGGGGATCCGGTGGAGGACCTGGCCAGGTGCGAGGAGTTGCGGCGGTTCTGCGAGCGATGGGACGCGGACGGGGCGGGCGTCCGGCAGTGGAGGGAGCGTGCCGCCACGACGGCGGGGTGGGAGGAGTGGTGCGGTGCCCGGTGACCGCTGGGGAATCGGGACTACGTACGGCTGCCGGAAGTTCCCACCGACACCGCGTTCGCCGCGACGATGGCTGCGATCGCCGACCAGGCCGGTGTGTCGAGGTGTTGGTCGAGGATCAGGAGGCCGACGAGGGCCGCGAAGACCGGGTTGACGCTCATGAAGACGCCGAAGAAGCGGGCGGGGACCCGGCGCAGTGCCAGGAGGTCGGAGAGGAACGGGACCGCCGAGGAGAGGATCCCGGCCGCCAGGGCGCACAGGACTGCCGGGACCGTCGGCGGGTGCAGGTACAGGACAGTCGCGCCGATCGGCACGTAGAGGAGGCCGGAGACGGCGGCCGCCGCCGAGCCCTGAACGCCGGGCAGGCGGTGGCCGACGGCACGGTTGAGCAGGATGTAGCAGCCCCAGCACACCGCAGCGACCAGGGCGAGCGTGATGCCGAGGTAGTCCGTGCTGGGCCGTGGCCTGGTGAGGACGACGACGGACGCCGCCGCGGCCAGGGCGCACAGCAGGTCGACGCGGCGGCGCGTTCCGGCGAGGGCGACGGTGAGCGGGCCGAGGAATTCGAGCGTGACCGCGAGGCCGAGCCCGATCCGGTCGATGGCCAGGTACAGCGTGAGGTTCATCGTGGCGAAGACCGCGGCCAGGGCGAGGACCAGGCGCCATTGGACCGCGGTGAAGGACCTCAGGCGCGGGCGGCCCGCCGTCAACAGGACGGCGGCGGCGACCCATTGTCGTACGGCCACGACCCCCGCCGGACCGATGACGGGGAAGGCCAGGGCGCCCAGGGACGCGCCGGCCTGGTTCGACAGGCCGCTGCCGAGCATCAGCGCGACACCGCCCGCACGGGAGGAACCGGAGGTGGCCTCAAGGGCCGGCTGCGAAGCGTGGGATGTGGTCGCCATGGTGTGAGGTTCGACCCGCCCGTCACATACGCAAAATGCATGGCGCGGCTTTCGCATACGCTGGACGTATGGATGAAGGAAGCGCGCTCGCCGGCCTGGAACTGCGACATCTGCGCTGTCTGCTCGCGATCGTCGACACGGGCACCTTCACCGACGCCGCCATCCAACTCGACGTGTCCCAGGCCTCGGTGTCCCGCACCCTGCACGCCCTGGAGACCGTGCTCGGCGTACGCCTCCTGCACCGCACGAGCCGCGCCGTCACGCCCACCACCGCCGGCGTCCGGGTCGTCCACCGCGCCCGGCAGCTGCTCACCGAGGCCGAGAACCTCGTGCGCGAGGCCACCACGGGCCACACGCGGCTGCGGATCGGGCACGCCTGGGGAGCGTTCGGGCGGCACACGACCGAGTTCCAGCGGCGCTGGCACCAGCGGTATCCCGACGTCGAGCTGCTCCTGGTGCGGCACAACAGCCCCACGGGCGGCCTGGCCGAGGCCGCCTGCGATCTGGCCGTCGTCCGCCACCGCACCGACCTGCGCCGCCGCTACGCCTCCGCAGTCGTCGGCCACGAACCCCGCTACGTCGTCATGGCCACCGACGACCCCTGGGCCGGACGCCGCCGCGTGCCCCTCGCGGACATCCGTGAACGCACGGTGGCGGTGGACCGGCGCACCGGTACCACCACCGCCGACCTGTGGCCGGGCGAGCCGCACGGCTCCATCGAGTACACGGCCGACGTCGACGACTGGCTCGCGGCCATCGCCACCGGGCGCTGCGTCGGCGTCACCCCGCAGGCCACCCTTGCCCAGTACCGGCGCGAGGGTGTCGTCTACCGCCCGGTGTCGGGCGCGGATCCGGTGCCGGTGCGGGTCATATGGAACGAGCGGGATCCGCACCCGAGCACGCACGCGGCCATCGCCCTGCTGACCGAGCTGTACGAAGGGTGACTTCTCCGGCCCGCCCGCGCCCTCACTCCTCCGTGAGCTTCGCCGTGAGCTTGGCCAGGACGCGTTCCATCGCCTCCCGCACCGCCTCGCGCGCGGAGTCGGTGTGGTCGAGGCCCTCGAAGGCGTGCGGCGCGCCCGGTACGTCGATCACCTCGACCGGGGCGCCGCCCACCTCCGCCGCCCCCACGAATTCGGCCACCGTCGCCGCCACCGCGGACGCCTCCAGGCCGACCCGGATCAGGACGAACGGCGGCGTCCCCCCGCGCGCCACCACGTCCGCCGGGCGGAACCCGGGGTCGTTCACGCCCCAGCTCGGCAGGGGCGCCATGATCGGGTAGTTCGCCGCCAGGCAGCGCAGCCACGGCGGGGCCTCGCTCAGCCACGGCGCCGACAGCGGGCCGCCGCCCGAGAAGAACCACAGCGCGATCCGGTCCGCGTCGACCCTCGGATCGGCGCGCACCTCTGCCACCGCCGCGGCCACGTCGTCGGCCGCCGCCGGATACGCGGTGACCGCGTGCAGCCGGTGGTCGAGGGTGACGCCGATCGCGCCGCGCGACGCCGCGTACCGGGCGTAGCCGACGTAGGTCGGCCAGTCGCGCGGAGTCGGTCGTGCCTGCGCCGGCACGGGTCCCCCGTGCACGAACACGATCGCGGGGCGCGGCTCCTGCGCGTCTTCCGGTACGTACAGGTCGATGGCCCCGCGCCGTTCGCGCGGGATCTCCGGTACATCGAGGAGGAACGGCCGCAGGTATCCGGACTGCGCCGACTCCCCCGACGCATCCGTCTCCTCCACGGGTTCCAGACGCGTCCCTTCGTCGGCCGCCGCCTTCAACAGCACCTCGGCGAGCTGGTCCGGGCACGACACCATCGGCCAGTGCCCGGTGGGCAGTTCGAAGAACGTCACGTCCGGGCGGACGAGCGCCTTGATCGTCGGATCGCCGAAGCGGAGCAGCATGCGGACCGTGTCGATGGTCGCGCCGCTGTCCGCGCAGAGCACTCCGGTGGTCGGCAGGTCGCTCGCCGCTCCGGTCAGACGCAAAGGCTGCAACAGGGTGCCGAGCGGTTGCGGCGCGGCGCGCGCGGCCAGCCGCTCCAGAGCCTCGTCCGATACGCCCGAGGTGCTTCCCCAGCGCGCCCACTCCCCCGTGGTCGGCGCGGGCAGCAATCCCTCGGTGTCGCCTGCCTCGGCGAGGCGCTCGCGCAGCTCCTGGTCGGGCACCGCGGCAAGGGCCATGGCTCCGTCCGGCACCGGCCCCGTGTCGAGGTACACGATCCGTGCGACCCGGTCGGCCCGCAGGTCCGCGGCGCCCACGGCCGGATACGCGCCGTAGTCGTGTCCGACGAGCACGATGTCCCGCCCCTCGGGGACGGCGTCGATGGCCGCCACGACCCGTGCGATGTGCGCCTCCAAGTCCCTGGCCGGTCCGAGGTCCGCCATATGCACCTGCGCGCCTTCGGCCGCCAGTTTCCCGGCTGTCTCCCGCCACGCGTCCGGGCCCGTGAACAGGCCCGGCACCAGCACGAACTCCGTCATCTCCACGTCCTCCCTCAGTGGTTGTCAGCGGTGGGCGGTACGTTAGGAACTCCCCCTGAGGGAGGTTCAAGTGACCGTGCCGCCCGACGGCCTGTGGAGCATCGGTGAGCTCGCCGAGCACGCGGGCACGACCGTGAAGACCGTCCGCTTCTACTCGGACAACGGACTGCTGCCCGAGCGCACCCGCAGCGCGGGCGGACACCGCCGGTACGGCTCCGACGCCCTGGACCGGCTCCGGACGATCCGCTCGCTGCGCGGCCTGGGCCTGCCCGTCGCCGAGGTGCGCCGCATCGTCGACGAGCGGGCGGGTGCGGACGGCGTTCTCGAGGACGCCGTCGCGGGTCAGCTGCGCACCCTCGGCTCGCGGCTCAGCGCGCTGCGCTGGCAGGAGGCGGCGCTCCGGCTTGTCCAGGAGTGCCCGCCGGGCGAGCGGGCGGACCGGCTCCGGCTCGTCGGCGCGCTGGACACACCGCCGAGCACGGCGCCGCTGGCCAGGTTCTGGCGCGGCTGGCTGCCGCCACGGATGCCGGCCGCGGCGCGCTCCGCGTTCCTCGACGCCGCCGTTCCACAGCCGCCCGAGGCCCCTTCCCCGTCCCAGGTGCTGGCCTTCGCCCGGTTGTGCGCGATGGTGTCCCGCCCCTGCACACCGGATCAGGGCCCCACCCAGCCCGCCGCGCACAGCAGCGTGGGCGCGCGCGAGTCCGCCGTCCTGTACGCCGGGTTGGCCGAGTCGTACGACCTGGCGGCGCACCGCATACGGGTGGGTGACGCGCCCGCTCCGGGCGAGGCCCTCGACTGCTTCGTCGCCACGTACGCGAGCGTGACCCGCTCCCCCGACACGGCCGCCTTCCGTCGTGGACTCGCCCGGCAGCTCGCGGCCGACCCGCGCCTCGACCGCTACTGGGATCTGGTGACCGAGGTGACGACCGCCGAGGGCGCCCGCCCGGAGCCGACTCCGGGCACGGCCCACGACTGGCTCACCGCCGCGCTGGACACGGAGCTGGCGAGCGCCTGAGCACGCTTTCGGCATTCTCGCGGGTGAGACACGGCGGGCGCCGTTTCCCCGGCTTGGCGGGCAGCGGACGGGGTAGAGCCGGTTCGGGACCCCGCCCGCCCCCAGGAGGCCGCCATGCCGGAAACCGTCACCGGGCCCGACGCCCTGTCGTACGAGCCGCTGACACCCACCGCGTACCTGGACCGCGCCGCCGCCGCGCACGGCGACCGGATCGGGGTCGTCGACGGCGAACGGCGCTGGACCTACGCGGAGTTGCACGACCGCTGCACCCGCCTGGCGGGCGCTCTCGCGCCGCTGGCCGACGGGCGGCCCGTGGCGGTGCTCGCGCCGAACACGCACGTCCTCCTGGAGGCGCACTTCGGGGTGCCATGGGCCGGCGCGCCGCTGGTGGCGGTGAACACGCGGCTCGCGGCGGCCGAAGTGGCGTACATCCTGAGCCATTCGAAGGCGTCGGTGCTGATCCACGACCCGTCGTTCGACGTGCTGGTCGACGACGCGCTGGCCCGCCTGGACAGTCCGCCCCGTCGGATCAGGGCGGGCGCGGAGTACGAGGCCCTGCTCGCCGGGGCCGAACCGCTCCACCACACCCCCTCGGACGAACGCTCGCTCCTCGCCGTCAACTACACGTCGGGCACGACGGGTCGTCCCAAAGGCGTGATGTACCACCACAGGGGCGCCTATCTGCAATCCGTGGCGATGGTCGGCCACACGGGGCTCACCCCGTCGTCGGTCCATCTCTGGACGCTGCCGATGTTCCACTGCAACGGCTGGTGCTTCCCTTGGGCGGTGACCGCGGCGGCGGCCACGCACGTGTGCCTGCCGAAGCTCGACCCCGCCGAGGTGTGGCGGCTGATCCGCGAGGAGGGCGTGACCCACCTGAACGGCGCGCCCACGGTCCTGTCGATGATCGCCTACGCCCCGGACGCGGCCCCACTGCCGCAGGGACGCACCATCCGCATGGCGACCGGCGGCGCCCCGCCCTCCCCCGCGATCCTGCGCCGGATGGGCGAGTTGGGCTTCGACGTCACGCACCTGTACGGGCTCACGGAGACGTACGGGCCCGCGATGCTGTGCGACTGGCGCCCCGAGTGGGACACCCTCGACGGCGCGGCGCAGGCCCGCCTGAAGGCACGCCAGGGCGTCGGCAACATGATCTCGTGCACGGCCCGCGTCATCGCCGACGACGGCACCGACGTCCCGGCGGACGGCGCGAGCACCGGCCAGATCGCGCTGCGCGGCAACAACGTCATGCTCGGCTACCTGGACGACCCGGAGGCCACCCGGGCCGCCGCCCCGGACGGCTGGTTCCGCACCGGCGACATCGGGGTCGTGCACCCCGACGGGTACGTGGAGCTGCGCGACCGCTCCAAGGACGTCATCGTCTCGGGCGGCGAGAACATCGCGTCGGTCGAGGTCGAGCAGGCCATCATGGACCACCCGGCGGTCCTGGAGGCGGCGGTGATCGCGGTCCCCGACGCGCGCTGGGGCGAGGTCCCGGCCGCGTACGTGACCCTCCGGGAGGGCACGTCGGCCACCGACGCGGAGATCATCGAGCATGTCCGTGGCCGCCTCGCCCGCTTCAAGGCGCCGAAGACGGTGACGTTCGGCGAGCTGCCCAAGACGTCGACCGGGAAGATCCAGAAGTACGTGCTGCGCGACAAGGCGTGGGCGGGGGCGGCGCGGCGCATCCACTGACCGGCCCCTCCGACGCAGAGCGGATCTGGTCTAACCTCGCCCCGTGATCGGCAATCGGATACGCGAGGTGCGCAAGACCCGAGGGATGACGGTGCGGGCGCTGGCCGAGCGGGCCGGGGTGTCGACCGGCCTCGTCAGCCAGGTCGAGCGCGGGCTCACCGACCCCAGCCTGGAGACACTGCGCCGGCTCTCGGCCGCCCTCGGGCTGCCGCTGTTCGACCTGTTCCGGCAGGACGAGGCGGAGGAGGTCGCGCTGGTGCGGCGCGAGCGTCGGATCCAGGTGCGCTCGCCGGAGGGCGGGATCGCGTACACACGGGTGTCGGCCGGGTCGGCGCGGCTCGAGGTCCTGGAGGGCACGCTGGAGCCGGGCGGCGCGTCCTCCGACGCCCGGTACAGCCATCCGTCCGAGGAGTGCGTGCTGGTGCTGAGTGGCAGCCTGGTCGTCGAAGCGGGTGACGGACGCCACGAGTTGGGGCCCGGCGACAGCGTTACCTTCGACTCCCGCCTCCCGCACCGGTACGTGAACGAGGGGGCGGGGACCGCGCGCTTCTTGGTGAGTGTCACGCCGCCCAGCCGCTGACCCCGGCCCACAAGTACCCGCGCCCGCACACCCATTGACGTGGCACACACCGGACTGGTTCGATCACCCGCACTGAACACGTTCACCGGGATTGAATGCGAGTCGCCCCGTGCCGATCGACGCCCCGAACACCCCCGAACGCTTCCGCGCCCGGTTCCCCTCCCTCAAGGACACGGTCCACCTGGCCAGTTGCAGCCAGGGAGCGGCGTCCGAGCACGTCCTGGCGGCGCTCCAGGAGTTCCAGTGGTCGATGCGCAGCCACGGCGCGCCCTGGGGCGAGTGGATGGTGCAGGTCGATGCCGCGCGCGCCGCGTTCGCCGCGCACATCGGCGCAGGCACGGACGAGATCGCGGTGGTGCCCTGCGCCTCCGACGGGGCGTACCAGGTGGCGTCCACGCTGGACTGGTCGCGGCGGCCGGGCCTGGTCACGACGGACATGGAGTTCCCGTCCGTCGCGCACGTCTGGCTGGCACAGGGAGCGCGGGGCGCGCAGGTGCGGCACGTGCCGGACGAGGACGGCATCGTCCACGCCGCCGCGTACACGGACGCCATCGACGACTCCACGCATCTCGTCTCCGTCCCGCTCGTCTCGTACCGCAACGGCGTCCGGCTCCCGGTCGCGGAGACCGTCCGGGCGGCGCGGGCCGCGGGAGCGCGGGTGTTCATCGACGCGTACCAGGGACTCGGCACACTCCCGGTCGATGTACGGGAGTTGGACTGCGACTACCTGGTGTGCGGCGCGCTGAAGTACCTCCTCGGAGTGCCCGGGATCGCCTTCCTGTATGTGCGGGGCGGTGTGCGCGACGAGGTGGCACCGCAGCTCACCGGGTGGTTCGGGCGCGTCGACCCCTTCGGCTTCGATCCGCGGACGCTCGACTTCCCTGACACCGCGCGGCGTTTCGAGACGGGCACGCCGTCGATCCCCTCCGCGTACGCCGCCGCGGCCGGGCTGCGCACCCTCGCGGAGGTCGACGCGAAGGACGTCGAGGCGCACATCCGCGAGCTCACCGCGTACGCCCACCGTTGCCTCACCGAGGCCGGCGAGACCCTGGCCTCGCCCGCGGATCCCGAACTGCGCGGCCCGCAGGTGGCGATCGCCGACCCGGCACCGGACGCGCTGGCCGCCGCGCTCGGCGAGCGCCGCATCGTCACCAGCCCGCGCGGCACCCTGCTCCGCGTCTCGTTCCACTACTACAACACCCCCGCCGACGTCGACGCGCTGACCGCCGCGCTCGCCGAGATACGCGCCAAGTAGCAGCCCGTCCAGGAACACCGCACCCACCACGGAGCGAGTGACATGCCCGACGATCCCCGCACGCACTCGGCACCACCGCAGGACCACGGCCTGAAAAGGTCGCTGACCGGACGTCAGCTCAGCATGATGGGGCTCGGCGGCGCCATCGGCACGGGTCTGTTCCTCGGTTCGAGTCTCGCGATCTCGGCCGCGGGCCCCGCCACCGTGATCGCCTACGTGCTCTGCGCGCTGATCGCCCTGGTGATCGGCTGGGCGCTCGCCGAGATGACGTCCGTGCATCCGGCGGCCGGCTCCTTCGGCAGCATCGCGCGGCACTACCTGGGCCCGCTGGCCGGGTTCGTGATCCGCTGGACGTACTGGACGATCCAGGTGATCGCGATCGGCGGCGAGGTGATCGCGGCCGGTATCTACGTCCGCTTCTGGTGGCCCCAACTGCCGCTGTGGCTGCCGGTGGTGGCGTTCTCGCTGCTGCTGCTCGCGGCGAACGCGCTGAGCGTCGGGGTGTTCGGACGCCTGGAGTACTGGTTCTCCACGATCAAGATCACCGCGATCGGTGTCTTCGTGCTGCTCGGCTGCGCGTACGTCTTCCTCGGCCTGCCCGGCCATCCGGCGGTCGGCACCTCGAATCTCTCAGGGCACGGCGGGCTGCTTCCCCACGGCATGTCCGGGCTCGCGACCGCCTTCGTCTTCGTCATCTTCAGCTACATCGGCACCGAGATCATCGCGGTGACGGCGGCCGAGTCCGAGAACCCGGTGCGGGACATCCCGCGCGCGGCCCGGCGGATGGTCGTACGTCTCGCGCTGTTCTACGTGCTGGCCATGGCGGTCGTCGTGACCGTCGTGCCGTGGACGCGCACGGCGAAGGGCGGCGACGTCACCGCGAGCCCCTTCGTGCAACTCTTCGACGTCGCGGGCATCCCGGCGGCGGCCGGCATCATGAACTTCGTCGTGCTCACCGCTGCCCTCTCCAGCGCCAACGCCAACACCTACCTGGCCACCCGCATGATCCACTCCCTGGCGGTGGACCGGCACGCGCCGCGCCTGTTCGCCCGCGTCGGCAAGCGGGGCGTCCCGCACCGGGCGCTCGCCGTCTCCGGGGTCGGCCTGGGCGCCGCCGCGCTCCTGTCGGTGCACTCCGAGGACACGGCGTACATCCTGCTCTTCGGCATCTCGGTGTTCGGCGCCCTGGTGGTGTGGATCCTCATCCTGGCCACGCACCTGTCGTTCCGCCGCCACCGCACCCGGCACGGCCTGCCCGCCTCACCGGCCCGGCTGCGCGGCGCGCCCTTCACCACGGTCGCGGCGGCACTCGCCCTCGCGGCGATCCTGGTCTCCACCGTGTTCATCGAGGGCCTGGAGGACTCGTGGAAGGCGGGTCTGCCGTTCTTCGCGGTCCTGGTGCTCGTGTACCGGTTCGGGGCGCGGCGGTACGAGACGGCGGGGGCACTGCCGGACAGTACGGCTGCGGAGGGAGCTGTGCCGGGCTCACGCGCGTCGGAGGGTCGTCCCGCGCAGGCGGATCAGTCCAGGTAGTGGGCGCGCCCCTCGTCGTCGAGGGCGACATCCCCTTCGGGGAGGATGCAGAACTCGTTGCCCTCGGGATCCGCCATCACCAGGAACCCGCCTTCGTCGTACTCCGTCAGGCGCCGTCCGCCGAGTGCCTCCACCCGCTGCTGCTCGGCCGCCAGATCGGGCGAGGTGAGGTCGATGTGCATGCGGTCCTTGCCGGGCGTGGGGTGCGGATTCCGCTGGAACCCGAACACCAGGCCGCCCTCGCGCCGCAGCCAGATGTACGGCCCCGTACGGCTCTCGACGGGCCGCCCGAGCACCTCCGACCAGAACGCGGCCAGCCGTTCGGGATCCTCGGCGTCGACGACGATGGCGGTGATCTGCACAGGCTTCGCTGTCATGCGGTGACCTCCAAGAGTGGTGCCGAGCGCGACGTTCAGGCGGTCAGGTCCTCCACGAGTCGCTTGGCGAGCAGTTCGGAGGACGCGGGGTTCTGCCCGGTGTAGAGGTTCCGGTCGACGGTCGTGAACGGACGCAGCGGCAGCCGTCCCTTGCGGTAGTCGGCGCCGCCCTCGCGCAGCCGGTCCTCCAGGTACCAGATCGCCTTGCGGCCGAAACCGTTGAGCTTCTCCTCCAGGTTGGACAGGCCCGTCATCCGGTATCCGGCGAACGGCCAGGATCCGTCCTCGTTCTCGGCCGCGAGCGTGGCGGCGGGCGCGTGGCACAGCAGCGCGAGCGGTGTACCGGAGTGCAGTACGCGGGTGAGCAGGGCGCCCGAGACCGGGTCGACGGCGAGGTCCTCCATGGGGCCGTGTCCGCCGGGGTAGAAGACGAGGTCGAACGCGTCCGGGTCGATCTCCTTCAGGTCCCTCGGCCTGTTCAGCTCGTCCTGGATGGAGTCGAGGTACTGGGCGACCCCGCGCAGCTTGGACGGCAGTCCGGCGGTGCGGGACATGCTGAGCCGGTCCAGCGTGGGCGGCGTGCCGCCGGGCGCGGATGGCGCGGGTGCGGGCGAGCATCGTGAGCCGGGCGGTCGAGATGCGGTAGTAGAAGTTCGGGGTGAGTGTGGCCCCGATCGGGGAGTCGACCTCGGTCTTGGGCAGCCGCCGGAAGAAGTCCACGCCGCTGACGCGCGGGTCGCGGGCGACTTCGTCCAGGTCGGTGTCCATCCGGTACCGGTCGTAGAGGCCGCCCTTGGGGACCGTGACCGTACGGCCGCCCAGATCGACCGTCACCATGTCCTGCGGAGCTGACGACATCGGTTCTGTCTCCTCCCTCATTCATCGTCGTGTCTCATACGCGGTGCGCAAGCCGTCCCGGGGTTTCGCGGTGCGTCACGCGGCCCGGTCCGCGGTCGTGTCCGTGTGCCGGGTCGTGGTCAGCCAGGTGCGGTAGCGGCGCAGGGCGCGTCGCTGCCGACCCTGCTCGCACAGCAGGGCGCGCGCCGGGTGGGTGCCCGGTTTGGGGTCCCGGCCTTCGGCGATACGGCGCATCTGGTGGCGGACCTGCGCCATGCCGGCGGCGGAGGCGAGGGCCTTGTCGGACCAGTTCACCGGCCGCATGTGCCGGTCCGCCTCGCGGTCGCGGAGCCAGCGGGCGGGCAGGTCGGGGGTGACGGAGAGGGCCGTGCCGATTCCGACGAGCGCCACCCCGCTGTCGAGGACCTGCTCCGCGGTCTCGCGGCGGGTGATGCCGCCGGTGAGCATGAGCGGCAGCGGGCTCGCCCCGACCAGGTCCTTCGCCAGGTCGAGGAAGTAGGCCTCGCGGGCGCGGGTGCGGTCGTCGGCGGCGCGGCCGGTCATCGCCGGGCTCTCGTAGCTGCCGCCGGACAGTTCGACGAGGTCCACGCCGAGCGGTGCGAGCATCTCGATGACCTGGCGTGCGTCGTCGGCGTCGAATCCGCCGCGCTGGAAGTCGGCGGAGTTGAGCTTCACGCCGACCCCGAAGGAGGGCGAGACGTCGGCGCGCACCGCGCGCACGATGTCGAGGAGCAGCCGGGTCCGGTCCTCCAGCGAGCCGCCCCACTGGTCGGTCCGCTTGTTGACCAGCGGGGAGAGGAACTGGGACAGCAGGTAGCCGTGCGCGGCGTGGATCTCCACGCCGTCGAAGCCCGCTTCCTCGGCGCGGCGGGCCGTCACCGCGAAGCGGCGCACCGTGGCGTCGATCTGCTCGGCGGTCATGGCCGTGGGGCGGCCGAAGCGTCCGCTGTGCCGCCCGAGGTCGACGCCCACGGCGGAGGGTCCCCACACCACGCCGGGCATGCCGGACTGCACCTGGCGGCCGGGGTGGTTGATCTGCATCCACATCGCCGCGCCGCCGGACCTTCCGGCGTCGGCCCATTCGGCGAACGGCTTCAGCGGTGCGGCCTCGTCGAGGACGACGCCCGCGGGGCCGGTCAGCGCCTCGGCGTGCACCATGACGTTGCCGGTGATCAGCAGTCCGGTGCCGCCCTCGGCCCAGCGCCGGTACAGCGCCAGGAGGTGCGGGCCGGGCAGCTGGCCCTCGTCGGCCAGGTTCTCCTCCATGGCCGCCTTCGCGATCCGGTTGCCCAGGACCTGCCCGGATCGCAGGGACAACGGCGAGAACAGCTCGCTGGTCATCCGAATCCCTCTCTTTCCTGCTCAGCGCGGTCGCCCGGAGCGATCGCATAGAATGTGTACAGCGCTCACATTAATCAAGGAATGTAAGCGGTGCATACATGAGAGGGTGTGACCCGTGCCACAGGGGACCGCGTACCACCACGGCGACCTGCGCGCCGCCTGCCTGCGTGCCGCGCGCGAGCTGCTCGAGGAGGACGGCAGCGCCGCGCTGTCGATGCGGGCCGTCGCGCGGCGCGCGGGCGTGTCCCCGACCGCGCCCTACCGGCACTTCGAGGACCGTGAGGCGCTCGTCTCCGCGGTCGCCGCCGAGGGCTACCGCGAACTCGCGGAGCAGTTGGTCGCCGCGCATCCCGCGCCCGTGACCCCCGACGAGCTGGCGGAGGTCGCCGTCGCGTACGTGCGCTTCGCGCTCGACCACCCCGCGCTGTTCCGGGCGATGTTCGCCGAGCCCTGCGACCCCCAGAACGCGGACCGGGTCGCCGCGACCGCCGCCATCGAGGAGTACGTGCGCGACACCGTGCGCCGGGCCGTTCCGGGCGCCGATCCGGACGCGCTGTGGACGCCGGTGTGGGCGCTCGTCCACGGCCTCGCGTTCCTGCACCTCGACGGCAAGTTCGACGCATCGACCCCCGGGGCGGTCGCCGATCAGGTCCGCGCCGCGTTCCTGGCGCTGTTCGCGGCCGCGCCGGCGCTCGCACAGGCGGCCGCCGCCCAGCGCTGAGGCGCGGGGCGGCGGCTGTCGTTGGCACCTGTGAGAGGACCTCAGGCAGGCAGGGCCCCCTCGATGGCTCCTCCGACGGCCCCTTCGATGACCCCTTCGATGGCGGCGGGCCGCACCTGCGCCGCGCGCACCCGCTCCACGTCCAGCTTCTCGGAGCGGTCGAAGCGGTAGATGCCGTTCTGCTCCTGGAAGACGTCGGTGAGCTGCGTGTAGCAGTAGCCGAACATGTCCGGGTCGTCGAGAAGGACCCCGGTGAGCCCGGCGAAGCGGTGGTGGAACTCCTCCTCGTCGCGCGGGCGTTGCCCGTAGCCCCACGACACGTCACGGTCCTCGCCGGCGGCCTGCGCCTCGTCGGGGTTCCACCAGATGCCGCCGAACTCGCTGCAGAAGTACGGCTGCCCGCGGTACGGGACGGACCAGGTGGCGTCCGGCGCCTCGTCCTGCGGGTTGACGAAGGGCTCGTCCTTGGCGAGTCCGCTCATCAGCTTCCCGAAGACCTCCGGGTCCTGCTCGTAGCAGTGCGAGTCGTAGATGTCCGTCTCCGGTACGCGGTGTGCGTAGCCGGATGCGTCGAGGACGGGACGGGTGGTATCGGCGGCCTTGGTGGCGAGGAACATCGCGCGGGTGACGTCGTCGAGGACGGATCGGCGGTCCGAGAGCCGCTGCCGGGTCTCGTTGAGCGGGCACCAGCCGACGATCGACGGGTGGTTGTAGTCGCGCTCGACGGCCTCCAGCCACTGCGCGACGAAGCCGCTCGTGGGCTGCTGGTTGTCGGTGCTCACGGGCCCCGTGCTCGCGCCCCAGTCCCCGAACTCGCCCCACACCAGGTAGCCGAGCCGGTCGGCGTGGTGCAGGAAGCGCTCCTCGAACACCTTCTGGTGCAGGCGGGCCCCGTTGAACCCTGCGGCGAGGGAGAGTTCGATGTCGCGGACGAGCGCGGCGTCGTCGGGGGCCGTCATCAGTCCGTCCGGGTACCAGCCCTGGTCGAGGACGAGGCGCTGGAAGACGGGCTCGCCGTTGAGCAGCACCCGCTTGCCGTCGACGGTGACCGAACGCAGGCCCGCCGTGCACACCGCCGAGTCGACGACCGCGCCGGACGCGTCGACGACGTCGAGGTGGATCTCGTACAGGTGCGGGTCGGCGGGCGACCAACTCCTGCGCCGCTCCTCGGCAATGGGCAGGACGAGGCGCGGCGCCAGGTCGAGGTGGGCGGGGACCGAGGTCTCGGCCACCGTTCCCTGTGCGTCGGTGAGGCGGGCTCGGATGTGGTGGCCCTTACGGCTGCCGGTCAGCGGGAGTTCGAGGTGGAAGCAGCCCGCGGCCAGGTCGGGGGTGATGCGGGGGCGGCCGAGGTGGGTGTCGGCGACCGGTTCCATCCACACCGTCTGCCAGATGCCCGTCGTGCGGGTGTAGAGGCAGCTGTAGTTGGCGTAGCGGTCGGACTGCTTGCCGCGCGCCTGCGGCCCCTCGGCGTCGTCCCTGGCCCGTACGACGACGGTGGCGTCCTCGCCGGGGCGGGCCACGTCGCCCAGGTCGGCGCTGAACGAGGTGAACCCGCCGCTGTGCCGGGCCACTTCCCGCCCGTTCACCCAGACCGTCGCGTCGTGGTCCACGGCTCCGAAGTGCAGGACGGCCCTGCGCCCGGCCCACTCGGCGGGCACCCGCACGGTGCGCCGGTACCAGACCGCGGTGTGGAAGTCCGTGTCACCGATACCGGACAGCTCCGACTCGGGGCAGAACGGGACGGTGATCCGCTCCGGCAACTCGGCTTCGATCAGGCCTCGTTCGAGTCCGCTGTCGCCGGGGTCGCGGGCGAACTGCCACGGGCCGTTGAGGTTGAGCCAGTCCGTGCGGACGAATCCGGGGCGCGGGTACTCGGGGCGGGGGGTGTCCTGGGCCATGCACTCTCCCTGGGTCGTCGTGCCGGGTACGTCGAGGGGCATGCCGCGGCGCGGGGGCCGCTCCGGTCCGGATGTCCCGGCACTTATCTCAGCATCGATTTACATCGCTGTAAATGTGCAACGGGGAACTGCCGGGCGTTCCCCTTCGGAGCTGTTCAGGCAGCCGGCTCCGGCGCGCTCTCCCGCACCACCAGCGAGTGCGGGACGATCTCGTGCCGGCCGAGCCCGTCGAATCCCTCGATGCGCTCGATCAGCAAGTCGAGCGCACGCCGCGCGAGTTCGGCCTCGTCGGCCCGTACGCAGGTCAGGCTCGGCCGCACCGCCGACGCGAGCGTGCTGTCGTCCCAGCCGGTGACCGCGACGTCCTCCGGTACCCGCAGCCCGCGCTCCCCGAGCGCGCGCAGGGCGCCCAGGGCGACCAGGTCGTCGCGGCAGAAGACGGCGTCCGGCGCCATGCCGCCGTCGAGCGCGGCACCGAGGGCCGCCGCTGCGGCGTGCGCGTCGGCCACCCGCCCGGAGACGATCAGGGCGGTGTCGACCGGCAGTCCGCAGGTTTCCAGGCCCTGTTGGTAGCCAATGAGGCGCTGTCGGGACGTCTCGCTCGGCGCCGACTCCTCGGCGCACAGGAAGGCGATGCGGCGGCGCCCCAGCGCGGCGAGATGCTCCACGACCTGCGCGGCGGCGGCGATGTTGTCGATGCGCACGTGGTCGACGGTGAGCGGCGCGGCGCTCTCCCCCAGGAGCACGACCGGGACCCCTCGGCGGTGCTGGGCAATCTCCGTGGAGTTCAGCCACGAGGGCTGCAGGAGCACTCCGTCGACGACGCCGGCCTCCTGCGCGGAGAGGATGGCGCGCTCGACCTCCGGGGCGTCGCCCGACTCCTCGAGCAGCAGCCGGTATCCGCGCTCGCCCGCCGCGAGGGAGAGCACGTGGGCCAGCTCGGCGAAATAGGGAATGCGCAGGTCGGGGAAGGCGAGCGCGATCATTCCGGTGCGGCCGGTGGCGAGGTTGCGGCCACGCAGGTTCGGCCGGTAGCCCAGTTCGTCGATGGCGCGCTGGACCTTGGCGCGTGTGCTCTCGCGGACGTGCACATAGCCGTGGACGACGTTCGAGACCGTCTTCGTCGAGACGCCGGCGTGCTGGGCGACATCGCTCAGGCGGACGTTGGGCACTTCGCCTCCTGGTGGGCCGACGCGGGGGCCGCGTGGACTGACGCGGGGCCCGTGCCTGGTGGGACGCTCCGCCGACTGCGCGCCGAACCCTACCTGTTGACTTCTAAATTTACAGCGCTGTAAGTTCGCCGCGCTCTGCCCGTAACTGAACTCACACACCCCGAGGCCCGCACGCCCCGAGGTCGCGTGACCGACCTCAGGAGGCGACGAGGTGACGATCGGACCGGAGCGAGCAACGATCCGGGGTGCCCGGGGCCCGAGCCGACGCCGCTTCGTCGCGGCGGCCGGGGCCCTAGGTACGCTCGGCGCCCTCGGGCTCACCGGCTGCGGGGGCGACGCGGCCGGGCAGTCGCGGACGACGATGCGCTTCTATCTGCAAAAGCGCGAGGTCATCGGCTACTTCGACAAGGTGCTGGGGAGGTTCGAGCGCGGCCGGCCGGGAGTGCGGGTGGTGCACGACACCACGGATGCCATCGCGCCGCAGTTCGTCCGCGCCCAGCCCGCCGACGTGGGCTGCTTCAACAACAACCTGGAGCTGGCCCGGTACATCGAGCGCGGTGTGCTGTCCGATGTCTCGGACCGGCCCGCGGCCCGCCGTATCACCGGCAGCGTCGCCGAGCTCGCCGAGCAGTACGCGACGTATCCGGGGCGCACCAGCGTCCTGCCGTACTCGCTGGCCGCCGCCGGCGTCATCTACAACAAGAAGATCTTCGCCAAGTACCGCCTTCCGGTGCCGACGACGTGGTCCGAATTCGTCGATGTGTGCAAGGAGTTGCGGGCCGCGAAGGTGACACCGATCTACGCGACCAGCAAGGAGGTCTGGACGGTCTGGCAGGGTCTGTTCGACTACTGCGTCGGCGGGCTCGTCGACACAGCGGCGTTCTTCCGCAGACTCCAGGAGCAGGGCACGGACGTCGGCGCGTCCTCGCCGGTCTCGTTCCAGAAGGACTTCGCCACGGCCATGGACCGGGCCCGTACGCTCACGAAGTTCTACAACCGCGACGCCGCCACCCGCTCGTACCCCGACGGCAATCTCGCCTTCGGCAAGGGCCGTGCGGCCATGTATCTGCAGGGGCCCTGGGCGTTGACGCAGATCGCAGCGGTCGATCCGCACCTGGACATCGGCACGTTCCCGCTGCCTGTCACGGAGCGGGCCGCCGACCGCAGGGCGCGCGTGAACATCGACCTCGCGCTGTGGATCCCGACCGGCGCGGACCACCCCGACGAGGCGAAGGAACTGGTCGACTTCCTGATGCAGCCCCGGATCATCGACGCCTACAACCGGGACAACCTCGCGTACGGGGTCACCAAGGACGCCCCGGCGGCCGAGGACCCGCGGCTGTCCGGACTTCAGCCCTATGTCGACTCGGCGGCCTTCTACCTCGGTGCGGGCACCTTCATCCCACCGTCGATCCCCGTGGGCAACTACCTCCAGACCGCGATCGCGACCGGCGACTTCGACTCGATGCTGCGACAGCTCGACGCCGACTGGCGGCGCATCGCGATCCGCTCCTCCACCGAGTAGGAGACCTCATGGCTGTGCCTCCCACCGTCCTACGAGGTGCGTCCGCGGCGCCGCCCGCCCGAAGGCGGCGCCGGGTCGAACCCCTCTACTACTGGTTTCTGCTGCCGACGCTCCTGCTGTTCACCGGCCTGGTCCTCGGCCCCGCCCTGGTCGGCATCTTCTACAGCCTCACCGACTACGTCGGCTTCGGCACATGGCGGTTCACGGGCCTGACGAACTACGTGGCGCTGTTCTCCGACCCCGCCATCTGGGACTCGTACAAATTCACCCTCGGTCTCGCCCTGGTGACCGTGGTGCTCGCGCAGAGCGTCGCGCTGGCGCTGGCCCTCGGGCTGACGAGCCGCGTGCGGTTCCTGGCCGCGCTGCGGAGCGTCTTCGTGATCCCGATGGTGATCTCCGGGATCGTCGCCGCGTACGTCTTCAACTACCTGTTCGCCAACACGCTGCCGTCGATCGCCGGCTCGGTCGGGTTCGGGCCGCTGGAGGAGAGCATCCTCGGCAATCCCGACCTGGCCTGGATCTCCATCATGGTCGTCTCCGCCTGGCAGACGATCCCGGGCGCGCTGCTCATCTACATCGCCGGCCTGCTGTCGATCCCCGGCGAGCTGTACGAGGCGGCCTCCATCGACGGCGCATCGGCCTGGCGCAGATTCCGCTCCATCACCCTGCCCCTGGTCTCCGGGTACCTCGTCATCAACACGATCCTCGGCGTCAAGGGCTATCTGAACGCCTACGACATCATCAAGGGCCTCACCGACGGCGGGCCGGGGACGGCGACCAACAGCGTCGCGATGAAGATCTTCAGCGGCTACTCGGGCGGCGACTACGCGTACCAGATGGCCAACGCCACGGTCTTCTTCGTCCTCACGGTCGTGGTCTCCCTGCTGCAACTCCTTGCCACCCGAGGAAGGGGCCTTCGGCTGTCATGACCACCACTCTGCCGCCGTCCGAACACACCACACGGCCCGGGCCGCCGCTGAGAAAGGCCGTCAACCGCGCCCGCCGCCGCGGCAACGACGCCATGAACCGGCCGGTCACCCTGCTGCTCGTCGTCGCCTCGCTCACGGTCCTCGTCCCGCTGTACGTCACCGTCGCCATGGCCCTCAAGTCCTCCTCGCAGGCGGCCGACGGGGATGCCTTCGCCCTCCCGTGGCCGATCGACCTGAGCAGCTTCGCCGACGCCTGGCGCATCACGAACTTCCCCGTCTCGTTCACGATCTCCGTGGCGGTGGCCGCGGCCTCGGTCCTCGGCACGCTGGCGCTCAGCTCGCTCGCCGCGTACGCGATCGCCCGCAACTGGGACCGGCGGCTGTTCCGCTGGTCGTTCTACTACCTGCTGGGCGCGATGTTCCTGCCGTTCCCGGTGGTGGCACTGCCGCAGATCAAGCTCACCGCGCTGCTGGACATCGACAGCCCCGTGGGCGTCGCCCTGCTGCACATCGTCTTCCAACTCTCCTTCAGCGTGCTGCTCTACACCGCGTACCTGCGCTCGATCCCGATGGAGCTGGAGGAGAGCGCACGCATGGACGGGGCGAGCACCTGGCAGATCTTCCGGCGCATCATCGTGCCGCTGCTCGCGCCGATGAACGCGACCGTCGGCATCTTCGCGTTCCTCGCCTCGTGGAACGACTTCATGCTGCCGTCGTTGATCACCGCGGATCCGGGGCTCCAGACCCTGCCGGTGCTGCAGAGCATCTTCCAGAGCAAGTTCGACACCAACTACAACATCGCCTTCGCGTCCTACCTCATGGCGATGGCACCGACCGTACTCGTCTACCTGTTCTCCCAGCGCTGGGTGATCAGCGGAGTGACCCAAGGGGCAGTCAAGCAATGACATCGACCGCACTCAGCAGGATCCCGGCCCACCCCCGCGCCCGCGACGCATCGGTCCTGCGCGGCGACCGCTGGCGGGTCACCGTGCTCACCGAGGGGCTGCTGCGCCTGGAGTGGTCCGAGGACGGTGCCTTCGAGGACCGCGCGTCGAGCTTCGCGCTCCACCGCGACCTGCCGACGCCGAAGTTCACGGTCCGGGAGACCGACGACGCGCTGGAGGTGTCCACGGACCGCTTCCATCTCCTCTACGACCGCCGAGAGTTCAGCGCCAACGGCCTGGTCGTCACGGCTCCGGCCGGTGGCCGCTGGCGGTTCGGCGAGCGGCGCCCGGACAACCTGGGCGGCACGGCCCGCACCCTCGACGACGCGGACGGCCGGATCCCCCTGGAGGACGGTGTCGCCGCCCGCGACGGGATCGCCGCCATCGACGACTCGGCGTCGTTCCTCTTCGACGACGAGGGCTGGGTGGCCCCGCGCGAGCCCGGCCGCCTCGACCTGTACGTCTTCGCGTACGGCCATGACTACGCCGAGGCGGTGCGGGCGCTGTACGCGCTGTCGGGGCGGCCCCCGGTGCTGCCGCGCTGGACGCTGGGCAACTGGTGGAGCCGCTACCACGCGTACACCGCGGAGAAGTACCTGGAGCTGTTCGACCGCTTCGACGCAGAGCAGCTTCCCTTCTCCGTGGCCGTGATCGACATGGACTGGCACCGCGTCGGCTCCGTGCCGCCGAAGTACGGCACCGGCTGGACCGGCTACTCGTGGGAGCGCGAGCTCATCCCCGACCCGGAGGCCTTCCTGGGCGAACTGCACCGTCGGGGCCTGAAGACCACACTCAACCTGCATCCGGCCGACGGGGTGCGCCCGTTCGAGGACGCGTACCCGGCGGTGGCGCGGGCGGTCGGCGTCGATCCCGCGTCCGACGCGACGATCCCGTTCGACCTCACCGACCGGGCGTTCCTCGACGCCTACTTCCGGCTCCTGCACCATCCGCTGGAGGAGCAGGGCGTCGACTTCTGGTGGGTCGACTGGCAGCAGGGCAGCACGTCACGGATCCCCGACGTGGACCCGCTCTGGCTCCTGAACCACTTCCACTTCCTCGACTCCGGGCGCGAGGGCCGCCGCCCCATGGCGTTCTCCCGCTACGCCGGTCCCGGCAGCCAGCGCTACGGCGTCGGCTTCTCCGGCGACACGGTGGTGTCCTGGGAATCCCTCGCCTTCCAGCCCGAGTTCACCGCGTCCTCGGCCAACATCGGCTACGGCTGGTGGAGCCACGACATCGGCGGCCACACACGCGGCATCCGCGACGACGAACTGGCGACGCGCTGGCTGCAGTTGGGGGTCTTCTCCCCCGTCCTGCGTCTGCACTCGGCGAACAACCCGTTCATCCGCAAGGAACCGTGGCAGTTCCCTTCCGAGCCCCGGCAGGCGATGGGCGAGGCGCTCCGCTTCCGGCACCGGCTCGTGCCGTACCTGCACACCATGAACCACCTCGCGGCCACGGGCACACCTCTGGTGCGCCCGATGTACCACGTCGAGCCGGAGCGCGACGAGGCGTACCGGGTGCCCAACCAGTTCGCCTTCGGCAGCGAGCTGATCGTGGCGCCCATCACCGGCCGCCGCGACGAGGTGACGCTGCTCGGGGCCGCCCCGGCCTGGCTGCCGCCCGGCACCTGGACCGACATCTTCACCGGAACCGCGTACGACGGCGACCGCCACATCGAGCTGCACCGCGGCCTCGACGGGGTGCCGGCCCTGCTGCGCGGCGGCGGCATCCTCCCGCTGGCCGGCCCCGACGACCTGGACGCCACCCGCAACCCCGCACACCTGGAGCTGCTCGTCGCACCGTCGGACAGCGGCACGTTCACCCTGATCGAGGACGACGGGCAGGGCGACGGCACCGACCTCCGCACGGTCACCACGGCCCTGGAATGGGACGCCGGGAGCGGCACCCTGCGCATCGGCGCGGCGGTCGGCCCCGCAGGCATCGTCCCCGCCGCCCGCACCTGGACGGTCACCTTCCTGGCGGACCTGCCCACCGGCCCGGTCCTCATCGACGGCGAACCGGCCGGGACCACCGGCGGGCCGGGCCGCTTCGGCGTCACGGTCGAGGCCGCGGACACCTCCGCCGCCACGACGGTCGAGGTGAAACTGGGCTCGCCGCTCCACGCGGACCGTACCGACGACACCGTCCGGGCCATCCTCGCCGCCGCCCAGTTCGACAACCCCACGAAGCTGGAGATGTGGCGCATCGTGACCTCCCCCGGCCCGCTGACCTCGAAGATCTCTGCCTTGCACGCGCTGCGGGCCCCGGCGGGGCTGCTGGGAGCGGTGGTGGAGCAGTTGACGGCCCGGGAGAGGTGACGAGGGCGCCCACGGCCGCCCCGCCGTCCACGCCGTCCCGTACGTGACCGAGCACCCGGTCGAGGTGCCGCTCACTCACCAGGGCGCCCATCTCGGTCGCCGGGTCGCCGACGCGCAGGGCGCGGGCGTGCTCTACGACGGTCTCCGTGACCTGGTCCGCGATGGAGGGGTGGACGAGGAGGCGGGAGGGCGCCGGCAGGGAGATCATGCGGGCCCAAACGACTTTCCGGCAAGGGGCTGTCGCGGAAAAGTCTCCGCGGGGCGCCCCGGTGTCAGGCCGAGCAGCCCGAGTCGGCGAGGACGTAGTAGTCGGGGGCGGTCTGTTTCAGCGTGTGCGTGGTGAAGGTGTTCCACAGACCCATGGCCTGCCCGGAGCCGCCTGCGTAGGTGTAGCCGCCGCTCTGGTGCGCACGTCCGTCCACGGTGTGCTGGTAGTTGCTCGCCGTGTGGCACGTGGGCGTGAACCCGCCGGTGGTCGCGGTCACCGAGGCGGACTTCGCGCCGACGGCACCACCGGCGTCGACGGCTGCCACCGTGTAGCCGTACGCCGTGCCGGTGGCCAGCCCGGTGTCGGTGTACGAGGCCGACGTGGTGGTGGCCACCTTCGATCCGCCCCGGTAGACGTGGTACGAGGCCGCGCCGTCGACCGCGTTCCAGGTCAGGGAGGCGGTGGTGTCGGTGGTTCCGGACACCTTCAGGCCGGTGGGGGCGGGCAGCGCGCCCGGCGTCACGCCGCCGCCGTCGCCGTCGAGGCCCCAGAAGCGGGCGGTGTGATAGCTGGAGCAGATGGTGTCGAGGTAGTACGTGCCGGTGGTTCCGCACTGCTCGGCACCGCTGCCCGGGTCGACGGCGAGGCCGTGGCCCATGCCGGAGATCGAGTACACCTCGACGGCGGGCCTGCCCGCGGCGTCGTCGTAGATGCTCAGCGTGGTGCCCCCGCCGGGATTCTCGGTGCGGGACGGTGTCTGGCCGATGCCCCACACGTTCGTCCACTGGTCGCGCAGCTCGCCCGCGTTGGCGGGGGCGACGGTGGTGTCCGCGGTGCCCTGCCAGATCGCCACCCGGGGCCAGGAGGTGGTGCCGGCGGGCGCGGCGGAGCGTACGAGGTCGCCCCACTGGGCTGGCGTCCTGTCCGGCGGGCTGTACATGCAGGTGTAGGCGGCGGACACGCTGGTCGCGCAGGATGCGGGCAGGCCCGAGTCGATGGAGCCGCCCGCGAAGACGTCCGGGTAGGCGGCCAGCATGTTCGCGGTCATACCGGCGCCCGCGGACAGGCCGGTGATGTACACGCGCTTGGTGTCACTCCCGTACTGCTCCACGGCCTTGTCGACCATCTGCTTGATGGACAGCGCCTCACCCTGGCCTCGTGCGCTGTCGCCCGAATCGAACCAGTTGAAGCAGGAGTTGGCGTTGTTCGCGCTGCTGGTCTGCGGGAAGACCACCGCGAAGCCGAGGCTGTCGGCGAACTTAGGCCAGCCCGAGTGGCTGTAGTAGTCGCTCGCGCTCTGCGTGCAGCCGTGCAGGGCGACCACGAGGGGCGCGTCGGCGGGCAGGGTGTCGGGCTTGTACGCGTACATGGACAGGTTGCCGGGGTTGGTACCGAAGCCGGTGACCTGGGTCAGTCCCGCGGCGGACGCCTGCGGAGCGGTGACCAGCAGACCGGCCGTGAGGGCGAGGGCCCCCACGGCGGCGGAGACCCAGCGGCGCATGCGGCCGGGCTCGCGGTGGCCTCTTGGGGAGTGGAGCGGGAAGTGCGGCTCTGTCATGACGACTGACTCCTGAGGGGACGTCGGTGTGCCGTGCATCATCGAGGAGTTCGAGCCGACTGCGACATGTATCGGGCGGCCAGGTGCGGCGGGGTACTCGTGTGACGGCGGCCCATGGCCGACCGGTCCGGTTCCCGTTACTGAACGGGAACGTGAAGGTTCCCCGCGCGCCCCGGACGCGACGAGCCGCTATCCGAACTTCTGCCCTCGTGTGCTCGCTCCTCGGGTCGAGCTCGCGATCACACGACTGCGCTGAGAGACGAGCGCGTCGGATCGGCGCGGGCTCGTGGGGCGCGTGGCCCAGAGGGCGGTGGTCGCCGACGCGAGTGCGACTCCGGCCGTCAGCAGGCCGGTTCGGGGGCCGAAGGCCTCGTTGACGGCTCCGAGGAGCGGGCCGCCGAGCGCACCGCTGCCGACGAACACGAGGACGTACACGCCCATGAGTCGGCCGCGGAACTCGTCGGGGGTGCCGACCTGAACCGCCGTGTTGGTCGACGTGTTGAGCAGGGTGGTCGTGGCTCCCATGGCGAGCAAGCACGTCGCGAGCAACCACGGCGTCGGGGCGCACGCCGCCGCGACGTAGAGCACCGCGAGCGTCCCGCCGAGGGTGAACACGGCCCGCTGTGTGGTGCGGGTCCGATGGGCGGCGAACAGCGCGCCCACGAGGGCCCCGGCCGCCGTGGTGGCGCTGAGGAGCCCGTACCCGCCGGCGTCGGTGTGCAGGACCGACTTCGCGTACGTGGCGAGGGTGACGGGGAGGTTGGCGGTGAACAGCCCGAAGGAGCCGGCCAGGAGGATGGGCCACAGCAGTTCGCGGTGGGCGGTGAGGTGACGCAGCCCGTCACGCAGCCGGCGGTCGGACGGCTCGGGCGTGGGTGACCGGTGCAGCTCGTCGGGGCGGATCAGGAGGAGTGTGCCGAGCGGTGCGACGTAGGTGAGCGCGTTGATGGCGAAGGCGTATCCGGGCCCTACGCTCGCCACGAGGGCGCCGCTGAGGGCGGGTCCTGTCAGAGCGCCGAACTGCCAGGCGGAGGCGTTCAGCCCGATGGCGTTGCGCAGGTTGCGCGGTCCGACCACCTCGTTGACGAAGGACTGCCGGGTCGGCTCGTCGACGGCCGTCGCCGTGCCGAGCGTGAACGCGATGGCGTAGATGTGCCAGACGGTCACGTGGCCGGAGAGGGTGAGGGCGGCGAGTCCGGCCGCGGTGCCGCCCATGACCGACTGGGTGATCAGCAGTACACGGCGCTTGGGCCAGCGATCCGCGATCCAGCCCCCGGTGAGGCCGAACATGAGTGTGGGCAGGAACTGCAGGGCCGTGGTGATGCCGACGGCGGTGGCGCTTCCCGTGAGGGTCAGCACGAGCCAGTCCTGAGCGATCCGCTGCACCCAGGTACCGGTGTTCACGAGGAGCCGGCCGGCGAAGAAGTAGCGGTAGTTGCGCTCCCGTAGCGACCCGAACAGGCGCGCGTGGAAACGGGGTTGAGGGCGTGACCGTAAGGACGGACGAGAGGGGAACGGGTCGGCCGGGCCGGGCTGGCGGTTCACGGGTCAGTCACCTCATGGAGTCGGTGTGTCCCCCATCGTTCCGACCGCGCAGTCATTTCGGAACGGAATCCGAGCTATTACAGTAATTACGATCCCCAATGGACAGGCCGACGTATGTACAGCGTTGAACATCTCCGTACCTTCCTCGCGGTGGCGCAGCTTCTCAGCTTCACCCGGGCCGCGGGGCAGCTCGATCTCGCGCAGCCCACCGTCAGCCAGCACATCCGCAAGCTCGAGGAGTCCGTCGGCCGCCCTCTGCTGGTGCGCGACACCCGCAGCGTCGCCCTCACCGCCGACGGCGAGGCGATGGCGGACTTCGCGCGGACGATCATTTCCGCGCACGAACAGGCCGTCGACTACTTCACCGGGTCCGCGCTGCGCGGGCGACTGCGGTTCGGGGTCACCGACGACGTCGCCCTCACGCAGGTCCCCACCATGCTCCGCGACTTCCGCAAGCTCCACCCCGGCATCGACCTGGCCCTCACCGTCGCGCAAGGGACGGTGCTGCGGCGCCGCATCGAGTCGGGGCACCTCGACATCGCACTCGTCAAGGCCGAGCCGGGCGAGGGACGGGGCAGGCTCGTGCGCCGCGACCGGCTCATCTGGGCGTCCGCCGCGGGAACCGAGGTGACACCGGAGCGCCCCGTGCCGCTCATCGTGTACCAGGCACCCAGCCTCAGCCGTACCCTGGCCGCCCGGGCGCTCGACGCGGTCGGCAGACGCTACCGGGTCACCTGCACCGTGCACGGGGTGAACGGGGTGCTCGCGGCGGTGCGCGCCGGGCTGGGCATCGCCATCTTCACCCGCAGTCTCGCGCCCGGCGACCTCGTCGAACTGCCCGCGAGCGCGGACCTTCCCGAACTCGGCGCGATCGACCAGGTCCTGCTCACCAACCCGCAGTCACGGACCGAACCGGTCGAGGCCCTGGCCGAGGCGATCCTGTCCAGGGCCAACCCGATCCAGGGCATGCCTCACTGAGCTCCAGGAGGTGGCACGGCGCCTCAGGTACGGCCGGGCGGCACAGCCGTACGGGAGAAATAGCGCGCCATAGGAGCCAGGGCGGCCGCCATCGGGGCCAGGAAGCAGATCAGCGCGCAGGTGAGCAGGACCGGCTGGGCGCCGAAGGTGGTGATGGCGGGTGCGATGAGGGCCAGGCCGAGCGGGGCCAGGCCGTAGGAGAGCAGGAAGTCGAGGGACGAGACGCGGGCGAGTTTGTCGGGGGCGATCTCGCGCTGCGTGGCGGTGAACCAGGGCACGTTGAACAGTTCGATGCCCACTCCGGCCACCGCGTAGGCGGCGACGACCACCGCGGGGTGCACCGGCAGCGTCAGGCTGAGCGGGGCGAAACCGTAGACCCCCAGGCCCGCGAGCGCCGACCAGCCCGGGGAGCGCGGGCGCCAGCGGGCGACGACCAGGGCACCCGCGAGGGCGCCGACGGCGTACGCGGTGGTGGCCGCGGCGAGCACCGCCTCGGTGTCGTAGCGGTCGCGGCTGATCAATGGCAGGGCCACTCCCGTGGCGGAGTAGCCGGTGGCGATGACGGCGGTGAGGGCGCCGAGGCCCGCGACGAACCACGGGTGGCGGCGGGCCTCCTGGACCCCCTCCAGGAACTCGCGGCGGAACGAGGCCCGTTGGGGTTGCTGCACCTCGGCGCCGGTCTCCGCCGGGGGTGTCTTCGCGCCGCGGCCGGGGACGAGCGCCGCCACCAGCCAGAGCACTCCGATACCGAGGAGCAGGGCCTTGATGTCGAGCACGGCGGCGAGCAGGGCGGCGAGCGACGGACCCAGCAAGGTGCTCGCGCGGACCGCCAACGTCATCGCCGCATTGGCCTGTTGGCGCCGTTCGGGCTCGACGACCTCCGCCGCGAGCGCCTGGAACGCCGGGCGGCAGGCCCCCTGTCCGGCGCCCGCGAGCAGCGCGGCACCGGCCATCAGGAGCAGTGAGCGCCCGAGGCCCGCGGCCAGGAGGGGCGCGGCCACGGCCGCGGCCAGGGCGGACCACAGGACCACGGCGCGGCGCGAGTGGCGGTCTGCCAGGACTCCGCCGACGGCGACCGCGCCGAGGAAGCCGGCGGTGCGGGCCGCCAGGGCGAGGCCCAGGCCCGCCGCCGTGAGGTCGCGTTGGAGTACGGCGAGCCCGAGGACGAAGGGCAGGGCCCAGGTGGCGAGCCCGGAGGCGGTGGTGCCGGTCCACAGGCGGAGGAAGGCGGGGTCGAGCAGGACGGACCGCGGGCGCGGCGGCCCGGTGGTGGCGGGGTCCTGGGCTGGCGAGATGGTCACGGTTGGCGACTCCTACGGGTCGGCGATCGGCAGGGATCAGCGGGCGTGTTCACCCAACGGGCAGGCGATCGGACGGCATTGACGGCGGTCGATCGAGCGGCACGGACCGGTGTCGAGCGGGTCTGCCGCCGGACCGGATGCCGGACACGGACTAGCTTAGTGAAAACGATTGTCGTTACAGTACCCCTCGGGTCCCGCCACCCCGCAATGGGGTGACGGCTTCCGTGCCTCCCCCTGCCCGCCACCACGAACACCCATGAGGAGCACTCCCCTTGGACCGCAAGGCCACCGGCGCCGCACTGCTCGACCAGCTGCCGCCCCCGCTTCCCGCCGAGCAGATCATCGCCCTCAATCAACCCAAAGCGGACTTGCACACATCGCGTACGTACGAGTGGAACGGCTGGACCTTCGACGTGCCGCCGGGCGTCTTCCTGCCCGGCTGGACGAGCCGCATGATCCACGAGTGGCTGCTCGACGGCCGTATCGAGGTCAAGGGCCGCCGCTACGCCGCCATGGGCGCGGGGCTCGGCGTCGAGGCCGTCACCGCCGGGGTGCGCGGCGCCGACGAGATCTACGCCATCGACGTGCACGAGGAGAGCGTCGCCGCCGCCGCACGCCACTACGAACGGCTGGTGGACCGCAGCGCGAGCGGCGCTTTCACACCGGTCGTCGGCGACCTCTTCGACGGCCTGCCCGCGGGGGTGCGGCTGGATGTCGTCACGTTCAACCCACCCGCCGTTAGCCAGCCCGTCAGCGACGACCCCCACGTCGTACGGAACACCTGCGTCGGGGCTCCGCTGCTCGAGCGGTTCTTCGCGCAGCTCGCCGGGCGCGACCTGCTGGCGCCCGGTGCCGAGGTGTTCGTCATCGCCTCCAACACCGCGGATCTGCACACCATCGTGCGGCACGCCCTGGACCACGGCTTCGAGCCCGGGATCGCCCATCTGCACGACTGGCAGGACGGCGTTCTCACCTTCCTGTTCCGCCTGACCCGCACCGCCGGATCGACCCGCACCACCGAAGGGGCCACCGCGTGAAGCACACCGACGAGCTGTTCGCCGCGGCGCTCGGCGGCGAACTCGGCCCCGCACCCTCGACGTTGACGGCCACCAGCGTGTTCTGGATCCACCACGGCACCCGGCTCGCGGGCGGAGACGTGACGTATCTCAACCAGTACGTTCTCGTCCGGCTCGGCGGCTCCTTCGGCGGCTGCGCCTTCGAAGCGGGCGAGATAGGGCCCGAGCTGTGCCGGGAGGTCTCCGGCAGCCCCCTCGACACCCTGCTCCGGGAGGGGCC
This sequence comes from Streptomyces sp. EDA2-14, assembly GCF_054963755.1. Classification (NCBI taxonomy): domain Bacteria; kingdom Bacillati; phylum Actinomycetota; class Actinomycetes; order Kitasatosporales; family Streptomycetaceae; genus Streptomyces; species Streptomyces sp. EDA2-14. The sequence goes on from NZ_JBUEGE010000029.1 coordinate 61,292, forward strand.
GCGCCCGCTGCGGATCGCCGCCCTGGACGCGTACCTCGCCGAGCTGCGGCCGCACCGCGAGGCGGCCGACGCCGAGCCGGTGACACTGCCCGCGGGTCCGCCCGAAGTCCGCGCCGTCGCCCGGGACGCCGCCATCGCCGGGCTCCTCGACCTCCCGGCGGGCGCCCGCGTCGGTCTCATCGGGGTCGTCAACCCGCTGGTCGCGGCGATCCGCGAGCGCGGTGGCGTGCCACTCCCCTGCGATTTCAACCTGCGCACCACCCAGTGGGGCGACGAGGTCACCGCCGACATGCATCAGGTACTCGACACCGCCGACGCGGTGGTCGCCACCGGTATGACGCTCGGCAACGGCAGCTTCGACACCATCCTGGAGCGCTGCCGCGCCCGCGAAGTGCCGCTGATCGTCTACGCGCAGTCCGGCAGCGCCGTCGCCCGCGCCTTCCTCGGGGACGGGGTGACCGCACTGTCCGCGGAGCCCTTCCCGTTCTCGCAGTTCAGCGCGGAGCCGAGCACCCTGTACCGCTACCGCGCCGCGAGCGGCTCGTGACGGCAGGCACCCGCCGGGCCGCCCGCAGTGGCGTCCGCACCGGCACCGGGTACGCGCCCTGTCATCACGGCGAGATCCTCCAGGGCGTGTTCCGGGACGAGTACGGGCGATGTCGCCCTGGCCTGGTCACGCTTCCCATGAGCGAGCCGGGCACGCACGCCCGCTTCACCCCCGCGCCCGGTCCGCTCACCGTCCTTCCCGCCGACCGCACGAAGGCCCTGCGCGCGGCCGCCCTCACCGTCGAGGAATGCTCCGCCCAGTGTGAACGGGAGCCGTGCGGCGGCGCGTTGACGCTCATCGGCGACATTCCCGTCGGCCTCGGCATGGGCAGTTCCACCAGCGACGTGCTCGCCGCCGTACGGGCCGTGGCCGACGCCTTCGGGCTGTGCCTCGCTCCCTCCGTGGTGACCCGGATCGCCCTGAGCGCCGAGCTGGCCTGCGATCCGCTGATGCTCGACGGCCGACCGCGCCTGTTCGCCCAGCGGCACGGACGGGTTCTCGAAGTGCTCGGCGAGGCGCTGCCCCCGGTGATCGTCGTCGGCTGCACCCTGGCAGGCGGCGTCCCGGTGGACACCCTCGACCTGCCCGCCCTCGCCTGCACCGACAGCGACGTCGACGCCTACGAGACCCTGCGGGCCCGGCTGCGTCGCGCCGTCCGTGACCGCGACGCCGCCCTGCTCGGGAGCGTCGCCACGGCCAGCGCCCGCCGCGGTCAACTGCGGCTCGGGCACGCGGGGTTCGACACGCTCACCGCCCTCGCGGACCGGTCGGGCGCCGTCGGCGTACAGATCGCGCACAGCGGCTGCGTCGCCGGTGTCCTCTTCGACCCTGCGGCTCCCGACGCCCTGCGCCGTGCCCGCCGCTGCGCGCAGGACCTGGAGCGTGCGGGCCTGCCCGTCACCCGGACCTTCACGACCTTCCCCACCCCAGAGGAGTTCGCCCATGGAGCAGCACATGGCCGAGGCGATCGGCCGGCCGGACCTGATACGCCTCGACGACCGGCTCGTCTGCCTGCGCTTTGAGACCATGAAGGTGGTCTCCGCCCTCACGGCCGTCGAGCATCTGCTCACCACCGGCGCGGTCCGCCGCGGCGACACCCTGCTCGACAGCTCCAGCGGCATCTACGCCTACGCGCTCGCGCTGGCCTGCCACCGGCACGGCATGCGCTGCCACATCGTCGGCTCCACCACCGTCGACCACACCACGCGCACCCAACTCGCGCTCCTGGGCGCCACGTTGGAACAGATGGAGCCGAGCGCCGACCTCAAGCTGGACCAGAAGCGACGGGTCGCCCGCATCCAGGAGATCCTCGCCGAGCACCCCGACTACCACTGGATGCGCCAGTACCACGACGACATCCACTATCTCGGCTACCGCGCGGTCGCCGACCACATACGCGAGGAGCTGGGCGCCGACGAGCCGCTCACGGTCGTCGGCGGCGTCGGGTCCGGTGTCTCGACCGGGGCCCTCGCCCGCTATCTGCGGGAGTCGGGCGGCGACGTCCGTCTCGTCGGTGTGCAGCCCTTCGGCAGCATCACCTTCGGCAGCGAGCACGTCGCCGACCCGGACATCATCATCGCCGGGATCGGCAGCTCCATCCCCTTCGGCAACGTCCACCACGCGTCGTACGACGTCGTCCACTGGGTCTCGTTCGACGCCGCGCTCGCCGGCAGCGTCGACCTGATGCGCCGCCACGCCGTCTTCGCGGGCCTGTCCACCGGGGCCGGGCACCTCACGGCCGGCTGGGAACGGGCTCAGGATCCCGGGCGCACCGTGCTGTTCATCGCGGCCGACACCGGCCACCGCTACGTGGACAGTGTCTTCGCCCGGCACCAGGAGGCCGCCCGTGTGGGGGACCTCGCGCCGCGTGCCGTCACGTCCCTCGACGGGCTCGCCCTGCCCTGGTGCCGGATGAGCTGGGACGGGGCGGGCGCGCCCGCCGCCGCGGTGGCGTAGACCCAGCGCCGCCCTCCCCCGACGACCGTTCCTCTCCATGGAAAGGGTGGCCGCATGCCCCCGCCCCTCACCTCCGTGCCACCCACACCGACCGCCACATCCCCGGCGGACCCGGCCACAGGCCCGGAGCCGACGCCCGGCAGGAAGAGGCTCCTCGCCACCTTCCCCGGCCTGCTGGTGACCTGCGCGGTGCTCGGCGCACTGCTGGTCGTCTCGGTCGTCGTCGCCATCGGCCTCGGAGCCGCGGTGGTCACTCCGGGCGAGACCGCCCATTACCTGTGGGCGGCACTGACCGGTGGGACGATCCGGGCCGACGAGGTCACCACGTACCAGATCGTCTGGCAGATCCGCACTCCGCGGGTTCTGCTCGCCGCGCTGGTCGGCGCCGGTCTCAGCGCGGTCGGCGTCGCCGTCCAGGCCATGGTGCGCAACGCGCTCGCCGACCCCTTCGTCCTCGGTGTCTCGTCCGGCGCCTCGGTCGGAGCGGTCACCGTGACGGTCACCGGAGGGCTCGCCGCGCTCGGGATCTACGCGGTGTCGGCGGGGGCCTTCCTCGGCGCGCTGGCCGCGTCGGTCCTCGTCCACGTGGCGTCCGCCCGCCGAGGCACGCTCTCGCCGTTGCGCCTCGTCCTGACCGGCGTGGCCCTGTCGTTCGGCTTCCAGGCGCTGATGAGCGTCATCGTCTACCTCGCTCCCGACAGCGAGGCCACCAGCACCGTCCTGCACTGGACGCTCGGCGGCTTCGGCGCCGCCACCTGGGGTGTGCTGCCCCTCGTGGCCGCCGTGGTGGTGGTCGGCGTGGTGGTCCTGCACCGGAACGCCCGCGCCCTCGACCTTCTCGCGCTCGGCGACGAGTCCGCCGCGAGCCTGGGCATCGACCCCGACCGGCACCGCAAGGCGCTGCTTCTCCTGGTCTCGCTCGTGACCGGCGTCCTGGTCTCGGTCAGCGGTGCCATCGCCTTCGTCGGACTGGTGCTGCCGCATCTGGTGCGCATGGTCGTCGGCGCCACCCACGCCAGGGTGCTGACCGTCGCACCGCTCGCCGGAGCCGTGTTCATGGTCTGGGTCGATCTGGTGTCCCGCACGCTCGCCGCCCCGCGAGAGCTGCCCCTCGGTGTCATCACCGCCCTCGTCGGCGTGCCGGTCTTCATCACGCTGATGCGCCGCAACGGCTATGTGTTCGGGGGCCGTTGAGATGGAACTGCGACTGGACGGCCTCTCGGTCGTCACCGACGGCAGGAGCCTGGTGCGCGAGCTGTCCCTCGACGTGTCCGAGGGCGAGGTCGTGGGCCTCGTCGGGCCCAACGGGAGCGGCAAGTCCACCGCGCTGCGCTGCGTGTACCGGGCCCTGCGTCCCACCTCGGGCGCCGTACGCGTGGGCGGCGACGACCTGTCCCGCCTGACGCTGCGGCGCAGCGCGCAGCTGATCGCGGCCATGACCCAGGACGGCGCCGTCGACCTCGACTTCACCGTCGAGGAGGCAGTGGCCCTGGGCCGCGCTCCCCATCTGCGCGGGAACCAGCGTCTGAGCCGGCAGGAACGCGAGGTGTGCGCCGCGACCATGGACCGCCTCGGCATCCGCCACCTCGCCGACCGCGGTGTCCTGACCCTTTCCGGCGGGGAACGCCAGCGTGTCCTGCTCGCCCGCGCCCTCGTCCAGGACCCCGAGATCCTGGTCCTGGACGAGCCGACCAACCACCTCGACGTACGCCACCAGGTGCAACTCCTCTCCCTGCTGCGGGAGTCCGGGCTCAGCGTCCTGATCGTCCTGCACGACCTCAATCTCGCCGCGGCCGCCTGCGACCGGATCGGCGTGCTGTCGCACGGACGTCTGGTGACCGCCGGTACGCCCAAGGACGTCCTCACGCCCGAGCTCGTCCAGGACGTGTTCGGGGTCGAGGCCAGCGTCGTCCCGCATCCCCTGACCGGCGATCCCCAGCTTCTCTACTCGCTCGACCCCACCCCCTGACCTCATCCACGTCACCCACGTCCTCCCGGAAGGTGCACCACGCATGCCGCAACTCCTCCGATTCCGCGCCTCGGCCCGCAGATGGCCCGCAGTGGGCGCCGCCGTCGCCACCGCGCTCCTGACCACCGCCTGCGGCGCCTCCGTTCAGTCCGACTCCAAGGCGGCCACCGCCGAGAAGACCACCGTGAAGCGGTGCGGCGAGAGCGTCGCGTACACGAAGCCGAAGCGCACCGTCGCCTACGAGGGCGGCAGCGCCGACAAGCTGTTCAGCCTGGGCCTGACCGACCGGGTGCTCGGCTACGTCATGCCGCCCGCGAACCCGCCGGTCGAGCAGTCGCCCTGGGCGAAGGAGTACGCCAAGGTCAAGAAGCTCAGCGACGACCTCCTCAACAAGGAGATCGTGGTCGACGCCAAGGCGGACCTCGTGGTCGCGGGCTGGAACTCCGGCTTCAGCGACCAGCGCGGCATCACCCCCGCGATCCTCGACAAGCTCGGCGTGCAGAGCTTCATGCACACCGAGAGCTGCTACAACTACCCCAAGTACCCGGAGAAACTGACCCCCTTCGCAGCCCTCTACTCCGACCTGGAGCGACTCGGCCAGATCTTCGGAGTGGAGAAGCGGGCCAAGGATGTCGTCGGCGACCTCAAGCAGCGCGTCCGCGCCGTCGAGGCCGAGGCCCCCAAGGGCGAGCGTGTGCCGGTCTTCCTCTACGACTCCGGCACGGACCAGCCGTTCACGGCGGGCGGCCAGGTCCCACCCACCGACATCATCAAGAGCGCCGGCGGCCGGAACGTCTTCGCCGACGTCGATCAGCGGTGGACCCAGGTCAACTGGGAAGCCGTCGCCACCAGTCGGCCCGAAGTCATCATCGTCCTGGACTACGGAGACCAGCCCGCCAAGAAGAAGATCGAGTTCCTGAAGAGCTCGCCGCACACGCGGGATCTGCCCGCGGTCAAGAAGGGCAACTTCTTCGTCCTCGACTACAACGAGGGCATCAGCGGACCGCGCAACATCGACGGCCTGGAGAAGTTCGGAACGTATCTGCGCGGCCTGAAGGACTGACGTTCGCCGTCGGCGAGTGGACGCCCCCGGATCAATCCCTTGGCGGCACCGTCGACGCCCTGGGGATCAGTCGCAGCGGTAGTTCCCGGTGGGGGGCGGGGTCGCCGTCCGGGTTCGCGATCAGCTCGGTGACCAGGCCGCCCGCCACCGCGCCCAGACTCACCGGGTCCTGGGCGACGGTGGTCAGGCCCGCCCACTCCGCCACCGGGTGGTCGTCGAAGCCCACCACGGAGAGCTGTTCGGGGACCTGGATCCGGGCCTCGCGCAGCGCGGTCAGCAGTTCAAGGGCGAGCTCGTCGGTCTCGGCGAAGACCGCGGTGGGCGGCTCGGACAGCGTCGTCATCTCCCCGATGGCCTCCAGCGTCGCGCGCCGCCCGCTCGGCACCTCGCGGACGAGGGCGGGTTCGGTCCCAGCCCCGGCCAGCGCCTCGACGCAGCCGGTGCGGCGCAGCCGCGCGCTGTAGGTGAAACCGTCGCTCCGGCTGCCGCTGAGGTACGCGATCCGGCGGTGGCCGAGGGTGAGCAGGTGCCGGGTGGCGGTGCGGCCGCCCGCGACGTCGTCCACGTACACGCTCGGCCGGCCCTCGACCTTGCGGCTGACGTACACAACGGGCATGCCGAGCCGGTCGAGGCGTGCCGTCTCCTCGTCCGTGAGGTCGAAGCTGAGCACCATCAGCGCGTCGGCGTTGCGCCGCGCCGGAAGCCGCTCGAAGAAGGCCTGCCGCTCGGCCAGTTCGGCGACCGGGTAGATGAGCAGATCAAGACCCGCGCCGCTGAGCTGCGTGCTCAGCCCTTGCAGGACACAGCCCACGAACCAGGAGGAGAGCGTGGGCGCCAGCACCGCCACATTGCCCGTGCGCCCCGTGACGAGCGAGGACGCCTGGCGGGACACGACGAACTCCAGCTCCCGCGCGGCCTGTTCGACCCGCTGCCGGGCCTCGGGGGAGACCGTGGACATGCCGCGCAGGGTGCGCGAGACGGTGGAGACCGACACCCCGGCCCGCTCGGCCACATCGGCCATCGTCGGGTATCGCTGGTCCGGTATCGGCATGGCGGGAACGTAGCACAGCGACGACACACTCCGGCAGGGAGCGTGAAAGCGTTGTCTCGAACTCCGGGCTGTGCACACCCATTGACCCGGCCGGAGCGCACTGCCTAGCGTGCAAGCGTTCTCAGGAAGTTGTCAGCGATGGGTCAGCCGCCACTTCGGCAGGAGCACCTCCCCATGACATTGAGCCGTAGAAGAACCCTGTCCTCCTTGGGTATCGCTGCCGGTGCCGCCGCCACTGCCCCGCTCGTCTCGGCCTGTTCCAGAGCCTCGGCCACTCCCCCGGATCCGGCCGAGGCGCAGCAGGTCCCACGCGAGAAGACGACGATCGACTGGTGGTACAGCGCGGTGGCCGCGAAGGACGGCGGTGATCTGGCGCCCCGCCTGATCAGTGCTTTCCGTAAGCGCTACCCGCAGATCTCGGTGAACATCATCAAGGCGCCGGCCAGCACCGACACCCAACGCTCGGCGCTGTCCACGCAGTTGGCGTCGGGCAGCTCGAGTCCCGACGTCTACCAGGGCGATCTCACGTGGGCGGCCCAGTTCGGCGCCGCGTCGTTCGCGCTGCCGGTCGAGTCACTGCTGGACGAGGAGGAGTGGCAGCGCTATCCCAAGGCGCTGCTCAACTCGCTCGGCTATCAGGGGCACCGGTACGCGTTCCCCCTGTACCAGGATCAGTCGTACCTCTACTACCGGCGCGATCTGCTGCACAAGCACGGGCTGCGGGTGCCGCGTACGTGGGAGGAGCTGATGCGCACCGCTCAGCGGGTCCAGAAGGCCGGGGACATCAAGCACGGCTTCGTCTGGCAGGGCAATGTCTATGAGGGCATGACCTGCAACGTCACCGAGATCCTCGCGGACGCAGGCGGCCAGGCACTCTCCCCCGACGGCAGCCGCGCCACCTTCGAGGGACAGGCCGCCGAACGGGCCCTCGGGCTGATGCGGGACCTGGTGACCAGCCGCGTCTCCCCCTCCGCCGTCGCCACGTTCATCGAACAGAACACGCTCGACGACTTCACCGGAGGGAACTCGCTGTTCCTGCGGAACTGGCCCTACGCGTGGGGTGTCGCCAACACCCCGGAGTCCTCCTCCGTGGCCGGTCGGATCGGCGCCGCGCTGCGCCCCGGCTTCGAGGGACGCGAGGGCGGCCTCGGCTGTCTGGGCGGCTGGTGCAACTACCTCAACCCGCACTCCCGCAAGCTCGGCGCGGCCGCGGCCTTCGCCAAGTTCATCGCCCAGGAGGGGCAGATGGTCCTCGCCGAGCACGGCGCACAGCTGCCCACCACGCGTGAAGCCCTGAACAGCCGCTGGATCCGTGGCTCGAAGAATCCCGTCTACGCCCTGGCACCGGAGATGACACTCGTCGCCCGCCCCACCCGCAATCCGTCGTACCCGCAGGTGAGCAAGGCGATCTACACGCACGCGAACCGGGTCCTCACCGGTGTGCCGGTGGCCCGTGCGGTCGCCGACGCGCAGGACCAGCTGACCGCCGCGCTCGCCGGGGAGTCGCTGTGACGGCCCCGGTGCGGCAGTCGAGTCCCCGCCCGGACACGGCGGGACGTGTGCGCGGTTCCGCGGCCTCGGGGCGGGCGGACGACTCCGGGCTGCGGCGCCGCAAGGCCCGTACCGGCTGGCTGTTCACCGCGCCGACGCTGATCGTGGTGGGCCTGGTGACGCTCTTCCCGGTGCTGTACTCCGTGGTGACCAGCTTCGCGAAGGTGCGCTTCACCTTCGGCGGCATGGAGGTCCAGGAGTGGACGGTCGCCAACTACGCCACGATGTTCTCCAGCTCCGCGTGGCTCGACGCGCTGCTGTTCACCGTGGGCTACACACTGGGCACCGTGGCGGTGGAGATGGTGCTCGGCATCGCGGTGGCGGTGCTCCTCGAACGTCTGGAGGCGGGCCGCGGCTGGATCCTCGCGCTGCTCCTCATCCCCTGGTCGCTGATCACCGTCGTCTCCGCGCAGCTGTGGGCGTATCTGTACGACGCCGGGTACGGGGCGGTGACCTGGCTGTTCGGTCTGGTCATGGACGCCCCGCCGGTCATCCTGGGCAAGCCGGTGCCGGCCATCGCGGGGCTCGCGGTGGCGGACATCTGGAAGACGACGCCGTTCGTCGCGGTGATCATCCTGGCAGGTCTGGTGAAGATCCCTCAGGAGCGGTACGAGGCGGCCGAGATGGACGGCGCGAATGCCTGGACGACGTTCCGTCTGGTGGTGCTGCCCGCGCTGCGGCCGGTGATCGCGGTGGCGGTGCTCTTCCGCGTCCTTCAGGCCTTCGGCATCTTCGACCTGCCCTTCGTCCTCACCCAGGGCGGCCCGGGCACGGCCACCCAGTCGCTGGCGATCCTCGGCTACAAGGCGCTGTTCCAGGACCTCAACGTGGGCCTCGGCGCGGCGATCGCCACGGCCACCGGAGCGCTGGTGGCCATCGGCTGCCTGCTGTTCCTGCGGGCCTTCAAGATGCAGGTGGACGAGGGAGGGGTGGGCCGATGAGGCGCAGCGGACGACAGGCCAGGGGCGTGCGCCGCTGGCTGAACGTCGTGAACATCGGGGCGTTCGTCCTGGTTCTCGCGGTGTCCCTGCCGCTGCTGTGGATGGCGGTGACGTCCTTCAAGCCGGAGGGCGAGCTGGGCGCTTCGCCGCCGAGCGTGCTGCCCAAGGACCCCACGTGGGCGCATTACGCGCGGGCGCTGACCTCGGCCGGCTTCGACCGCTATCTCCTCAACAGCGCGGTGATCTGCCTGAGCGCCACGGCGATCGTGCTCGGCCTCGGCCTGTTCTCCGGCTACGCCCTGGGCAGGCTGCCGCTGCGCGGCCGAGGCGCCATCATGGTGGCGCTGCTGATGATCTCGGTGTTCCCGACGATCGCCGTGGTCACCCCGCTCTACCTGGTCGAACGGCGGCTCGACCTGCTCAACAGCTACTGGGGCCTGATCATCCCGTACGTCGCCTTCCATCTGCCGTTCGCGGTGTGGATCCTGCGTAACTCGCTGCTCGACATCCCCCACGAGCTGGAGGAGTCGGCGACGGTCGACGGCGCGTCCCCGGTCCGCACGCTCCTGTCGGTGATCCTGCCGCAGGCCAGGCCCGCCCTGTTCACCGCTGGGGTGTTCACGTTCACCGCCACCTGGACCGAGTTCCTGATGGCCCTGACCTTCAACTCCGCCGACGACTTCCGCACCGTGCCGGTGGGCATCGCCCTCTTCTCGGGGGTCTACGAGATTCCCTTCGGCACGATCTTCGCCGGGGCCATGGCCGCGACGGTCCCCATCGCACTGCTGGTGCTGATCTTCCGCCGTAGCGTGCTCTCCGGTCTCACCGACGGCGCGGTCAAGGGATGACCGCGGCGCACCCGACCGTTCTCCGGCCGCTTCCCCCCACTCGACAACGTACGGAGTCCGCATGACCGACCACCCCTCCGCGCCCATCGACAACTCCCCGCAGAACGCCGACTGGTGGCGGCAGGCCGTCGTCTACCAGATCTATCCGCGCAGCTTCGCCGACGCGAACGGCGACGGCATCGGCGACCTCGTCGGCGTCACCAACCGCCTCGGCCACCTCGCGGACCTCGGCGTCGACGCGGTCTGGCTGAGCCCGTTCTACCCCTCGGAGCTGAAGGACGGCGGCTACGACGTCGCCGACTACCGGGACGTCGACCCGCGGCTCGGCACCCTCGACGACTTCGACACCATGGTCGCCGAGGCACACCGCCTCGGCCTGAAGGTGTTCGTCGACATCGTGCCCAACCACACCTCCGACCAGCACGTCTGGTTCCAGGAGGCGCTGGCGTCGCCGCCGGGCTCACCGGCCCGCGCGCGCTACGTCTTCCGCGACGGTTCGGGCCCCGACGGCTCGCTGCCGCCGACCGACTGGGAGGCCAGCTTCTCCGGAAACGCCTGGAAGCAGGTGCCGGACGGGCAGTGGTACCTGCACCTGTTCGCCCCCGAACAGCCGGATCTGAACTGGGAGCACGAGGAGGTGCGCGCCGACTTCCGGCAGACCCTGCGCTTCTGGTCCGACCGCGGCGTCGACGGTTTCCGCATCGACGTGGCCCACGGCTGCGCCAAGGACCTCGCCGGTCCCCTGGCCGACATCGGGCGGCCCCAGTACAAGGGCATCCACGACGACATGCCGCCGGGCACCCACCCGTACTGGGACCGCGACGAGGTGCACGAGATCTACCGGGACTGGCGCACGGTCCTCGACGCCTACAGCCCGCCGCGCGTCGCCGTGGCCGAGGCCTGGGTCACGAACTCCCGCAGGGTGCTCTACACCCGCCCCGACGAACTGCACCAGGCGTTCAACTTCGAGTTCCTTTCCGCCCCTTGGCGTACGCCCGACCTCGCGAAGGTGATCGAGGAGTCACTGCACGCGGCCGGTTCGGTGGGCGCGACGGCGACCTGGGTGCTGTCCAACCACGACGTCGTCCGGCACGCATCCCGCCTGGGGCTGCCGCCCGGCACCGACCTGGAGGCCTGGCTGCGCGCCGACGGTCACCGGCCCGAGCCGGACCGCGAGCTCGGCCTGCGCCGCGCCCGCGCCGCCACCCTGCTGATGCTGGCCCTGCCCGGCTCCGCGTACATCTACCAGGGCGAGGAGCTGGGCCTGCCGGAGGTCTCCGATCTGCGGATCGAGGACTTGCAGGACCCGGTGTACGGGCAGTCGGGGGGACGCCGCAAGGGCAGGGACGGCTGCCGGGTGCCGCTGCCGTGGGAGGAGAGCGGACCGTCGTACGGGTTCGGGGGCGCGGCGGGCTGGCTGCCGCAGCCGGAGGGCTTCGGCGCCCTGTCGGTGGCGGCCCAGGACCGGGACCCGGACTCTCATCTCGCGTTCTACCGGACGGCGCTGCGGCTGCGCCGCCAGCTGCTGCGGCCCGGGGCGCCGGGCAGCGAGGTACTGGGCGACCCGGGGATGGACGAGGCGGAGCAACTGCTGCGCTTCACCCGGCCCGGCGGCTGGACGTGTGTGGTGAACGTCGACGGTCCGCCCGCCCACCTCCCGCCCGGAGAACTGCTCCTGGCGAGCGGCCCCCTGACGCAGGACGGGCTGCTGCCCGCGGACACGGCCGTGTGGCTGCGCACCGAGGACGGTGACACCGCCGCGGGCTGACAGTGCGGTGGGCGGCCGTGCGGCCGCCCACCGAGGGGCGTCACATACCCTTCGCCCCCTCCTTCACCGCCTCCCGGATCCGGAAGTACGTGCCGCAGCGGCACACGTTCCGGATGCCGTCGAGGTCGGCGTCGGTGATGGCGCGGCCCTCCTCCTTGGCACGGCGGACCACCGCGACCGCGGCCATGATCTGGCCGGGCTGGCAGTAGCCGCACTGGGCCACGTCCTGGTCGAGCCAGGCCTGCTGCATCGGATGCAGGTCGGCGTCGACGGTGTCGGCGAGGCCCTCGATGGTCGTCACCTCGTCGTCGGAGGCCAGCTCCTTGACGGGGATCGCGCAGGGGTTGACGGCCTTGCCGTTGAGGTGGCTCGTACAGGCCTTGCAGACGTTGATTCCGCAGCCGTACTTCGGTCCTGTAACGCCCAGGATGTCGCGCAGCACCCACAGCAGGCGCACGTCGTCCTCTACGTCGACCGTCACCTGCTCGCCGTTGACGCGAAAAGTGTGCTTGGGCACGGGGTTGATGTCTCCCTGGTGGATCGATCGGTCAGATGGCGTGGTCGAGGCCATCGGTCGGCGACTGCGGTACCGGCGGCACGGTCGGCTTGGGGGTGAAGGAGAGGGTGCCGTGGTTGATGGGGAAGGTCGTCGGCATCGTGCCGGTCGCCCTTCCGTACGCGCACGCCACGGCGGCCATGGACGCCGCGACCCCCAACTCGCCCGCCCCGCCGGGCTTCTCGCTCGTGTTCGGCATGACGATGATGTCGAGTTCGGGCGGCGTGTTCCACTGGCGGGTGTAGAAGTAGTTGTCCCAGCTCGCCTCGAGGAAGTGGCCGTCCTTCAGGTGCAGGCTCGACGTCAGGGTCTGCGCGATGCCGTCCATGAGGCAGCCCATCATCTGGGCTTCGAGGCCACGGGGGTTGACCGTGAGGCCCACGTCGACCGCGCTCACCGCCTTGGTGACACGCGGGCCCGCGACACCGTCGCGGATCGGCCTGTCGACCGTCTCCGGGCGGCAGTCGATCTCGACGAGGACCGCGTTGACCGCGTGGTACTCGGTGTGCACGGCCACGCCCTGCGCCACACCCTCGGGCAGGCTCCTCCCCCACTGCCCGACCTCCGCGACCTTGTCGAGGACGGCGCGGGCCCGCTCGTCGTGCAGGAAGTCGCGGCGGAACGCGAGCGGGTCCTTGCCCAGCTTCTCGGCGAGCCGGTCGACGATGAGCTCGCGGGCGCAGGTCACGTCGGGCGAGTAGACGTTGCGCATGCTGCCCGTGTTGAAGCCCTTGTCCGTCTCGTTGAGAACTCGGCTGTACGCGCCGAACTCGTACGGCATCGACTGGGACAGCTGGAAGAACGTCTCGGAGAAGGCGAGGTCGGCGACCGGCAGCTTCGCGGCCACGGCGGTGAGGGCTTCACCGAAGCCCATGCCGAGGTCGGTGGAGACGCTGGTGTGCCGCTGCTTGTAGCCGAGCACCTTGTCACCGGCGTACGCGACGCGGACGCGGGACGTGGCCATCGGATGGGTGCGGCCCTGGCGTGTGTCGTCGGCGCGGTGCCACATGAGCCGGACGGGCTTGCCCATCTTCTGGGAGACCTCGGCGGCTTCGAGGGCCGCGTCGAAGAACAGCTTGCGGCCGAAGGAGCCGCCGCTCTCGGTGACGTGGACGGTGACGGCGCCGACGGGGAGGCCGAGGCGGGCCGCGATGGTCTGCTGCGCGACGATCGGTGACTTGAGGCCGCCCCAGATCTCCGCCCTGTCGGAACGGACGTCGGCTATCGCGCAGTTGGGTTCCAGCGCGCTGTTGCCGCGGAAGTGGAAGGTGAAGCTCGCCTCCACCGTGCGGCTCAGCGACGGCAGCCCCATGGAGGGTTCGGCCTTCTTCAGTTCGGCCAGCACCGTGTCGTCGGACTTGCCCTCCGCGCTGCCGCCCCGCCAGGACACCTCCAGGGCGCGTACGGCGTCGATGCACTGCCCGAAGGTGCGGGCCCGGACGGCCACACCGGTGGAGACGACCGCGACGTCGGTGACACCGGGCATGGTGCGCACCGTGTCGAGGTTGGCCACCGATTCGACCTTGCCGTTGATGGTGGGCGGGCGGCACACCATCGTGGGCAGGGCGTCCGGCACGGCGAGGTCCATGGCGAACTTCTTGGCGCCGGTGACCGCGTCGCGGGCGTCGACGCGGCCCTGCGCCGTGCCGATGACGGTGAACTGCTCGGCGGACTTGAGCCGGGCCACGGCCTTCTGCGTAGTGGCCGCCGCGGCCTTCTCGGCGAGTTCCCCGATGCCGATGCTCTTGCCGGCGGGGCCCAGAATGACGCCCGCCTTCATCTTCAACTCGTCGACGAGTGAGTCCAGTTCAAGCGCAGCCGCTTCGAGGAGCCGGCCGCGTGCGACGGCGGCCGCCACCCGCACCGGGGTGTAGGTGGCGATCGTCGTGTTGGAGGCACCGGTGAGCTGGTTGAAGAGGAGTTCCGGGCGGGCGTCGGCGAGGGTGACGTGCACCCGGTCGAGCGGGACGTCCAGTTCCTCGGCGATCAGCATCGCCGTCGACGTGGTGATGCCCTGGCCCACTTCCGCGCGGGGCAGGGCGAAGGACACGGTGCCGTCCTTGTTCACCCGGACCGTAATGAGCGCGGAGGTGGGTGCGGCGGCCAGGGTCAGGGCGTCGTTGAGGTCGACGGCCTCGGTGATGTCGAGGGACGGCAGCCCGCCCGCTGCCGCCGCTTCCTTCGTCGCCCCCACCGCGTCCCCCGCCGGGGCGAGTTCGGCGGCGGTCACCAGCGTCGGTGCCGCCAGTACATAGCCGAGAAACTGTCGTCTGCGCATGCTCCCTCTCACTCCGGCCGGTTCGTGTCCGGAAGGTTGATGGCGATCGGCTGCCCCTCGGCCAGGAACAGGAGCACGAACTGACGGATCGCCTCTTCCAATGTCCACATGACCGCGGGCACCCCCGGTACGGGGATGAGTCCTTCGCGGAACGCCACGAGCAGCGGCCAGGCGCCCGCCACGAGCGGTTCCAGGATCGGTTCCTTGGACAGGCCGATCATGTCGCCGACCCGGTCGCCCAGGGTATACCGGGAGAACGCGCTGATCAGGGGCCGGGTGAGGCCCAAGTCCAGTTCGGCCACGATGCCGAGGAGGACCTCGGTCAGTGCCTCGCCCTCCTTGGTGTGCGCGAGGATCGGGTCGAGGACCTGCTTGGACTGGGCGTTGGCCGCGTCCCACGTCTTGGGGATGTACTCGTCGCGGACGCCGAGCATGGCCGCGCTCACCTGCCACACGTGCAGATACGCGTCGGCGTCGGCGGTATTGACGCGCACCCCCCACTCTTTCAGCTTGCGCATGACAAACGTGGCGAGGCTGTGCCAGGTGACGAGGATGTCGGCCTGGCTGATCGGGATCTTCTGCCCGCCGCTGACCTGCGACCACGCCGGGGACTGCGGCAGCAGATGGCGGACCGCCGCGTGCACCATCCGGGTCTTCACCGCCGTCACGATCATCGAGCCCTCGGGCTTGTAGGCGTTCAAGTCCCCGATGTCGTACCCGAGTTTCGCTGTCTTTGCAATGCGGTCCTTCATGTCGGCGCCGCCCTTGGAGTAGTACACGGCGCGTGACTCGCGGGGAATGGCGGTGCTCATGAGGCCGCTGCCGAGGCCGTACAGGGCGCCGACGTAGATGCCCTTGGTCTTGCTGAACTTCGAGCCGCGGTCGAGCTCGGCACGGTCCGCCCAGGCCGGCAGCTTGCGGGCGTCCTCCATGAACGCCTTGAGTTCCTTGGGCAGTCCGTCGGGCAGCGCCTGGTCATTGCGCTTCCACTGCGCGAGCAAGTCGTTGACCTTCGCCACCTCGCCGCGCTCGAAGACTCCCGCGATCACCGGGTCCGCCTGCTCGTCCCACACCCACTCGGGGTCGACGCCCGCGCCGGAGCCGGCGACCGACGCGGTCGGCGACCAGGTCCACAGGGACCGGGCGCTCGCCGGTGACGCCGCACTGATGGCGCCGAACGCGCCGAGCGCGCCGCCCGCCAGGAGCATGTTCCGCCTGCTGAGCCCGTGTTTCCCGTCGCTTGAGTTCATCGCTGTGCCAGCCTCCTCAGTTGGTGCCGGGTCGGTTGGTTTCGGGGAGTTCGATCGCGGCGCCCCTGCCCTTCGTGAGGAAGGCGAGGATGTACTGGCGTGCCGCCTCGTCGACGGTCCAGGCGAGCGGCGGCACCAGGGGCAGTGGCAGCAGGCCCTCGCGGAAGGCGACGAGCTTGGGCCACACGGCGGCGATCGTCTTCTCCCAGAACGGTTCTTCCGGGATGCGGTCCATGTCGGCGACCCGGTCGCCGACGAGATAGCGGGCCAGCGCGTTGCACAGCGGGCGGTCGACGCCGCCGGGGCTGGTCTGCTCCGCGAGCTGCCCGAGCAGGATGTCGGTGAGCTCGACGCCCTCCTTCGTGGAGGCGAGGATGGGGTCGAGTACCTGCTTGGACTGGGCGTTGGCGGCATCCCAGGTCTTCGGGATGTACTGGTCCTGCACACCGAGCATGTGCACGGTGACCTGCCACAGGTGCAGATAGGCCGCGGACTCGGCGGAGGTGACCGGCACCTTCCACTCCAGCAGCTTGCCCATCGCGTACGTGGCGAGGCTGTGCCAGGTGACGAGGATGTCGGCCTGGCTGATCGGGATCTTCTGGCCGCCGCTGACCTGCGACCACGCCGGGGACTTGGGCAGCAGATGGCGGACCGCCGCGTGCACCATGCGGGTCTTGACGGCCTGCACGACGCAGTCGCCGTCGGCGCGGTACGCGTTGAGGTCGCCGACGGAGAAGCCGAGGATGCTCGTCTTGGCGACGCGGTCCTCCATGTCGGCGCCGCCCTTGGAGTAGTACACGGCGCGGGCCTCGCGCGGGATGGCGGTGCTGAGCATGCCGCCGCCGATTCCGTTGAGGACGTTCAGGTAGAAGCCACGTGTCTTGTTGAACTTGGCCGCGGTCTCCAGCTTGTCCCGGTCGGCCCAGGAGGGCAGCTGCCGCGCCCGGTCCATGAACTCTCTTACGTCCTGCGGAAGTCCGGCCGGCAGCGCCTGGTCGTTGCGGGTCCAGGTCCGCAACTGCTCGTTCACCTTCGCCACGTCGCCGCGGTCGACGACCGAGGCGATGAGCCGGTCCACCTCGTCGTCCCACACCCACTCGGGGTCGACCCCCTCGCCCGCGCCGGCGACGGAGTCGCCCGGCGACCAGGTCCACAGGGAGCGGGCGCTCGCCGGGGACGCCGCGCCCAGCATCCCCAGCGCGCCGAGGGCGCCGCCCGCGAGCAACATGTTCCGCCTGCTCAAGCCATCCATTGCTCCGAACTCCTCCTTGAGTTCCGTCACGTGCTCGTCCATCAACAAGCCCTGCTCGTCCGGCAGTTGCTTTGGTACGATGAAACACGTTGAGCATCTCTGTATCAGCTGTATGACAGGGGAGCACAGACGAGGCATGAACGCCAGAGGCTTCACGCAATCAGGGAGGCACCTGTGGAACCGAACGTGCTCGAGCTGGCCTTCAGCGACTCGACCGCCGATGCCGACGCGACCGATGACACCGACGAGGTGACGGTCCGTCTGCTCGACGCCGCCTACGAGCAGTTCTGCCGCATGGGCATCAAGCGCTCGACGATGGCCGACGTGGCACGGATCGCGGGGGTCTCCCGGATCACCGTCTACCGCCGGTTCGCCACGAAGGAGGCGCTGGTCGAGCAGGTCGTACGGCGGGAATTCCGGCGCTACTTCGAACAGTTCACGACGGAGATCAGGGGCGCCGACACGGTCGCGGACCGGGTCGTCGTGGGGTTCGTCAGCTCGCTGCGCGCCATCCGGCACAACCGGCTCATCGGCGGCCTCATGGAGATCGAGCCCGACACCGTGGTGCCGTCGATGACCGCCGACGGGGGCCGCACCCAGCACGTGGTGCAGCAGTTCGTCGCCGCGCGGCTGCGCCAGGAGCAGCGGGCGGGCCAGGTCGCCGCCGAGGTCGACGTGGACGTGGTGGCCGAAATGATGGTCCGGGTCTGCACATCGTTCCTGGTCGTGCCGAGTCATGTCATCGATCTGGACGACGACGAGCGGATGCGGGAGGTGGCACGGCAGTTCCTGGTGCCGATGCTGGGCCCGCCCGCATAGTTCCCCGATACGTCGACGCGACTTATTGACACGGCGCCAATAACGGGCCACGGTGGGCACCGCTCACGCACAGTCCGCCCTACCCCGCACGTTCCACGTCGTACGTTCTCGGGAGCCGCCGTGACGCCACCAGAGCCGCTGCACCAGTCCGTTGACGGACTGACCATCACCCAGCTATTGCGCCGCAACGCCCAGGAGTTCGGCGATCTGCCCGCCCTCACCACCGGCATCGGACCGGACGCGGGCACCCTGGCCTGGACCCAACTGCGCGCCGAGGTCGCCGCGCTGACCCGCGGCCTCGCCCAGCTCGGCCTGAAGGGGGGCGAGCGCCTCCTGATCGCGATGTCGAAGCGGGCCGAGCACTGGGTCACCGACCTGGCCGCCGCCCACATCGGCGCGCTGCCCTGCAGCACGTACGACACCCTGAGCACCGAGCAGATCGGTGTCATCGCCCGCCACAGCGCGGCGACGGTCCTCGTTCTGGAGGGCGAGGAGCAGGTGCGGCGCTGGACGCCCGTCCTCGACGACCTGCCGCAACTGCGGGCCGTCGTCCTCCTCGACTGGTCGGCCGCACCCGCCGACGACCCGCGATTCGTCAGCTACGCGGCCGTGCGCAACGCGCTGCCACCCGACGAAGCGGCCTTCGAAGCACTCACCGACGCCGTGACCACGGACCAGCCGCTCGCCCTCGTCTACACCTCGGGCACGACCGGCGACCCCAAGGGTGTGGTGCTCTCGCACCGCAATGTCATCCACGAGTCCGTCATGCAGGAGCAGTTGGTGCCGCTGCCGCCGCACCCGCGCTCGGTGGCGTATCTGCCGATGGCGCACATCGCGGAGCGGGTCCTCGGTATCTACATGCCGATCTGCAGCGCGGGGCACGTCACCATCTGCCCCTCCCCCGACCAGCTGCTGCCCGCGCTGCAACAGGTGCGTCCGCACGGCTTCTTCGGTGTGCCCCGCGTGTGGGAGAAGCTCGCCACCGGTCTGCGCGCCCAGCTCGCGGCGCTGCCCGAGGCGCAGGCGACGGCCCTGGCGCAGGCCCAGAAGACGGCGCTGGAAGTCTTCCGACTGCGCTCGGACGACAAGGGCGTACCCCCCGACCTCGCCGACCAGCTCCAGCAGTTGGACGAGCGCGCGCTGCGCCCGCTGCGCGCGGCGATCGGTTTCGACGACTGCCTGCGCGCGTTCAGCGGCGCCGCACCGATCCCGACCGCCGTCCTGGAGTTCCTGGCGAGTGTGGGACTGCCCGTGTACGAGGTGTGGGGCCTGAGCGAGACCACGGGCGCGGCCACGGTCAGCACGCCCGACGTGTTCGCCCTCGGCTCGGTCGGCCGCCCCGGCCCCGGCATCGAGGTCAAGGAGGCCGAGGACGGCGAGCTGTTCGTGCGCGGCCCGGTCGTCTTCGCGGGCTATCTGCGCGCGGACGGCGGCATCGACCCCGGCACGGACGCCGACGGCTGGCTGCCGACCGGCGACGTCGGCACGGTCGACTCCCGCGGCATCGTCACCGTCACGGACCGCAAGAAGGAAATCATCATCACCGCCGGCGGCAAGAACATCGCCCCGACGAAGATCGAGTCGCTGCTGCGCGCCCACCCGCTGGTCGGCCAGGCCGTCGCGATCGGCGACCGGCGCCGCTATGTCACGGCGCTGCTCGTCCTCGACGAGGAGGCGGCCCCGCACTGGGCCCGGGCGGCCGGTCTCACGACGACGGACCTCGCCGAGCTCGCCGTGCAGCCACAGGTGCTTGCGGCCGTCGACACCGCTGTCGAGGAGGCCAACGCGGTGCTCTCGCGGGTGGAACAGGTCAAGCGGTACCGGGTCGTCGCCGGGCCGTGGACGGCCGAGACCGGCGAACTGACCCCCAAGTTGAGCCTGCGCCGCCGGGCCATCGACGACCTGCACGCGGAGACGATCGAGTCGATGTACGAGTCGGCGGACCCCGCGAACAAGGAGTAGCCGCACATGCCAGCCCAGTCCCGGGCCACCCGGCGGCGCCGCATGGAGCCCGACGAGCGCCGCGCCGAGATCCTCGCCGTCGCCCGCAGGAGATTCGGCTCCACCGGCTACGCCTCGGTGTCGATCTCGGACATCGCGGCCGAGGCCGGCGTGGCCCGGGCCCTGGTCAACCACTACTTCGGCGACAAACGGCAGCTGTACCTGGAAGTGGTGCGGCAGATGATGGTCATCCCGGCCTCCGTGTCCGAGCGGCTGCCGCGGACCACGGCCGAGGAACGGCTCGCCGTCTGCGTCGACCGCTGGCTCGAGGTCGTCGAGCGGAACCGGGACATGTGGCTCGCGGCCATCGGCATGGAATCGCTCGGCGACCCGGAGGTCGACCGGATCATGCTGGAGGCCGACGAGATCGCCACCGACCGGATCCTCGAGGCCGCCATGATGTCGGACGTCACCGAGGGCCGCGACAAGCTCCGCGCGATGATCCGCGCCCACAGCGCCATGCTCAAGTCCGCGTCCCGCGAGTGGCTGGAGCGCGGCACACTCACCCGCGACGACCTCCACGTGATGCTCACCCGCACGGTGTCCCACCTGCTGCACACGGTCTTCCCCGCCGTGCACGCCGGCTGAGCGCACCCGCCTCCCCCAAGTCAAGGAGACCGCCATGCCTCAACAACTCACCGATGAGCGCCGCGACTTCGTCAAGGCCGTCACCGACTTCTGCACCCGCGAGTGCGGCACCAAGGAGCAGCGCGACAAGCTGACCGCCAACGGCACGGACCACCACAACCAGCAGCTCTACGAGAAGATGGCCCGGCTCGGCTGGCTCGGCATCGCCCTGCCGGAGGAGTACGGGGGCGCGGGCCAGGGCATGGTGGACCTCTGCCTGTTCCTCCAGCACACATCGTACGGGCGGGCGCCCATCAGCGGCTTCGCGACGACGATCATCACCGCGGCGGCGTACGAGAAGTTCGGCACCGAGGAGCAGAAGCGGACCGTCATCGAAGGGGTGGTGAACGGCCGGATCGAGGCGATCTCGATGTCCGAGCCGGGCGCGGGCTCCGACGTCGGGGCGCTGACCTGCCGCGCGGAGCGCACCGCGGGCGGCTATCTGATCAACGGTCAGAAGACGTGGTGCTCGAACGCCCACTTCGCCGACCACATCCTTCTGATCGCCCGCACGGAGCAGGGTGGATCGAAGCACGAGGGTCTCACCCAGTTCATGGTGCCGGCGGACGCCGAGGGGCTGACCATCAGGGGCATCGACACGATGGGCGGCAAGGAGGTCAACGACCTCTACTTCACGAACTGTTTCGTCCCGGACTCGGCTGTCGTGGGCACCCCGGGACAGGCCTGGAAGCAGCTGATGGCGGGCCTGAACCTGGAGCGGATGATCCTCGCCGCGAACATGCTGGGCGTGGCGCGCCGCGCCTTCGACGACACCTTGGCCTATGTGCGCGAGCGCGAGCAGTTCGGCCGCCCCATCGGCTCCTTCCAGGCACTCAAGCACCGCATCGCGGACATGGCCACGGAACTGGAGTGCGCCCAGCTCCTCCTGGACGACGTGGCTGCCAGGATCGACGCCGAGCCGGACCGGGTGTTCGCCCGCGAGGCATCGATGGCGAAGCTCAAGTGCACGGAGCTGGCCAAGCACGTCACCCTGGAAGGCATGCAGATGCTGGGTGGCTACGGCTACGCCACCGAGTACGGCATGGAGGCCCTGCTGCGCGCGACGGTCGTGTCCACGGTGTACGGCGGCACGAGCGAGATCCAGCGGGACATCATCGGCAAGACGTACGGCCTGTAGCTCCCCTCTCCCTTCTGTCACACGCCCTGACGCCGCTCGAAACGGTCCCGTGCGGCGTCGTGCGCGGCGCGCAGCAGCCGCAGGACCGTGTCGTACGTCCGCTCCCCCGGGTTCACGACGCAGACCCAGCCCCCGGCGGCGTACACGGGGTGGGGCAGCACGGTGTCGACGGCCGCGCAGTCGTGCGTGGCGGTGTCGATGTCACGGGGTGACTCTCCGGTGAGGTGCCGGAAGGTGGCCCGGTCCACCTGGATGTTGACGCGCAGGCGGCCGGGCGCGTCGAGGTCCGACCGGGTGTCTCCGGGGTAGTTCTTGGTGACGATCGTCCCGTACGGCTGCACGGTGTGCGGGACCTCGCCGTCGGGGGCGTAGTAGAAGAAGGCGTCGCCCCATGCGAGCTCCGGGAAGGCGCCACCGGGCTCCGGGGCGAGGACGAGCGCGCCGTCGAAGGCGCGCACGGTCGTGATGATCTGTTCCATACTCGTGTCGGCACTCATGGTTCAAGCATCTGCTTGAAGTGCTTATGTGGGGTTGAGGTGGGACAGGTGGCCGGAGAGGCCGCGCTCAGGACGGTCGATGTCGCCAGGGAGTCGGGCTACTCGGTGCAGCAGGTGCGCGATCTGGAGCGGCTCGGGGTCATCCCCGGGGCCGCCCGGTCGGGCAACGGCTACCGCGCCTACGCTCCCCTGCACGTACGGGCGCTGCACGCCTACCGGGGCCTGGCCGCGGCCACCGGGCCGGTGGCGGCCCGGAAGCTGATGGCCGAGCTGTGGACGCAGACGCTCACGGAGGCGGCCGCGGCGGTCAACGCCGTGCACGTGGCCTTGGCGCACGAGCGCGAAGAGGTGCTGCGCGCGCAGCGGGCGTTGTGGTCGATCGGCGCTGAGGACACCCTCCAGACGGCCACCGGCGGCGACGACTTCATGACCATCACCGAACTGGCCGCCGCGCTCGGCGTCCGCACGTCGACGTTGCGCTTCTGGGAACGGGAGGGCCTGGTCACACCGGAGCGCGTGACATCGCTGCGGGCGCGCCGCTACGACCGTGCGGCGGTCGGTGCGGCCAGGATCGTCACGGCTCTGCGGGGCGGCGGGTACGGCATCCCCGCGGTGCGGGAGATCATCGACTCGCTGCGGGAGGCCGGCAGCCCGGAGCGGATCGGTCGCATCCTCGAGGAGCGCCTGGACCGGATCGCGGCGCGCTCCGTGGCGCTCCTGCGCGCGGGCGCGGAGCTGGCCGCGGTCGTCGAGGCCGCGCCCACCCTGATCACTCCGGCCCGGTCTTGACCGCGACGAGCCGTTCGATCACGCCGAAGCTGTAGCGCTCGCGCTCGACGACCTCGAAACCGGCGTCGCGCACGAGGTGCAGTGGCCGCCGCAGTTGATGGTCGTCGGCGAGTTTGAGCATCAGAGGCTCAAGAGCCCGCTGCACCGTCCGCACCGCGAATCTGTGGCTGACGACATGGTCGAGCAGGAGGAGCGTGCCGCCCGGTGCGAGTACGCGGTGCATCTCCGCGACGGCGGCGCGGTCGTCGGGGATGCAGCACAGCGCCAGGGCGCAGACGACCGTGTCGAAAGAGCCGTCGGGGAACGGGAGCCCGGTGGCGGACGCCTCTTCGAGGGTGGCGCCGATGCCGAGCTCGGCGGCCCGCACACGGGCGCGGGCGAGCATGTCCGGGGAGAGGTCGACCCCGGTCAGGTCGGTGCCCTTGGGATAGTGCGGCAGGTTCAGGCCGGTGCCGACGGCGACTTCGAGGACCCGGCCCCCGGCCCGCGCGCACAGCCGGGCGCGTCCGCCGCGCAGCACGTACCGGTCGAAGCGGCGCATCCAGCCGTCGTAGTGGGGCGCGTCGCGGGCCCAGATCCTCCGGGTACGCAGGTCCTGATCGCGAGTGGTCACGGCGGCCTCCCCTTCGGCGCGGTCGTCCGGGTCCAGCATGCGACCCGGCCGCGCCGAAGGCGAGCACCCGCTCTCAGTCCAGCCGGGCGCCCTTGCGCTCCGGGATGACGAACATGGCGAGGATGTCGGCGACGTAGATCGCGGAGAGCAGCCCGATGGCGACGGCGAAGCCCCACCGGTCCGCGCACAGCGCCACGACGACGGGCGCGAAGCCGCCTACCGCGCGGCCGATGTTGAACAGGGTGTTCTGGGCGGTGGCCCGCACCTGCGTCGGATACAGCTCGGCCATCAGCGCCCCGTAGCCGCCGGTCATGCCGTTGGCGAAGAGGCCCATGACCGCGCCGCCGACGAGCAGGGCCCACGGCGAGACGAGCTGGCTGTAGGCGAGGACGGAGACGGCGGCGCCCACCTGGAAGACCCAGAACGCCCTGCGGCGCCCGAGCCGGTCGGCGAGCTCGCCGAAGAGGAGAATGCCCACCGCCATGCCGACGACGGTGACGGCGGTCCAGCCCGAGGACTTGGTGAGGCTGTAGCCGAACCGTTCGCTCAGGTAGGTCGGCAGCCAGGTCATGATCCCGTAGTAGCCGAAGTTCTGGACCGAGGTGAGGACCAGGACGCCGAGGCTGGCGCGGGCCGTGGGGCCGTCCTTCACCAGCAGCTTCAGGGAGGCGAGCGTCGAGAGGCCGGTGCCCTCGCTGCGGGTGCGCGTGAAGTGCTCGGGCTCGTGCAGCCGGGAGCGCAGCGCGACGGCGACGACAGCGGGCACCGCGCCGATGAGGAACAGTCCCTGCCAGCCCCAGGCGGCGAGCACCGGCGCCGAGACCAGCGCGGCGGCCAGCACACCCGCCTGGAAGCCGAGCGCGACGAGCGACGTGGCACGCGCCCGCTTCTTGCTGGGCCACGCCTCGGCGGCGAGCGTCATACCGATGCCGAACTCGCCACCGATGCCGACCCCGGCCAGGAACCGGAACGCGGACAGCTCCCCGTACGAGGTCGCGAGCGCCGAGAGGCCGGTGAAGACGGCGAAGAAGATCACCGAGTACGTGAGGACCTTCACCCGCCCGATCCGGTCGGCGAGCATCCCGAAACCGAGCCCGCCGACGACCGCGCCGATGAGCGTGATGGTGGCGAGGGAGCCGCCCTGCGCCTTGTCCAGGCCCAGGTCGGCGGAGATGGCCGAGAGGGCGAAGCTCAGGATCAGCAGGTCGAAGCCGTCCATCGCGTACCCGAGGGAGGAGGCGAACACGGCCTTCTTCGCGTAGCGACTGGGCTTGTCACCACCGTCCGGGCCGGTCGCGCGAGGGGCGCTCGGGGGCGCGGCCGTCTCATCCAGTTGTGTCATGTGGCTTGGTTCCGTCGTTCCGTCGCGCGAGGTGGGCAGGCGCCGGCTCGGGCGTCCTGCCCCACCCCGCTCATGCCGACGTCCGGACACGGCGCGACCGGTAATGAACGGCCGCGGCATCCGGAGAACGGAAGAGAAGATGGTGGCGTCGACGGTCTCCACTGGGACCGTGCTCGCACCGGCAGGGTGCGAGTCTTGCACATGTGTTCCCGCGTCGTGCACGCGGGACCTGTTGTCCGTGCGTGCACGACGACCGAGTTGGCGGCGGTGAACCTCCGCTCAGCCGTCGACGGTGACGACGACGGAGTGCCAACCGGAGGCGCCGTCGGGGATGGTCGGAGTGCGTTTCTCGGTCTGGGTGGTGCCGGTGCGGTCGGTGGCGCGGACGGTGAGGGTGTGGGAGCCCTTGGTGGCCTGCCACTCGTAGGACCACTGGCGCCAGGTGTCGCGGGTGTCCTCGGCGGCGAGCCGGGCCTCCTGCCACTGACCGTCGTCGACGCGTACTTCGACCTTGTCGATGCCGCGGTGCTGGGCCCAGGCGACGCCGGCGACCATCACGGTGCCGGCCTTCGGGCGGGCGAAGGGCTTGGGAGTGTCGATGCGGGACTGGGTCTTGATGGGGGCCCGTTGGGCCCAGTCGCGCTTGACCCAGTAGGGGTCGTAGGCGTCGAAGGTGGTCAGTTCGATGTCCTTGATCCATTTGCAGGCGGAGACGTAGCCGTAGAGGCCGGGGACGAGCATGCGGACGGGGAAGCCGTGTTCGAAGGGCAGGGGTTGGCCGTTCATGCCGACGGCGAGCATCGCGTCCCGGCCGTCCAGCACGTCCTCGACCGGGCTGCCGATGGTCATGCCGTCGACCGAGCGAGCCACCAGCTGGTCGGCGGGGCCGCCCTTCGACGGGGGCTTCACGCCGCACTGCTTCAACAGGTCGGCCAGGCGGACGCCGATCCAGCGGGCGTTGCCGACGTAGGACCCGCCAACCTCGTTGGACACGCAGGTCAGGGTGACGGTCCGCTCGATCAGCGGCATCATCAGCAGATCGGTGTAGGTCAGCGTCAGTTCGCGGTCGACACCCTTGCCGTGGATGCGGAGCTTCCAGGTGGTGGCATCGACCTTGGGCACCACGAGCGCGGTGTCGACGCGGTAGAAGTCGGCGTTCGGTGTCACGTACGGGCTGATGCCGTTGATGCGCAGCGCTGCGCCGCGCGGCGTGGGGGCGGCCTTGGACGCCGGTGCGGGGAGCACCACCTCCTTGCGGGAGGCGACGGCGTTCTGGGACCCGGAGCCGTTCAGGGCCCGGCCGGCCAGCCCGGCTCCGGTGGAGGCGGCTGCCGCCGCCGTGGCGGCGAGAATGAACCGGCGGCGGTCCCAGCCCGGTTCGCCGTCCTCCGATGCCGCAGGTCCCTTGTCGAGGAGTCCGGTCAGCCAGTACAGAAGTGCGGCGCCGACGACGGCCCCGCACACGGAGGGCAGAGCGTCGGTCGGGCTCGTCGAATCGGGGCGGCCGGCCGCGGCGAGTGCGCCCACGGCGCCGAAGATCAGCACGCCGAGCGAGCCGACAAGACGCCACCGGGTCGCGAGCATGCCCAGAGCCAGGGCAAGGAGCGACAGCACGACCAGGATCCCGAGCTGGAGCACCAGCTTGTCATTGGTGCCGAACTGGCGGATCGCCCAGTCCTTCACGGCAGGCGGGGTGCGGTCGATGGCCGCCCCGCCGACCGCGACGACCGGCCCCGACTCGGGCCGCACCGCCGCGGAGACGAGTTCCGCCAGCGCGACGGCCGCGTACCCGGCGAGCAGTCCGCTCAGCGCGCCGAGGGACAGCCGTTTGGGGCCGCGGGGCCGGTGCCGTTTCACGTCGTCGTCCGTGGAGGCCGAGTCGGCCGTGTCGTCGAAGTCGTCGTCCATGTCGGGGAATACGTCCTCGCCGCGGATGCGGATTGGTCACTGCCGCCAATTGCGCCTGTTCCTTCACTCGTTCGTGGAAGCGACCAATCCGCCCGAGCGGCAGGGCCGGATTACCGGCGATGAGAGCACCTGGCTCTCACGGATCCGATCGTTGAGGGATTTCCATGCAGACTCGCGTCCGTCGTGTCGCCGTCACCGTCGCTGCTGCCGCCATGCTTCCGCTGGCACTGAGCGCCTGCTCCGACAGTGGCTCCAAGGACTCCGCGTCCGACAGCAGTTCCGCCTCCGCGTCGAAGTCGAAGGGGAGCGACGAGGCCACTGCGTCGGACGACGCGGCGACGATGAGCAAGCCGTTCGGTTCGGCCTGTTCGTCGGTGCCCAAGGACGGCAAGGGTTCCTTCGACGGCATGGCCAAGGACCCGGTCGCCACCGCCGCGTCGAACAACCCGGCCCTTTCCACCCTCGTCACCGCGGTGAAGAAGGCGGGCCTGGTCGACACGCTCAACAACGCCAAGAACATCACGGTCTTCGCGCCGACCAACGACGCCTTCGCCAAGATCCCGAAGGCGGACCTGGACAAGGTGCTGGCCGACAAGGCGCAGCTCACGAAGATCCTCACCTACCACGTCGTCGGCA
>NZ_JBUEGE010000030.1:0-86962 GCF_054963755.1 Streptomyces sp. EDA2-14
TCGTTTAGGGTCGTAGGCATGGGCATGCGCTATGACCTCGTCATCTTCGACAACGACGGTGTACTCGTCGACAGTGAGCCGATCTCCAATACGCTCCTGGCCGGCTACCTCACCGAGCTCGGGCATCCCACCTCATACGAGGAATCACTCCGGGACTACATGGGTGCCGCCATGCACCGCGTGCACGATCTGATCCTCGAGCGGACCGGGCAGCGGCTTCCCGAGGACTTCGACGAGGTATTTCATGCGCGGGTGTTCGCCGCGTTCGAGCGGGAGCTGGAGCCGGTCGACGGGGTGGTCGAGGTCCTGGAGAGGCTGACGGCCGACGGGGTGCCGTACTGCGTCGCGTCCTCCGGGAGTCATGAGCGGATTCGTGTCGGGCACCGCAAGACCGGGCTCGACACATGGTTCGGGGACGAGCGGATCTTCAGTTCGCAGGATGTGGGGCGGGGAAAGCCGGCGCCCGATCTGTTTCTGTACGCCGCCGACCGGATGGGCGTTCCGCCGGAGAAGTGCGTGGTCGTCGAGGACAGTCCACTCGGTGTGCGGGCCGCCGTCTCCGCGGGGATGGACGTATTCGGGTTCACCGCGATGACGCCGGCCGAGCGGCTCGCCGGGGCGAATGAACTCTTCGACGACATGCGGGAGTTGCCGAAGCTGCTCGGCTGAGGTCACGGTCGGCCCATGGTTTCGTGATCCATCTACCCACGGGTAAGGCGGAGCCCTACGCTGTGCCGCCATGACCGATGGCATAACAGGCGGGCGGCTGAAGCGGGGCCGGGCGGCCCTGGGATTCAGTTTCTTCGCCCAAGGCGCGGCGTTCGCGCTCCTCGTGACCCGGATTCCCGCGATTCAGGACCAGTACGGGATATCCGACGCGTTGCTGCCCGTGTTCCTGGCCGCAGTGCCGGTGCTGGCCGGGGTCGGGAGCGTAGGTACCGAGCAGTTGGTGAAGCGAGTGCGGCCAAGCCGGGTGCTGCGGTGGTCGCAGCCGGTCGTGCTCCTGGCGCTGCTCGGGGTCGGGGCCGGGGAGTCGATGGCCGAAGTGGCTGTCGCGCTCGCCGCGTTCGGGCTTTCGGTGGGGGCGCTCGACGCCTCGATGAACATGCTCGGCGTCAGCCTCCAGCGGGCGTACGGGCGCAGCATCATGCTCGGCTTCCACGCGGCGTACAGCCTCGGCGGGATCGTGGGGGCCTCGCTCGCCTGGAGTGGGGCGCACTGGGATCTGACGCTGTTCGTGTCGTATCTGCCCGTGGTGTGCGTACTGGTGCCTCTGTGTCTCGTGGCGAGCCGGTGGTACGTGGACGGGCGGGCGGCCGATGCGGAGGCGACGGCGCGCGAGGAGCAGGCGGGTGGCGGGGTCGTCTTCAAGGTGCTGCTGCCGCTGTGCCTGGTGATGTCCTTCGCGTACATCGGGGACTCGACCGTCTCGAACTGGAGCGCAAAGTACCTCCAGGACGTGCTCGGGAGTTCGGAGCAGCTGTCCACCGTTCCGTACAACGTCTACATGGTGATGACGCTGGTGGGGCGGGCCGTCGGGGATGTGGGGGTGCGGCGGTTCGGGGCCGTGGCCGTGGTGCGGCTCGGGACCGTGCTGGCCGCCGGTGGGTTCGGTGTGGTGGCCGTGGCGCCGGGGGCGTGGGTGGGGATGCTGGGCTTTACGCTGCTGGGGCTCGGGCTGTGCGTGATCGTGCCGCAGACGTTCGCCGCGGCGGGGCGGTTGTTCCCGAACGCGTCCGACGCGGCCGTGGCGCGGCTCAATATCTTCAACTACGTCGGCTTTCTGGTGGGTTCACCGCTTGTGGGGGCGCTGGGGGACGCGTGGAGTTACCGCGGGGCGATGCTGGTGCCGATGGCTCTCGTGCTGGTGACGCTCGTGTATGCCCCATCGTTCCGGGAACGGGAGGACCGATACGGTGGCGGGCATGAGCGGCCGCGCGCAATTGATGTGGGACCCGGCGGTAGCGGGGTATGACTTCGGGCCCGGACACCCGATGGATCCGGTCAGGCTTGATCTGACCCGGAGGCTGGTGGACGCGTTCGGGCTCGACCGGGACGTGGATGTGGTCGCCGCCAAGGCGGCCGGGGAGTCGACGCTGCGGCTCGTGCACCGCGAGGACTACGTGGAGGCGGTCAAGGCCGCGTCCGCCGACCCGGATGCCGCGGACCAGGCGTACGGGCTCGGGACCATGGACGATCCGGCCTTCGCGGGGATGCACGAGGTGTCCGCGCTGATCGCCGGGCAGTCGGTCGGGGCCGCGGAGAGCGTGTGGCGGGGCGACGCGCTGCACGCCGTGAACTTCGCGGGCGGCCTGCACCATGCGATGCCGGGGGCGGCGTCAGGGTTCTGCGTGTACAACGACGCGGCACTGGCGATCGCGCGCCTCCTCGAACTCGGCGTCGAGCGGGTCGTGTACGTGGATGTGGACGTGCACCACGGGGACGGGGTCCAGGCCGCGTTCTGGGAGGACCCGCGGGTCCTGACGATTTCGCTGCACGAGCACCCTCGTACGTTGTTCCCGCAGACCGGGTGGCCCGAGGAGACCGGGGCGGACGGGGCCGCGGAGGGGACCGCCGTGAATGTGGCGCTGCCGGCGGGGACCGGGGACGCCGGGTGGCTGCGGGCGCTGCACGCGGTGGTACCGGAGCTGCTGGCGGAGTTCCGGCCGCAGGTGCTGGTGACGCAGCACGGGGCCGATACGCACTTCGAGGACCCGCTGGCGCACCTGGCCGTATCCCTGGATGCGCAGCGGGCCGTGCAGGTCGCCTGTCACGCGTGGGCGCACGAGTACGCCGACGGGCGGTGGATCGCGCTCGGTGGCGGCGGGTACGCCGTGGTGGATGTCGTCCCGCGGTCGTGGACGCACCTGGTGGGGATCGCGGCGGGGCGGGAGATCGCGCCCGAGTCGGTGATTCCCGACGGGTGGCGCCAGGAAGTGTTCGCCCGTACGCGGCAGTTGGCTCCGCAGCGGATGACGGACGGGCGGTGGCCCGTGTCGTATCAGGAGTGGGAGGCCGGGTACGACCCGGCGGACCGCCTCGACCAGGCGATCCTGGCCACCCGGAAGGCGTCGTACCCGCTGCGGGGGCTGTTGCCGTAGCGGGGCGCGGTACCGGATTGCCGGTCGCGGTGCGGCCCCGCGCCTTTGGGTTACTCCGACTGTGGGGTGTTTGCCCGAAAGTCAGGTGGGGCGCGGGGCAATGAAGCAACATCACAAGGGTGTTGAGCGTCGGCGCCCTGCGTGCGCATCTGTTGGCGGCTCGGCTTGCCGGGCCCGTGGCGACCTCCCGTGAGGAGAGTCTGCGGAGCTACCGCCTGTTCGAGGCGCGGGATCCGCGGGTGATGCTCGGGCTCGATCCCGAGTGGGTGTGGGGGCACCGGGATCTGCTCGCACTGATGGCCGACAAATGTGGGGTGTCCGGGGATCCGCAGCACCGGACGGGGCACGATGTCATCGACCCGGAGCGGACACTGGCTGCCCTCGACGCGTTTGCCGAGCGGCTCGGGAGGGCCGCCGAGAACCGCTCCCCGGTGCTGTTCGGGACGGGCCATCCGCATCGACTGCTCGGTTTCTACGCCGAGTTGGCGGACGCCCTGTCGGCGGTGGGCTGTCCCGTCCTCACCCCCGCGCAGGGCCGCAGTGTCGACATAACGACCCGGTTCGGTCTACGTACGTACAACCTCGACTACGACCGGGGAGTCGCGCTGGTGCGTGAACCGGGCGCGTACCCGGTGCGAAGTGAGACCGGCGCGCACACGCATTCCCCGCTCCCGGTTCGCCTGGTGCTGGGCGCTCTTTCGGAGGCCGGCGAGCCGCTTCCAGAGCTGGTCGTGGGGGACCACGGATGGGTCTGCGGTGCAGGTCAGTTGGGGTTCGACGCCATCGGTCTGGCCGATACGGACGATCCTGCCCTGTTCGTCGGTGAGGCGGAGGGGCAGGTGTCCGTCGTCGTTCCGCTTGATGACGCTGTGCGGTCTGATTACTACCGACCGCTTACTCGCTATGTACTCAATCGAGCGTGTCTGTCACAGTAGGCGACCGATCGCTGCTCCTCTTCCCCACTCGCATCACCCGCCTCTACATTGGGGAGTGAGCACGCAACGACGTTGAGTCACCGGAAGGGGAAGCCGGTGGCCGTCGAGTGCGGAAGGTTCAGGTGTGTCATGGCTGCTGACCAGAGGCCTCTATCCGAGGTGGCGTTCCTGACCGTGGCGGAGGTCGCCGCGGTGATGCGTGTGTCGAAGATGACCGTGTACCGCTTGGTGCACAGTGGTCATCTGCCCGCGATCCGGGTGGGGAGGTCCTTCCGAGTCCCGGAGAACGCGGTTCACGAGTACCTCCGTGACTCTTACGTGGGGGTGGACGCCGGCTGATCCACAGGATCCTGCGGACCTCGATTTCTGCTCGGCGCTCGGGGCGGGGTAGGCTAGCCCCTCGTAGGTCGTGTGGGCCCCAATGCAGCCCCGCACCGAGTGATTGTCCCCGCAATGCGGGGGTTGTCCGAGAAGTGAGCGAGGGTAGTCGTGGGCTCTGTTATTAAGAAGCGGCGTAAGCGGATGGCGAAGAAGAAGCACCGCAAGCTGCTGAAGCGCACTCGCGTGCAGCGTCGCAACAAGAAGTAAGCGGCAGCTGCTGTACAGCGCGCCTTGTGGCCCTTCCACCATCCGGTGGGAGGGCCACACTGCGTTGAACGGGACTGCGTTGCACAGGGCTGCGTTGAACAGGCAAATGTTCACTTCGGAACCTCCTGTTACCTGCGTGTGTGGCTGTCGTCACTTCCTGCATCGAGCAGTCATCACAGCGCAACATCGAACCGCTAACGTGGCCCACAAGCAGTGATTGCGGAGCGCGGCGGGGCTGGGACGGAAGGTAGGCGCTGATCTTGGGCAAGGTCGTGCTCGTGACGGGGGTGGCCCGACAGCTGGGCGGCCGGTTCGTACGCAGGATCCAGCGGGACCCCGAGGTGGACAGAGTCATCGGGGTGGACGCCGTGCCGCCCGCGCACCATCTGGGCGGCGCCGATTTCCTCCAGGCCGACATCCGGCAGCCGACGATCGCGCGGGTGCTCGCCGAGTACGCCGTGGACACCGTCGTGCACATGGACGTGTCCGGGACGCCGCTGGCCAGCGGTGGCCGCGGCGCGGTCAAGGAGACCAACGTCATCGGCACCATGCAGCTTCTCGGCGCGTGCCAGAAGGCGCCGCTGGTGAAGCGGCTCGTGGTGAAGTCCAGCACCAATGTGTACGGGTCGGCGCCCCGCGATCCGGCCGTCTTCACCGAGACGACGCCGCCGAAGTCGCTGCCGAGCGGTGGCTTCGCCAAGGACACGGTGGAGGTCGAGGGGTATGTGCGCGGGTTCGCCCGGCGCCGCCCCGATGTCGCGGTGTGCGTGCTGCGCTTCGCCAACATTCTTGGGCCCACGGCCGATTCGCCGCTCGCCGAGTACTTCTCGCTCCCGGTCCTGCCGACCGTGTTCGGCTACGACCCGCGGCTGCAGTTCGTGCACGAGGACGACGTGATCGAGGTGCTGCGGATCGCCTCGCACGAGCCGGCCCGCGGGACGTTGAACAGTGGCACGTTCAATGTCGCGGGCGACGGTGTGCTGCTGCTTTCGCAGTGCTCGCGGCGGCTCGGCCGGCCGACCGTCCCCGTGCTGCTTCCCGCCGTCACCTGGGTCGGCGGGGCGCTGCGTACGCTGGGGGCGACGGACTTCTCGCCCGAGCAGATCCGGCTGCTCACGCACGGGCGGGTGGTGTCGACGGCCCAGCTGCGCGACACACTGGGCTTCGTGCCCAAGTACACGACCGCGGAGGCCTTCGCGGAGTTCGTACGGGGCCGGGGCCCCGGCCTGCTGCCGCCGCAGGCCCTCGCGGGGGCCGTGGACCGGATCGCCGCGCTGCCCGTCCTGGGCGGGACCCGCCCGGGACCCGGCCACCCCCCGACGCAGAGCGCCAACTGAGGAGCGCATCAACGATGGCGGACGCCAAGGTCATTCCGTTCGACGACGACAGGTCGCGAGGGGCGACGGGGAAGGGCGCCGCGCGCCGCGGCCGGGGCGCGCGCCGCAAGGGCGAACCCGTGGCCGTGCGGGAGGTGCGGCCGTTGCAGCTGCCGCCGGCCGAACCCGCGACCGAATCCGAATCCGAGCCGGAGGAGCCGGCCGGGCCGTCGCGGGGCGGCGGCTGGGACCGGAAGATCGCGGGTGGGCTCGCGTTCCTGCGGCGGCGGATCACCGGGGACTACGAAGTCGACGAGTTCGGCTACGACGAGGAGCTCACCGACCAGGTCCTGATGTCGCTGCTCCGCCCGGTCGCGGAGAAGTACTTCCGGGTCGAGGTGAAGGGCGTCGAGAACATCCCGTCGGAGGGCGGGGCGCTGATCGTCTCCAACCACTCCGGGACGCTGCCGCTGGACGGCCTGATGATGCAGGTCGCCGTGCACGACAACCATCCGGCGGGCCGCCATCTGCGGCTGCTCGCGGCCGATTTGGTGTTCATGCTGCCGGTGGTCAACGAGCTGGCGCGCAAGGCCGGGCACACGCTGGCCTGCGCGGAGGACGCTCAGCGGCTCCTGGAGGGCGGTGAGCTGGTCGGCGTCATGCCGGAGGGCTTCAAGGGCATCGGCAAGCCGTTCAGCGAGCGGTACAAGCTGCAGCGCTTCGGGCGCGGCGGTTTCGTGTCGACCGCGCTGCGCGCCGGCACGCCGATCGTGCCGTGCTCGATCGTCGGGGCGGAGGAGATCTACCCGATGGTCGGCAACGCCAAGACCCTCGCCCGCCTCCTCGGCTTCCCGTACTTCCCGATCACGCCCACGTTCCCGTGGCTCGGGCCGCTGGGGGCGGTGCCGCTGCCGACGAAGTGGACGATCCAGTTCGGCGAACCGATCCCGACGGACGGCTACCCGCCGGAGGCGGCGGAGGACCCGATGCTGATGTTCAACCTGACGGACCAGGTCCGCGAACAGATCCAGCACACCCTCTACAAGTTGCTGGTGCAGCGGCGGTCCGTGTTCTTCTGACACGGGACTACGTGTGGAACCGCGAGGAGGGGGCGGGGACCGGTTGGTCCCCGCCCCCTCCTCGTAGGAACTGCTACTTCGCGTCCTCGCCGTCCACGCCCAGGCCGGGCAGCAGGCCAGGCAGGAGTGGGGGCACCGTGACGTCCGGCTTGGGGGAGTCCGTGCCGGTGCCGGAGTCCGTGCTGTCGTCCGGCGGGGTCGGCGTCGTCTTGTCCTTCTGCGGGTCGAGGAGGCCGCCCGTGGTCTCGCCGAGCAGGCCGTCCTCGTCCTTGCCGCTGTCCGACGTGGACGGCTTCGGCTTCGTCGACGTCTTGTCGTCGCTGCCGGAGGAGCCGGACGGGGCGGAGCGGCCGGTGCTCGGGGTGCCGGGCGCCGAGCCTTCCTGGCTGCTGCCGGGGCTCGTCTCGCCGCCCTTGTGGTCCGGGGTCTTCGGCAGCAGGGCGCGCAGCGGGCCGACTTCTTCGTCTATGGCGTCGAAGACCGAGCTGACCTGGTCCCGGACGTCCCCGAGCTGCACCGGGAGACGGTCGCTCAGGGCGGTCCAGCTCTCCCGGTGCGCGTCGGAGAAGGCGGACAGGGCCTGGATCGGGCCGAGCGCGCCGTCGCGCTTGTACGCGTCGCTGAGCAGCCGGTGGCCCTCGGAGGCGTCGTACTGCACCCCGGAGAGCGCCCGCCTGACCTCGCCCACCGACTCGTGGTCGAGCTGGCCCGCGCGGCCGCGCTCCATGAGCCGGCGCGCCTCGCTCAGGCGCGTGGACGCCTGGTCGAGGTAGGCCTGCCCCTTGTCGGAGTCGCTGTTGGCCATGCCGAGCTTGAGGTCCTCCATGCCGCGCTTGAGGCCGTAGAGGTGGTCGCCCGGCAGCGCGCTGGACGAGGCCGCGGCCACGCCGCTGAAGGCTCCCGCTGCCACCCCGACCGTGAGCCCGCCCGCGGCGATGCCCTTGGTGAGGCGGGAGCGGGGCCGCAGCTTCCGCAGCGGACTCGCCCGGTGTGCACCCTTGCCCTGACGCTGCTTGGGTACGGAGGAGGTCGCCCCGCCCTCCTGGACCATGGCTTCCATGGCGGCGACGAGCTGTGCCCGCTGGGTCACCTTGACCTCGGGGTCGAGCTCGGGTTTCGGCAGCTCACCGAGGGCCGCCGCCAAAGAGAGCAACCCGCTCTCCTCGGTCGTCGCCGCGTCGCTGCGCGGGGCGGCCGGGCCTTCTTCCGGTTGCTGCGCCGCCGGGTCCTGGTCGGACTGGTCCTCCAGGGCCTGGGCGAAGGCGTTCGCCCGCCGGTGTGCCGATACGTTCGCGATCACTGGCGGCACCTCCTCTCAATCATGACGGTCGACTCCCCGGGGGGTCCCGGGGTTGCACCCCTGACCCGGATACACACGAACGAGTGAGTGTGTCCTGGTCGGGAGTGACCACAGGGAGCCTGCATCCCGCACAACGAGCGGCGCGGCACTTGGGTTACGCGCAAAAGCTGATCCGGACGCGATCCCATCTCGCCTTCACCGTAGGTGAGTTGGGGATTGCGGGCAGTAACGGCGCCAGGGATGAAGAAATGGCGCGCGGGATCAGCGGGCGTCGTCCGGCAGAAGGCGCGCGAGGGTGCGCACCGCCCGGTACTGGAGGGTCTTGATCGCACCCTCGTTCTTGCCCATCGCGCGAGCGGTCTCGGCGACGGACAGGCCCTGCAGGAAGCGCAGCGTGACGCACTCCTGCTGCTGCGGGTTGAGCCGCCGTACGGCGTCGAGCAGTGCCGCGTTCGAGAGGGACTCCAGGACCGAGTCCTCGGGGGAACGCTCCACCTCGTTGGCATCGAGCATTTCGCCCGTGGTCACCTCGAGGCGGAAACGGCTCGACTTGAAGTGGTCGGCGACCAGATTGCGCGCGATCGTGACGAGCCAGGCGCCGAAGTCTCGGCCCTGCCACGTGAACGTGCTGATGCGGCGCAGCGCCCGGAGGAAGGTCTCACTGGTGAGGTCCTCCGCCGTCGCCTTCCCGCCCACGCGGTAGTAGATGTAGCGGTACACGGTGTCGCTGTACTGGTCGTAGAGCCGCCCGAACGCGTCGGCCTCGCCCGCCTGGGCGCGCTCGACCAGGTCCATCATGCGGGCGCTGTCGCTGTCGGCCGCGGGGCGGCGGGCCGTGGGTGTGGCTGAGCGGGCAGCGGTGCCCGAGGCACCGGCGGCCCCGGAGCGCACTCGTCTCCCGACGGTGGTCGCGGTCGAATCGGCCATGGCGAAACATGGCGAGGCAGGGGCGGGCACGGCCGCTGCGGCGGCGGCGAGCGCGGGGACGGCGTACGCGGTGGGGACAAAACCGCGCAGGCGGTCCGCGACCGTCGCGTGCAGCGTAGCCAGGCCCGAGGCGTCAACCCCGACGTGTGGGTACACGGGACTCCCAGAGGCAGAGCTTCCATCACGTGCAGTGCGGGACCGTTCACCCGTCGTGCTGACGCGTGGGTACCGGTTTGCGTCTGAGGAGAATAACGCTTCGTGCAGGGAGCACTACACCCAGTTGCTCAAATCACCGATTACGTCACTTCTGTAGTCGCTCGACGGCGATTCAAGTACCGGAGAGTGACCACTTGTTGATCGAATCAGGTCAGATTCCGGATCTGGCGGTGACGTGTTGTGGTCGAGTGGTACCAACGGGACTGGCGGGAGGCATGGCCGGGTAAGACGGTCGGAATGCCGTCCTCGCCCGTGCGGTGACCGTCAGCGACGACGGCGGTGCAGGGCGATCGCCGCCGCCGTACCGCCCGCGACCGCGCCGACGCCGGCCGCCGCGGGCAGGCCGACCTTCGCGGCCTTGCGGCCCGTGCGGTAGTCCCGCAGTCGCCAGTCCCGCTCGCGCGCGTACTTGCGCAGCTTCGAGTCCGGGTTGATCGCGTACGGGTGCCCGACGAGCGACAGCATCGGGATGTCGTTGTGCGAATCGCTGTACGCGGCGCAGCGGCCGAGCTCCAGGCCCTCAGCGGACGCCAGCGCCCGGACGGCCTCCGCCTTCGCGGGCCCGTGCAGCGGTTCGCCGACGAGCCTGCCGGTGTAGACCCCGCCGATGGACTCGGCGACCGTGCCGAGCGCGCCGGTCAGGCCGAGGCGGCGGGCGATCACCGTGGCGATCTCCACGGGCGCGGCCGTGACCAGCCAGACCCGCTGCCCCGCGTCCAGGTGGGCCTGGGCGAGGGCGCGGGTGCCGGGCCAGATCCGCTCCGCCATGTACTCGTCGTAGATCTCCTCGCCGATGGACATCAGCTCGGAGACGCGGTGGCCCTTGACGATGGACAGCGCGCTGTTCTGCGCGTCCTGCATGTGCTCGGGGTCCTCGACGCCCGCGAGCCTGAACCACGCCTGCTGCCAGGCGAATCGGGTCAGCTCGCGGCGCTCGAAGAACTTCCGCTTGTAGAGGCCGCGGCCGAAGTGGAAGATCGCCGCGCCCTGCATCACGGTGTTGTCCAGGTCGAAGAAGGCCGCGGCCTTGTCGTCGCCCGCGACCGGGAACTCCGGCTCCTCGACGTCCTCGTCCACCAGGGGAGCCTGGTCCTCCAGCTCCTGGGAGGACTTGCGGGCGGCCTCGGCCGAAGCCTCGCCTGCCAGCACGCTCCGCGCGGTGGCGGAGCGCCTACGGGGTGTGAGCCATCCGAGAGCGGCCATGTCGTGAGCATAGCCAGTCTGTTCGGGGGTTCCGGAGTCGCGAGGGTTTCGAGAGCCTGTCCGCGTGTGAATTCTCGGCGACGGGAGGGCCGTGTGTGGGGCGAGAATGGCCGGTATGAGTCCCATTTTTCGTACCCGCGAGAAGAAGGATCCGCGTGACCGGGTCGTCACGCTGATCGGGAAGCCCGGCTGTCATCTGTGCGACGACGCACAGACGGTGATCGAGAAGGTGTGCGCCGAGGTCGGCGCCTCCTGGGAGAAGAAGGAC
Organism: Streptomyces sp. EDA2-14; assembly: GCF_054963755.1. Taxonomy (NCBI): domain Bacteria; kingdom Bacillati; phylum Actinomycetota; class Actinomycetes; order Kitasatosporales; family Streptomycetaceae; genus Streptomyces; species Streptomyces sp. EDA2-14. Next base: position 10,934 of record NZ_JBUEGE010000030.1, read on the forward strand.
ATCACGGAGGACGAGGAGCTGTACCGCAAATACTGGGAGCAGATCCCGGTCGTTCTCGTCGACGGTGCGCAGCACGATTTCTGGCGCGTCCAGGAGGAGCGGCTGCGGCGTGCGCTCACTCGGTGACGGAGTGCGTACGGCCGCCCCGGAGCGGTCGCACAGGTCACTGACCGACGAGTCCAACTGGTCCCAAAAGTCGCTTAGGATCGAGGGCGGTTCTGGTCTCGGGGGGCGTGGATCGACGCAACGTTGAGGAGAGTGTGCCGTTTTGGCCCCCACAGGTAAGCAACGACGCTACCTGCGCTCCGGTTCCACGGACGCGCGCGGGGCGCGCGTGAGCCCGGTCACGTTGGCCGGGCAAATCGGACACCATCTTTGTGCACGCGTTCACAAAGACATAGCCTGCATTCGACGGGGCGGTCGAGTAGCAGGGTGCCGCCCACAGCCCCGCTCTACCCGCAGGAGCACCGTGGCAACTGGCCGAAATCACCGACCGGCGACCCGCAGCCGAGGAATTCCCGAGGCCACCGTCGCCCGTCTCCCGCTGTACCTCCGAGCCCTCACCGCTCTGTCGGAGCGCTCGGTGCCCACGGTCTCCTCCGAGGAGCTCGCGGCCGCGGCGGGGGTCAACTCCGCGAAGCTGCGCAAGGACTTCTCGTACCTCGGTTCGTACGGGACCCGTGGCGTGGGCTACGACGTCGAGTACCTCGTCTACCAGATCTCACGCGAGCTGGGCCTCACGCAGGACTGGCCGATCGTGATGGTCGGTATCGGCAACCTCGGTGCGGCGCTTGCCAATTACGGTGGTTTCGCCTCGCGCGGCTTCCGCGTCGCGGCGCTGATCGACGCCGACCCGGCGATGACCGGCAAGTCCGTCGCGGGCATGGCCGTGCAGCACGCCGACGACCTCGAGAAGATCATCGACGAGAACGGTGTCTCGATCGGTGTCATCGCGACCCCGGCCGGTGCCGCGCAGCAGGTCTGCGACCGGCTCGTCGCCGCCGGTGTCACCTCCATCCTGAACTTCGCGCCGACCGTCCTGTCCGTGCCGGACGGCGTCGACGTGCGCAAGGTCGACCTCTCCATCGAGCTGCAGATCCTCGCGTTCCACGAGCAGCGCAAGGCCGGCGAGGCCCCCGTCGACGGCACCGCCGCCGAGGGTGCCGTGGGCGTCGAGGGCCCGGCCGCCAAGGTCACCAAGCCCGCGGCCGCCGACGCCGCGGAGAGCGACAACAACGACGACCGCAAGGGACCCGACGGGGACGTGCCCGCCGTGATGCCGGCATGAGCCTCCTCGTCGTAGGTCTGAGCCACCGCAGCGCCCCCGTCAGCGTCCTGGAGCGCGCCGCGCTGAGCGCGGACACCCAGGCCAAGCTGCTCCAGGACACGCTCGCCGCCGAACCGGCCGCCGAGGCCGCGGTGCTCGCCACCTGCAACCGCATCGAGCTGTACGCGGACGTGGACAAGTTCCACGCCGGTGTCGCCGAGCTGTCGACGCTGCTCGCCCAGCACAGCGGTGTGGCCCTCGAAGAGCTCACTCCTTATCTGTATGTGCACTACGAGGACCGGGCGGTGCACCACCTGTTCTCGGTGGCGTGCGGGCTCGACTCGATGGTGGTCGGCGAGGGCCAGATCCTCGGCCAGATCAAGGACACCCTCGCGCGCGCCCAGGAGCTGCACTCCGCGGGCAAGCTCCTCAACGACCTCTTCCAGCAGGCGCTGCGGGTGGGCAAGCGCGCCCACTCGGAGACCGGGATCGACCGGGCCGGGCAGTCGCTCGTCACGTTCGGCCTGGAGCAGCTCGCCGCCGGGGAGCCGGTGGACGCCTGGGCGCAGGGCAAGCGCGCGCTGGTGATCGGTGCCGGCTCGATGTCCTCGCTCGCCGCGGCCACGCTCGGCCGCGCCGGTGTCGCCGAGGTCGTCGTCGCCAACCGGACGGCTGAGCGCGCCGACCGCCTCGTAGAGATCTTGGGTGAAGCGGGTACCGCCGCGCGGGCCGTCGCGATGGACGCCGTCGCGGACGAACTGACACGTGCCGACGTCGCCATCTCCTGCACCGGCGCGACCGGTCTCGTGCTCACCGCCGAGGCGGTACGGTCCGCCGTCGCGGGCCGCACGCCGACCGCCGGCGCCGAGGTGTCGCCCGCACCGGCCCCCGCTGCGGGCAGGCCCGCGGCGGACAGCGGCTCGGTCGAGGCGGTGCGCGGTGGCTTCTCCGTCGAGGGCGAGGCCGCGGTCGCCGGGTTCGACGCCGCCGCTCTCGAGCAGCACGGCGCCTGGGTGGACAACGCGCCGGGCGAGCAGGTCCGCCCCGTGCAGCCCTCGGAGGCCGAGGCCATCGCCGCGCTCGCCGTCGCCGGACGGGTGCCGGAGATGCGCCGCGAGCGCGCCCCCGAGCCCGTACGACAGGTGGCGCTCGCGCTGCTCGACCTGGCGATGCCGCGCGATGTCGACGCGGCGGCGCACCGGATCGACGGGGTCCGCCTCGTCGACATCGAGTCCCTCGCCGAGGCCTCCGCCGACGCGCCCATGGCCGCCGACGTCGACCAGGTGCGGTCCATCGTGGCCGACGAGGTCGCCGCGTTCGGCGCCGCGCAGCGGGCCGCGCACATCACGCCGACCGTCGTCGCGCTGCGCACGATGGCCGCGGACGTGGTGGCCAGCGAGATCGCCCGGCTCGACGGCCGGCTCCCCGGCCTCGACGAGAAGCAGCGCGCGGAGATCACCCAGACCGTGCGGCGCGTGGTGGACAAGCTGCTGCACGCGCCGACCGTCAGGGTCAAGCAGCTGGCCGCCGAGCCAGGCGGCGCCGGGTACGCGGACGCCCTGCGGACCCTTTTCGACCTGGACCAGGAGACGGTCGCCGCCGTCTCCCGGGCCACCCCCCACGAAGCAGAAGGCAAGAATCGAGGCCCGGCATGACCGCCGAGAAAGCCCTGAGGCTGGGCACCAGGCGCAGCAAGCTGGCCATGGCCCAGTCGGGGCACGTGGCCGAAGCGGTACGCCAGTTCACCGGCCGCGAGGTCGAGCTGGTGGAGATCACCACGTACGGGGACACCTCGCGCGAGCACCTCGCGCAGATCGGTGGCACCGGCGTCTTCGTCACCGCACTGCGTGACGCGCTCGCCAGCGGCGAGGTCGACTTCGCGGTGCACTCCCTCAAGGACCTGCCGACCGCGCAGCCCGAGGAGCTGGCCCTGGCCGCCGTACCGGTGCGCGAGGACCCGCGGGACGTGCTGATCGCGCGCGACGGACTGAAGTTCACCGATCTGCCCGCGGACGCTCGCGTCGGTACCGGTTCGCCGCGCCGCATGGCGCAGCTGAACGCGTACGCGCGCAGCCACGGCATACGGATCGAGACCGTGCCGATCCGTGGGAACATCGACACCCGGATCGGGTTCGTCGAGAAGGGCGAGCTGGACGCCGTGGTCCTCGCGGCCGCCGGGCTCAGCCGTACCGGTCGCAGCGAGGAAGTCACCGAGTTCCTCTCGACCGACATGATTCTGCCCGCCCCCGGCCAGGGGGCACTGGCTGTCGAGTGTGCCGCTGGGAACAGCGAACTCGTCGCCGCGCTCGCCGAGATGGACGACCCGTTCACGCGGGCCGCCGTGACCGCCGAGCGGTCCCTGCTCGCCGCCCTGGAGGCCGGCTGCAGCGCACCTGTGGGTGCACTGGCCGACCTGCTGGTCGACGGGCAGATTGTCAAGGAAATGCGCCTGCGCGGCGTCGTCGGCTCGACCGACGGCTCCGAGCTGGTGCAGCTGTCCACCACCGGTCCCGTGCCCTCGTCCACCGACGAGGCGCTGGCTCTCGGGCGGGAACTCGCCGCCGAGATGCTGGCCAAGGGCGCGGCCGGTCTGATGGGGGAGCGAGCACTTTGAGCCCCACCACCGCTGTATCGACCGCCTGTGCACCTGGGCACGTCACCTTCCTGGGTGCGGGCCCCGGTGATCCAGGACTGCTGACCCTCAGGGCCGTGGAGGCCCTGTCCCGAGCGGATGTGCTGATCGCCGAGCCTGAAGTGCTCGACGTCGTGCGGACGCATGCCAAGGCCGGCGTGACCGTCCTCGACGCCACGGGCACCCCGGAGCGTGCGGCGACCACTGACGGCTCGTCAACTGCCGTTGCGGTCCCGGCTCTGAGGGACTGGGCCAATCTTGTCATGGAGGCCGCGCGGGGCGGCAAGCGGGTCGTGCGTGCGGTCACCGGGGACCCCGGTCTCGACACGTACGCGGCCGAGGAGATGCTTGCCTGCGCGACCGAGGGCGTCACCTTCGAGGTGGTGCCGGGCATCGCGGCGGCCGTGGGCGTGCCTGCGTACGCCGGTGTGCCGCTCCGTGACGAGCAGGGCGCCGACGTCCGCTTCGTCGACGCGTCCACCGCCTCCGAGCGCTGCTGGACCGAGGTCGGCGCGTCCGACGGCACGGTCGTCGTGTCGACGACGCTCGACTCGGTGGGCTCCGCGGCCGGTGAGCTGGTGGCGGCGGGCCGCAAGCCCGACACCCCGCTGTCGGTGACGGTCGCCGGTACGACGACGCGCCAGAAGACCTGGACGGCGACGCTCGGCACGATCGCGCAGACCCTGAAGCAGGCCAAGGTGCTGCCGTCGCCCGAGGGCAACCGCCCGGTGATAGCCGTGGTCGGTGAGCGCAGTGCCGCCGCCCAGCGCGACCAGCTGTCCTGGTTCGAGTCGAAGCCGCTGTTCGGCTGGCGTGTGCTCGTCCCCAGGACGAAGGAGCAGGCGGCCTCGCTCTCCGACCAGCTTCGTTCCTACGGCGCTGTGCCGCACGAGGTGCCGACCATCGCGGTCGAGCCGCCGCGCACGCCGCAGCAGATGGAGCGCGCGGTCAAGGGCCTGGTGACGGGCCGCTACGAGTGGATCGCCTTCACCTCGGTGAACGCGGTCAAGGCCGTCCGCGAGAAGTTCGAGGAGTACGGGCTCGACGCCCGCGCCTTCGCCGGGATCAAGGTCGCGGCGGTGGGCGACCAGACGGCGCAGGCCCTGATCGCCTTCGGCGTGAAACCGGACCTGGTGCCGAGCGGCGAGCAGTCGGCCGCCGGTCTCCTGGAGGACTGGCCGCCGTACGACCCGGTCTTCGACCCGATCGACCGTGTCTTCCTGCCGCGTGCCGACATCGCGACGGAGACCCTCGTGGCCGGGCTCATCGAGCTGGGCTGGGAGGTCGACGACGTCACGGCGTACCGGACCGTGCGCGCCTCGCCGCCGCCGGCGGAGACGCGTGAGGCGATCAAGGGCGGCGGGTTCGACGCGGTGCTCTTCACGTCGTCGAGCACGGTGCGGAACCTGGTCGGTATTGCGGGCAAGCCGCACAACGTGACGGTGATCGCGTGCATCGGTCCGGCGACCGCGAAGACGGCCGAGGAGCACGGGCTGCGGGTCGATGTGATGGCTCCTGAGCCGTCGGTGCTGAAGCTGGCGGCGGCGCTCGCGGACTTCGGTGCGAAGCGTCGGCTGGCCGCCATCGAGGCGGGGGATCCGGTGACGCGGCCGAGCGAGCGGCGGCCCGGGTCGCGGCGGCGGCGCGCGGCTCCGTAGGTCTGACGGGGTGGGCCCCTGGTGCCGTTGCGCGGCGCCGGGGGCCGCCTTGCCCACCCTGCCGCCCAAGGCGGCAGATTGCCCAAGGCGGGGCGGGGATGACCCCCCCAGCGGTGTTGAACGTAGTTCGAGGAGATTTTCGGTGACTCGGTACGGCTCTTTTCCCGGTGCGCGGCCCCGGCGGCTGCGGACGACCCCCACCATGCGCCGCATGGTCGCCGAGACGCGGTTGCATCCGGCCGACCTGATCCTGCCCGCGTTCGTGCGCGAGGGGATCGACGCCCCGGTGGAGATCGGTGCCATGCCGGGCGTGTACCAGCACACCCGTGACTCCCTGAAGAAGGCGGCGGCCGAGGCAGCCGAGGCGGGCGTCTCCGGGATCATGCTGTTCGGCGTGCCGCTGGAGGAGAAGAAGGACGCGCGGGGCACGGTCGGCACCGACCCCGACGGCATCCTTCAGCTCGCGCTGCGCGACGTGCGCTCCGAGGTCGGCGACGACCTGATCGTCATGTCCGACCTGTGCCTGGACGAGTTCACGGACCACGGCCACTGCGGCGTCCTCGACGAGCAGGGCCGCATCGACAACGACGCGACGCTGGAGCGGTACGCGGAGATGGCGCAGGTCCAGGCGGACGCGGGCGCCCATGTCGTCGGCCCGAGCGGCATGATGGACGGCCAGATCGGCGTCATCCGCGACGCGCTGGACCAGATCGGCCGCGAGGACGTCGGTGTGCTCGCCTACTCGGTGAAGTACTCCTCCGCCTTCTACGGCCCGTTCCGCGAGGCCGTCGGCTCCTCGCTCCAGGGCGACCGCAAGACGTACCAGCAGGACCCGGCGAACGTCCGGGAGTCCCTGCGGGAACTGGCGCTCGACCTCGAAGAGGGCGCCGACATGGTGATGGTGAAGCCCGCGGGCCCGTACCTCGACATCCTGGCCCGGGTGGCCGAGGAGGTCGACGTGCCGGTGGCGGCGTACCAGATCAGTGGCGAGTACTCGATGATCGAGGCGGCGGCGCAGCGCGGCTGGATCGACCGGGACAAGGCGATCATGGAGTCGCTGCTCGGCATCAGGCGGGCCGGCGCGAACATGATCCTCACGTACTGGGCCACGGAGGTCGCCCGCAAGCTGGGCTGACGTTTTCGGGCTGCGCGGGGTGGCCCGTGCCGGAAGAATTCCGGCATGACCACGAACACCATCTCCGCGCGGGGCCTCAACAGGTCGACTCTGGCACGGCAGTTGCTGCTGAACCGGGAGGCTCTCGGGGCCGAGGAGGCACTACGGCGGGTTGTCGCGCTCCAGGCGCAGCAGCCCGCTTCGCCGTATGTGGCGCTGTGGAACCGGGTGGCGGGCTTCGAACCGGCCGACCTGGACGCGGTGTTCGGCGGCTTCCGGGCGGTGAAGTCGACGCTGATGCGGATCACGCTGCACGCGGTGCACGCCGACGACTACCGGGACTTCCGGGCGGCGGTGGAGCCGACGGTGCGGGGTGCGCGGCTGGGGGATCCGCGGTTCAGGGCGTCGGGTCTTGAGCCGCAGGACGCGGACGGGCTGCTGTCGGAGCTGCTCGATTTCGCTCAACAGCCGCGCAACGCAGCTGAGTTGACCGAGTGGTTCGCCCGCCGGGTCGGAGAGGGCCGGGACGCGAGGCTGATGACGGCCTCCCGGATGCTGCGCCAGTACGCGCCCCTTTGGCACGCGCCCGTCGACGGATCGCCGTGGGCGTACGCCTCCGACAGGCGGCAGCTGTTCGTTGCGGCGGAGCCGGCCAGCCGCCCACGGCTGCGGGATCCGGAGGAGGTGGCCGAGGGGCTGCGGGCCCTGATCCGGCGCTACTTGGCGGGGTTCGGCCCGGCGTCGCTCGCGGACATGGCGCAGTTCGCCCTCGTACAGAAGGGGCGGGTGCGGGCGGTGCTCGACGAGGACCTGGAGCGGCTGACCGGTCCGGGCGGCACGGTCTTCTACGACGTGCCGGGCGGCGTGCTGCCCGACGCCGACACCCCGGCTCCGCCGCGCCTGATGGCGATGTGGGACAGCGTCCTGCTCGCGTACGCGGACCGTGGGCGGGTGCTCCCGGCCGAGTACCGCAAGCATGTGACCAGGGTGAACGGTGACGTGCTTGCGACGGTCCTCGTGGACGGGCACGTGGCCGGGGTCTGGCGGACGGCCCCGTCGGGCGGTGTGGAGGTCGGCGCGTTCCGCCCGCTGCCGAAGGCGACGTGGACCGCCCTGGAGGCAGAGGCGGAGGGTGTGGTCCGGCTGCTGGCGGAGCGCGATCCGCACGCGTACCGGCGCTACGACCACTGGTGGGAGAAGGGGCTGCCGGTGGCGGAGACGCGGGTGCTGGGGCCGGGTCGCGGATGACGCGGTGTCCGGCGCGGGACGCACCTCGGCCGCGGCGGTTCCCCCTCCGGTCCGCCGCGGCCGGTCCCCGTCCCAGTGGTGGTCCTTGGGGCGTTACGCCTTCTCGCTGGAGATGTGCGAGTCCTGCGGGGTGACGGTGCCGCCGGAGATGTGGCTGTCGAGCGGCTTGACCTCCTCCGCGTCCTCGCTGGAGATGTGGCTGTCGAGCGGCTTGATCTCCTCCGCGTCCTCGCTGGAGATGTGGCTGTCCTGAGGCTTGATCTTGTCGCTCATGGCGATGATCCCTCCGTTGGTGGCGTGCTTACGGGTGGCGCCCGCCCGGCAACACCCCCGTGGGTTGCCGGGCGGGCACCGCGGGGCCGTTACCGTAACGGCCGGCCCGACCGCCAATCCGTCTGCCCCCCGACGCGACGGCTCGGCACAGAAGAGAGTGACGCGCCGCGATAAACGAATGATGAACGTCCCTCAGCAAAACGTCCTTCGGCCGGACGGCCCGCCGCGCAAGGGGCTATGCCGCGACGGGCTTCATCAGCGCCCGGACCTCGGCGGCCTCGGGGGAGCCGAGCCGCTCGTAGATGGAGAGGGCCTCGCTCCAGCAGGCGCGGGCCCGGTCCGGCTGGCCGAGCAGTGCCAGCGCCCGGCCGAGGACGGTCAGTATGCCGCCTCTGCGCCACTCGCCGCCGATACCGCGCAGTGCGATGGCCTGTTCCGCGTGGGAGGCGGCGAGCGGGGCGCGCTTGGCCGCGAGGTGGACCTCGGCGAGCCGGAGGTGGGTGACGCCCTCCCACAGGGGCTGGCGGTTCTCGTGGAAGATGCCGAGCGCCGCCGTGAGCTGGTCCAGCGCCTCGCCGTAGCGGCGCGCCACGGTCAGTGCGAGGCCGAGGGCGTACCTGCCGTTGGCCAGGCGCAGGGCCGTGCCGAGGCGGTCGTAGATCCGGATGCCCTGCTCGGCGAGCTCGATGGCGCTGCTGGTCCTGCTCTGCGCGAGGTGGATGCGCGAGAGGTTGCACAGGGCGCTGGCCTCGCCCGGAGTGTTCGTGTCCGCGCGGAAGTTGTCCAGGGCGATCCGGAGGTACTTCTCCGCCTGGTCGAGGTCGTTGCGGTAGAAGGCGATGATGCCGCGCTCGTGCGGCGCGTGCCCCTGCGACCAGGGGTCGGAGGAGGCGACGTCGAGGTCCATGGCGGCGGCGGCCTCGCGCTCCGCGTCGTCGAACCGGCCGGCGAACGCCCACACCTGGGAGAGCGTCGTGCGGGCCCGGGCCTCGGCGACGGCGTCGCCCAGTTCGTGGGCGGTGTCGCGCAGGGCGACCGCGGCGTGCTCGTACCGCAGTGAGCTCGCGCCCGATTCGGAGAGGTCCTTGGCGACGAGGATGAGGCTCGCCGCCCTGCGCAGCAGGGGTGCGCGCAGCGACTGCTGGAGGCAGGACAGGAGGCATTCGGCCTCGGCGAACAGCCAGTCCAGGGCCGCCGCCTGGTTCTCGAAGGACAGTCCCGGATGGGTGGTCGGCGCGACGTGGTCGACCAGGCGGTCGCCGGGACGCTCGATCGCGTACACGTCCGTCGCCGTCGCCAGATAGAAGTCGAGGAGCCGCGACATCGCCGCCTCCCGCTCCTGCGTCGTCTCGTCCCGCTCGGCGCACGCACGCGCGTAGAGCCGGACCAGATCGTGGTAGCGGTAGCGGCCCGGAGCGGCGGATTCCAGAAGGGAGGTGTCGACGAGGGACTCCAGGACGTCCTCGGTCGACTCCAGGTCGAGGTCCAGGGCCGCCGAGGCCGCGGCGAGCGAGATGTCGGGGCCGTCGGCGAGGCCGAGGAGGCGGAAGGCGCGGGACTGGGCCCGCTCCAGCTGGCCGTAGCCCAGCTCGAAGGTGGCCTTGACCGCGAGGTCGCCGGCCTGCAGCTCGTCCAGGCGGCGGCGCTCGTCGGCGAGCTTCGCGGCAAGCACCGAGACGGTCCAGGTGCGGCGGGCCGCGAGCCGGGACGCCGCGATACGGATGGCGAGGGGCAGGAAACCGCAGGCCGCGACCACGTCGAGGGCCGCCTTGCGCTCCGACGTCACCCGCTCCTCGCCCACGATCCGGGTGAAGAGCAGCAGCGCCTCGTCGGGGGACATGACGTCCAGGTCGACGAGGTGCGCGCCCACCAGGTCGACCATCCGGACCCGGCCAGTGATCAGCGCGGCGCAGCCCGCCGTGCCCGGCAGCAGCGGCCTGACCTGCGCCGCGTCCCGCGCGTTGTCGAGGAGGACCAGCGTGCGGCGGCCGTCGAGCGTTGAGCGGAAGAGGGCCGAGCGCTCCTCCAGGGAGTCGGGGACCGCCGACTCGGGGGTGCCGAGGGCGCGCAGGAAGGAGCCGAGGACCGTCTCGGGCTCGGCCGGGGACGGGCTGGTGCCCTGGAGGTCGACGTAGAGCTGGCCGTCGGGGAAGGCGGCGCGGGCGGCGTGCGCGACGTGCACGGCGAGCGTCGTCTTGCCCACGCCGCCGATGCCCGCCACCGCCGACACGGCCATGACCGAACCGGCGCCGGACTCCGAGGACGCGGCGGCGAGGGTGTCGCCGAGCTCCGTGACGAAGGAGGCGCGGCCGGTGAAGTCGGGCACGGTGGCCGGGAGTTGGGCCGGGCGCAGCGGGCCCGACGCGGTCTCCTGCGGCTGGGCGGAGGGCTCCGACAGGCTCGGGTCCGCCTGGAGGATGCGCTGCTGGAGCTCCGAGAGGCCGGGGCGCGGGTCGACGCCGAGCTCGTCGGCGAGGAGGCGGCGGGTGTCCGCGTAGACGGCGAGGGCCTCCGCCTGCCGGCCCGAACGGTAGAGCGCCAGCATCAGCAGCTCGCGCAGCCGCTCGCGCAGCGGGTGGTCGGCGGTCAGGGCGGTGAGCGCGGAGACCGTCTCCGCGTGGCAGCCCTGTTCCAGGTCCATGTCAAGCCGGGTTTCGAGGAGTTGGAGGCGCCACTCCTCAAGGCGGGCGCGCTCCGTCTCCGCGTGCGGGCCGGGGACATGGGCCAGCGGTTCGCCGTCCCACAGGTCGAGCGCCTCGTTCGTCAGCGCGCGCGCCCGGTGCAGGTCGCCGGAGTGCCGGGCCTGCTCGCCCCGGGCGGCCAGCTCCTCCGCGGTCGCCAGGTCCAGTGCGTCCGGCCGCGAGACGCGCAGCGCGTAGCCGCCCGCCTCGGTCTCCAGGACGCCGGGGCCGAGGATCTTGCGCAGCCGCGAGGCGTACGTGCGGATCGCGGCCAGCGCCTGGGACGGCGGCTCGTCGCCCCATACGGCGTCGATGAGTTCGGCCGCGGTCGCCGTGCGGCCCTGGCGCAGCAGGAGGGTGGCGAGAAGCGCGCGCTGCTGCGGGGAGCCGGTGGACAGGGGATCGGCGCCGCGCCAGGCGCGCACCGGGCCGAGCACGCTGAAGCGCAGGTCGGCGCCGGGGACCGCGGACGCGTCCGCGGCGTCATCGGGCAGCGCGGCACGCCGCTGCTCCGGTACCCGGGGTCCACCGACCATCTTCGCCGCTCCCTGCCGCCACGTCCGCTTACGTCATTCTGTCGCGCCGTCCAACCGGCGCGCCGTAGTTGCGCGCACATCAAAGACAACTCTCGTCAGTTTGCCTTGTTCCTGACGGAAACGTCAGCCATGGAGGGCACCCATCACAGACACCTCACGCGTGAGCCATCGGGAACCACGGCGTCCCCACTAGCTGACGGGTCGTCAGATCGGCGCTACCGTGAGCACATGGAGACCACGGAGACCGAAAGCACTCGAAACGCTCAAACTCCTCTGAACCAGGACGACTTCCCGCGCATCATCTCCGTCGACGACCACACCGTCGAACCGCCGAACGTCTGGTCCGAGCGGCTGCCGAAGAAGTTCCGCGACACCGGGCCCCGGATCGTCCGCGCCCCGCTGAAGGAAATGACCTTCCTGGGCGGGAAGTTCGCGCCGGTCATGGGCGAGCCCGGCGACGACGGGCCGATCGGCGACTGGTGGGTCTACGAGGACCTGCACCGGCCGCTGACCCGGCTCGACACCGCGGTCGGCTACGACCGGGACGAGATCAAGCTCGAAGTCATCACGTACGAGCAGATGCGGCCGGGGTCGTTCAGCGTGCCGGAGCGGCTCGCCGACATGGACGTCAACCACGTCCAGTCCGCCCTCTGCTTCCCCACCTTCCCGCGCTTTTGCGGGCAGACCTTCACCGAGGCCAAGGACCGTGAGCTGGGGCTGCTCGGCGTCCAGGCGTACAACGACTGGATGGTGGAGGAGTGGTGCGGGCCCGAGGCGCAGGGGCGGCTCATACCGCTGACCCTCGTGCCGCTGTGGGACGCCGAGCTGGCCGCGGCCGAGGTGCGGCGCAATGCCGCGCGCGGGGTGCGGGCCGTCGCGTTCTCCGAGATTCCGCCGCATCTCGGGCTGCCGTCCATCCACACCGACGACTGGGACCCGTTCCTCGCGGCGTGCGCCGAGACCGGGACCGTCATCGCCATGCACATCGGGTCCAGCAGCAAGATGCCGTCCACGTCGCCGGACGCGCCGCCCGCCGTCGGGTCGACGATCACCTTCGCCAACTGCTGTTTCTCGATGGTGGACTGGCTGATGAGCGGCAAGTTCGAGCGGTTCCCGAACTTGAGGATCATGTACGCGGAGGGGCAGATCGGCTGGATCCCGTACATCCTGGAGCGCGCCGATGTGGTGTGGGAGGAGAACCGGGGCTGGGGCGGTGTCGCCGACAAGGTGCGCAAGCCGCCGTCCGAGTACTTCGCCGACCATGTCTTCGGCTGCTTCTTCGACGACGCGTTCGGCCTGAAGAACCTCGACTCCATCGGTGTCGCCAACGTCCTCTACGAGACGGACTACCCGCACTCCGACTCGACGTGGCCCAAGTCCAAGGAGGTCGGCGAGGCGCAGATGGGGCACCTGGCGCCGGACGTGGTGGACCGCCTGGTCCGGGGCAACGCGATTGACCTGCTCGGTCTTGCACCGGACGGGTGCTGGAGGCCCTGACCGGGGTCACCCGGCATCGGCGTCGCGGCCACGGGGCCCCGCCCCGGACCCCGCGCCTCAATCGCCGGCGGGGCTCAAGGGGTCGGGGTCCGGTCCCGGGCTGGGCTTGAAAGATCGGGGCTCTGCCCCGGACCCCGCGCCTCAATCGCCGGCGGGGCTCAAGGGATCGGGGCTCTGTCCTGGGCTGGGCTTGAAAGATCGGGGCTCTGTCCCGGACCCGGCTGCTCAGTCGCCGGTGGGGCTCAAGGGGTCGGGGTCCGGTCCCGGGCTGGGCTTGAAGGGTCGGGGCTGTGTCCCGCACCCCGCTGCTCAATCGCCGCAGGGGCTTGGGGGGGGCGGGTCTGTGCCTCGGGGTCCGTCGGCTCTCGTCCCGGGGTGGGGCTTGATGGGCCCGCCCGCCGTGGAGCCCCGTGGCGTAGGTGTGGGTGGCCGGGGCGAAACCCTTGTCTGACGGGGCGTCAGGCGTGAGGATGTTCGGCAACCGCAATATGTGACGGTCCGTCAGACAACTGAGCGTCAGGGGTTTTCATGGCGTCGCTCGCCTATGGCATGCAACTCCCGGTCCAGTCCCAGAGCACCGTCTACGCCGAACCCTGGGAGGCGGTCGCGGGCGCGGATGATCTCGCCGAGATCGCCCGCACCGCCGACCGGAGCGGCTTCGACTACATCGCGAGCTGCGACCACGTCGCCATCCCGCGCCGGCTCGCCGACGCCATGTCGACGACCTGGTACGACCCGGTCGCCACCCTCGCCTTCCTGGCGGGCGTCACCGAACGCGTGCGGCTGCTCAGCCACGTCGCGATCGTGGGCCTGCGGCACCCCCTCGTCTCCGCCAAGCAGTACGCGACGCTCGACCACCTCAGCGGCGGGCGGCTCGTCCTCGGCGTGGGGGCCGGTCACGTACAGGAGGAGTTCGAGGCGCTCGGTGTCGACTTCGCGCGGCGCGGCGCCGTGCTCGACGAGAGCGTCGACGCCCTGAAGGCGGCCCTCGGGCCGGAGGAGTTCCCCGTGCACAAGGGGGAGTTGTTCTCCTTCGAAGGGCTCGGGCAGCGGCCCCGGCCCGCCCAGCGGCGCGTACCGGTCTGGGTCGGCGGCTCCTCCGCGCCCGCCGTGCGCCGCGCCGCGCTCAAGGGCGACGGCTGGCTCCCGCAGGGCGACCCGCGGGACCGGCTCCCGCAGCAGATCGACAAGCTGCGCCGACTGCGCGCCGAGGCCGGGATCGAGGCCCCGCTCACCGTGGGCGCCATCACCGAGCCGCTGTACGTGGGCGAGCCGACGTGGGACGTCGGGCGGCGCACCCTGTCCGGCGCGGGCGAGGCGATCGCCGAGTCGCTGCGGGCCTACGCCGCGATGGGCGTGCACCAGATCCAGATCCGGTTCCGCAGCCGGACGCGCACAGAACTCACCGACCAGATGGCGGCCTTCGCCGCCGAAGTCGCTCCGCACCTGAGCCACCTCAATCAAGCCTAGGAAAAGGAGTTCGACGCATGGGCAAGCTCGACGGACGCGTGGTCCTGATCACCGGTGCGGCGCGCGGACAGGGGGAGCAGGAGGCGCGGCTCTTCGCCTCGGAAGGCGCGAAGATCGTCGTCGCCGACGTCCTCGACGACCAGGGCGAGGCCGTCGCCAAGGACCTCGGCAACGGCAACGCCGTCTACGTCCACCTGGACGTGAGCAAGGAGGAGGACTGGGTCTCCGCCGTCGGCTCCGCGAAGGCCGCCTTCGGGAAGATCGACGGGCTGGTCAACAACGCGGGGATCCTGCGGTTCAACGAGCTGGTCTCCACGCCGCTCGACGAGTTCCAGCAGATCATCCAGGTCAATCAGGTCGGCGCCTTCCTCGGCATCAAGACCGTCGCGCCCGAGATCGGCGCCGCGGGCGGCGGATCGATCGTGAACACCTCCTCGTACACGGGCGTGACGGGCATGGCGTACGTCGGCGCGTACACCGCCACCAAGCACGCCATCGTGGGGCTCACGCGCGTCGCCGCGCTGGAGCTGGCCGCGCAGAAGATCCGCGTCAACGCCGTCTGCCCCGGCGCCATCGACACCGCCATGAGCAATCCGTCCCAGCTCGACCCCGAGGCGGACAGCGAGGAGGCCGCGCAGGCCCTCGACGAGCTGTACCGCAAGCTCGTGCCGCTCGGCCGGGTCGGAAAGCCGGAGGAGGTCGCGCGGCTCGCGCTCTTCCTCACCGCCGAGGAGGACTCGGCGTACATCACCGGTCAGCCGTTCGTCGTGGACGGCGGGTGGCTGGCGGGCGTCAGCGTCCTCTGACCGGAGCCGAGTTCTCCGACCGCATCTGACGCTGCGTCAGGTATTGACGCTCAACCACCGCAGTGGAACAGTCGACCCATCCAATCTGACGATGCGTCAGAAACTGACGAGGACGGTGAACCTCCTTGGAATTCGGGCTCTTTGTACAGGGATACTTGGGCAAGCAGGCGCTGACCGACCCGACGGCCGAGCACCGCGCGCTCATGAACGAGACCGAGTACGTCATCCAGGCGGACAAGTCCGGCTTCAAGTACGCCTGGGCGTCCGAGCACCACTTCCTGGAGGAGTACTCGCACCTTTCCGCGAACGACGTCTTCCTCGGGTACCTCGCCCACGCGACGGACCGGATCCACCTCGGCTCCGGCATCTTCAACCCGCTCGCGCCGGTCAACCACCCGGTGAAGGTCGCGGAGAAGGTCGCCATGCTCGACCACCTCAGCGAGGGGCGGTTCGAGTTCGGCAGCGGGCGCGGTGCGGGAAGCCACGAGATCCTTGGATTCATGCCGGGTGTCACCGACATGAACTACACCAAGGAGATCTGGGAAGAGACCATCCGCGAGTTCCCGAAGATGTGGCTCCAGGACGAGTACGTCGGGTTCAAGGGCAAGCACTGGGAGCTGCCGCCCCGCAAGGTGCTGCCCAAGCCGCACGGCAAGTCCCACCCCGCCATGTGGTACGCGGCCGGGTCCCCGCCCTCGTACGCCATGGCGGCCAAGAAGGGGCTCGGCGTGCTGGGCTTCAGCGTGCAGAAGGTCTCCGACATGGAGTGGGTCCTGGAGCAGTACAAGACCGCCATCCAGGACCCGGACCCCATCGGTGACTTCGTCAACGACAACGTCATGGTGACGTCGACCGCCATCTGTGCGGAGACGCACGACAAGGCCGTGGAGATCGCCGTGAACGGCGGGCTCAACTACCTTCAGTCGCTGCTGTTCCGGTACCACGACACGTTCCCGCGGCCCGAGGGCATCCCCGAGTGGCCGGAGATCCTGCCGGAGTACTCGGCCGAGATCATCGAGCTGCTCATCGCCGAGGAACTGATGATCTGCGGTGACCCGGACGAGGTCCTGCAGCAGTGCAAGCGGTGGGAGCAGGCGGGGGCGGACCAGCTGTCGTTCGGGCTGCCCATCGGGGTGTCGCACGAGGACACGCTGAACTCGATCAAGCTGATCGGGGAGAACGTCATTCCGAAGATCGACACGGATCCGGTGCATCGGACGACCAGGTTCCGGTCGGCGGCGTAGTCCTCTCGGACCGGCCCCGGCTTCCCCTCCCGGACGGAGGCCGGGGTCCTTCGCCTTGCCGTTGTTGACGTCGCGGGGCTCTGCCCCGGACCCCGCTGCTCAATCGCCGCAGGGGCTCAACTGTAAGAAGGGAGACGAACTCGTATGCTCGACCACCTCATCAAGGGCGCCACCGTCGTCGACGGGACCGGCGCGCCCGCGTTCTCCGCCGATGTCGGTATCCGGGACGGACGGATCGCCGTCATCGCCGAGCCCGGACAGGTCGCCGAGGAGGCTCGCGGCAGCGAGGACGCCTCGGGGCTCGTGCTCGCTCCCGGGTTCGTCGATCCGCACACGCACTACGACGCCCAGCTGTTCTGGGACCCGTACGCCACGCCCTCGTTGAATCACGGCGTGACCACGGTCGCCGGAGGCAACTGCGGGTTCACGCTCGCGCCCCTGCACCCGGAGCGGCCCGGTGACGCCGACTACACGCGGCGGATGATGTCCAAGGTCGAGGGGATGTCCCTGGTCGCCCTTGAGGAGGGGGCTCCGTGGACGTGGAATTCCTTCGGGGACTACCTGGGCGCTCTCGACGGGCGGATAGCCGTCAACGCCGGGTTCATGGTGGGGCACTGTGCGCTGCGGCGGTACGTGATGGGCTCCGACGCTGTTGGCGGACAGCCCACCAGCGAGCAACTGGAGCAGATGGTCGCCCTGTTGAAGGACGCCATGGACGCCGGGGCCTGGGGGCTCTCCACCACCCAGTCGTCCTCGCACTCCGACGGCGACGGCAAGCCCGTCGCCTCCCGGCACGCGAAGCCCGCCGAGCTGATCGCACTCAGCAAGGCGGTCGGCGAGCACGAGGGCACGCAGATCGAGGCCATCGTCGCCGGGTGTCTCGACCAGTTCAGCGACGACGAGATCGAGCTGTTCGTCGACATGACCGCGGCCGCCGGTCGCCCCCTCAACTGGAACGTGCTCACCATCGACGCCGCCGTGCCCGAGCGGGTGCCGCGGCAGCTGGAGGCCAGCGAGCGGGCCCGGAAGTCGGGCGGCCGGATCGTCGCGCTGACCATGCCGATCCTCACCCCGATGAACATGTCCCTCGGCACGTTCTGCGCGCTCAACCTCATCCCCGGCTGGGGCGAGATCCTCGGGCTGCCGGTCGAGGAGCGGATCGCCAAGCTGCGCGACCCGGACACCCGCGCCGAGATGCTGCGCCGCGCCGACAGCAAGGAGGCCGGGGTCTTCCGGCGGCTCGCGAACTTCGGGCGCTACGTCATCGGGGACACGTACTCCGAGGCCAACGAGGGTCTGAGCGGGCGCGTCGTGCGGGACATCGCCGCCGAGCGGGGGCAGGAGCCCTTCGAGTGCCTGGTCGAGATCTGCGCCAACGACGAGCTGCGTACGGTGCTGTGGCCGATGCCCACCGACAACGACCCCGACTCGTGGGCGCTGCGCCAGGAGACCTGGAACCACGAGGACGTCATGCTCGGCGGCTCCGACGCGGGCGCCCACCTGGACCGGATGTGCGGTGCGCCGTACACGACCCGGTTCATCGGGGACTGCCTGCGCGGGCGGAAGCTGCTCGGCCTCGAGCAGGCCGTCAAGATGCTCACCGACGACCCGGCGCAGCTGTTCGGACTGCGGGAGCGCGGGCGGATCCAGGAGGGCTGGCACGCCGACCTGGTGCTGTTCGACCCCGAGACCATCGACGCGGGCAAGGCCACGCTCGTCCACGACCTGCCCGGCGACAGCCCGCGGCTCGACTCCAAGGCCATCGGCATCAACGCCGTCTGGGTCAACGGCGTCGAGGCCATGCGCGGCGACGTCGTGAGCGGCGCGGTGCCCGGCAAGGTGCTGCGGTCGGGGGACGACACCCGGACGGTGAGCACGAAGTGAGCGCATCCGAGCGCCTGTTCATCGGCGGCGAGTGGGTCGAGCCCGAGGGCGGGCACTACGACGTGGTCGACCCGGCGAGCGAGACCGTCGTCGGGCACGCCCCCGAGGCCTCGCGGCAGCAGGTGCACGACGCCGCGCGCGCGGCCCGCGACGCCTTCGACTCCTGGTCGCGCGCCAAGCCGGAGGAGCGGGCCGCGATCCTCGACCGGGCCGCCGACCTGATGCAGCGGGACTTCGTGGCCAACGCCGAGCTCGCGCAGGCGGAGAGCGGGGCGACGGTCGGGACCGCGCGCGGCATGCAGGTCGGCGTGGGCGTCTCGCGGTTCCGGCGGTACGCGAAGGGGGCCCTGGAGCCGGTCGAGGAGGCGATGACGCCGCAGATCAACGAAGCGGGCCTGATGGGCAAGGCGGGCGTGACGGGCGCGCTCGCCGTGCGCCAGCCCGTCGGCGTCGTCACCTGCATCACCTCGTACAACAACCCGTGGGCCAATCCGGCGGGCAAGGTCGCTCCCGCGCTCGCCATGGGCAACACCGTGGTCGTGAAGCCCGCGCCGCAGGATCCGCTCTCCGTGTTCCGGATGGCGGCGGCCCTTGAGGAGGCGGGTGTTCCGGCGGGTGTCGTGAACGTCGTCGGCGGTACCGAGGTCGGCGTCGGCGAGGCCGCCGTCGACTCCCCGGACGTCGACATGGTGTCCTTCACCGGCTCCACCGCCGTCGGGCAGCGCATCGGCGAGGTCTGCGGCCGGTCCATGAAGCGGCAGCTGATGGAGCTGGGCGGCAAGGGCGCCGCGGTCGTCCTCGACGACGCCGACCTGGACTCCGCGGTGGCCGGCGTCGGCACCACGTACGCCTTCTACAGCGGGCAGATCTGCACGGCCCCGACGCGGGCGATCGTGCACCGGTCCGTGTACGACGAGTTCGTCGCCAAGCTCACCGCGTACATCGGCTACATGAAGGTCGGCGACCCGCGCGCGAAGGGGACCGTGGTCGGGCCCGTCATCTCGGCGGCGCATCGGGATCGGGTCGAGTCGTACGTCGAGTTGGGGCGCAAGGAGGGCGCGACGGTCGTCGCCGGTGGCGAGCGGCCGGAGCTTGAGAACGGCTTCTACGTCGCGCCCACTCTGCTCGCCGACTGCACCAACGACATGCGGGTGGTGCGGGAGGAGATCTTCGGGCCCGTCGTCGCCGTGGTGCCGTTCGACGGGGAGGAGGACGAGGCCGTCGCGCTCGCCAACGACTCCGACTACGGGCTCATCGACTACGTGTGGTCGGGCGATGTCGCGCGGGCCTTCCGCGTCGCGCGGCGGCTGCGGGCCGGCGGGGTCGGTGTGAACACCATCGGCCGGAACATGGAGGCGCCGTTCGGCGGCTTCAAGAAGAGCGGGGTGGGCCGGGACGTCGGCTCGTACGCCCTGCACGCGTACAGCGAGTGGCAGTCGATCGTCTGGCCCGGATAGGCCGGGATGGGCCGGGATGGGCCGGGACGGATCCGGACTGCATCACCAGCCCCATGGAACCCACGCACCGCCTTTCTGCGTGTCTACAACTGGACATGTGAAAATGCGTAGTTGTAGATGGTCACTACGGCGGAACCGGGGGTTCCATGGAGGCGCTGGAGGCGCGGGATCCGCGCACGGTCGGCACGTACCGGGTGCTCGGGCGGATCGGTGAGGGCGGCATGGGGCGGGTCTATCTGGCCCGCAACACGGGCGGCCGGAACGTCGCGCTGAAGTTCATCCACGCCGACATGGCGGCGCAGCCGGGCTTCCGGGAGCGCTTCCGGCGCGAGGCGGACGTCGTCCGCAGGGTCGGGGCGCCGGGCACGGTGCCGGTCGTCGACACCGGCCTGGACGAGCAGCACCCCTGGTACGCGTCGGAGTACGTGTCGGGGCCCTCCCTCCAGGACTCGGTCGACCGGTTCGGGCCGCTGCCTGCCGAGTCGCTGTGGCGGCTCGCCGCCGATCTCGCGCAGACCCTGGAGCACGTGCACCGCGCGAAGCTCGTGCACCGCGACCTCAAGCCGTCCAACGTGCTGCTGTCCGCCGACGGGCCGCGCCTCATCGACTTCGGGATCGTGCACGCCGCGCTCGACGCGGGCCTGTCCTCAGCGGGGCTCACCTCGACCGGGGCGCGGATCGGCACTCCGGCGTACATGTCGCCGGAGCAGGCGTACGGCGAGCGGGTGACCGCCGCCACCGACGTCTACAGCTACGGGCTGACGCTCGCCTTCGCCGCCACCGGCGTCCAGCCGCACCGGGGCAGCCTCGACCCGCAGCTGCCGGGCGTGGACGAGGAGCTGCGGGCCCTCATCCGGCAGTGCCTCGACCCGGAGCCGGAGCAGCGGCCGGACGTGGGGCAGCTCGTGGCCCGGGCGCGCACGCACGACGCGACGGGTGACGCGTGGCTGCCCGGGCAGGTCATCTCGCTGATCGCCCGCAAGTCCGGGCAGCTGCTCAACCTGGAGGCGCGGGCCGACACGGTGATGCACGGCCCCGGGTCCACGCAGCCCGACGCGGGCGGCGTGTTCGGGCCGAGCGGCGGGGACTTCCACGACGCGGTCACGCGGGGGCCGGGCGCCGGTCCCGCGTCCCCGCCGCCCTCGGCGCCGTTCTCGCCCCTGCCGGCGACGCCGTACTCGACCCCGCCCTCGACCCCGCCCTCGACCCCGCCCGGTGGGGCGCCCTACGGGGGCCACGCCGGGTTCCACGGCGGCGGCGCCCAGCAGCCGACGGTCGACGCCTGGTCCTCCTCGTACGGGCAGCAGCAGCCCGCACCGTACGGGGCGCGGCCCGCGTCGGGGCCGCCGCCGCGCGGGACCGCCGAGCGGCACGACGGGGGTCCCGGACTGCCGGGGCGTCCGCTGCTCGGGCTCCTGTGGCTGGTGCCCGCGGGGTTCGCCGCGCTGGTGAAGGTCCCCAACGTGACGGCGCTGATCGACGGTGCCGCCGTCGTCGTGCTGATCTCCATCGCGGTCCGGCTGTCCCGGCGGGGCGGCAGCGACCGCGAGTACCTGCTGTTCTGGATCGGCCTGGCGGCCGCGGTCGTGCTCGCCCTCTGCATCTCGACCATCGTGCTGATGCCGTTCCTCGCGCTCGGGACGCTCGCCCTGATCTACGCGGTGCCCACGGCCGTCGGGCGCTTCCGCGGCGGGGGCCGTCCGGTGGGACGCACGTGACGCAGTAGGCACGGGAAAATTTTGAATCGGGCATAACGGACCCGGCTGCGATTACCGAATACCGGACGCCGGGCGATTCCTCTTGCGATCCGTTAGTAGGCTGAGCCATCTCCCTGGGATACGCTGGGCGCTCGCCCGAATTGCCCATGGATTAATAACCGTCGCGGTCGTGACAAATCCCGCCGGATGTGGAAACCGCAGGATTTAACGTCCTGTTCATGACTCAGTTGGACGCAGGGCCCTCGACGGAGCGGGCCGCAGACTCGACCGCAGAGGGCGGCGGAGGCAAGGGCCTCGGCGGGAACTCAGTGGGCCTGCTCGGCAGCGCCGTCATCGGCGTCTCCACGGTCGCTCCCGTCTACTGCCTGACCTCCACGCTCGGCTCCACGGCCGGCGAGGTGGGCCTCCAGATGCCCGCCGTGTTCCTCGCGGGCTTCCTGCCGATGCTCCTCGTGGCCTTCGCCTACCGGGAGCTCAACAAGGTCATGCCGGACTGCGGCACGTCCTTCACCTGGACCGTGAAGGCGTTCGGACCGCGCGTCGGCTGGATGTGCGGCTGGGGCCTGGTGATCGCCACGATCATCGTGCTCTCGAACCTGGCCGGGGTCGCGACCTCGTACTTCTGGCTGCTCGCGGGCGAGATCACCAACAGCACATCGGTGGCGGCGCTCGACGACAACAAGGCCGTCCATATTGTCACGTGCCTCGCGCTCATCGCGGCCGCCACGGCGATCAGCTACCGCGGCATGACCGCGACGAAGGGCGTGCAGTACACGCTGGTCGGACTCCAGCTCGTGGTGCTCGCCGTCTTCGTCGTGATGGCCGTCGCCAAGGCGGGCTCCGCCGACTTCGCCGCGACCTCGGTGGACTTCTCCTGGTCGTGGCTGAACCCGTTCTCCGTGCAGTCCTTCGGGGCGTTCACGGCCGGCCTGTCCCTGTCGATCTTCATGTACTGGGGCTGGGACACCTGCCTGACCGCCAACGAGGAGACCATCGGCAGCGACAAGACGCCGGGCCGCGCCGCCCTCATCGCGATGGTCGTCCTCGTCGGCTCCTACCTGGCCACGGGCGTGGCCGCGCAGATGATCGTCGGCTCCGGCGGCAAGGGCCTCGGCCTCGCCAACCCGGAGACCTCCGACAACGTCTTCGCCGCGCTCGCGGGCCCGGTGATGGGCCCGACGCTCGGCATCCTCCTCTTTGTCGCCGTCCTCGCCTCGGCCGCCGCGAGCCTCCAGACGACGTTCATCCCGGTCGCCCGCACGGTCCTCGCCATGTCGACGTACGAGGCGCTGCCGGCCTCGTACGCGCGGGTGCACCCGAAGTTCCGCACGCCGGGCCGCGCGACGGTCACGGCGGGTGTCGCCACGGGCGTCTTCTACACGGTCATGACGCTGGTCTCCGAGCACGTCCTCGTCGACACGATCTACGCGCTCGGCCTCATGATCTGCTTCTACTACGCGCTGACGGCCTTCGCCTGCGCCTGGTACTTCAAGGCGGAACTGCGCGATTCGGTCCGCGACTTCACCTTCAAGGGCCTCTTCCCCCTCCTCGGCGGCGTCCTGCTGTCGGCGGTCTTCGTGAAGACCCTCGTCGACATGTGGAACCCGGCGTACGGCAGCGGTTCCTCGGTCCTCGGGGTCGGCTCGGTCTTCGTGATCGGCGTCGGCCTGCTGCTCGTCGGCTTCGTCATCATGCTGGTGATGGGGCGGCGCAGCCCGGCGTTCTTCCGCGGCGAGGTACTGAACCGGCAGACGCCGGTGCTGGTCGTCGAGGAGTAGCCCATCCCTGCGGGGCTTGAGCCTTTTAAGCCCCTGCGGCGATTGAGCAGCGGGGTCTGGGGCAGTGCCCCAGGCGTAGGCATCGGTGCCGGTGTTGCGGCCGCGGGGCTCTGCCCCGGACCCCGCGCCTCAATCGCCGGCGGGGCTTGAGAAGCTCGATCGGCGGCGGGGCTTGAGGAGCTCGATCGGCGGCGGGGCTTGAAAGGCTCAGTCGGTGGCGCGGCCTCACGCGCCCAGGAAGATCGGGTTCGTGAAGGCGGCCAGGGGGCCCGGCAGGCCGGTTGTCGTGGGTGCGTGCCGGACCTCCGCCCGTACGTACGCCGCGTAGGCCGCCGTCGTCCGCCAGGTCGCCGAGTCCGCGCCCGCGGCGGACGTGAACAGGGTGCCCTGGTCCGTGACGATGTGGAGCGTGCAGCCGGAGGGCGCCTTCGCCTTCAGGGCCACCGTGACCGGGGTGTCGGGGGCGACCGGCAGCCGCTCGCCGATGCCCGCGACCTCGCCCTTGCCGCCGGTCGCCGTGAAGGTGAGCTCGACCGACGAGGACTCCGCCACGTACGAGTGGCCCGCCTTGATGCCCGCCTGGATGGCCTCGCGGCTCAGGTCGTCCGCGAGGACCACGGTCTGCGGTCCGCCGACGCGGTCCGGGTCGCGGTGCGCGTCACTGTTGCCCATCGCCGGGATCCACCCCGTACGGCCCTTTGAACGGGCGTACGCGACCAGTGTGTTGTCCCAGTCCGCCAGGGACACCTCGTCGTCCGGCGTGTACGGGCCGTTCCACACCTCCACCGCGTCCGCCTCGCCGAAGCCGAACTTCCAGCCGCAGCCGATGCACGTCGCGTGCGGGTGGGCGGGGACGACGAGGCCGCCCGCGCGGCGGATCTGCTGCGCGTACTTCGCCCAGCGGTTGTCGCGGGCCCGGTAGCGCCAGTCGACGAACGTGCCGGGGTCGGTGCCGAGGGCGACCACGTGGCCGTTGCGGGTGGTGATCTCCTCGCCGATCAGCACGAGGAGGTCGTCGCCCGCCACGTCCGACCAATGGGCGTGCGCGGAGTGCGTGTTGTGGTCGGACGTGTTGATGAAGTCGAGGCCCGCCGCGCGGGCGAGCGCGCCGATCTCCGCGGGCGTGCGGCGGCCGTCCGAGTACCAGGAGTGCAGATGGCAGTCGCCCCGGTACCAGGCGCGGCCCCGGCCGCGGGCCCGCTCCGGTGGATACGTCGGGCGGGGCGGCGGGTCCGCCTTCCCGTGCGTGAGCGTCACCGTCACCTCGTACGGCAGGCCCTCAGGCGCCACCGTGTACGGGCCGAGCGCGATGTTCCAGCGGCCGGGGCGGACCGGGCCCGGGATGTAGCCGGGCGTCGCGTCGTCGGCGCGGACGAAGAACTCGGTGCGGGCGCCGCCCGACCAGCCGCGGAAGCCCTCGCCGCCGAGCGCCGTGCCGCGCTCGTCGAAGACGCCGATGTCCAGCGCGTTGTTCTGGGTGCCGGCCGGGAGGCCCGTGGCCTTCTCGTACGTGTAGGAGACCCGGATCTCCCGTACGCCCGCCGGGACGTCGACCGGGAGATAGACGTAGTCGGGGGAGCCCGGCGGCAGCGTGCCCTTGAGCGTCTTGGCGGACTGCGAGCCGTCGGCGGCGCTGGCGAAGCTCATGGTCGTGAGCGTAAGCGCGCCCGCGGCGCCGGTCACGAGCACGGCGCGTCTGCCGATGCCGTGTCCTTCCTCGCCCCGCGCGTCCTCGTGCGTGTCGCCCTGTATGTCGTCCGTGATGTCGTCCGTGCACATTTCGCGGCTCCCCAGAGTGTCCGACGTGACGTGCGCAACCCTTGTATTGAGCCGTGAACTCCGTTGCAAGGGAAGGGCACCGACGGGCGCCCTCGAAGTGTCCGGATGGCGCTCGTATGCTCGGTTCATGAGTGATCAGGACGCCGTACCGCAGCCCCCCGAGGCCGACCGTCCCACCGCCAACGCGATGCGCCGCGCTCTGAAACGGGCGAGAGACGGTGTGGCGTTGGACGTCACGGAGGCCGCCGTGCTGCTCCAGGCGCGCGGCGACGACCTGGCCGATCTGACCGCGTCCGCCGCCCGCGTGCGCGACGCGGGCCTGGAGGCGGCCGGCCGGCCGGGTGTCATCACGTACAGCAAGAGCGTGTTCATCCCGCTCACCCGGCTGTGCCGAGACAAATGCCACTACTGCACGTTCGTGACGGTCCCCGGCAAATTGCGCCGCGAGGGCCACGGAATGTTCATGTCGCCCGACGAGGTCCTCGACGTCGCGCGCAAGGGTGCCGAACTCGGCTGCAAGGAAGCCCTGATCACCCTCGGCGAC
Organism: Streptomyces sp. EDA2-14; assembly: GCF_054963755.1. Lineage (NCBI taxonomy): Bacteria > Bacillati > Actinomycetota > Actinomycetes > Kitasatosporales > Streptomycetaceae > Streptomyces > Streptomyces sp. EDA2-14. Next base: position 36,520 of record NZ_JBUEGE010000030.1, read on the forward strand.
AAGCCGGAGGACCGCTGGCCCGAGGCCCGCGAATGGCTGGACTCGCACGGCTACGACGACACCATCGCGTACGTCCGCGCCATATCCATCCGGATCCTGGAGGAGACGGGACTGCTCCCGCACCTCAACCCCGGCGTGTTGTCCTGGACGGACTTCCAGCGGCTCAAGCCGGTCGCCCCGTCGATGGGCATGATGCTGGAGACGACCGCCGAGCGGCTGTGGTCCGAGCCGGGCATGCCGCACTACGGCTCGCCCGACAAGGAACCGGCCGTGCGGCTGCGCGTGTTGGAGGACGCGGGCCGCTCGTCCGTGCCGTTCACCTCCGGTCTCCTCATCGGGATCGGGGAGACGTACGAGGAGCGCGCCGAGTCGCTGTTCGCGCTGCGCCGCACCGCCCGCTCGTACCACGCGATCCAAGAGCTGATCATCCAGAACTTCCGTGCCAAGCCGGACACGGCGATGCGCGGCATGCCGGACGCCGAGCTCGACGATCTCGTCGCGACGGTCGCCGTGGCCCGGCACATCATGGGCCCCGCGGGGAACATCCAGGCCCCGCCGAACCTCGTCGACGGCGAGTACGCGCGGCTCATCGACGCCGGGATCGACGACTGGGGCGGCGTCTCCCCGGTGACGATCGACCATGTGAACCCCGAGAAGCCGTGGCCGAAGCTGGAGGAGCTGGCGCGGCAGTCGGCGGAGGTCGGCTTCGAGCTGAAGGAACGGCTCTGTGTCTACCCGGAGTTCGTGACGCGCGGCGAGCCGTGGCTCGACCCGCGGCTGCTGCCGCACGTGAGCGCGCTGGCCGACGCCGACGGCCTCGCCGTGGCCGACGCGCCCGTCGTGGGCCGCCCCTGGCAGGAGCCCGACGAGGGGTACGTGGCGGCGTCGGGCCGTACCGACCTGCACCGCACCATCGACACCGAGGGCCGCACGTCCGACCGGCGCGACGACTTCGACGTGGTGTACGGCGACTGGGAGGCGCTGCGCGAGCAGGCGGCGCCGGGCATGGAGCCGTCCCGTATCGACGGCGACGTACGGGCGGCTTTGAAGCAGGCCGCCGACGACCCGACGAAGCTCACCGACGACGAGGCCCTCGCCCTGCTGCACGCGGACGGCCCGGCGCTCGACGCGCTCTGCGGCATCGCCGACGACATCCGCAAGTCGGTGGTCGGTGACGACGTCACGTACATCGTCACCAGGAACATCAACTTCACGAACGTCTGCTACACCGGCTGCCGCTTCTGCGCCTTCGCCCAGCGCCGCACGGACGCCGACGCGTACACCCTGTCCCTGGACCAGGTCGCCGACCGGGCCCAGCAGGCCTGGGACGTCGGCGCGGTCGAGGTCTGCATGCAGGGCGGCATCCACCCGGACCTGCCCGGCACGGCCTACTTCGACATCGCGAAGGCGGTGAAGGAGCGGGTGCCGGGCATGCACGTCCACGCGTTCTCGCCGATGGAGGTCGTGAACGGCGCGTCCAGGACGGGTCTTTCGATCCGCGAGTGGCTGACGGCCGCGAAGGAGGCGGGCCTCGACTCGATCCCCGGCACGGCGGCGGAGATCCTCGACGACGAGGTCCGCTGGATCCTCACGAAGGGCAAGCTTCCGGCGGCCGACTGGATCGAGGTCGTCAAGACCGCCCACGAACTGGGCATCCGCTCCTCCTCGACGATGATGTACGGGCACGTGGACCAGCCGCGCCACTGGCTCGGCCACCTCCGCACCCTGGCCGGGATCCAGCAGGAGACCGGCGGCTTCACGGAGTTCGTGACGCTGCCCTTCATCCACACGAACGCGCCGGTGTACCTGGCGGGCATCGCCCGCCCCGGCCCGACGACCCGCGACAACCGCGCGGTCACGGCCATGGCGCGGATCCTCCTCCACCCGCACATCCCCAACATCCAGACGAGCTGGGTGAAGCTGGGCACGGAGGGCGCGGCCGAGATGCTGCGCTCGGGCGCCAACGACCTGGGCGGCACGCTCATGGAGGAGACGATCTCCCGGATGGCGGGCTCGTCCTACGGCTCGTACAAGTCGGTGAAGGACCTGATCGCGGTGGCCGACGCGGCGGGCCGCCCGGCGAAGCCGCGGACGACGCTGTACGGGGCCGTCCCGGAGGAGCGGGTGCGGTCGGCGCAGGCGTCGGACGGCCACCTGCCGGAGCTGCTGCCGGTGCTGGAGCCGTAGGGGGTACCGGGCGGCCGGGGACACCGGGTCGGTCTGTGCCGGGGCGGTCTGCTGTCGCCCCGGCATCCCGCCGCCCCCGCCCCGCCAAAAACCGCTGGTGAAGCCCGTGCGAGCGGATGTGCGCGGGGTCGTCCACAGTCCCATCACTTCGTGAACATTCCTGGCCGCCGCCTGTCGATTACAGTGCTGCAAGCCGAAGGGTCGAGGGTCGCGACAGGAGGAGTCCCCCATGGGCGCAGCGCCCACCGGCGCGGCCGTATGGGGTCGCGCAGAACAGCAGGACTTCCGCAGCCGTGTGCGCGGGACCCTGCTCGGTGCCGCACTCGGTGACACCCTCGGCGCCCCGCTCGACGGTCTCTCCCTCGACGGGATCCACGCCGAGCACGGCGACGGGGGGCTCAAGCAGCTCGTGCCCGTGTACGGGCGGACGGGGGCCATCACCGCCGCCACGCAGCTGGCCCTGTTCACCGTCGACGGGCTGATCCGCGCCCAGGTGCGGCGCGACACCGGTGCCTGGCATCCGCCGACCGATGTGCACCGCGCCTACCTGCGGTGGGCGACGACCCAGCGCGACTGGGGGCCCGACGAGCGGCGCAAGGAGGACGGCTGGCTGGCCCGCGAGGAGTGGCTGTACTCGCGGCGCGGCGCCAGTCAGGCGTGTCTGCTCGGGCTCGGCAACGACGTCATGGGAACCCTTGACCGGCCCAAGAACCCGGACGCCACCGGGGCCGAGGCCGTGACCCGCTCCGCGCCGTTCGGGCTGCTCGTGGGCTGGGAGCCGCAGCTCGTGTTCCAGCTCTCCGTCGAGTGCGCCGTCCACACGCACGGCGCCCCCGAGGCCTACCTTTCCGCGGGCGCGTACGCGGTCCTCGTGCACTCCCTCGCGCGCGGCGACTCCCTCGACGCCGCCGTGCAGCGGGCGCTCGCCCAGCTCGCGGCGCGCCCCGGCCACCCGCCCGTGGCGGACGCGCTCAAGCACGCGCTCGGCGCCGTACGGCAGGGCATGCCGACCGCCGCGCGGGTCGGGGAGCTGGTCGGGGACGGTGACGCGCCGGGCGTGCTGGCGGCCGCCGTGTACTGCGGGCTCGTGAGCGAGGACATCCGGCACGGGCTCGGACTCGCCGTGCACCAGGACGGTCCTTCCGCCCAGGTCGGCGCGGTCTGCGGGGGCCTGCTCGGGGCGCTGCACGGGGAGACGGCGCTGCCGCCCGCGTGGGTCGCCGAGATCGAGGGGCGGCCCACGATCCTGGAGCTCGCGGACGACTTCGCCATGGAGATGACGCAGGGCGCGGCACTGCACGGCCCCGCGTCCTCCTCCGCGGGCTGGCTGGCCCGCTATCCGCGGGCCTAGGGCCTGTCGTTTGGATCAGGCCGGGCTCGCGGGGTCTGGCACGCACGCTCGCGGCGTTGTCGTCGGTTGCCGACGCTCCGCGTCGACGCCCTCCTCCGCCTTGCGATCGCACGCACCAGACCCCGCTCCCTGATCCGGCCTGATCCAAACGACAGGCCCTAGCCCTCCCTTCGGCGAACCGGGCCGACAGGCCCTAGCCCTTCACCCTTGAGCCCTTCACCCGCGAGCCCTTCACCCGTGAGCCCTTCACCCGTCAGTCCTTCACCCGTGACCCGAGCACGTCGTCCCCCGCCCCGGCCGGCGTCGGCACCGCGGCAGCCGCGGTCCCGTCGCCGTCGGAGTTGATGCGCTCGATGATCGCGTCGCGCTCCGGGGTGTCCTCGGGCTTGATGTAGCCGATGACGATGTAGAGGACCAGCGACACGGCGAGCGGGATCGACACCTGGTACTGGAGCGGCACGCCGCCCTCGATGTTCCAGCTGATCGGGTAGTTGACCAGCCAGAACGCGAGCAGGCCCATGCCCCAGCTGGTGAGCGCGGCGGTCGGCCCGGACCTGCGGAACTGGCGCAGCAGACCCAGCATCATCGGGATCGCGATCGGGCCCATCAGACCGGCCACCCACTTGATGACGACGGTGATGATGTCCTTGAACGTGGGCGAGTTGACCTGCGTCGCGACCGCCATGGAGAGCGCCAGGAAGATCACGGTGGTGAGCCGGGCCGCGACGAGTCCGGTGCGTGAGCCCCACTCCCGCGCCCGCTTGGAGAGCGCGGGCGCCACGTCCCGCGTGAAGACGGCCGCGATCGCGTTGGCGTCGGAGGAGCACATGGCCATCGTGTGCGAGAAGAAGCCGACGATGACGAGGCCCAACAGGCCGTGCGGCAGCAGCTGTTCGGTCATCAGGCCGTACGAGTCCGAGCCGTCCGGCTTCTCTGCCTGGACCAGCAGCGGCGACATCCACATCGGGAAGAAGAGGACGACCGGCCAGACCAGCCAGAGCGCGGCGGACAGATAGGCGGACCGCTTGGCCTCGTGCCCGCTGCTCGTGGCCATGTAGCGCTGGGCCTGGTTGAGCATGCCGCCGTTGTACTCGAAGAGCTTGATGAAGAGGAACGCGAGCAGGAAGACCGTGCCGTACGGGCCGACCAGCGGCTTGTCGTGGCCCTGCAGCTCGGGCCTGCTCCAGGCGTCGAAGAAGCCGATGTTCTTGTCGCTGAGCTTCAGGACGACCGCGACGAACATCGAGATGCCGGCGAGGAGCTGGATGATGAACTGGCCGAGTTCGGTGAGCGCGTCCGCCCACAGGCCGCCGATGGTGCAGTAGACCGCGGTGATGGCGCCGGTGATGAGGATTCCCTGATTCAGGGACACACCTGTGAACACGGAGAGCAGCGTGGCGATGGCCGCCCACTTCGCGCCCACGTCGACGATCTTCAGCAGCATCCCGGACCAGGCGAGCGCCTGCTGGGTGCCCAGGTTGTAGCGGTTCTTGAGGTATTCGAGCGGCGAGGCCACGTGCAGGCGCGAGCGGAGCCGGTTGATGCGCGGGGCGAACAGCCGGGCGCCGATGGCGATACCGAGCGCGATCGGGAAGGACCAGGTGACGAAGGACGTCACGCCGTAGGTGTACGCGATTCCGGCGTAGCCGGTGAACATCACCGCGCTGTAGCCGGACATGTGGTGCGAGATGCCGGACAGCCACCACGGCATCTTGCCGCCCGCGGTGAAGAAGTCGGAAACGTTGTCGACGCGCTTGTGGGACCAGACGCCGATCGCGACCATCACGCCGAAGTAGGCGATGAGCACGACCCAGTCGAGACTGTTCATGTGCCCCCTCCAGGGGTTCCGCTGCACAACGGTTGCCCCCGGCAAGGGTGTTGGGGACGTGGGGGATTGAACCTCCGCGCACGGGGCCGGGGCAAGGGTTCTGCAGTCATGGATATGAACCCCGGACAGAATTCAGAACGTGGTCGTGCTCGGGGCGGAGCGGACGGACCGCGGGTGACCTGGGCCGTCGGCAGGCGCCCCGAGCGGTCCGGCTACCGCATGAGTTCCCCGGCGTTCACCAGGAGCTGCTGGCCGGTGATCGCGCGCGCCCGGTCGGACGTGAGGAACACCGCCGCGTCCGCCACGTCCCCGTCCGTCGCCAGGTCCGGCAGCGCCATCCGCTCGGTGAGCCGCCCGAGCACCTCGGCCTCGGGCACGCCCTCGGTCTGCGCGGTGATCTGGACGAAGGCCTGCACGGGCGGGCCCCACATCCAGCCCGGCAGCACCGTGTTCACCCGGATCCGGTGCGGGCCGACCTCCCGTGCCAGCGAGTACATCGCGCTCGTCAGGGCGCCCTTCGACGCCGCGTACGCCGCCTGCCGCACCTGCGAGGGCGCGGCGATGGCGGACTGCGTGCCGATGAAGACGACGGAGCCGCCGCGCTCCTTGAGGGCGGGCAGGCAGGCGCGGGTCATCCGCAGCGTGCCGAGCAGGTTCACGTCGACGACCTTGCTCCAGGTCTCGAAGTCGGCGTCCTCCAGGCCGCCGAAGTAGCTGTCCCAGGCCGCGACGTGGACGATCGCGTCCACGCCCCCGAACCGCTCGCACGCCAGGTCCGCGAGCGCCTCGCACTGCGCCTCGTCGCCGATGTCGGTCGAGCGGTACGCGGTCCGCTTGCCCTCAGGGTCCAATTCCTGCGCGCAGGAGGCGAGATGGGATTCGGTGCGGGCCCCGAGCACCGCGTTCCCGCCGTCGCGCAGCACGGCCTCCACCACTTGCCGGCCGAGCCCCGCGCCCACGCCGGAGACGATCACGGTCTTCCCCGCAAGCAGTTCCGCATTCACCATCGGTTCGCCTCCCGGCTCTGGCGCTTTGTCTGACGGGGCGTCAGAGTATGTGCGTCGAACGGGAGATGGAAGGCTTGCGAGGGAGGCCGGAAGGTGAGCGGCATGGAGGACACGCACGAGGACACGCACAGCGAGACCTACGCGGAACTGGCCGCCGTCGGGCCCTACGGGGTGCATCCGGGGCACGCCCTGATCACCATGGTCGAACCCCACCCGGGCCATGAGCACGCGTACAACCGCTGGTACGAGGACGACCACTACTACGCCGGCGCCATGGCCATGCCGTGGATGTACGCGGGGCGCCGCTGGGTCGCCACCCGCGACCTCCAGCTCCTGCGCTACCCCGAGAAGTCGGCGGTCGCCGAGCCCGTCACGGCGGGCTGCTACATCTCCACGTACTGGATCACCGAGGGCCGCTACGCCGACCACATGAAGTGGACCGTCGGCATCAACAAGCGGCTCAACCGGGACGACCGCGTCCACCAGGACCGCACCCACGTCTTCACGTCGTTCCAGGACCACGAGGCGACGGTGTACCGGGACGGGGACGAGGGGCCGCGCGACTTCCACGCGCTCGACCACCCGTACCAGGGCCTGGTCGTCGAGGTGATCGACGCCGAGGGGCCGGAGCGGCGCGCCGAACTGCTTGACTGGCTGCGCACCGAGCACCTGCCGCAGCGGCTCGCGGGCTCGCCCGCCGCGATGGTCACGGTCTTCCGGCCGACGCCGCTGCCGGGGGACAGGATGACGTACGTGAAGCAGGTCGAGGGCGTCGACACCCGGCTCACCCTGCTCTGGTTCCTCCAGGCCGACCCGCGCGAGGCCTGGCAGGACCACTTCACGGGCCTGGGGGAGGCGGTGGCGGCCTCGGGCCTCGGCCGGGTGGAACTGGTGGCCCCCTTCGTCCCGACGGTGCCGGGCACCAATACGTACGTCGACCAGCTCCGCTGATCCGGGCAGCGCCGAGCCCCCTCGGCCAGGACGGCGGACCAGTCGAGAGGGCTCTGTCAGTGGTGCGGTATTGCTTGTTCGGTTGTCTCACTGAGCGTGCTGGGGGGTCAGTGGTCGACCCGGCTCATCTCCGTGACGAAGGCACTCCACGAAGCCGGTGCGAACGCCAGGTTCGGACCCTGCGGGTCCTTGGAGTCGCGGACGGCCACGGCGTGCGCGGCAGGAGACTTGATCTCCACACACGCGCCGTTCCCTGCGGAGTACGAGGACTTGATCCAGGTGGACTGAGCGCCCTTGATGATTGCCATGATCTGCTCCGGTCTGGCCAGTATTTCCCTTGCTGGGCCGCGGACTTGCCGTGGCTTTGCGCCAACACCCTGTCTGTTGTTGGCGTGATCGACGCTACTCGCCGACTCGGGGCGGCGGTGGGGCCATTCACTCAACCGGATGGCATATTCCAAGGGGGTCTTCCATGAGCCCGTGGGAAAGGTGTACCGTGCGGCACTTTCCCACGGGCGGGGCCCGGAACGGAGGCCTGAACTCAGCGGTCCGTGATGTCAGTTGGCTCTCGGTGCGGCTGTCAGCGCGTGTGCCGCTTGGCGGCTTCCAGGATGAACTGCCGCGACTGCTCCACGTTCAGCGCCTGCGCGCGCAGGTGCTCGTACATGACGCTGTACTTCTGTACGTCCTGCGTCTTCTCCAGGTACAGGTCACTGGTGACCCCCTCGATGTACACGACGCTGGAGTCCGCCGCGTCGGGGAACTCGAGGATCGCGTACTGTCCCGTGATCCCCGGGTGCGCACCCATCTCGAAGGGCAGCACCTGCACGGTGATGTGGGGGAGCCCGGACACCTCCGCGAGATGCTCCAGCTGCTCGCGCATCACGACGGACCCGCCGACGGTACGACGCAGCGCCGCCTCGTCCAGGACCACCCACAGGCGCAGCGAATTGGCCTCGTCGTTGATCCGCTCCTGGCGGCGGATGCGCACCTGCACCCGCTTCTCGACGTCCGTGAGCGAGGCCTCGGGCATCGCGCCCTGGATCAGCGCCTCCGCGTAACCGCGGGTCTGCAGCAGACCGGGGATGCACTGCGACTCGTACACGCGCAGGGACGCCGCGTCGGTCTCCAGACCGATGTAGACGCTGTACGGGATGTCGCCGAAGGAGTGCCACCAGCCCTGCTGGCGCGAATCCTTGGCCATTTGCATCAGCGAGTCGATGACGCGGTGGTCCTCGACCTCGTACACCCCGCACAGGTCGCGTACGTCGCGCTGGCTGATGCTGCGCCGCCCGTTCTCCAGGCGGCTGATTTTCGACTGCGACACCAGCAGGCGCTCGGCGACCTCTTCTGCGGTCATGCCCTTGAGTTCGCGGAGCCGGCGCAGCTCCTGGCCCAACCGGCGTCGCCTGACGGTGGGATTGACGTTGGACGCCACGGACGTGCACCTCCGGCTACGTGCATTTCTTTGTTCTGCTCTGCGTTCTGCATACGTTGCGTATCTACTGCTCAGCAGATTGCCACTCCGAGGCGCCCCAGCGCTGGGAAACGACGGATGTCCACGGGACGCACATGCAGGGCGCACGTGCCTCCTGTGCAGCGCAAACGCGACCGCGCGGGGCGACGGGCCGGGGCGTCGTCCTCACGCCCGGCGCGTCACCCCGCGCGGTACAGCGGCTCCCGAACCGGTTCTTGGGGACTACGGTGCGGCGCTGTGGTGCTACGGGTGGTGCTGGTGGTGCCGGTCCCGGCTAATGGGCCACGGCGCGAGCCATGGAACCGCGGCGTGGCTGCATCGGAACGCCGCGTGCGGGCTCCGGTGCGGCCCGGCCCGCCGAGGGGGCCGGTGAGCGGCGTGGCTGGGCCGCCACACCGTTCTGGACGTCCATCACGGCGTGCGCCACGAGGCCGCCCATCGGGTCGTGCCTGATCAGGTCCCGCAGCCGGGAGCGCGAGGACCTGCCCTCGTTGCCCGGATACAGGTGCTTGCCGAGTCCGACCGCATGGGCCAGCGCGGCGAGCGCCGCGGTCCGTGGGTCCGGCGGAACGCCGGTACGGATCGCTGAATCCAGCCGGGACCTGATCTCCCGGCTGATCGCCGTGTCCGTCGCCTGGTAGCGAGTCGTCGGCAGCACCCCGCACATCTGGCCGGCGACGGCATGGACCATGCCGCACCGCTCCAGGTGCGAGAGGTAGGTCTGGCGCAGCCCTAGACGTGGCCCGCCAATCCAGTGGACCGCCCGTACGGGAGCGCCACGCCTTCGCAGCAACTCCAACGCGCAGTCCAGTGTCGGATCTCCGGTCGGCCGTGGTGCCACCACGGCGATACGATCCCCGTCTGGGGCTATCCGTCCGGCCAGCGCCAGCTCTACTAGCTGTGCTCCGGCCAGACCTAGGTCGAGCGACTGCGGCTGCGCTGTGGTACCCGTGGCCGGGTCCAGAGCGAGCAGCAGAAGCTCCTCCGGAAGTGTTCTGCGGCTCCTGCCCATCCATGCCTCCCCGCGTGGATGAATGACAGGGTGACCCCTCTCACATTGGTCTGTCGAGAGTGCGTGGGGGGTTTGGACGGGAACCTGTAGGTATGTCGTTCTCGTCTACCACGTGGGTTAAGCCCCCACACAGGACACTGGTACATGGTTCGGACAGGGCTGGTCTGTCCGGCGACAAGTGGTTGAGTGGTTCATTCGGTCGAGGAGGCATCGGTGGCGGGGACCCCCGACAAGTCGGGAGAGCACAAGGCGTCGGGAGGTCCGGCTCCGGAGGATCCGCGGCTCGCGGTGTCGCGCGAGGCGGGCGCCTCCGGCGAGGATCCGGATACGGCGTCGGCGTCTTCGGCGTCTTCGGCGCCCGAGGACGCCGGTGACGAGCGCCTGCGGGCGGCCGTGGCGGCCTGGGTGGCGGGCGACGCCCCGGAAACCTCCGCCGATTCGTCTGCAACTGCAAATTCAAACGGTGCCGACGCGGACGGTGAGTCCCCGGACGGGCCCACCGCCAAGCCGAACGGCAAGACCGCTCCGGGCACCGCGCCCAGCGGCAAGCCCGACGCGAAGGACGACGCCAAGTCGGGCGCTGGTGCCGACTCCAAGTCCGGCGCCATAGGCGACACCAAGTCGGGCGCCGAGTCCGGCGCGAAGAACGACGCCGAGACCAGCGCCATGGTCGGCGCCGGTGCCGACGCGAAGTCCAGCTCCAAGTCCGACGCCGGGTCGAACGCCGGGTCGGACGCCGAGTCCGACGCCGAGCCCAGCGGCAAGTCCGGCGCCGAGAGCGACGCCGAGCCCGGCGGTCAGGCCGACCCCGATTCGGTTGCCGAGCCCGGCGCGAAGAACGACGCCGAACCCGGTGCCACGGTCGGCACCGGTGCTGACGCGAAGCCCGACGCCAAGCCGGGCGCCGAGCCGGGCGCCGAGCCCGGCGGCCAGGCCGGTGCCGAGTCCGGTGCCAAGGCCGGCACCGGGTCCAGTGCCAAGGCCGGTGCTGAACCCGCTGGTGGGTCCAGCGCCAAGGGCGATGCCGAGTCGACCGGCGGTCAGGCCGGTGCCGAGTCGGGCGCCGAGTCCGGCGGTCAGCTCGGCGCCGGGTCGGGTGCCGAGTTCGGGGCGAAGGACGACGCCAACTCCGGCGCCGAACCCAGTGCCGAGTCGGGCGTGCAGAACGACGCCAAGCCGGGCGCTGAGTTCAGCGCCGGGCCCGGTGCCACGAGCGGCGCCGTGCCCAGCGACGGCGGTGACGCCAAGTCGGGCGCCGAGTCCGGTGCCACGGGCGACGCGAAGTCCGGTGCGAAGCCTGGCTCCACGCCCGGTGGCAAGTCCGACGCCAAGTCGGACGCCGGATCCGGCACGGAGTCCGACGCCAAGCCCAGCGGTACGGCCGACACCAAGTCCGGCGCCACGCCTGACGCCAAGGGCGACGCGAAGTCCGGCTCCAAGTCGGGCGCCAAGCCGGGCGGTAAGGCGGACGCCGAGTCCGACGACAAGTCGGGCGGCAAGCCCGCCGCCACTCCTGGCGCCAAGTCGGACGCCAAGCCTGGCGACAAGGCCGACGGCACGCCTGGCGCCAAGTCGGACGCGAATTCCGGCGACGAGGCCGACGGCACGTCCGGTGCCACGTCGGACGTGAGGTCCAGCTCCAAGTCCGGCGCCGCGGGCGGCGCCGGCTCGGGCGCGAAGTCCGGCGACAAGGCCGACGGCACCCCTGCCGCCAAGCCGGACGCGAAGTCCGGCGCTGCGGGCGGCGCCGGCTCGGACGTGAAGTCCGGCGACGAGGCCGACGGCACGTCCGCCGCCAAGTCGGACGCGAAGTCCGGTGGCGCGTCTGGTGGCAAGTCCGGCGACAGGGCCGATGGCGCGTCCGGTGGTAAGGCGGGGGCCGCTGTCGATCAGCCCACCGCTGTGTTCAAGGCCGTTCCGCAGCCTGTTGATCAGCCGACCACCACGCTCAAGGCGGCCGGTACCGCCAAGAGCAGCAAGTTCGTGCCGCTCAAGTCGCTCGACGAGAGCGCCGCGGGCAAGGAGTTGCCGCCGGAGGCCAAGGCCGAGCCCGCCGTCGAACCCGCGGAGCGGACGACGCAGCAGCCGCTGCCGCCGAAGCCGCCGCTCGACCTGCTCGCCGAGCTGACCAACACCCCGCCGCCCGCGGAGACCCGCGTCCGCACCGTGGTGCGCCGGGTCAAGGTGTGGACGCCGATCGTCATTCTGCTGGTCATCGTGTTCGCGGTCGTGCAGGCCGTCCGGCCGTTGCCCACGCCCACCCTCTCGCTCACCACCGACGCCACGTACACCTTCGACGGTGATAAGGCGTCCCTGCCGTGGCCCGGCGAGGGCCAGGGCTGGATGGACGTCCAGGGCATCGGCACGATGGACCACTTCGGCAAGCAGACGCCCGTGCCGATCGGTTCGGTCGCCAAGTCCATGACCGCGTACATCGTGCTCAAGGACCACCCGTTGAAGAAGGGCGCGGACGGCCCGTCCATCGACGTCGACGCCACCGCCGAGAAGGAGGGCGGCTACGACGCCGACGGGCAGAACGAGTCGACGCTGAACACGGTCAAGGAGGGCGACAAGCTCTCCGAGAAGGACGCGCTCTCGGCGGTCATGATCCCGTCCGCGAACAACATCGCGCGGCTCCTGGCCCGTTGGGACGCCGGTTCCGAGGAGGCGTTCGTCAAGAAGATGAACGCCACCGCCAAGAAGCTCGGCATGAAGAACACCAAGTACACCGACCCCTCCGGCCTCAAGGAGAGCACCGTCTCCACCGCCGAGGACCAGGTGAAGCTCGGCAACGAGCTGGTGCAGATCCCGGCGCTGACCGACATCACCAAGCTGCCCACCTGGACCGACCCGTCCGGCAAGAAGTGGACCAACTACAACCGCCTCGTGCCGTACGACGGCGCCGTCGGCATCAAGACCGGTACGACGACCAAGGCGGGCGGCAACCTGCTGTTCGCCGCCACCAAGGACGCGGGCGGCTCGACCGTCACCGTCGTCGGCGCGGTCCTCGGCCAGCACAAGGCGCCGATCATCGACACGGTCAACGCGGTCAGCAAGACCGCGATGCTCGCCGCCCAGGACGCGGTCACCTCGTCGACGATCCTCAAGAAGGGCGACGTCGTCGGGTACGTGGACGACGAGCTCGGCGGGCACACCCCGGTCACGGTCACGCGCGACGTGAAGGCCGTCGGCTGGGCCGGCAAGACCGTCCGCCTGCAACTCGCCGAGCAGGACGGCAAGCCCGTCCCGCACACCGGCAAGGCCGGTGACGACGTCGGCGTGCTCGCGGTCGGCGACGGTGAGGGCGGCGCCGTCGAGGTGCCGGTGGCCCTGCAGAAGGACCTCACCGAGCCCGGATTCGGCGCGAAGCTGACCCGCGTCGGCTGATCACCCCTCAGGGCCGCTCGTGGGAGGCCGAAGCCCGTCGGCCTCCCACGGCGCCCGTCCGCGGCCGCCGTGCTAGCGTCGCGAGACCGGGCAGGCGGGGGACGCCCACCCGTTCATTCACAACGGCACACGGGTATACGGGAGTGTCAGCAGTGGCCACAACGAGGCCGACGCGCGCCGACGACGCGAAGCCCGGGTCGGGCGGGGACCGCCCCCGGATACCGCTCCCCGAGCAGTCCGCAGGCCCCACCGAGGCCGACGTGGTGGCGAACGTACTGGGCGGCGGTGCGCGTCTGAAGCGTCTCGCCCTGCACCCCGTCACCCTCGTCACGGCCGTCGCCGCGCTCCTCCACCTCATCTGGTTCTTCACGTTCGCGAACAGTGGCGGTGACCTCGCCGCGCAGGACGCCTGGGCCGAGTTCGTCGGCCGGCACCCCGACTCCGCGTACAACCTCGCCTGGTACGGCGGCATGCACCCGGTGTCGTACAGCGTGGTCTCGCCGTATCTGATGTCGGTGTTCGGCGTGCGCACCACGATGATGGGCGCGGGCACGCTGTCGGCGGCGCTGCTCACCATGATCCTGATCCGTACGCGGGTGGTGGCGCGGCCGCTGTGGCCCGCGCTCGCCGGCGTCTTCGCCCTGCTCTGCAACGCCGCGTCGGGCCGCGTCACCTTCGGCCTCGGCATGATGTTCGGCCTCGCGGCGACGGCCGCCGTGTTCTGCTGGCCGTACCGCTGGCGCTACAAGCGCTGGGCGAAGGCGGCCGTGGCGGCGCCCCTCGCGGGTATCGCGACCGCCTGTTCGCCGGTGGCGGGGCTCTTCGTCGGACTCGTCGCCGTGGCGCTGTTCCTGCAGAAGCGCCGGCCCGGTGCGTACGCGCTCGGGCTCGCACCGGCGGCCGTCGTCGCGCTGTCGGCGTGGCTGTTCCCGTTCTCCGGCACGCAGCCGATGTCCTTCGGATCGGCGCTGCTGCCGATGGTGTACGGCGTCCTCGTGTGCGTCCTCGTGCCCAAGGGCTGGGTGACGGTCCGGATCACGTCCGCCGTCTACGCCCTGTCGGTGCTCCTGGTGTGGCTGATCAGTTCGCAGATCGGCTCCAACATCACCCGGCTCCCCATGCTGTTCGCGGGCGTCGCGCTGCTCGCCGCGCTCCCGTTCACGGTGAAGCGCTCACGCAAGTGGTACGTCCTCGTGGTCACGTTCGTCGCCTTCAACGTGTGGATCGGCTTCAAGACGGTCGACGACGTCGTGCGCACCACCCCGGCCGCCTCCTGGGCACGCGAACTGGCCCCGCTCGTGAACGAGTTGCAGGAGGTCAAGGCCGAGCACGGCCGCGTCGAGGTCGTGCCCGCCCGCTCGCACCGCGAGGCCTCGGCGCTCGCCCCGTACGTGAACCTGGCGCGCGGCTGGAACCGGCAGGCCGACATGGAGCGCAACCCGCTCTTCTACGACGACACCCTCAACTCGGCGAACTACCGCGAGTGGCTGCGGCGCTGGGCCGTGCACTACGTGGTGCTGCCCAAGGACGAGCCGGACGGCAAGGGCGCCGAGCGCGAGCGGCAGCTGGTGCAGCGCGGACTGCCGTACCTCAAGCAGGTGTGGGGCGACGCCAACTGGCAGCTGTTCGCCGTCACGGACCCGACCCCGCTCGCCGAGCCGCACGCCGTCGTCGACGCCGCCGAGCAGGGCGAGCTGACCATCGAGGTGACCCGGCCGGGCCGGGTGCAGATCCGCGTCCCTTACTCGCCGTGGCTGTCGGTCGTCGACGCCAAGGGCAAGAGCCTCGGCGCGCCCAAGGAGACCGGGGCGTCCAAGCGGGCGCGCGAGGCGAACGACAGTCTGCCGAAGCGGTTCGCGAACGTGCACGGGTGCCTCATGGACACGGAGAAGGACGAGGCGGGTGACGCGTGGACCGTGTTGCTCGCGCCGAAGTCCGGAACGTATCGCCTCGCGGCGCCTTATCAGCTTCCCCGGGGGACGCCGTGCCCGGAGGAGTTGCGGTAGGCCGTTCCTACGCCTCGGGGCTCTGCCCCGGACCCCGCTGCTCAATCGCCGCAGGGGCTTAATTACTACCACTCGGCGAATGAGCCGTCCTCGTGGCGCCAGATCGGGTTGTGCCAGCGGTGGCCGGAGGCGGCGGCCTTGATCACCGCCTGTTCGTCCACCTCGATGCCGAGGCCGGGTGCGGTGAGCCGGGCCATGTGGCCGTCCGTGGAGTCGAAGGCGAAGACGGACGTGTCGACGAGGTAGTCGCCCAGGTCGGAGCCCACGTTGTAGTGGATGCCGAGGCTGGTCTCCTGGATGAACGCGTTCGGGGACGCGAAGTCGACCTGGAGGCACGCCGCGAGCGCGATCGGCCCGAGCGGACAGTGCGGGGCGAGGCCCACACCCTGCACCTCGGCCTGCGCCGCGATCCGCCGGGTCTCCGAGATGCCGCCCGCGTGGCTGAGGTCGGGCTGGGCGAGCGCGATGCCGGAACGCAGCACCGGGTCGAAGTCCCAGCGGGAGTAGAGGCGTTCGCCGGTGGCCACGGGAACGGACGTGGACGCGGTGAAATCGGCGTACTGAGAGGTGAGTTCGGGGAGGAGGGGCTCCTCGATGAACATCGGGCGCAGCGGTTCCAGGGCCTTGGCGAGCTGCTTGGCGAGAGCGGGCGAGGTGCGGCCGTGGAAGTCGACGGCGACGCCGCCGTCCGGGCCCATCACGTCCCGCACGGAGGCAACGCGTTCGACGACCGCGTCGATCTCGCGCGAGGTCTCCAGGTGCCGCATCCGGCCGCCGACGTTCATCTTCACGGCGCGGTAGCCCTGTTCGAGGCGCTGCGTCGCGTGCTCGGCGGCCTCGCTCGGGTCGTCGCCGCCGATCCACGAGTACATCCGCATCCGGTCGCGCACGGCGCCGCCCAGCAGATCGTGCACCGGAACGCCGTGGTGCTTGCCCTTGATGTCCCACAGGGCCTGGTCGATGCCGGACACGGCGGACGACAGCACGGGCCCGCCCCGGTAGAACCCGCCCTTCGTCAGGACCTGCCAGTGGTCCTCGATCCGGAGCGGATCCTTGCCGACGAGGTAGTCGCCCAGTTCGTCGACGGCGGCGGCGACGGTATGCGCCCGCCCCTCGACGACGGGCTCTCCCCATCCGGTGATCCCCTCATCGGTCTCCACCTTGAGAAACAGCCAACGGGGAGCGACGAGGTAGGTGGTCAGCGAGGTGATCTTCATGGCGTAACTCCTTGTTATTGAGCCCTTGCGGCGATTGAGCAGCGGGGTCCGGGGCCGAGCCCCGAGTCGTTCACCCCTGTGGGCGCAACAGTTCGGCCAGCAAAGAAAGTTGTGCCGGATCCTCCAGGGCAGAACCAACAGCGACGACCCTCGCCCCGGCCGCCAGATAAGCGGACGCGTTCCCCGCGTCCATCCCGCCCGTGGCCACGAACGGCACCTCCGGGAACGGCCCCCGCATCGCCCGGAACCACTCCACCCCGAGCACGCTCGCCGGGAACGCCTTCAGCCAGGTCAGCCCGATGCCCCGCGCGGCCTGCACGTCCGTGGCGGTGGCCACGCCGGGCAGGTGCGGAAGGCCCGCCACGACACTGGCCCGCGCCACCTCCACGTTCAGTCCGGGCGCCACCGTGAACGCGGCTCCCGCGTCCACCGCCCACCCGAGCCGCTCGGCCGTGGTGACCGTGCCCGCGCCGACCGGCTTTCCTCGCTCGGCCCCGGCGGCGACGACGGCACGGAGCACCTGCGCCGCCTCTTCCGTCTGCACGGGCACCTCGACGCACTCGATGCCCAGGTCCCAGGCGCGTACGGCGAGTTCGACGGACTTGTCGGCGGGCATGCCGCGCAGGATCGCCATCACCGGCACCCCGGCGAACAGCTCATCGAACGTGGTGGGCCTGTCGGTGTTCACGGACGCCATCCCAGCTCCTTGGAGATCGTGTCGGCAGTGGTCATGAGGTCGGGCAGCACCTCGGATTCGAGCGCTCCCAGGTCCGCCTTGGCCTTGAGCGCGGTCACGGACGCGGCGGCGACGACCTCGCCGCTGCTGTCCCGTACGGGGACGGCGACGCAGTTCACGAAGTCCTCGTACTCGCCGTCGTCGACGGCCCAGCCGCGCGCCCGCGTCTCGGCGAGGGCCTTGCGGTAGGCGTCGGGGGAGGTGATCGTCGTGGCGGTGTGCGGCGCGAAGTCGCAGTCGGCGAGCAGCGCGTCGGCCCGCTCGCGCGGTACGTGGGCGAGGATCGCCTTGGCGACACCGGCGGTGTGCAGGGTGACCGGGCGGCCGATCTGCGAGTAGAGCCGCACGCCGTCGACGGGGTCGACCTTGTCGACGTAGACGATCCGCTCGCCCTCCAGGGCGGCGAGGTGCACGGTGTGCCCGCAGCGCTCGCCGAGCAGCCGCAGGTGTTCGCCCGCGACGTCCTTGAGCCCGAACTGTTCCAGGGCGAGGTGGGCGAGTCCGGCGAGCCGGTGCCCGACGGCGTACCGCCCGTCGGGCAGGCGGCGTGCGAGGCCGCCGTCGGTGAGGGACTCCAGGATGCGCAGCGCGGTCGAGCGGTGCACGCCCAGGTGCTCGCCGACCTCGGTCTGGGTGCGGGGGCGGCGGGCGACGAACTCGAGGATGTCGATGGCGCGACGGACGGTCTGTGACATGGGATCAGTGTCCTTCGCCGTCGACTTCGCCCGCGCCGGGCAGGTCCTCGCCGGTGGCGGGCACGTAGTCCTCGATGCTGCGCAGTGTGCGGCCGGCGAGCCGGTGGCCGAGCGCGAGCCGCTCGGCGGGCGCGGCGCCGCCCAGCAGTCCGCTCAGATATCCGGCGGCGAAGGCGTCCCCCGCGCCGACGGCCTCGACGACGTCGACGGCGGGCGCGGCCACGAACTCGGCACCGGCAGCGGTGAATTCGGTCGCGCCGACGTCGCCGTCCTTGACCACGAGCGTGCCGCGCGGCGCGAGGTGGTCCCGCACGTCCTCGGCGGTGGCGGTGCCCCACAGCGTCTCGGCCTCGTCGCGGCCGACGAGTACGACGTCGGCGCGGCGGGCGAGGGCGCGCAGCGCTTCGGCCGCCGCCTCGCGTGAACTCCACAGCGCCGGGCGGTGGTTGACGTCGAACGACACGAGTGTCCCGCTGTCCGCCGCGCGCTTCATGAGGGCGTCCACGAGCTCGGCGCAGCCGTCCGACAGGGCCGGGGTGATCCCGGTGAGGTGCAGCAGCCGTACGCCGGTCAGGCCGACGCGGTCCGCGTCGGCGGGTGTCATCCGGGACGCGGCCGAGCCCGCCCGGTAGTAGTGCACGCGCGTGCCGTCGGGCCCCGGATCCTTGAAGTACACGCCGGTGGGGGCGGCCGGATCGGCGAGCACCCCGTCCACGCGGACGCCGCGCGAGGCGACCGCCGCGACGATCCGCCGGCCGAACGGATCGTCGCCGACCCGGCTCACCCAGGCCGCCTCGTGCCCGAGATCGGCCAGGTACTGGGCGACGGTCGACTCGGCGCCCGCGATCGCGAGCCGCAGCTCCCGGCTCCGCTCCAGTCCCTCGCCGTCGGCGGGCGTGACCTGCGCCATCGTCTCGCCGAGGCAGACAGCCTTACCGGACATTCGCCGTCCCTCCATTGACATCCCGCTGGGGCCGTGAAGAACATTAGCAGCCCTTGCGCAACAGGCGTGCATATGTTGCAACACGAGGGCTGTGAACCCCGTCGAATCAGCGTGAATGAGCGTGAAAGGGAGTGAGATGAGCCCGACGACGAGCGCATCCACCCACAAGGAGTCCGCCCCCGGGGCGACGATGAGCGCGCGCACCCGCCAGCGCCGCACGGCGGCGGCCAGCGTCGTCGGATCGATCCTCGAGTGGTACGACTTCTTCCTCTTCGGCGCGTCGGCCGCGCTCGTCTTCAACAAGGTCTTCTTCCCGGACGTCTCGCCGTTCGCGGCGACCCTCGCCTCGTTCGCGACCTTCGGACTCGGCTTCGCCGTGCGCCCCATCGGCGGCCTCGTCCTGGCCCACCTCGGCGACCGCATCGGCCGCCGCCCGGTGCTGATCCTCACCGTGCTCCTGATGGGCGTCGGCACCCTGGCCATCGGCTTCCTGCCCACGTACCACTCGATCGGCATCTGGGCCCCGGTGCTGCTGGTGCTCTGCCGGATGATGCAGGGCTTCGGTGTCGGCGCCGAGCTCGGCGGCGCGTACGTCATGTCGACGGAGGCGGCCGAGGAGGGCAAGCGCGGGTTCTACGGTTCGCTGCCCGGCGCGGGTGAGTTCATCGGCGTCGTCATCGCCTCCGGCGCGGTGGCCGCCGTCTCCACGCTGCCCGAGGACGACTTCCTGAGCTGGGGCTGGCGCATCCCGTTCCTGGCCAGCGCCTTCGTCGTCGTCATCGCCCTGCTGATCCGCAACGCCGCGCCCGAGACCGAGCAGTTCGAGCAGGCCCGGGACAGCGGCAAGCGCGAGAAGCTCCCCGTGCTCGCCGCGATCAAGACCCGCCCCAAGGCGATCGCCCTGCTCATCGGCTCCGGCTGCGCCACCGCCATCGCCTCGTACGCGATCCAGGGCTACCTGCCCAGCTACCTCACCAACCAGCTGGGCCTGTCCTCCGGCACCTCGGTCCTCGGCATCACCATCGCCTCCGCGGTCTCGATCCTGACCATTCCGCTGGCGGGCGCGCTGTCCGACCGGGTCGGCCGCAAGCCGGTGATGATCGGCGGCGCGGTGGCGATCACGCTCTTCGCCTACCCCTTCTTCTGGCTGGTGGACACGCGTGAGCCGTGGCTCATCTACCTGGCGATCACCGTCGCCTTCGCCCTGATGCTGAACTCGATCTTCGCGGTCACCGGCACGTTCTACGCCGAGTCGCTGCCGACCGAGGTCCGCTACAGCGGTCTCGTCTTCGTCCGCGAGATCAACGGCGTGATCTTCGCGGGCACCTCGCCCTTCGTGGCGACGCTGCTCGTCGACGCGGGCGGCGACCGCCCCTGGTACCTGGCCGGGTACATGGCCCTCGCCGGTCTCGCCAGCGCGCTGTGCGTGTGGCGGCTGCCGGAGACGGCGCCGGTCCGCACCCAAGGGGAAACCCGGGGAGACTGACGCGGCCGACCGGAATCCAGGTGCGCGGGCGGCGGGACCCGGCCATGATGCGGATCATGCCTTTCGACACCGAGCCCGTCATCAAGCCGGGCGCCCTGGCGTCGGCCCCGCAGCCGACGCTCCGCTCGGCCGACGGTGAACTCGTCCTGCGCACCCCGGTGTTCGACGACGCGCAGGCCGTCCACGACGCCTTCCAGGACCCGGTCCTGCGCTACTGGCACATCCGCGGCATGGACTCCCTGGACGAGGCGCGCGGCTGGATCGAGGGCACCCACACGGGCTGGCGTGAGGAGAAGTCGGCCCAGTGGATGGTGGCGCGGGCCTCCGACGACGCCCCGCTCGGCCGGATGGCGCTGCGCGAGATGAACTTTCTGGACGGCGTCGCCGAGGTCGCCTACTGGGTGCTCCCCGTGGCCCGTGGGGCAGGAGTGGCGCCCAGGGCCCTGGACGTGCTCACGGACTGGGCGTTCGCCCAGGGTTTCCACCGCCTCGACCTCCAGCACTCCACCCGCAACGAGCCCTCGTGCCGCGTGGCGCTCAAGTCCGGCTACGCGCTGGAGGGCATCCGGCGCAGCTCGGCGCTGCACACGGACGGCTGGCACGACATGCACGTCCACGTGCGTCTCAACTCTTAGGCGACAGCCTCCGGTTGCGTGTCCGAAGTAGTCGAAGGGCTCTTGACAGGCTGCGTACTGTTTCGCGACCTTTGAGCCCTCTGGGGGAAGAGGGGGGCTCATGAGCGGCACGCTCACGTATCGACGCACGTATCCGGTTACCGGTGGACCAGGCGCCCGCGGCGAGGGGTGGGCGAACCGACCGTGAACATCACGACGTACAGAGCCGACGAGCTCGGCGCGTCGCTGCGTGCGGCCTGGCACGAGACGATGGAGCACTCGCCGGACTACCAGAACCCCTTCCTGGCACCGGAGTTCGCGGAGGCCGTCGGCAGGTACAAGGGCCGCGCGCACGTCGCGGTGCTGCACGAGGGCGGCGAAGCCGTCGGCTTCCTCCCGTACGAGAAGGGGCCCGCGGGCGTCGGCCGCGCCATCGGCATGGGCCTGTCCGACTGCCAGGCACTGGTGCACCGCCCCGGAGTCACCTGGGACACCCGGCAACTGCTGCACGCCTGCGGGCTCTCGGTCTTCGAGTTCGACCACCTCGTCGAGGAACAGAAGCCGTTCGGCCGCTACGTCACCGGTACCTTCGCCTCACCCGTCCTCGACCTCAAGGACGGTGGTCACGACTCCTACGCGGAGTGGCTGCGGGCGACGTACCCCGGCCAGGCCAAGACGACGCTCAAGAAGGAGCGCCGGCTGACCCGCAACGTCGGGGAGATGCGCTTCGTCCACGACGAGCGCGACCCCAAGGTGCTGCGCCAGCTGATGCGCTGGAAGTCGGCCCAGTACCGCCGCACCGGCCGTATGGACCGCTTCGCCCGCCCGTGGATCGTGGACCTCACGGAGCACCTCTTCCGGGTCCGCGAGGACCACTTCACCGGCGTCCTCTCGGTCGTCTACGCGGGCGACCGCCCGGTCGCCGCCCACTTCGGCCCGACGTCCAGGACCGTCCTCGCGGCGTGGTTCACCGCGTACGACCCCGAGTTCTCCTACTACTCGCCGGGCCTCCTCATGCACCTGCGCATGGTCGAGGCCGCGGGCCGGCAGGGCATCCGGCTGCTCGACTGGGGCCGGGGCGACAAGGAGTACAAGGACTGGCTCAAGACCCGCGAACTGCGGGTGTCCGAGGGCTTCGCGACCCGACCGCACCCGGCGGCCGCCGCCCACCGGCTGTGGCGCCGCCCGGTCCGCGGCATGCGCAACACGGTGCTCGCGCATCCTGCGCTGCGGGAGCGGGCGGACCGGCTGCTGCGCACGGTCGGCTCGCTGCGCGACAACCGCTGACGCGGCCGTCCCCGCGTGCTCCGGACAGGCCAGCGGGCCCCGTAGTCGCTCGAGATACGGGGCCCGGTGGTCGGGAGGTCCGAGTAGACCCGGGCGCGACTGGTGTCATCGTCGGCGGGAGGCCACCGGCCGCACATGAACAAGGCTAGGCAACGGCGGCTGCCGAAGTGAGCCCCAAGTGGTCCCATTGAGCGGCCCGTTTGGGCTGTATCAGGCGTCCGTCTCAGGTGTCCGCCTCGGGTGTCCGCCTCGGGTGTCCGTCTCAGGTGTCCACCCGCAGGAGACCGGACCTGGCGGCGGTGACGACCGCCTCCAGCTGACTGTGCGCGTCCAGCTTCGCCATGATCCGCTTCACGTGGCCGCGCGCGGTGTGCGGGCTCACCACCAGCCGCTCCGCAATCGCCCTGGGGCCCAGGCCCCGGCCCATCAGGAGCAGGACCTCCCGCTCCCGGACGGTGAGCCGCGTGGCATCGGCGCCGTGCGAGGACAGGGCCGCCCCACCGACCGGCGCCCGGATCGCCGCGACGAGGATGCCGAGCGTCGACTCCTCGACGTACATCGGTCCCTCGGGCGGGGCTCTGACGGCCGCGAGCACGGCGGGGAACGCGCTGTCCTTGGCGAGGAAACCGGCAGCCCCCGCCGAGGTGGCGGCCACCAGTTGGGCGGGGTCGGTGTCCGCGGTGAGCAGGACCACCCGCGTACCGGGGTGGTCCGCCCTGATCCGGCGGGTGCCCTCGATGCCGTCGGCGCCCGGCAGGTGGATGTCCATCAGCACCACGTGCGGAGTGTGGGCGGCCACGAGCGGCAGGGCCTCCTCGACCGTCCCCACCGCGCCGACGCAGTCGAGGTCGGGCTGGACCCCGAGCGCGATCTCCAGCGCGTCCGCCATCGTCCGCTGGTCCTCGACCACAAGTACTCGGATCATGGGAAGTCCTCGGGAAGGCCCGTACGGAAGCCCGCCGTTCGAGCGTAGCCGTGAACACCCACGGGGAGTGTCCGAGAACAGTCCTTCGGTACCCCCGCAGGACTCTGGCAGTCGATGTCGCCGCTGCGTAGCTTGATACGTGGGGCAGCCATTCTGCGGAGTACTGCGGGAGGCTTCGCGATGCGCAGTGAAGACGATCCGCGCCCGGGCGGCGGGCCGACCTCGTACTCCTTCACGCTGTTCGTGGCCGGGGCGACGGAGCGCTCCGACACCGCGCGCTCCAACCTGCGGGCGCTGTGCGAATCGAGGCTCGCCGACAGCTACGAGTTCACCGTCGTCGACGTCGTGCAGCAGCCCGAACTGGCCGAGGAACAACAGATTCTGGCGACCCCGACCGTCATCAAGGTCTCACCACCCCCGCAACGACGCGTCATAGGCGACCTGTCCGACCAGGGGCGCGCAGCTCTCGCGCTCGGACTACCGGACCCGGACGCACCGTCCCGGAAGAGGGAGGAATGAGATGGCCGGAGTAGACGGCATCCACAGGATCCCCACCGGCATCAACGGCTTCGACCAGATCGCCCTCGGCGGCCTGCCCGCCGGACGCTCCACCCTGGTGGCCGGGACGACGGGCAGCGGAAAGACCCTGTTCGCCATCGAGTTCCTCGCGCGGGGCGTCATGAACCACGACGAGCCCGGGGTGTTCGTCACCTTCGAGGAGGAACCGGACGACATCCGGACCAACGTCGACTCCCTGGGCTTCCCCATCGACGAGTGGGAGCGGGACGGGAAGTGGGCGTTCATCGACGCCTCGGCGGACATCGCCCAGGAGGTGCCCACGGTCGGCTCCTACGATTTGACGGGCCTGGCGGCACGGATCGCGCACGCCGTCCGCAGGATCGGGGCGCGGCGGGTCGCGCTCGACTCGATCGGCGCGATCCTCACCAATCTCTCCGGCGTCGGACTCGTCCGCCACGAGCTGTTCCGGATCGTCTTCGCCCTGGACTCCCTCGGCGTGACCACCGTGGTCACCGCCGAGCGGCACGAGGAGTACAACAGCGTGTCGCGCTTCGGCGTCGAGGAGTTCGTCCTGGACAACGTCATCATCCTGCGCAACGTGCTGCGGCAGGAGCGGCGCCGCAGGACGATCGAGATCGTCAAGTTCCGCGGCACCGCACACCGCACCGGCGAGTGGCTCTTCACCATCAGCCCGCAGGAAGGCATCGTGATCATGCCCCTCGCCTTCCTCCAGCCGCGCGAGCGCGCGTCGACCGAACGCGTCTCCTCCGGCAACGACGGTCTGGACGCCATGTGCGGCGGCGGCTTCTTCCGGGACTCGATCGTGCTGCTCACCGGCCCCACCGGCACCGGAAAGACGCTGTCAAGCCTGTTCTTCGCGTCCGAGGCCGTCCGGTCCGGGGAGCGCTGCCTGCTCCAGACCTTCGACGAGACCCGCGAGCAACTCGGCCGCAACGCCGCCAGCTGGGGGCTCGACCTCGACGAGATGGAGGACTCGGGCCTGCTGCGCGTCGTGTCCGAGTACCCCGAAGTGGCCTCGCCCGAGGAGCACTTCCTGCGGGTCCGGCGCGTCATCGAGGAGTTCCACCCCTCCCGCGTGTGCATCGACACGCTCTCCGCGCTCGAACGCATCGTGAGTTCACGCGCGCTGCTCGACTTCGTCATCTCCCTGGGCGCGGTGCTGCGCCACCACGAGATCACCACCCTGTTCACCTCGGCCCCCACCGGCCGGGTGACGCCGACCGTCACCCCGGCGATCGCGATGGAGGTCGCCAGCCTCACCGACGTGACCATCCTGCTGCGCTACGTGGAGTCCAGGGGCGAGATACAGCGCGGCATCGCCGTCCTGCAGACCCGCGGCTCCAGCCACGACCACGGAATCCGGCAGTTCGTGATCGACGACAGCGGCATGCGCATCGGCGAGCCGATGCGCGGCCTTTCCAACGTCTTCAGCACGAGCTACACACCGCCCGGCGCGGTGGCGCAGGACGTGCCGGGGGGCGGCGAGACGGCGCAGGGGATCTGGGACACGCGGCATTCCGACACGGGCCCGGACGTCCCGGTCGACCCAGATGGCTGACTCCGACCGTCCGTCGGGCACGCCCCCGGCCCGCGCCCGGGGCGCGGTGCCGCCGCACGGTCACCCGGTCGAGGCGGTCGTCGAGGCAGCGCCCGACGGCATCGTCGCCGTCGACCAGGAGGGCCTCATCCGGCTCTGCAACCCGGCCGCCGCCGACCTGTTCGGCCGCTCGGTGGGCGAACTCCTCGGCCTCCCCTTCGGCCTTCCGCTCGCGGCAAGGGGCCCGGCCGAGATCGAACTCGTCCTGCCGTCGGGCGCGGGACGGGTCGTCGAAATGCGCGTCACGGCGACGCACGCGTCCGGTGAACACCTCCGCATCGCGGTGCTGCGGGACGTCACCGAGCGCCACCGGGCACAGCGTGCGCTCGAAGCGACCCTGGCCCATCAGCGCACCGTCATCGCCGTCACCGCGCACGAACTGCGCAACCCGCTCGCCACCATCGGCGTGCTCGCGCACACGCTGCGCGAGGCGGACGGTCAACTGACCGACGAGCTGCGGGCGGACATCGTGGACCGCATCATCGACGGCACGGCGCGGCTCCAGACCCTCGTACGCAGGCACCTCGCCGAGGCGAGGATCGACGGGAACGCCGTCGACACCGCTCCACTGCCCGTCCCCGTCCTGGAGTTCGTCCTCGAACAACTGGGGGCGATGGACAACGGCGCCCTGCGGGTGGACGTGGACTGCGCACCCGATGTGGTGGCGTACGTGGACCGCGGCGACTTCGGGGAAATGCTGCGCAACTACGTGGAGAACGCCTTCCTTTACGGCGCGCACCCCATCGGCGTCCAGGTCGTCGAGGCGTCCGACCACATCGACATCCGCGTCCACGACGCTGGCCCCGGCGTACCGCCCGAGGCCGTCCCCCGCCTCTTCGAACGCTTCGGCCGCGCGCACCGCACCCACGGACCGCAGGGCACCGGCCTCGGCCTCTGGATCGTCCGCCGCCTGGCACGCGCGGCGGGCGGCGACGCCTGGTACGAACCGGGGGCTCCGGGTGCCGCCCCCGGATTCCACCTGCGGCTGCTGCGGGCGTGAACGTCACGTGGATGGTCACGGGGCGAACCGCTCGGGGTGGAAGTCCGCAAGCATCTCGTCTCTCTCCCCGCTGAGGATCTCCGAAGCAAGCAGGCGGCCGATGACCGGCCCGAGTGTGATGCCGCTGTGGGAGACGGCTTCGTAATAGCCGGGCACAGACGGCACTGCTCCCACGGAGGGGAATCCGTCGACGGGGATCGGGCGGTTGGCCACCCGTGTCTGCGCGATGCGACCGCTGCCGAGATCGGGAACGACCTGCCGCGCCGATGCGTGGAGCAGCCCCGCGAGTTCCGAGGGATCTTCGCCGGTGTCGATGCCGGTGTCGATGAGTGCGTCGATCTCGCGGCTGTGGAGGACCACCGAAGAGTTCCCATCAGGACGGATCTCGATGCGCGGAGCGTGCATGGCCCGGCGGACAGGGACCTGAGCACAGCCGATCCGCGTGACGACGCCGGGCTCCCGGCGCATCGGCAATTGTCGCGAGACGAGCCCGGCCACGTGGGCAGCGTCGGGGCCCGCCGCGTTCACGACGACATCGGCATCGAGACGGCTCCCGTCGGAAAGGACAACTGACCGGACGCTCCCGTCGGTAGCGGTGACGACATCACGGACCGTGGTGCCGAATCGGTGCTCGGCGCCGGACGCGACGGCCCGACTCACCAGACGGCCGACGAGACGGCGGCCGTGCACCCAGGCTTCGTCGGGGTAGAACACGACGGGAATGTCGTCGGGCAGCGTCGTGAGGGCAGGTTCGAGTCGGCGACGCACCTCGGCCCCTGTGCACACTTCGACCCGATAGTCCCAGCCGGCCAGCAAGTCCGCCGTTCTCAGGAGCTTTCTCTCCGCTGCGGGATCGGCTGCCCAGCGCAGGTGGCCGTCGGGATACCACCAGGAGTCCGGCCCGATGGTCCTGGCGAGCTCGCGGTGCGCTTCCATGCCCGCGACGTTCAGGTCGAAGTAGGACTTGCGCGCTGTCTTGTTGCTCGCATTGGCCCATGAGAAAGACCAGTTGGTGACTCCTGCGCCCGGTTGCCCCGCGTCGATGAAGACCACTTCGACGCCGCGCCGGGACAGGTTCCATCCCACGCCGGCCCCGAGGACGCCCACTCCGACGACCGCCACACGTCCAACCTCCACGCACACCTCCTTCCCCTCCCGCGCCCCGACCACCCACGGATCCGCACCCCGGCAGCGCTTCCCCCGGCTCCTGGTGCCGACCGATCCTCCGCCGGAGGCATCGTCTTTGAGGGCGGGCCGAGCCCACAAGGGCCAGGCTCATCACTCCGTCACCCGGCAGCGGGGCGGGGCCCGCGGATTCCGTCCAGGAGGTACGTGGTGCGGCGGTCGTACTCGTCGCGGGGAGGCAGCTCGCCGTGCTTGAGGGCGAGGGCGGTGTCGACGACAAGCGCGTGGAGGTCGCCCGCCGTGAACTCCGGCCGCAGCGCACCGAGGGCCCGCGCGGCTGCAACGAGCTCGTCGTTGGCCTCGCTCCCGACCCGGCAGATCTCCATGAGCTGCTGCGAGTTCGGATACGTCTGCAGCAGGACGTCGTTGACGGCGGGCTGGCGGTACTGGAGGTCGCGGAGCGCGGTGAGGTAGTACGCGACCCGCTCGCCGACGTCGTCGATGGTCCGGGTGCGATCGATGACTGCGAACAGTTCCGTCGCGACTACCTCTTCGATGACGGCCTCGATCAGGCCGATCCGCCCGCCGAACCGGTTGAAGATCGTCGCCTTGCTCACCCCTGCCGCCTTGGCGACCTCCTCCAGCGGCACCGTCAGACCCCGCCCCTGGAAGGCGTCGATCGCGGCGGAGCGGATCTGTTCGGAGTTGCGTTTGGCGTCGGCGCGCAGCCCGGGTTCAGAGGGCACCGCGCCGGCCAAGGCCCTCACCATCTCCCGTTCCCATAATTTGACCCATGGGGTCAGTTTACCTACGGTCGTCGGCAAGCAAGAAACTGACCACCGTGGTCAACTTATGGTTTCCCGGCCGTCGAGCCGGACGGCGCAGGCACACAGGGAGAGGCCAGGAAAATGATCGTTGTCACCGGGGCCACCGGCGGGCTGGGCGCCGCCACCGTCGAGCACCTCCTCAAGCGCATGCCCGCCGACCAGCTCGGCGTCAGCGTCCGCGACGCCGCCAGGGCACAGCACCTCGCCGACCGCCGCGTGCGCGTGCGACAGGCTTCCTACGAGGATCCGGCCGCGCTGCGCAGCTCCTTCGCCGGTGCCGAGCAGGTGCTCGTGGTGTCCGGCAACGACCCGGCCGCCGACATGGTCGGCCTGCACCGCAATGCCGTCGAGGCCGCCGTCGCGGCCGGCACCCGGCGGATCCTCTACACGAGCCAGCACGGCGCCGTCCCCGACAATCCCTACCGGCCGTCGGACATCCACATCGCCACCGAGGCGATCCTCGGCGACTCCGGAGTCGCCTGGACCGCACTGCGCAACGGCGCCTACGGCCCACTCGACCAGGTCTTCGGCCCATGGCAACGGACCGGTGAGATCACCGGGCCGGCAGACGGCCCCGTCCCGTACACCGACCGCGACGACGTGGCCGAGGCCACCGCGGAAATCCTCGCAGGCTCCCGCTCCTTCGACGGCTCCGTCACCCTCACAGCACCCACCGCCGTCACCTTCGACAACGCCGCCAAGATCGCCTCAAGCCTCACCGGCCGCACCATCAAGCGCACCGTCGTGGACGACGAACAGTGGATTGCCGACCAGATCACGACCGGCGTCCCGGAGCAGGCGGCCCGGTTCATGCTCACCTGGTACCAGGCCGGCCGTGCCGGCTACTTCGCAGAGGCCGACCCGCTGCTGGCCCAACTCCTCGGCCGCGAGCCCCGCGGTGTCGCCGACCGACTTGCAGCCGAAGTCGCCAACTGACGGCCTTGAGCGAGCTGGCCGCAATGCTCGACGTGATGCACCAGCAGCACAGTCAGCACTGCGGCAGGGTGGACGTGCGCACCGCACGGTGATGCAGGAAATCGCCGAGTACAACGCGAAGGAAGCGCTGGCTCTGTCGGCTTCACAGCACCGCGTCCGGACTCAGATCTTCGTGTCCGTTGATCGGCGCGGTCCGGCGGCCGGCTGAGAGGAGAGCTGGCCCGAGGAAGCGTCTCGGGAGTGCACGCGTTCACGTTTGCCCTGCGCGTGGGTTGCTCAGCGGATGAGCGGGACGCGCTAGCCTTCGCGGGTGCGTACGCTTTCCGAGGACGACGGCCGGGATCAGTGGGCGGCGCTGCTCATCGCCTCCTCGGCGGGAGGAGTTCAGGGCCTCGCGACGCTTCTGGGAGGGCTGCGACCCACCCTCCCGGTTCCAGTGCTGGTGGCCCAGCATCTCAACCGTTCCCGTGAGACCCGCATCGTGGACATCCTGACGCGCTCGACGCCTCTGCCGGTCAAGCTCGCGGCAGACGGAGAGTCCCCGCAGGCGGGCACGGTCTATTTCGCCCCGCCCGACCGGCACCTGTGCGTACGTGCGGGAGGCGTGCTCGCCCTCACCCGCGAGGAGCGGGTCAACTTCGCCCGTCCGGCTGCCGATCCGCTTTTCGAGTCGGCGGCTCAGGAATTCGGTCCCCGGATCATTGCGTGCGTTCTGACCGGTTCGGACAGCGACGGCGCCCGCGGAGTGGAAGTCGTCAAGGCGCACGGTGGCACCACCCTCGTGCAGGACCCCGCGACAGCCGACTTCCACGGCATGCCCAATGCCGCGATCCGCACGGGGCAGGTGGACTTCGTCGTCCCTCTCGATGCGATCGCGCCGACCATCACCCAGATCCTGAGACACGGTGTCGACGGAGCCCTGGGTTCCGGATACAGCCCGCCCATTTAGACGTTGGTCAGGCGGGTGGGGGCGGTGCCGGGAGTGCCGAAGGGTGTTGGCCCGTGCCGGTGTCGAGGGGGTGTCAGATCTGCTCGGCAGCGCCATCCGGCGTGTCGCTTGGTCTTGCCTGCGACGGCTGGTGCTCAACGGTCCGCTCACGCATCGCTCACGCAATAGCCTCGCTGGGCAAGAGCTCGGGCGGCTCGTTGCGCAGGCTCACAGACATCAGCGCGGCTTCCTCTTTGGCGGGACCGGCCCCGGGATCACGTCAAGGTTCATGTGCTCCTTGAACAGATGGACCAGGTTGGCTCCGTCGAGGAGTTCAAGACGGCCGTGCTCGTTGGCGAACGCCTCACTGGCCCGTCCGAACCAGGAAGTCGTCACAAGAATGCCCTTGGCCGCACGCTTGTGCTCCACAACACCTGCGAGGGCTGACACTGTCTCGAACGGCACGACATTCTTTGTGCGTTTGGCCTGAATGACGCACAGCCCCTTCATCACCGGATCCGTGTTCATCGCCACCGCGTCCACACCCTCGTCCTTCGAGGGCTGGGTGTTCACACTGTCCAACCCGATGGCCTCGAACAGCTGCCTGATCAGGTGCTCGAACTCTGTGGGCGACAGATCCATCAGTACGGGCCGACTGTCGAGTCCTGCCACGACGTCCAGGCTGTCCATGAGCCGAAACTTGCTCAGATCGAATGTGACGAGCGGGCGCACCGGCTCCAGTTCGTACGGATTGGGCGAGATCAGCGAACGCAGCCGCTTTAGACAGGCCCGCGGATCGACCTGGGTCAGTACTAGCTGCTCGAACTCCTCCCGGCTGGTCTGGAGTGTGATCAGGCAAGGGTGCACCTCGCGCCCGGTAGCGCGATCGACGGTGCTGACATGCCCGTTGAGGGCGACGGACTGGACGGCACCTTCGGTGTCAGCGGCGAACAGCTCGTGCACTGTACGCAGGGCTGTTTGAGCCAGGACCGACGCATACAACTCCTTGCGCTCTTTGTCCGGGCGCGGCACCGGATTGATCTCGTCACGGGACTTCACATAGCGGTACGAACGAGCGGCCGGGACGACATCCTCCAGAGGAAGGTCGATCTCGATGAGGAGATCGCCCGTGTCTGCCTGATATGACACTCGGTGTGCCTTGGGGAACCCGTGCGGATACTTGGATGCGGCCAGGGCCTGATCGATGAACCACTCGACAGCCTCGATATCCCGCTCGCAATAGGCCAGCCGACGCTCTTCCAAGCGGGCGTTCCACTCAGCGACCCTGTCAGCCTCTTGCTGGTTCTTCTCGTCGTGCCGGGAACGAAGCTTGTTCAGCTTCTCGACGCGCTTGCTCTCGTCCCGGGCATGCTGGCGCAATGCTTCGTCGAAGCGCACGCGGGCCGCTTCCACTTCCGCGTCGTAGCCCTTGCGGCCAAACCCCAGGGCTCCGAGAAGCCCTCTCGGGTATTCAGGTTCGTACTCCTCCCAGCGCGGCTGCGGGGCCGGCCGTGTCCGGCCTTTGGGCGGAGTGAACACCGTAGGGTCGAAGTGCTGTTTGAGTCGGTCGAAGGTGAGCGGAGAGCTGTCCAGAACCGCTGTCCGAAGGAGGGCTTCCAGGTCTTCGACGTCGTTCTCGACCACATACGTGCGGTTGACGGCTTCCTGCGCACGGCTGGCTTCATGAGCAAGCTTCTCCTCACGCGCCTTGCGTTTCGCCTCGGCCTCAGCAGCCTTGTGCGCCCGCTCTTGTTCCTTGGCCTGCCGCGCAAGTTCCCTGGCATAGGGATCGTTGCGTCCCGCTCCACTCCTGCTGGTCACTGCGCCCCCAGGTCAGTGCATGATCTTTCGCTCGACCACCGCGGTCTGTATGTACCCATATTGCGACGTCAGACAGCTCGGGAAGTCTGGCGAAGATCGTTCGGCTGTACCGTCTCGCCCGCCGTGAATACCGCTTTGGCTTGAGGCTGCTCACGCGTGCGCACCACGGTGAAGACGTCGCAACGAGGCGAACCGGTGCGCCCGCAGTCGCATGTAACCAGTTCAGACTGCTCGTGCTGAATGGTGGGTCCGCCACATGACAGGCTGTCGGGCTGTGTCCGCTCACGCGCTGCTGTCCACTTCTCTCACAGGGAGAACAGCTCTTCCTGGTAGTTCTCGACGATGTCTCGTCGCGGGTAGAACAGCCCGAGCAGCATGAATGTCTTGGGCTGCTTGGCGAGGTTCCCGACGAAGCAGTGGACAGCCCGGTCAGGAGTGATCATCCGCGTGTACCAGCGCTCGCGCAGCTTCTCCTCCACGCCCTGCTCCCCGTACTGGCGCCGGAACTTCCTGTACGACTCGCCGGCCTCCCAGTCCCGGAGCGCCAGGTCGTGCCCAGTACAGCGGGAGTCGTTGCAGCTGAAGCGGTAGCGGAACTCCAGGGGAACCCATTCCAGTTGGCGCAGATCCTGGTCGAGGAGATCCATCTGGTCGGCCAAGGCGGCTTTGGAGGCGGGCCAGGGCTCGGCGGGTTGCAGACGGAAGTCAACGGTGTCCGCGAGGCGGAAGACGCCGAGAGACGTGCCGTGCTCGTCCTGGTCGCGCTTGATGGCGCACAGCGACGGGGCAATCAACGGACGAACGAACGAGTAGCGCTCGCGCCAGCCGTCGCTCGTGCCGATTCTGTCGATGACCTTCAGGGTGTCCAGGTTCGGGCGCAGGCTCTCGGGCCGGCGGTCCTGTTGGTGACGGCGAACGTCGACTTCGACGATCGCGTACTTGGCGAACTGGCTCTGTTCTTCGAGGAGTCGGAAGGGGACAGGGAAGAGGCGGACGTGCTCGGGGCTGTCGCGATCGAGTCGTATCCCGGCGACGCAACTGGTCTCGCGGTACTTCGCCGACAGCTCCGGATACGTCTTGACTGTGATCATGATGCGCGCCCGCTGCCACGCTCCGGCCATGCCCCACCCCCGGTCCGTATCGCCTGGACCAGATTGGAAATGAGCGGGTTCGCACACGCAAGAGTACGGTCGTGCGCAGTAGTTGAAGTCAGGCCAAAGGGCTGACGGGTAGTGACGTGCGCTTGCGCAGGGTCTCCAGGACGACGTGGCGGTGGCAGCGCTGTTGGTCCTTTTCGAAGCACAGCACCGCGACTCGGGCCTGAGCTGCGTGTTCTGCGAGTTCGTCGAGGTCGGCCTGGGCCGCGTCGGTGCGCAGGAGGCTGCGGAAGCGGGCTCGACCCTCGCTGATGCGTCCTTCCCAGAAGGGGGCCCGGTTGTCCTTCGGGTTCCCGAGGGCGCGCAAGTGGGTGTAGGCGATGCCGGCATCGTCGAGGGCGTTGCCGAGGCGGGTCTTGCTGAAGCCGGGTTTGCGGCTGATGGGGGTCAGGCGGACGTCGGCGACCATGCTGATCTGGGCTTCCAGCAGGGAGGCGACGAACGAATCGATGTCCCGTCCCTCATATCCGGCGGACCACAGTCCGGCCTCGGCCCCCTGTGCCTGCCGGAACAGTTCATCCAGCGAGAGCCCGAGCGCCTCGGCCAATGCGCCAACGGTGAAGAAACCTGGCTGAATTGCTCCCCCGCGCTCAAGGCGCGCCAGCGTCGCGGGCTGGATGCCGGCCTCCTTCGCCAGGCGCTCGGGCGTCCATCCGCGTTCCTCGCGCAGGGCGCGTACGCGGGTGGCCAGCGTCCGTGCCGGGGAGCAGGCGGAGGGGGTTAAGGGGCGATCGGCCATGGACCGGGATCCTAACTTCCGTCGGAATCACACAGCTAGTTACCCGCATGCGGTTCCGTCAGTCGCTCGTGCGAGCTAGCCCGTCCTGGGCGGGCCGGCTTCGCATGAGCGTCAGGAGCGGTCACGCTTCCTGACGGGCGTCGATCTCGGCGACCAGCGCCTCAATGCGCTCCTTGATCTCGTCCCGGATGGGGCGGACCGACTCGACGCCCTTGCCCGCCGGGTCTTCCAGTGCCCAGTCGAGGTACTTCTTGCCGGGGAAGATCGGGCAGGCGTCGCCGCAGCCCATGGTGATGACGTAGTCGGACGCCTGGACCGCCTCGGTGGTGAGGATCTTGGGAGTGGCGGCGGAGATGTCGACGCCGACCTCCTTCATTGCCTCGACGGCGGCGGGGTTGACCTGATCGCCGGGGACCGAGCCGGCGGAGCGTACCTCGACGCGGTCGCCCGCGAGGTGATCCAGGAATCCGGCGGCCATCTGGGATCGGCCCGCGTTGTGGACACAGACAAAGAGCACGGAGGCGAGCGGGGCGGAGGACATGGGTTCTTCCTTCATGGTGTGGAGCAACAGGTGCTGCGAGGTGGGGCGGTTCACGTGCTCGGCAGTGTGGCGAGCAGCGCGGTGACGTGGGCGTCGATGGCATCGCGTATCTGCCGGACGACGGCGATCGGGGCACCCTCGGGGTCGGAGACGGGCCAGTCCAAGTAGCGGCGGCCGGGAACCACGGGGCAGGCGTCGCCGCAACCCATGGTGATGACGATGTCGGCGGCCTGGATCACCTCGTCGGTCAGCGGTTTCGGGTACGCCTCGGTGACGTCCATACCCGCCTCTGCGAGGACCTGGGCGACGTCCGGTTCAACTCTGGCGGCCGGGTGGGTTCCGGCGGAGGACACGGTGACCCGGCCGTCCGCCCGGTGGCCCAGCAGTGCGGCGGCCAGTTGGGAGCGGCCTGCGTTGTGGCTGCACACGAACAGCACCCGAGGCAGGCCGGCCCCCGGCGCACCCTCGGCATGGGCGAGTGCGTCCAACCGTTCTCCCGCCAGCCGCTCGGCGAGGACCACCAGGTGGGTTCGGACACGTGCCGTGGCGGCCAGGCCCCGATAGGAGTCGGCGATCAGGGCACGTACGGTCTCCGGCCCGAAGCGGCCGGCGTGTTGCGCGGTGAGCCGGGCGACGCCGGCAGACAGACGTTCATCGGGCAGCACAGGTGGGGGAGAGGACGTGGCGGACATGGCAGACCCCTTTGACGGGCCTATAGATCACCCCGGACTGGTATCAGTGCCGGATGATGTGACAGTATCAGTCCATGATGACGTCAGTCGACACTGATCTGATCCGGGTGCTGGCCGATCCGCTCAGGCTGAAGATCGTGAACCTGCTCGCCCACGAGACGCTGTGCACCACGCACCTGGTGGAGGAGACGGGGGCCCGCCAGACGAACCTCTCGAACCATCTGAGGGTCCTGCGCGAGGCGGGGGTCGTCGATACCGAGCCGTGCGGCCGCTACACGTACTACAAGCTGCGCCCGGACGTCATCGCCCAGCTCGCCGGCCAGTTCGCCGACCTGGCCGAGGCTGCCCGCACCGCCGCCGAGAACAAGAGGGCCTGTCCGTGACGCGCACCGAAGCACCCGCCACCGCGACGAGCGAGGAGTCCTCGATCGTCGCGAAACTTTCGACCCTCGACCGCTATCTCGCGGTGTGGATCCTGCTCGCGATGGGCGTCGGGCTGGGCCTTGGCCGACTGATCCCGGGCCTGGGCGACGCACTGTCGAAGGTCGAGATCGGCGGCATCTCGCTGCCCATCGCGATCGGCCTGCTCGTGATGATGTACCCGGTGCTCGCCAAGGTCCGCTACGACCGCCTCGACACGGTCACCGGCGACAAGAAGCTCATGGTGTCCTCGCTGGTCATCAACTGGCTCATCGGTCCGGCCGTGATGTTCGCGCTCGCCTGGATTTTCCTGCCGGACCTGCCCGAGTACCGCACCGGCCTGATCATCGTCGGCCTGGCCCGCTGTATCGCCATGGTCATCATCTGGAACGACCTGGCCTGCGGCGACCGTGAGGCGGCTGCCGTCCTGGTCGCCCTCAACTCCGTCTTCCAGGTCATCGCGTTCAGCCTGCTCGGCTGGTTCTACCTCGACCTGCTGCCGCAGTGGCTCGGCCTCGGCAACGGCCAGGGCCTGGACGTCCCGGTCTGGCACGTCGCCCTGAACGTCATCGTCTTCCTCGGCATCCCGCTGGTCGCCGGCTTCCTCACCCGTCGCGTCGGAGAGAAGAAGCTGGGCCGCGAGAAGTACGAGTCGAACTTCCTGCCCAAGATCGGCCCGTGGGCCCTGTACGGCCTGCTGTTCACGATCGTCATCCTCTTCGCGCTCCAGGGCGACGCCATCACCTCGCAGCCGCTGGACGTCGTCCGCATCGCGCTGCCGCTGCTGGTCTACTTCGCGGTGATGTTCTTCGGCAGCTTCCTGCTCGGCAAGGCCATCGGCCTGACCTACGAGCGCACCACCACGCTCGCCTTCACGGCGGCGGGCAACAACTTCGAGCTGGCCATCGCCGTCGCCATCGCCACCTTCGGCGTCACCTCCGGACAAGCACTGGCCGGGGTCGTCGGCCCGCTGATCGAGGTCCCGGTCCTGATCGGGTTGGTC
This sequence comes from Streptomyces sp. EDA2-14, assembly GCF_054963755.1. Classification (NCBI taxonomy): domain Bacteria; kingdom Bacillati; phylum Actinomycetota; class Actinomycetes; order Kitasatosporales; family Streptomycetaceae; genus Streptomyces; species Streptomyces sp. EDA2-14. The sequence continues at coordinate 72,955 of NZ_JBUEGE010000030.1, forward strand.
TACGTGGCGCTGGCCTGGCGCAAGAAGTTCGCCCCGGCCCAGCTCACGACAACCGCCAAGGAGAGCTGATGCACTGCCTCGACTGTCATGCGCAAGGAACCGTGGCGACCGCCGTCGGCGTGTGCCACGACTGCGGCGCCGCCGTGTGCGAAGGGCATGCCCGGGTGACGGACCGCAGCGTCCGGCGCGGTCCTGTGGTCGGGGCTCCCCAAGAGGCGGTCGCCCGTACGGTGCGCTGCCCCAAGTGCGCTACGGCAATGACCGCCGCATGACCCAGGAGCGTGTCGACGTGGTGGTGATCGGCGGCGGCCAGGCCGGGCTCGCAGCCGGTTACCACCTTCGTCGCCAGGGCCTGGACTTCGTCGTCCTGGATGCTCAGTCCACGCCCGGCGGCGCCTGGCAGCACACCTGGGACTCGCTCCACCTCTTCTCCCCGGCGGCGTTCTCCTCGCTGCCGGGGCGGCCGATGCCGGTGCAGGTGGGCGAGGTCTACCCGGACGCCCGGCACGTGGTCGAGTACCTCACCGAGTACGAGCAGCGCTACGACCTGCCCGTCGTACGGCCGGTACGGGTGCGCGGCGTGCACCGCGACGGGGCCTCCCTGCGCGTCGAGTCCGACGTCGGCACGTGGCGGGCGCGGGCCGTGATCTCGGCAACGGGGACGTGGTGGCGACCGTTCATGCCGTCGGTCGCCGGACGTTCCGATTTCGCCGGCCACCAGCTGCACACCGTGGAGTACCGCTCCCCGGCTGATCTCGCCGGGCAACGTGTCGTGGTCGTCGGTGGCGGCAACTCCGGCGCCCAGATCGCCGCCGACCTCGCACACGACACCGAGCTGACGTGGGTCACCCAGCGCCCGCCCCGCTTCCTGCCCGACGACATCGACGGGCGGGCCCTGTTCGACGCGGCCACCGCCCGACGCCGTGCCCTCGACGCGGGCCGCACCGACACCGGCGGCGTCGCCTCCCTGGGCGACATCGTGGCGGTCCCGCCGGTACGGGCGGCGCGGGACGCGGGGCTGCTCAAGGCGTCGCCGATGTTCACGCGTATCGAGCGCGACGGTGTGGTGTGGGCGGACGGCACCCGCACCGCGGCCGACGCCATCATCTGGTGCACCGGCTTCCGCCCCGCCCTCTCCCACCTCGCCCCGCTCCAACTCCGGGGCGCGCGCGGCCACATCGCCACCGAAGGCACCCGCGCGGCCGACGAGCCCCGCCTGCACCTGCTCGGCTACGGCGACTGGACCGGCCCCGCCTCCGCCACCCTGATCGGAGTGGGACGGCCGGCGCGGGAGGCCGCTCGGGAAATCGCGGCCCTGGTGCGCTGACCGGCCGCCGCGTTCACGTCTCCAAGGTGGCGGCGTCCACCCAGCGTGCGAGCACGCTGAAGGCTGCGAGCTGCTCCAACGCCTCGTTCTCCGGCAGTTCCGGCAGTCCGTCCTCGTGACTGTTGGGATTGCGTATGCCTGCGAAGCACCCCTCGGCGAAGGTGGCGGCTCCGCGGTGAACACTGCGGAAGGTCTCGCTGCCGTCATTGACCCTGAGTCGCAGGCGCGGCTGCCCTGGCTTGGGGTCATCCTTGGAGAACACGTTCTGGAACAAGGCCGCTTCACTCACATCCCGGCGACCGACCTTGTTCTGTGTCTCCGCGTTGACCTTCCTGGCCGCCGCCGTGACTGCCTCGCGGAAATGACCGCTCTGCCACAGCGAGCGGGCCCCACTCCAAACCCATGGGTGCATGGTCGCGGCGCTGAGCTGAGGCGAGTCGTCACCTAGGCGCTCGCGGACTTCCGCGTCCCGCTGGAGGGCTACGTCGGCCCGCTGCGCGGCCTCGCGGTGCTGGTACCAGCGATTGATGCGCTTATTGCGGTCGGCAGGGACCTCGGTGCGCCACCGAGGCAGCACGCGATCGAGGATCTGCTCGACCACGTGCGCGCTGGCGACGATGTCGGACTGCTTGCCGCGGTTACTCAGGCTGCCGCGGCGGCCTGGTCGTCTCCCGGCGCGAGGGCAAGCAGGTCTACTACCGGGCCGACGGCGCCACCATGAGCCGACGAATCGCCGACCTTCAGTCGTACCTGGCACGCTGCTGCCCGCCGGGCTGCGGCGACTGAACCGCAGCCGGCCGACCGCTAGCCGCGCAGATCGAGCATGGCCGACATCGCCGCCACCACCGAGGGGGCGACGCGGTAGTACACCCAGGTCCCGCGCCGCTCGGACGTCAGCAGCCCGGCGTCCTTCAGCTTCTTCAGGTGGTGGGAGACGGTCGGCTGCGAGACGCCGACGTCGGAGATGTCGCACACGCACGCCTCGCCGCCCGCGTACGAGGCCACCTTGGAGAACAGCCGCAGCCGCACCGGGTCCGACAGCGCCTTGAACATCGCGGCCATCTTCTCGGCGTCGGCCACCGACAGCTCGCCCGCCGTGATCGGCGGGCAGCACGGCACCACCGACTCCGCCTCCGAACCCGAACTGTCCGGCTCCACGAGCGGAAGCTCCACCACTCCAGACTTCGACATACGTCTATATTGACACTCGCCGATACGAGAGGCAAGCTCTCCTGTATCGACAGCAATCGAAGCAAGCCGAGGAGAGTCGCCGCCATGACCGCACCTGCCACCACCGGCACCGAGGACTTCCCCGTCGTCGTCATCGGGGCCGGTCCCATCGGACTCGCCGCTGCGGCCCGTCTCGTCGAGCAGGGCCTCGAACCGCTCGTCCTGGAAGCGGGCCCGCAGGCCGGCGCCGCCGTGCGCGAGTGGGCGCACGTCCGCCTCTTCTCCACCTGGGGCGAGGTCGTCGACCCGGCCGCCGAGAAGCTCCTCGCGCCGACCGGCTGGACCCGCCCCGACCCGGACACCTACCCCTCCGGCGGCGACTGGGCGGACGACTACCTCCAGCCGCTCGCCGACGTCCTCGGCGACAAGGTCCGCACCGGCGCCGCCGTCACCGGCGTCTCCCGCTCCGGCCGCGACCGCGTCGTCGACGCCGACCGCGAGGCCCAGCCCTTCGTCGTCCACATCGCCTACGCCGACGGTCGCGAGGAGCGTGTCTTCGCCCGCGCCGTGATCGACGCCTCCGGCACCTGGGCCACCCCGTCTCCGGCGGGCGGCAGCGGCCTGCCCGCCCTCGGCGAGCGCGCGGCCTCCGACCGGATCACGTACCGCGTCCCCGACTTCAACGACCCGGCCGTACGCGCCCGTTACGCGGGCAAGCGCACCGCGATCATCGGCTCCGGCGCCTCCGCGTTCACGGCCCTCGCCTACCTCGCCGACCTGGCGAAGGCCGACGACGGCGCGGGCACCAAGGGCGTGTGGATCCTGCGGCGCGGCATCTCCGGCTCCACGTTCGGCGGCGGCGAGGCCGACGAGCTGCCCGCCCGCGGCGCCCTCGGCCTGGCCGCGAAGGCCGCCGTGGACGAGGGGCACGCCGACGCGGTCACCGGCTTCCGCACCGACGCCGTGGAGCGGGACGCGGACGGCCGCCTGGTCCTGGTCGCCGAGGACGGCCGCCGCCTCGACCCGGTCGACGAGGTCATCGTGCTCACCGGCTTCCGCCCCGACCTGTCCTTCCTCTCCGAGATCCGCCTGAACCTCGACGAGCGCCTCGAAGCCCCCGTCGAGCTGGCCCCGCTGATCGACCCCAACCAGCACTCCTGCGGCACCGTCTACCCGCACGGCCACCGCGAGCTGTCCCACCCGGAACAGGGCGTCTACCTGGTCGGCATGAAGTCCTACGGCCGCGCGCCGACCTTCCTCGCCATGACCGGCTACGAGCAGGTCCGCTCGGTCGTCGCCGCGCTCGCCGGGGACGAGGAATCCGCCAACCGCGTCGAACTCACCCTCCCCGAGACCGGCGTGTGCGGCGGCGCGGGCCTCTTCGACACCCCGGACGCCGACCAGGCCGACGGCGGCGGCTGCTGCGCCCCGGCTCCGGCTCTGATCCAGCTCGGCGCCCCGGGCGCCACCCAAGCTCCCGCCTCCGGCGGCTGCTGACCTGCACCACGCCCGCGCCACCCATCACAACAGGAGGACCACCATGTCCCGTGTGCAACTGGCCCTGCGCGTGTCCGACCTCGACGCCTCAATCGCCTTCTACAGCAAGCTCCTCAACACCGAACCGGCCAAACTCCGCGACGGCTACGCCAACTTCGCCGTCGCGGAGCCCCCGCTCAAGCTCGTCCTCATCCAGGGCGAGGCGGGCCAGGACACCCGCATGGACCACCTCGGCGTAGAGGTCGCCTCCTCCGAAGAAGTCCACGCGGCCACCACCCGCCTCGCCGGCCAAGGGCTCGACACCGCGGTGGAGAACGACACCACCTGCTGCTACGCCCTCCAGGACAAGGTCTGGGTCCACGGCCCCGGCCAGGAACCCTGGGAGGTGTACGTGGTCAAGGCCGACGCCGACACCCTGGCCAAGCAGCCTCAAAGCCCCTGTTGCGCGAGCCCGAGCGAGCCCGCCGAGGCCGCGGCAGGCAGCGGCTGCTGCTGACTCCTCCGATGACGAACCCTCACACCGGCGGGGCCGCCGAACCGGATCACCGGTCGTCGCGGCCCCGCGCAGTCCTGCCCGCCCTGTGCGCCACCCAGATCACCAGTTGGGGCATCGCGTACTACGCGTTCCCGGTGCTGAACTCCCGCATCACAGCGGACACCGGCTGGTCGACGGCCGCCACCACCGGTGCCTTCTCCCTGGCCCTGCTGGTCTCCGCAGCCGTCGGCATCCCGGTCGGCCGCGTCCTCGACCGGCGCGGCCCGCACAGGGTCATGACGTTCGGCTCGGTACTCGCCGTGGCGGCTGTGCCGGCGATCGCCACCGCGCCCAGCCTGCCCCTCTTCTACGCCGCTTGGTTCCTGGCCGGCACCGCCATGGCCGCCACCTTCTACCAGCCCGCCTTCGCCGCAGTGACCCGTTGGTGGGGCCCGCACCGCGTCCGCGCCCTGACCGTCATCACCCTCGCCGGCGGTCTGGCCTCCACCGTCTTCGCGCCCATCACCGTCGCCCTCGCCGACCACTTCAGCTGGCGCACCACGTACGCGATCCTGGCCACGGCGCTCGCCCTCATCACCATCCCCGCGCACGCGCCCGCCCTACGCGCCGCCTCCGAACGCGTCGTTGCCGAGCCGGAGTCTGAGCCCGATGGCGAGGAGAAGCCCGGCCCGGAGTCCGTGCCGGATGGTGCTGATCCATTGGGAGGGATTAGGGGCGAGACTCTCCGTCCGCTCACGCATCGCTCACGCAAACGGCCCCGGACGAGGAGTCCGAGGCCGAATAAAGCGCCTTCCCGGGGGAGAAACCCCGGGAAGGCGGCTTACTGTGCGGTGCCCCCGGCAGGATTCGAACCTGCGACACCCGCTTTAGGAGTTTCCTGGGGTAGGGCTGTGACCTGCGGAAACGTCGACCGTAGGGCAGCTGGTCTGGGAAAATACCCTCCGTCGTTCTCGCGATTTCGCGGTGTTTCCCGTCCTCGTGTGTGCTGAATCCGTTCTGGCCGGGGTGCCCGGAGGTGCCCTCCGGGCATCGCGCTGTTGGTGGCTGGGGAAACCGATGTGAAGCCGTTCGTCTCCCGCTTCCTACCTGGTAACCTGCGGCACTTGGCGGGCTGTTGACTCAGGGGGACAGGTGCAGATCACGCTTTGTCTGGTGGATGCGGATGCGGACGAGTTAGGGGCACTGGAGGACTGGCTTCGGTCTGAACGCGCATTGCGGCGCGTGCTGATCCGGCGCGAGCACGCACCCACACGCCCAGGAGACATGGGATTGCTGGCAGATTGCCTGCAATTTGCTATAGACGCGGGATTGGTCGGCGTACTGGCGCAGTCACTCATCGACTACTGGAGATCGAGGGTCGACTCCCGCCCAGCGGAGGACAGGCCGGCGCTCCGTATCGAACGCGTCGACGCTCCCGACGGCACCCGGACGGTCACCATCCAGGCACTCGATCCCGAAGCCGCTGAGGCGATACTTCGCGAACTTCCTAGTGCCTTTAAGTAGTTCATGAACGCCCAGCTGCCTACCCCGGAGAAGTCACGAGCCGTTTTCATCGCGTCCGGTGTCTTCAACAACAGCGCGTTCACCGACCTCGACGCAGTGGTGCGCACGGCCGAAACGCTCAAGGACCGGCTGCGCGATCCTGCCGTGTGGGGGATCAGCAACGCGCACTGCAGGGTGATCAAGGCGCACGAGTGGACTCGTGAGGAAATACTCAAGGCCGTCGAGGCGGACTCCGAGGCGGCGGAGGACTGCTTCGTCCTCTACTTCGCGGGTCACGGTGTCAACGAGAACGGACAGCTGCTCCTGCCGCTCCTGTACTCCACGGCCGGTATGCCGAGCTCCATGCTCGAATTCGGCCACCTGATGAGGGAAGTGGGCAAAGGGCGTGCGCAGACCAAGCTCGCGCTGATCGACTGCTGCCATGCCGGACTGGCCATGGGCGCCCTACCCTTCGAGCAGCACGTGGCGGGAGAGGCGCCCGAGGGTTGCTACGTCATCGCGGCTTGCGAAGCGAACCGTACCGCCAAGTCGCCCGAGGACCATGAGTTCACGGCCTTCGGAGGGGCCCTGATCAGCTGCCTCACGAAGGGCGGCCCATCCGATCAGGAGTTCTGGACGCCTGCGCAACTCCTCACGCAAATCGACGGGCTGCTCACGACCGAGAAGCATCCGCAGCCGGTCACCAACGGATCCCCGGTCGGCGAACTGCCCTGGGTGAAGAACCGACGCTACGAAAAACCCTTCAAGGCCGCCGACCTCTCGGGCCCTGTGGGGAGTGGCGACACCCGGACGCCGGTGCAGGCCGAGAAGATCCGGTACCTGGGCCCCGACCCGTTGCCGCTCCCGATTCCGTTCCTTGGCCGCGACGCGCTGCTGGGAGAGGCGCATCAACTCGTCCATGTGGGCAAGGTCCTGCCCGTGACAGGACGCGAGCAGGTGGGCAAGTCCGCGCTGCTCACCGCGCTCGTGGCCAAAGCCGACTCGTTGAGACAGCTTCCTCTCCCGCCCGTGGTGCTGGAGATCGAGCCCAGCTCGGCGGCCGAGAGCCCGCTGCTGGAGGCGATCGCCAGAGCCCTGCACCAGACCCTGGACGAGAGCGAGCTCTCGGCGACGGTCGAACCCAGGACGGACAGCTTGCTCGGCCTTGTCCTGCCTCGTCAGGTCAAGGGCGGAAGCCTGATCCTCGTCATCAAGGCGTCCCACATCGACCTCACGAGTCCCAAACTCCGCACGGAAATAAACGAGTTGCTCAGACAGGACGTCTTCAAGCGGGCCGCCGTCATCGTGGAGACCACCGACTCCGTCCAGATCGACGGGGGACTCTGGCGGCCGTTCGACGTGCCCGCGCTGACCCCCCCTGACGCACAACTACTCATCCGTGACTGGCTCACCGGCGAGAACCTCGTCATGGACGTTGAGGCGCTGGAACTGGTGGGCTACGACGAGATAGTGCGCCGCCCTGGGATCATCGAACGCGCCGTCCGTCTCGTTTCCCGGCAACACCGCAGAGGCAGCTTCGAGAACTTCCTCGCCGGGCTCGACACCGACTCCGGAACGGCTCAGGAGGTCGCGCCCGAGGATTTCGACCAAGCCCTCATGGAGGCCGCGGAGCCGACCATCGCTGGCGCACTGGAAAGAGCCTGGTCCACCGTGGGGAGCGCGGACCGGGCCAAAGGGCAGGCCGTTCTCACCGTATGGGGAATCGTGGACGAACTGCCTCTCCCCGCAGACGTTCTGCAGCGTGTGGGACTGCCGAAAAACGCGCTGCGGGTGCTCTTCAACGAGGGCGTCCTCGTCCCCTGGCGCTCGCCCGCCGACTCGGCGCCCGCGGCCGGGCGCGCCCCCTGCCTGGAGGTCAGCCCGGTCAGCAGGGAGGCGCTCAGGTCCGATCTGCTGCGTACCGTACGTCCCGCCGCCGAAGTCGGTGCAGAGGGAGCCCTTGACGACCTCGACCAGCGGCTCACCGCCGCGGCCCGGTTGCTGGGGTCCGCCGTGCTGCCGGACGGGAAGGCGGACGGAGTCTCGGAAGACGTGCCTCATGTCATCGAGGCGCTGCGCCGGGCGACGGGATGGCTCGACCGCCATGTCCCCGATGTGCTGGCAGGGCTGCGCCACCGGCTTGGCCTGTACGTCAACAGCCAGTACACGGACGCGCTCCTGCTCCCGGTGGCGCAGACTATTGATATAGTCCCGCCCGCCGAATTGCCGTCGGTCCCACAGGAGACGGCAGCGGCACCTACGGCCGTGGCGGGCAGCCCGCACACCGGTCAGGACGGTGCGGCGAACGGCAGAGAGTCCAGGGTCGGCGCCGTACAGCCGTGGGAGCGGATCGATGAGCTGTACGCCGCCGCCGGCCGCCTTAATCTTGCGTCCCGTGCATCGGCACAGGAGGCGAACGCCGGGAAGATATTCCTCTCCGTGTTCGAGTACGCCGTATCCCTTCTGGAAGCACGCGGCGAGGCCGTACCCTGGCACGTGCTGCGCGCGGTCGACCAGTGCGGCTTCCACGGGGCGCGTCGCCTTCGCGTGCTCGCCGAGATCGTTCCCGCCCGCGAACGGCTGGCGCGGCAACTGGCGGCCCACAACGAAGACCGGACCGACTACCGGCTGAACTACCGGCTCTGGTCAGTCTCCTGGACCCTCAACACGGCCGCCGCTCAGATTGTCGCCGACGACAGAGTTGGCGCTGGTGCCACGCTCCAGCTGAGTGAGCGGCTCCTTGAAACACTCCCCCCGGCGCCGGACGCGCGGGCCCGCCAGACCCGGAACTGGCTCAGCTACCGCATGGCAGGACTGCGCCGGGTGACCGCGGTGACCGCGGACGAGCGGCGCACTGCCGTGCGCTCGGCCTACGACCTCGCCCGCGAGAACTCTCTTTTGGCCGCCGACATGCCCGAGCGCCTGCAGCAGTGGACACGCAATCTCCTGACGAGCGGGTACTCGTACGCGCAGGAAACACGGGAGGACCGAGAGCGGCTGAACCTGGCCGAGGAGACCCTGTCCACGCTTGAGGATGTCTGGGGGCCCAGGGACGAGTGGGCGATGCCCCTGCTCGCCGAGGCTGCCAGCTTCCTGCGCAGAGTGCACGCCCGGCATGCCGACTCGGAGTTGCAGTACGCGGGCGCCCGGGAAGTCCTTGCCCTCCTGCACGATCGAGACTGGGACTCCGGCCAGGGGGCGGGCCCCGTCGCCGCCATGGGCGCGGGCAGCATGATCGAACTCGCGGAGGCACATGCGTTCCTGGCCTACGTACAGCGAGAGCGCAACGAGCAGTCCGCGGCGCGGAAGAGCCTCCGGCACGGCGTCCAAATAGCCCGGAAGGCGGCGAAGGAATTCCCCTCCACGCACGCGTACAAGACCTGGCTCCGTCTGCTCCGCACCATGCAGGACTGGCACGGGGGCGGTCGCACCCTGCTTCCGGAGCATGCCAAGGCCGTCGAGGAAATCCGCCGTTGGCTCGACAGCGGTCAGGAGAAACGGTATGGGAACCAGTCGATGTCCCTGCTTCACCTGTGGTGCCTGGACAGCGACTGGCGACGGGAGGGCAGCCTGCCGGTCGCGGTGAAGGAGCTGGCCCCGCACACGAGCTGGAACACCGGCCGTTCTCCGGAGCAGGTGCGGGCGGACCAGGTCAACCGGGCGCGCTGGAACACGCTGCAGGCGCACGAGCGGGTCTACGGCCCCACATGGTCCCTGTACGACGCCCGCCTCAGAATCAGGCGTGAGTACCAACGCTGGAGCGCGATCTACGGTAAGCACCCACACGAAGTCGATCACAGACCCGTCTGGGAACTCCTGGACAAAGCGGAGAAGCTGTTCCCGCGGAACCTGGACGTCATGCGGGCCCGCGCGTTCTACCACCGCTACATCTGGGAGTACGGCGAAGCAGCCCAACTGCACGCCGAGGCGGCCCGGCAGGAGAGGGACGGAGACCGCCGCCGCCGTGGTCTGGTCGACGCTTCTGAGTGTCTGCTGAGCCAGGCGCTCTACCAGGAGGGGATGACGGCCCTGGAACGCGAGTCGGCGTTGCGGATGGCTTCGGAATACCTGGGGGAGGTGGCCGGACTCCACTCGCAGACGCACCGTGTGTCCCTGCTGTCCGCGCGTATCGCCCTGGAACTGGACAGGCCGGTGGACTGGGACGTGGCCGACTCCAAGTTCGCCGAGCTCATCGGCGACAACTACGTCGGCAACGTGGGCCGCTATCTCAATGAGCGCCGGAACCGAGTGGCCGTGGAGACGCGTGGGAATGCCGACATCGAGGTGGGAGACCACGCGGATGCCGGGGATTGGGAAAAGTCCACGGACCCCCAAGAGTCGTTCGCGGTGGACGACCTTTTGGAAGAGCACTTCACCGACGTCGATGTCCTGAGGTCCTTGGGGAGCCTCTACCTACGGCGTTCCATCCTCAGTGCGGAGCATGATCCGGAAGCGGCCCGTGCCAGCGCTTGGCGTGCCTACAACTGCTTCGACGGGCGCAGGGTGATGGAGACGGCTCTAAATGGTCAGGAGAAGGTCGACACTGCTTTCCTACGTGGGCAAACCATCACGTGGGCCGCGGAACTCACGGCCTCCGCCTCTCCCTTCCCCGGTGAGAGTGGACGACAGCGTGGATGGCTGCACCTGGCGGAGTCCCGGTTGCAGTCGGCTCGTAGCCGCAGCGCGGGTAGCTTTCACGGACTGATCTGTACATGGGATGAACGCTTGCGGGCGCTGAAGAGCGCGCTGAATGACCAATGAGGCATCCCAAACGTCAAACCAGGACTGCTGCTCCCAGGGTTTAGGGCCTTTGGAGTAATCCGTGTCCGTATGCGTGCTGTGGCCACAGGGTCCCTTCCGTCCATCGGACGGAAGAGCCTCTGGCCAAATGTTTCTCTGCACTCCCGGCAGGATTCGAACCTGTAACCCCTGCTTTAGGGGATCTCTCTTGTCGAGGGCGTGAACTGCGTGAACGCCGGTCTAAGTGCGTCTGGCCTGAGGGATCCCGCATCCGTAGTCCTCGCGTTTTCGCGGGGTTTCCCATGGTCATGTGTGCCGAATGTGTTCCGACCTGTCCGGTACACAAGGAGGCTTCGGCGGTGATGGAATACAACTATCCGAGACCGACGACCGGTTCTGGAGGCCAATGCCTTGCGGACCCGGCACTCACCGGACTCAGGGCGCGACTGTGGCTTGACGCAACCCGTGGAGGTGAGTCTCTCAACGTCGGTGGCAGCGTTCTTTCATGTCGGCCTGATTTAGCCAGTAGTCGATGTTGTTGCTGATGGTGATGATGATGGGATCACCAGGCTCTACGAAGCGTTGTGTGCCCACGAGCATCCGAGTGAGGAGGCGGACAGCTTCCCTGGGATGACCCGCGCGTCCGCGCCACATGGCGAGCTTGTCGAGTACCGACAGTGTGGCGAGGTGATCAGGGCCGAGGTGGCGTTCGATGCGAGTCAGTAGCGCCTGATAGGTGTCGCCGGCCGCCTGGGCATCGCCGTTATGCCCTGCCAGTGGCCGAGGGCCTCGAAGGTCTCCAGGACTCCGGGGTGACCAGGGCCCAGGATGCGCTCTTGATCGGGGAGGAGCTCTTGGAGCGCGGCGATGGTTGCCTGGGGTGCCCCTGCAGAGCCGCGCATGATGGCGAGGCTGTGACGGGTACTGAGAGTGCCTGGGTGTTCTGGCGCGAGATGGTGTTGTTGGTCACGGAGGACGTCCTCTCGGCGGCCACTCATGCCCGTACCGCCCGCGCGTGTGCCGACGCGGCCGGGCACGAGGGGATGCTGGCCTGGGTGCGGGCGGTGGAGTCCCTGATCGCCTACTGGACAGGTCGATATGAGCAGGCGGCCCTGCTCGCCCGGGCGGGGCGCCGGCATGGAGCGGAAGGGAGCATCTGTGCTCGCCTCGCGAGCCTGGAGGCGCGTTCACTCGCGATAGCAGGTGACAAGGCGGGTGCCGCCATCGCGTTGGCGGATGCGGAACGCTCTCGGGAGGGGATGCCCGGGCACGATGAGGTGCCGGGCCTTTTCGCCTTTCCGGTGGCCAAGCAGTTCGCGTATGCCGGGACGACGCATCTGGCCATCGGTGGTCGTGCCCACGTCCAGCAGGCCATTGCCAGCGCGGACTCGGCGATCCGGACATCGCTGGGGCAGTGCGGGAACTGTCCCGCGTCGTGACCACCGACGGCCTGCTGGTCGCGTCCACCAACAGTGAGCGTGACAAGGTCGAGCTGGACGAGCTGTGGATGCGTGCGGCCGGTGATGTCCTCGGTACCGGCTGCGGTCCCGCACGGATCTCGCTCAGCGCCCGGTTCTCCCTGGAGAAGGCCCCGGCCTTCCTCGGCGAGGAGTTCGGCCGCATCGAGACGATCGACCTGCCCGGCACCATCACCGTCCGCGACGCCGAACCCGTGATCGCGCACCTGGCCTCGTACCGGGCATGGGCGGACCAGCACGACGTGCCCTTCGAGGCCACGATCGAGCGGGCCCGCGTCATCCTGGATGAACACATCGCCCGGCACGGGTCGTTCGAGATTTACTGTCTGGGCGGCATCCTCGTCTGCCGACGCTGATCGCGGAGCCCGGGAGAAAGGGCCGTCTTGATCCTCCTCATACCAGTGGTGTTTCTCGCGGCCGTCGCACTGGTCCTGTTCCTGCTGATCCGGGGCCTCGGAATGGCCTTGCCGGGGGACCCGCGCTGGTCCGGGTGCGGTTGGCGCCGTCCCGTCGTGGCCGCCGCCTTTGCCTGCGCGGCCACGGCCACGGCCGCCTACTCATGGGGAGCCATGGGGTTGATGTCGACCGTGGCCGTGGCGCAGGACGGCGGGGCGGACTCGGCGCCGTTTCCGTACAACCACCCTTGCAGGGAGCAGTTGAAGGGAGCCGTGGACTATGACGTCCAGTTCCTCACTCTGCGCACCGTATGCGTGATGGACGACGGGACGCGTAGAGCGGGGGATGATGTGCCGCAGGGCGTTCGGGCAACGGCCGCGGGATCGGCGGCCTCCGCCGCCGTGTTGACGGGGATCCTGTTGGCCACCGGGGCCTCGCGTGCACGCCCGAAGCCGGCGAGCGACGCCAACGACGTCGGACCTGCGACATTCGCCTGAGGAGCGAGAACGCCTGACCGGCTCTCGGCCGAGCTGTCAGCCACGTAGCCCCAGAGCCGCTCCGAGGCCGACAAGGCTCACGCCCGACACTCCCGCAAGCCACTGCTGGACGCCCGGGCGGCGCAGGAGAACCCTGACGCGGGCAAGGAGCACGAGCGCCAGCGCGAACCAGAGCAGGCACAGAATCCAGAAGACGCCGGCGAGTGTGCTCTGCGCGGCAGTTGTCGTCATGCCCGGCAGGGCGAACTGGGGGAAGAGTGACAGGTAGAAGGCTGCCACCTTGGGGTTCAGCAGGTTGCTGATCAGTCCCTGTCGCAGGCAGACACGCGTGACGCGTCCCGTGGCGGGCTGAGTGGGTTGGGCGTCCTGATGCGTCGGGGTGCCGTCGCCACCGTTCCGCCGCATGCGGACGAAGCCGATGAGGGCCTTGACCCCGAGGTGGATGAGATAGAGGGCACCGGCGAAGCGCACGACCGCGTAGCCGACTTCCGAGGCGGTCAACAAGGCTGTCAGACCCGCCACGGCGGCTGTGGCCAGTACGGCGTGCCCGAGCATGATCCCCGCAGCGGTCGCGATGCCCGCGCGCTGTCCTGATCTGGCTGTATTGGCCAGCAGCAAGGCCAGATCGGGACCGGGCACGACGATGATGACCAGGGACGCCGCGATGAAGCCGATCAGCTCTGGCATGGGAACTCCTTACCTTTCAGTGCACTGTTCAGTGCCCTGTGACCAGCCAATCCGGTGACCCTGGCGCCGAAGTAGAGCCAATCGAAAGATTTTGGACTGATTGATCACCTCGGACTGGGTGCGACGGCCGGGACCTGGGATCAACGCAAAGGGCCAGTTCGGGGGAACATGCCCCGGAACTGGCCCTTAATCGTGTGCCCCCGGCAGGATTCGAACCTGCGACACCCGCTTTAGGAGA
>NZ_JBUEGE010000031.1:0-54413 GCF_054963755.1 Streptomyces sp. EDA2-14
TCTCCTAAAGCGGGTGTCGCAGGTTCGAATCCTGCCGGGGGCACAGCCTGCACCGCAGGTCAGGGAGTAGACGGGCCCCTCGTTCGTTCGAACGGGGGGCCTGTTCCATGACCGGATGCCACACGGATGCCACACCCCCCGGCGATCATGCTCGGTGGTCACCCGTTCGGGGGAATGAGTCGCATCGCGTGACCCCCTACAGTCCTCCGTGTGACGAGGGCTGGTGCGTCTCCCCACGCGCGCCAGACGGGCGCTCGTCTCATCCTGTGGTTCCGGGCGGGGAGGTCCGGTCCACAGGCCACGGCCCCCGTCGCGATTGTCGACGGGGGCCGTTGCGATTCACGGTAGAGGCACACGGCGTGCCCCGGCGACAATGCGGCCGAAGGCTTGACAACAACATGACGCAGCACCCCTGTCAGACGGACGGGCGTACATCCGGCAGGGGTGCCGCTAGGCCCTCATTCGCAGCCTGAGGGCGGATCATGGGCGCGGGTCATATGCGCGCCGAGGGCTGACTACCTCGAACCATCGTCCTTGAACTTCGAATCACTCGACCGTGGGTCAGGTTCGTACAGGGCTTGCACACTTGGTCGATTCGTGATCCAAAAATGTACGGTCGACGATACAGACTGTTGATCATGATCGGGTGAGCGTTGACGGGTGCCGCCCGCCCCGCCATCGCCACGCGTCCTCGCCGCCCGGCGAGCCCTCGGCGACCGCATCCGGGCCGCACGCCTCCACGCGAACCTCACCCAAGAGACTCTCGCCGAGCGCGCCGGCCTCGACCGGCAGGCCATCAACCGCATCGAGCAGGGCCACGCCTCTCCCTTCTTCGACAGTCTCGTCCGCATCGCCGACGCGCTCGGCATCCCGCTCCGCGATCTCGTGTAGCGGTGGAGGAAGGCGCTCGTTAGATGGGCGGCGGCACTTGACCGCCGTCGTGCCGCCGCCCTCCCGCGCCCCAGGGGGCTGTTGCGCGGGTGCTCGACGCGGCCGCCCCGGATCACGGGCACGGGACGGCCGCACCTGCCCGGCGACGGGGACCCGTGGTGAGGCCGACGCCGGGAGCTGATGGTCGGTTGGTCAACGGCGCTTGCGCCGCCCGACAGGCGCCGTCTGCTGGGCGGGCGGGGGCGCGGGGCACGTGCGGTGGATGTCCACGTTGGGGCCGGCGCCGGAGTTGGTGAACATCGGGAGAGTGTCCGCCTCGTCGCCGGACCGGATCGGTTTCTGGCACCTCCAGCAGAGGCGCCCGCGGTCGATGGTCAATGTGCTCGGCCTTCTTTGATCGTTCGTCGCAGCTCGGCTGAGGCCGGGCACAATGCCCCGTTGTCGGCGCACTGCTCGCACTTGGAGGCGTGGTCGAGGAGCTGCTCGTACGCTTCGCCTGCTGTGCAGGTCGGGCAGCCGCGCGGGAACCAGTGCCGTCCGGTCTCCTGGTCGTCGCGTTCGCCGAGGTCGACGCTGTGGCCCACTGCGAGGGCGCGGCTGCACCACACGCAGCTCCGCCCGCACACCTGAGGCTCGGACAGTGTGCCGACGTCCGGTACGGCCACGAGGCTCGGCTCGACGGCCGCCCGGGGTGGTGCTGTTCGTGGGGTCATCCGAATGCCTCCGCGCGAATTGAGCTGGCGGCGGGGCCGAATGCCGCGGCCAGGTAGGCGGGATCGGTGAGCGCTCCGGAGCCGTCCGGGGTGTCGAGCCAGAACCGGTCGCAGGCGCGGGTTTGGGTCGGCGGGCAGTGCAGCGGCCAGCCGTAGGAGTGGACGGTGAGGGATCGGACGTCGGCGAGTTCGGCGTCGGCGTCCAGCGGGACGAGCCACCATGCGACGTCGAGCCCGGAGTCGAGGAGCAGTGGCCCGCGCGCCTTGACGGGGATTCGCTTTCGCGCCTCCAGGGCCGCGACGAGTTGGGCCTCGGCGGCGAGCCACTGCGTGCAGCGGATAGGGGCGAGCCCGCCTACTGACCACACCTCGTGCACGAGGCGTGCGTGCCCGGTGCGGTCGGCAAGCCACGCATCGCCGGGAGGGTGGTTGGTTGCGCGACGTTTTGCTGCCATGTCCAGGAACGTAGGGGCGCGGCAGACGCGGTTGTTGATCGATTGCGCTTGATTGCATTTAACGGTGCGTCAGTTGCGCGGGTTGTTCATGCGAGGTCGAGCGCTGCCCTCGCGCGGCCGATTAGACGGCGGGCGATCGGGCCACGTTCGGCGGACTCGGTGAGCCAGTCCCACGCCCGTTCGTACAGGCGGATGTCCTCCTCGGCCGTGAGCCACAGTTCCTCGGTGATCGTCTCGACGATCACCTGCCTCCGGTCGTAGATCCAGAAGCTGTGCGCGGCGGTGCGGCGCAGCTCGGCGCCGAACGGGATCACGGCGAGGTCGACTTGGGGCTGGCCGACCACGTTGTACAGGCGGTCGAGCTGGGCGGCCATCGCGTCCTTCGGGCACGAGCGGTGGTAGAGCGCGGCCTCGCACAGCAGGAATCGGAACTCGCGGCCCGGTTCGTACAGTGCCTCTTGGCGGCGCATGCGGTTCTCCACGGCCTTGTCGGTCGTGGGCGGGATCTGACGGAAGGCGGCGTTCGAGTCGAAGATGACGCGCGCGTACTCGCGGGTCTGCAACAGGCCGGGGATGCGGGCGACCTCGAACGCCCGGATCAGGCGGGTCGCTTCCGTCTCGCGGATCGCGAGCTTCTGTCGCTCGGCGTGCCCGCCCGCGAGCTGGCGGCGCCACGTGCGGTGCTTCAGCTCGACGCCGGCGCGCAGCCCCTGGAGTTCGGGCTCGACGTCCGGCCGGCCAACCGCGACGACCCACTCGGCGATGTCCGCGGCCTTCGCGGTCTGTCTGCCGGTCTGGAGGCGGCTCACCTTGGAGGGCTGCCATCCCAGCTTGGCCGCGAGGTCTTTTCCCTCCATGCCCGCCTCGGTGCGCAGCTCGCTGAGCCGTGCGCCGAGGATCTGCCGGGCCTCCTGGAAGTCACTACTCACATACGGGAACGTACCCGCTGCTCAAACTCGGGTGCAGGCAGAGCGTGGTGCCATGCGGCGTCGCGGGCCTGGCAGGCGGCGAGGACTTCGGCGGGGTCCTCGGTGACGTAGACGCCGAGGGTGGTGTCCGCGTCGTCGAACGCGAACCGGGCGAGGATCTGTGAGTCGAACAGCCAGAAGTCGTAGTCAGGGAGCCGGAGTCGCTCGGCCTGCGCGCGCGTGAGGTGGCGGATGTCCTCCCCCGCGGCGATGTTGCTCGGCGCGCTTGCGGCGAGAAACCGCTGCCCTTCCGTGGCCGGTTCGTCGACGAGGCGGACCCGTTCGAACCGCTTCCCCTGTGCGGTCTGGGCCTGGACGTTCTCGCGCCACGCGTTGGCCGGGTCGGCGGCGATGTTCTCGCCCGCTCGCCAGCGGTCCCACTTCGGGCTGTTGCGGTCGGAGGCGTAGCCGCGGCGGGTCTCCAGGCGCCAGGCGGTGTGCCGGAACTCGCGGAACAGGTGGCTGATCTCCTTGAACGGGACGAGGTCGGGCGCGGCCTCGCGCGGCGCGTAGCGGGTGAGGAGTTCGCGGGGGACGCGTACGAACGACTCGGACGGCTTCACGTCGCGCAGCGCGGCGAGGTGCTCGGGGTCGGTCTCGATGTCGCCCTGGACGAGCACCTCCTCGGTCTCCGGGATCTCGTACAGGGTGGGGCAGTCGCCATCGTCGCTGTTGGTGCCGATGAACCGTAGGGTCATGTCGTCCTCCGTCAGCGGGTGTTGGGCAATCAGAATGCGCCATACCGCTTGGTGGGCGGGCGCGGATTGTTGAGGATTGCAGATCACGCTCCCTGGTTGCCGATTGCGCGCAATCGGGCATGACGAAACGGCCCCCACCACCCGAAGGCGATGGGGGCCAAGTCATGCGTACTGGCGCCGTTGCGGATCAAGTGCCAAGGCCAGAGGCTGAGACTCCGACGGCGAAGGCTCCGGCTGCTCCGGCGGGGCTGCGCCCACCCGACGGCACACCAGCGCATCAGGATCGCTGGCCGGCGCCTGCCACGAGTAGCCGGTCGGACACTCCGTCGTGCCGTTCGTCCCGTCCTTGCCGTCCGCACCGTTCTGCCCTGAGGGGCCTGGAGGCCCGGACGGGCCCGGCACGGTCGAGCCCGGCCCCGGCACCGTCGAGTCCGCACCCGGAACGCCCGGTGCACCAGGCGACCCCTGCGCGCCCGGGGACGGCGTCAACGTCGGCGCCGGCTTCCCCGACGCCCCACGCTGCCCCCGCGGGCCCGGCACGAGCACCGGATCGCCCACCTTCTCCGGCAGGTCGACCGCCCGAGACGGATCCGGCGCGGCCGGCGTCCCACCCTCCGCCCTCACCTGCTTCCGCAGGATCCGTACGTCCTCGGCGAGCGTCGTCACCGCATGGCCTCGCCGCGCAGCCTCCTCGCCGAACCGGTCCGCGCGGCTCGACTCCGCGTCGATACGCAGCCACACGAGCACGATTGCGCCGGACAGGACGAGGAGCACCGCGGCGAGCATGAGCGGACGCCAACGGCGGGCGAGGAGCGGCTGTGCGTGGCGTCCCGTCACGTCCGTTGACCTCCCAACTCGGCGAGCTGCTCGCGTAGCCGACGGTTCTCGTCGCGAAGGCCGCCGATCTCGGTCAACAACTCGGCCTTCTCCGTTCGGGCTTCGGCGAGCTCGCGGTACGCGGCGGCGAGGAGGCGCTCGTTCTCGGCGAGCTTCTCGCCGAGCTTGTTGCGTTCCTCCTGGAGGTTGTCGACGAGCGACGAGTAGCCGCCGAACACGGCCCCGGACTGTGAGGCCCGGTTGGCGCCGCGCTGGCCGATGATGGCGGCCGTGGCCGCAGCGAGCCCGACGACGATGCTGCCGACCGCGCCGAGCGTCGCTCCGTCCACGTAGTACCCCCTCCATCACGGCCAGTTGCGGAACAGGGGGATCAGATACTCGTCGGGCCGCGCGGAGTGTCCGCGGTGGCCACGGTCTCCGTGATGCCGGGGCCGGTCGTGCCGCCGCTCGCCACGACCGCGGTAAGCAGGGCGGCGAGCGCGGCGAGGCCGCCCACCGACAGGGCCGCGCCCCAATCGACGTCGAGGATGCCGAGCCCGTCGCCGGTGACCAGCGCGAGCACGGCCTGCGCGAACGTGCGGATCATCCGCTCGAACGTGGCCTTCCAGAAGGCAAGCGTCATCATGTCCAGGCCCCCTTACTTCTCGGTGTCGACGTCGAGGCGGACGGTCACGGACTCGATGGCCTCGCTAATGCGCTTCATGAGCGCGTCGACGTCGACCGGGTCGCCGCGGTCGGCGAGGGCCTGCGCGAGCGTCTTGATCGTCGCGTTCTGCGCGTTCACCGTGGTCTGCGTCGCGCGCACGCGGTTCGCGATGTCCGAGAGGACGCTGACCGCCTCCCACGTCGGGTTCGTCTTGATCGTGGTCGACGTGCTCGGCGCGGGGACAGCGTCCGTGCGCCACACCGCGTTGTAGATGTCCTGCTTGGTCCAACCCGCCAAGGGGTCCTCCTCGATACTCTGGCCGGCCACGAGCCGCTTCGCTCGGGCCACGATTTCCGGAAGCTGGGCGACGATGCGCGGGCCGGGGCACGAGGTGTGCCCGCCCCAGGAGGAGCCGCCCATCGCGTGGTAGCCGAGGCCCTTGCCGCTCGGCGACGAGGCGATCTGAAGGGGCACGGCGTACGTCTTGTGGGCCCATGCGAGGACTTCGGCGTTCGCGTTGAGCTGCGCCTCGGTCAGGGTGTCGCCGCCCTGACCCTCGTTCTCGACCGAGAGCCACGAGCTGTTGCCGCTGGCCTGCGCCCATGCGCGGTCGGCGGTGTCCACCCACTGGTAGAGCGCCCCGGTCTTCCCGGTGCCGAAGTGTGACGATGCCTGCGCCCGGCTGTTCCGGAACCAGCTGTCGGTCCCGGCGAGGGTGCCGGCCATGATGTGGACGACGACACCGCGCACGGACGCCTGACCGCCCTTGGTGTAGTTGGTGGGGATCGGGCGCCATGTGGCGCTGGAAAGCCGAGCCATGAGACTCCAGATAAGAAGAGAGCCCCGGCCAGCGGCGCGGGGCGTACAAGTGGTGCAGGGAAGTTCAGGAGGCCAGGTCAGCCGAGGCCGTACTCGCGTTCGTGGAGCTGTCGGACACCGCGCCCGTTCCCCACGTCGATCCCCGCCAGTCGTTGCCGAACCGGTGGACCAGATTCACGGCCGGCGTCGTCCCGCTCACCCCGGCCAGGCGCAGGCCCCCGGCTCCCTCCGGCGTACTGCCGTACGGGCGGGCCTTGTTGCCCGTGATCGAGATCGAGGACGAGCCGCCCGTGACGTTGATGCCCCAGTACGTTCCGTTGGAGTCGCGGCTGAATCCCTTCAGGAAGTTGCCGCGGATGTGGACGTCGGAACTGCCTTCGTCGACGAGGATGCCGCCCTTGCCCGGGTAGCAGACCTGATTGTCGGCGATCGTGACCTGCGTGCAGTTGACGGCGGTGATGCCGTAGCCGTGGCCCCAGGTGCACTGGTTGGAGCCGACGGTGACCCGGTTGCATGCCTCCATCGAGATGCCGGTGTTGCCGATGTTGGCGACCGCGTTGCCGGTGACCGAGGTTCGCTCGACGTACTGGAGGCGGATGCCGTTCGCGGTCGTTCCGGTGCCGTCGAAGACGTTGCCGGAGATAGCGACGTTGAGGATCGTGCCGGAGGTCTCGCCGCGGGCCTCGATGGCGTCCGCGTACGTGCCCATGTCCCGGAAGGTGTTGCCGACGATCGTCAGGTTGCGCATTGGCTGGGACGCCTTGGTGTCCACGCCGTTGACGTCGCTCGTGTCCTTCGAGTCCGTGAGGATGTTGGACCGCAGCCGGACACCCGAGCCGCAGCCCACGAACGCGTTGCCGACGACAGTCAGATCCTCGTAGACGTAGGCGCTGATCGCGTACTGGAGCAGGCCCTCGAAGCTGTTGTTCGCGATCCTGATCCGGCGGTGCCAGCGTCCGATCGTCGCCGAGTGCGAGCCCACACCGCGCGGCCACGCCGTCGTCCCGGACGTGTCCGAGTTCCCGAAGTGACAGCCGCTCACCAAGATGTCTTGGCACGGAGTGTGGTCGTACGGGCCGAAGCCACCAAATTCCTCCGCGCCCTTGGCGAGGTCGAGCTGCACCGCCTCGGAAAAGCCGCGGCTCTTGTCGGCGGTGTTGTCGACGTAGCCGCGGAACTGGCAGCCAGTGATCGTGCCGTGCGACGTCGAGTTGAGCTCGATGGCGTGGTAGCCGCTGACGTCCCGGACCTCCAGGTCCCGAATCACGATGTCCGTGGCGTGCCCGATGCTGATGCACATGGCGGCGCCGGTGAGCCCCGACGTGGTGCCTCGCATGTTCCACAGGCCGCCCTCGATAGTGATCCGGGAGTGACCGCTGTACCCACCGAGGGCCTGGCCGCTGTCCCCGTTGATGAGCATCGTGCCGGCGACATTGCGTCGGAACTCGGCGCCCTGCATCAAGGTCAACCGGGTGTTGGAGTAGATGCGGAGCGTCTGCCCGATCAGATACACGCCCGGCGGCACGAGCACCTGCGCGCCGCCGAGGTCCCTCGCCGCATTGAGCGCGGCCTGGATGCCGGGCGAGGAGTTGGTGCCGCCGGACGCGTCGGCCCCGTAATTGGTGACCATGAACTGTTGCCTCTGGTTCATGGACTCCAGACGCCCGGCCGTGATGTCCATGCCGGGCTTCCACTCCACAGGGGTAGCCAAGAGTGCCTCCTACAGGGATGCGATCGCCGGTCGGGCGAGAGAGAGGGGGGTGCCCGCCTGGTGCGCCTTGAGGACGCCGTTCACGGAGCGCGTGACAGCGAAGGTCTGCGGTGGTGGGACGTCGTTCGAGAAGTCGGCCCATGCGGCGGTGACGGGAAGGGCGTTGGTGTTGGCGGACGACAGGATCGACCGCATGCCGATCTGGCCGGTTGCGGTGAGGTCGCCGTCCGTGGTCTCCAGTTGCCAGGTGGAGGGCTCCGGATCGCTGGCCTGCCACGCCTTGGCGCGCAGGGTGGTGCCGTCCGTCTGGAAGCGGATCCGGAACGCGCGGTCTGGTGCGTGCGTGAGTCCGGTGGTGCGCTGCACGAGGAACGTCTCGGTGCCGCCGATGCGCTTGCGCAGGGTGAGGATGACGGCCTTGCTGGTGCTGAACTCCAGACGGGCCAGGTACATGTTGCTGGCGTCCTGGTAGCGGGCGACCAGGGCGAGGAAGTGGCCGCCGCCGGTGGCCAGCTTGTCGGTGGACACGGTGGCGGTCAGGTCGGCGTTCGGCGTGGTCGCGGGCACCAGGCAGTAGCGGGAGCTGTTGATGCTGCCCAGGGCGACGACGCCGTGCCCCTGGAACGCCTTGCGTACTGCGGCCGCGTAGGCGGTGAACGCCGCGGTGCGCTGGCCACTGTCCCGCATGGCGCGAGTGAGGTCGCCGTTCGGGAAGAACGCCGCGCGCTGCGCTCGGCTCAACTCCAGCTGCACGCCCACCGAGAGCACCGTCTCGTTGCAGATGTTGTTCAAGTCGTCGCCTGCGATCTCCGACGGCGCGTTGCTGACGGAGAACCCCGCCGCGGTCAGGTTCGCGGTGATGCGGGCGATCAGCGCGGTGTCGAGGCCGCCGATCGCGGTCTCGGCGACGCCATCCGTTCCGGCGAAGCCGTGGAACGACAGGCAGCGTCGCGCGTTGTGGACGATGCCCTCGCAGATCGGCTCGTCGAAATGAGTGCTGGTGACGTGCAGGTCCGTGTTGCCCGAGGACTTGATGCCGGCGAACTCGTAGAAGGTCATCAGGCCGTCGCCGACGGCACGCGCCAGCTCCCCGGACCCCGCCTCGATGCCGCCGCCGTGGATGGCGATCGAGCACCAGGTGGCGCCGGGGACCGTGACGCTGCGCCGCTCGTACGCGGTGCCCTCGACCTCGGCGGCCGCCAGCGCAGCGTACGAGGGGTAGAGGTCAGCCACAGGTCATGCCCCTCCGATCCGATAGTCCGATGCGCTGCCGCCCGAGGTGGCCCACATCTGACCGTTCGACGACGTCCCCCACCCCCCGGTGAGGGTGCGGGCGAACGAGTCCGCGGTCAGCGGGCTACTGCTCGGCACGACGGCGCGCGGGGCCCACACGTAGATGGGCTGAGCCGCGGGCGTCCCACCGAAGCGGGGGCGGGCCTTGCCGCGCGAGGCGTTGGCCGGCGCCGTCAGCGTCGCCTCCACCCACGTCCACTGACCGGCCGGGACCGGGATGCCGACGCTCAATCCGCCGGTGGACAGGTACGTGCCCGCCGCGTTGTACCAGTGGAGCGTCGGCTGCACGTCCGTGAGGGCGACCGGTGAGTACACCCACATGCCCGACCGGTACGTCTGCCCGGGGACGATGCTGCCGACCGCGGACAGCGCCGAGGCGGCGCCGATCACGGCGCTGGTCCCGTTCGGGGTGATCCTCAACGACGCGATGCCGCGCGGATGCGACACGGACCGGTCCCAGGCCAACGTCGAATTCTCCACGGTCCAGCCGTCGATGCCCTTCTCGAAGAAGGAGTCCGCAGGCAGTACGACGGTGCTTCCGACGGTTTCCACTCGGATGACCTCGCCGCCCATGGAGATGTCGAACGGGGTCTCTCTGGGGTCGTCGGTCCACTGCGATCCCGTCGTGAGCACGGTCAGTGCGGTAGCCGTCGCGGAGACTGCGCCAACCAGCTCGGAGCCGTCCGTGTCCGCCTTCCCGTACTGCGGGTGGTCGGCCTTCGCGGTCATCCACGGGCCGCCCGGCTCACACGTCAGCGTCACCACCCACGAGCGCGGCAGAAGCGTCTCCGACATGCCGGTGATGAGGAGATCCACCGGCCCGAACGCCACCTGGGGAGGCAGGTTGAGGATGCGGAGGATGTCGCCCTCGCGCAGCGCCAGCACCTGCTCGATCAGCTCCGGGTGCTTGTGGAGCCGCAGCGTGACCGACGGATAGCGGGCCCCGTCGTACGTGCCCAAATGCAACAGCCACGGGGCGATGAACTGCGGCTGCACGTCGTCGGCGACGTTCAGCGTGACCGACTCGTCGTACAGGCCGATCCCGTCCGGCGGCGCCTGCACCGACAGCGGCCCCTCTTCGAGGACCGCACGGCTCGAACTTCCGGCGGTACGCGTGACCGTGATGTCGTTGCGGGTCGCGTCGTCGTCGTCCGTCGGCTCCAGCGAGTCCGCGGCGATCTGCCCGGCCGCGTAATCGAGTACGAGCGCCGGTTCCTGCGTGTAGAGGCTGGAGCGATCCCGGTAGAGGAGGCCGAGGCGGTCACGTGACTCGACGAGCATGCCGCCATCAGCGTCCGCGGCCTCCTGGAGCAGGGCGAGGAGCGTCTCCGGGCGCTGCGGGCCCACGCGCTGCGTGTCGAGCGGCCCGGCGGTCCGGGCGACCGGGATGGCCTCCTCGTCAGCGAGGCGCCGAATCCGATCCCACGCGGTCTCGCCCGCGTACCCGGTGTCGCTCCCGTCGTAGAGAGTGTTGTCCGCGGTCGGCAACACGGAGATGTGGCCGACGCTCCACCCCTCCGTCAACTTGCCCCAGGTCGCGGTGACCGCTGTGACGTGACCGGCCAAGCCCGTCATGGTGAAGAAGCGGTGTTGCCTGCGGCCGGTGATGTTCTCCCAGCTCACCTGCCACGTACAGGTACCGTCACCCGCCTCGCTGGCCCACACGCGCAATCGGTGCCACTCGTAGAAAGGAGCGACATATTGGAAGGACGCGGTCAGGGTGAACAGAGCGGCGCCGGTGGCGTCGAGGCCCTGGATTCGGGCACCATCGGTGCGCATGCTCACGACCAGACGGCGGACGGTGCCGGTGGCGGAGACGCTCATCACCTCGGCGTAGTCGCCGCTCTGCGGCGGCTCCTTGCCATCGGCGTTGTACACCATCTCGACCTGCCACTGTCCGACGTCCGGGTGCGCGGGCACGATCGCGGACAGGGTGCCGTCCGCGCCGATCTTCGGCAGTGGGCCGGAGGAGGGCAGGGTGTCGACGGCGGCGAACTCAACGCCGGTGAGCGCGGCCGGGGTGACGCCAGTGATCGGCGAGTAGGCGCGGGTGGCCTCGCGGTTCTCCTCCATCGGCCAGTACGCGATGGGCTTCCCGGAGGGGATACGGCGCCTGAGCGTGGAGTCCAACGGCTTCACGCCCTGCCCGTAGCGGCGGAGGATGCCGGCCGCCTGCACGGGCGTCCACACGTCCGCCCCGCTGGCGACCCACTTCTGCGGCCACGACGCGATCTCCCCGACGAACAGATCCTGCCGGTCCGACACGGTGGCCGCGCCCGCGAACGACCAGCTGCGGCCGGCGGAGTCGGAGAACGTGGCGGTGCCGACGGGGCGCTGCGTGAAATCTGGGTTGGCGACGACCGTGCCGTTGATCCCGGAACGGACCTCTGCCGCGTAGACGCGTCCCTCCAGGGCGCGTCGGGGCGGCGACGCCGCCAGGTCGCTCGGGGCAATCACCAGCGGCGCCGTGCTCGCGAAGATCGTGACCGGGGTGGTGTCCGAGTAGTCAGTGCCGATCTTCGTCCACGGCCCGGCCAGGGACTCGGCCCAGTAGTGCCGGAAGGTGTAGCCGCCCGCGGGCGCGGTGGTGTCGAGCGTGACGCGGACGGCCCCGCGCCGAGGCATAGGAGGGAGCCTCCGCGAGGCCCATGGGCCGGAGAGGCCGTCGCGGGTGACGTGCAGGCACAGCGCACCGTTCTCCAACCGCAGGTGGTAGGAGCGATTCCCGAGCAGGCCCCACTTCCCGATCAGCATGGTGGAGCCGGGTCCGTGCCAGTTCGCCTCGCCCTCCCATCGCAGGTCGAGGCTGCCGGGGATGTCGAGCGCCGCGACGTTCGGCGTCGAGGCGTAGTTGGCCGGGTCGCCGTCGAGGTCGAGGAAATGGTCGGCGCCCGGCAGCGACAGGCGCACCGGGGTGTTGCGGCCGATGAGCCCGTAGTACGGGCTCATCGGATTCCTCGGCGAGAAACGGCCGTCGCGGTTGTTGATCGTCAGCGGCACCGATGCCGGTTCCGCCGTCGTCGCCCCGGACCGGATCCCGCGCGTGTGCGTGATCGCGTCGCGGGTGTAGACGGAGCTGGTGATGTCCGTCCACGACCCGGCCTTGATCTCGACGCGGAGCCCCAACGGGTCCTCGGGAAAGGCCACGAGTCACCCCCTTCCGAGGTAGAGCTGTACGTCACCGCGACCGCTGTTCTTGATCTTCTGGCGGATCACGGACACGATCGCGTCGCCCATTTCCCCGCCCAGCTCGACGCGGTGAGTGACCGTCGACGAGCCGCCACCGCCGCCACCGCTGCCGGCCGTGGCTGCGCTCACGCCTGCGGCCATCGCTGCGGACGGCGAAGGGGTGGAGACGAGGTTGGACATCGTCCGGTCGATGACGCCGGAGTTGGCCTCCGCGCCCTTGGCGATGCCGGCCGGGATCCAGTGGCCGATCTTGTCGGCCATGAGCCGCGACGGGCTGTGAATGCCGAGGGCCTTCGCGATCGGTCCGGGGATCATCGACTTCGCGAAGCCGATCAGCTTGTCCTTGAGCCAACCGCCCATGCGCTGCACGCCGTTGTACAGGCCGTAGATCAAATCCCTGCCCTTGTCGGCCAAGAGATCTTTCAGGCTGCCGATGGCGCTGGCAATCCGACCGGGCAGCCCGCGCACCCACGCGATCATGGAGCTGACCTTGTCGCGGGCCATCGTGTAGAAGGCGTAGAAGCTGCGGGAGGCCCAGTCGCGGAGGGTGCCGAGCAGCCCGGAGATCGCCGCACCGACCCGGCCCGGTAGGCCCTGGAGCCAAATCACCATCTCGGCCATCTTCGTGATCGCCCACGTCTTGGCCTGCCCGAACCACTCGGAGATCTTGCCGGGGATCGAGCCGAGCCAGGCAACGCCAGCAAGGATCCAGTTCACTGCGGCAGTTACCCCGGCGACGATCGCGTTCCAGGCCACGAGCGTCCACGCCCGCACCTTGTCCCAGTTCGCGATCACGAGAGCGACCAGGGCGATCACAGCGGCGATGATCCAGCCGATGGGCCCCATGGCGATCAGCCACTGCGCGGCCATCACCGCAGCCCACGCGACCGCGCGGGCGGCCATCATGACGAACTGGGCTGCGGTCGTCGCAGCCACGCGGATGATCTGCACCAGCCACGTCGCCGCCATACGGGCCGCCGACAGCGCCCACACGGCGGCCGTGCGCGCCGCCGATGCTGTGGCCGAAGCCGTCATCGTCAGGAACGAGGCGACCGAGCGGGCCGCCATCATGGCCCACGCGCCCGCCGCACGGGCCGCGGCGAGCGCCTGTGTGCCGGCGCTGCGCACGGCCGCCGCACCGGACGTCGTCCAGCCGATGGCCGTGCGGGTCGCGGCGATCGTGGCGTTGACGCCCATCAGGACGAGCGCGGGCACCAGGACACCCGTGATGATCCCCGCGACGACCTTGAACGTCGTGCTGTGCTGCTGCATGAAGCCGAACACCGTGACCAGCGCGGGCAGGACGTAGGCGCCCAATACGTTCACCAGGCCCTGCATGAGGGTCCGCTTCACTGCCGTGAGCTGCGAGGCGACGTTGTCACGCATGCTCTGCCCGAGCTTGTCCGCCGAGCCACCCGCGCCGTCCATCGCCTTGGACGCCTTGCCGACGTTCAGCGAGAACAGTGCGGCGCCGAGATCCTCACCAGGCCCACCGAACAGGGTGGATACAGCCTGCTTGACCTTCTGGCTGCCCGGCCCGGCCTCGCGCATGGCGTCCAGGACCTTGCCCATGGCTGCCTCGCCGCGCGAACCGCCGGCCGCGATGTCGTCGCCGATCTGCTTGGCGTTGAGCCCCAAGCCCTTCAGTGCGTCGGTCGCGCCCTTGGACCCCTCCGTGGCCCGGATGCTGAGTTCCTTGAACGCGTCCGCGATCTTGTCGGTGTCCTTGGTCCAACCGCCCTCGATGCCCTGCCGGATGAGGCCCATCGCGGTCTTCCCGGACAGGCCCGCCGCCTTGAACACGGGGCTGTACTCCTCGAACGTTTCGAGGAGATCCTCGCCGGAGCGGCCGAGCCCCTTCGATCCCGCGACGAGCAGGTCGAAAGCCTGCTTGCCGTTCTTGGCGAGACCGTTCTTCACCATCGCGCCGGCCGCGTTCGCCGCCATGCCCACGTCGACCTCCATGACGTTGGCCAGGTCGGCGGCGTTTGCGGCGATGGACTGAATCTGTGCGTTCGTGGCGTGCGGCGGGACAAGGCCGGCGGAGGCAATGGCCTTGATGGTGTCCGCGGCGCTCTGGAAGTCTTCGGTCACCGCGCTCGCGTACAGCTTTCCCGCGATCTTGCCGTACTGCTGAGCAACCGCGGGGGTCGTGCCCAGTTGGGCGCCGAGACGGCCCGCCACCTGCGACTGCTCCATGGCCTGCGTCAGGCCGTTCATCAGCGCGGCACCGATCGCCCCGCCGATGAGGAGCCCCTTCACGTGCTCCAGGGCCCCGGACAGTGCACCGGCCGCGCGTTCGCCGCCGTCCGCTGCACCGTCAGCGGCCCCGTCTCCCACGTTCGTGCCGATCTGGCGTCCGGCCGCCACGAACTGCCCGCGCGCGTTCCTCAGGCGGCCGTCTGCACCCTGTACTACCCCGCTGCCGAGCGCCTGCCCGGCCCGCTGTCCGGCGCTGTCGGCGTCCCCGGCCATGCGCTGCCCGGTGGAGCGGAGCGCTCCCTCGGTGCGACGCAGGGCGGGGGCGACGCCTCGGTCGTCGAGGGTGATGAGTCCGGTCAACTCGCCGACGGTGAGCGCCACGGGTCACCTCCTGGGGGTGCGGGAGCCCTTCTTGGGCTCCGGGGGTTGGAAGTGACGCGAGATGCGGGACTCGGCCGAGCACAGGCCCCACAGGCGGACGCGGAACCACCGCCACGAGCGGGCTTGAAGGAGTCCGGGGGTGGAGATGTCGAGGCCGTACACCTCGTGCATGTCGGCCTCGACGAGCGGCCACTGTTCGAGCAGCGCGTCGAGCGTTATCCGCGGCCCGCCTTTGCGGCCTGCTTGCCGCTTCGCTGGGACGCCGCCCTCGTACCACTCGTAGAGCCCCGTGACCGGGTCGTACTCGCCGCAGCCGACGCCGAAGTGGCGCGCTTCTGCTGGCGACGAGCCGCCCGGTTCGGGGCCACTTGAGAAGGGTCGCCACCACTGGACCAGTACTTTTGCGCGGTGTCGCGGTCGGCCGTCACCCAGAACATGGCGGTCAGCGACGCGTGCTTGAACCGCGACCAGTCGGTATCGGCGAGGAGCCGATCGTGGACGTCGCCGAGGAGCATCCGGTACAGGTCCCGCTCCTCGGCATCGGACAGGCTCTCGGCGTCCGGCTCGGTGCCGTCCTGGAGCATGCGCGCAGCCGCCCGCGTGATCTTCTCGACGCGGAGCCCGTCCTCGGCCGTCGGCGACGGAATCCGATAGGTGCGCACCTCCCCGTCGCGGCCGCGCACGGGCAGCTCCAGGTAGTCGTCGAGGAAGTCGTCGAGGGCCTCGAACGTGGCGGCCATCAGGGCGTCACCGCGAGCGGGTTGTCGATCGGCTTGAGCTTGCCGCAGCCGGTGAACTCGATCTCAACCTCGCCGAGGTCGGTGTACTCGCCTCCCTGGGGCTGCCAGTTCGGGATGGCCTTGCCCTCGTACGCCTCCGGCAGGCCCTCACGGTTCATGTAGCGGAGGCGCACCTTGTTCGCGTCGCCGTACGCGAAGTGCGCCAACCTGATGGCCTCGTGTACGGGGTGGTAGACCTTGGACGCCTTGTTGGCCTTGCGGCGGATCGTCGCGGTGACCACCCACGACTGCCCGGTCTTCTCGTTGTCGGCCCAGCCCTCGCCGTCGTAGTCGGACGAGTCCTCGATGTTGGGCTCGCTCTCCGGCTGGAACTCCCGGACGCCAGGGCAAAGCTGCCAGTCCGGGGACGTGTCGGTGCCCATGTTGATTTCGAGCCGCCACTCGCGGGCCAGCTCCGTCTCGTTGGTTTCCACCGGGGTGGGTGTCGTCATGACATCTCCTCGCTATTCGTCCTGGAGGGGCCCGGACCGGACCGTCCGGAGGTAGTAGTTGGCGGTGAGTTCCATCCGCCCGTGGGTGTCCTGGCCGATCCAGGCCTGCGACTGGCGCCACGACACGGCGACCCGCACGCCTCGCGCCTGGTAGCCGCGGCGGTTGTGCAGCACGCGGAACACGTCGTTGCCGAGCTGCACCAGGTCCGTCGGGTCGGTGCCCGCGCGCATGCGGGCCTGGAGACCGGTGACCGTGTCGGTGGAGTCGTCGTCGGCGACCGGGTACGGCGTGAGCCCGATGATCCGGTCCGGGCCGTCGGGCACCTTGCCGAGGACGATGCCGGTGCTGCCCGTCGGCAGAACACTGTCCGGGGCGTACACGCCGAGGCCCTCCGTGGCGAGCAGCTCGGCGATGCCGGTGAGGAGGTCGACGTCGTGCGTCTCGCCGCTCACCGCAGCTCCCGCCGGATCTGCGCAGCCACGATGGCGGCGATCTCGCCGCGCGCGGCGTTGAGCGGCTGCTCCACGTACTTGGCCTGACGCCCGGGCGCGTGCCTGTAGTCCAATTCCTCGTGCTGCCGCACGGCGTACGGGGTGTCGTAGGAGACCGCCGCGGTCAGGCTTCCCTCGTCCACGGAGGCGACTCCGGAGCGCTGGAGTTCGGCTTCATCGAGTGGGACGACGGCTTGGCACTGGCCGAGGACGTACTCGGCTGCCAGGTGAAGGCCACGCGCTGCGCCCTGCCGGACTGCCCGCTCGGTCGGCGCCCCGTTGAACCGGAGCCGGAAGGACTGCGCCATGGCGTTCCCCCTATTCGAGTTGGATTTCCAGGTGGTCGGGGGTGCGCAGGCCTGCGCCGTTGCGGTCCTTGGACTGGATGACCTTGGTGATCTGGCCGCCTGCGGTGGTCACGCGGGACAGCGGGGGTGCGTCAATGCCGCGCTTGGTGTAGGCGGTTGAGGACGAGGTGACGGTGTCGCCGCCGGGTGAGCGGACGGCGCGGGTCTGCTCGTCGAGGAAGCAGCGCACTGCCTCGGGCGGCCCGTACAGGGGGCCTTTCGAGCCCTGTCCCCGGTACGGCTCGACGGTGATCGTGTGGACGAGGAGCCAGCCGGGGATGCGCCCCATCACCAGCCTCCGGAGACGACGCCGATGCGGAACTTCGTCGCGGGCAGGCCCGCCAGCGCGCGCGGCAGCTTCGGCGCGTAGTAGTCCGGCCCGGAGCGGTCGTCGCCCGTACCGAACTGCAAGTTCAGCGAGCCGAGGGCGACGCTCTGGAGCGGCCCGGAGATATCCGTCTCCTCCCCGACCTCACCCCAGAACTCCACCTGAGCGCACACCGCCTCGGCGAACGCGTCGGCAACCTCCGGGTCGGCCGGCATGCCGCCGCTGTCCGTGTCGTACCAGGCCGCAGTCAGGAAGTCCGAGTCGAGGAGCTTCGACGCGTTGAGCAGGAGCCGCGGCGCGTCCAACGGCGGTGCGTCCTGGAGGAAGTTCGCGAGCTGTGTCGACGTCGCGTACACGCGCCCGCTCAGACCCGTGCCTGGGGTGGGCGCCACGGCAACCCGCTGGTTCTCCACCGAGGCGCCCGTGCCGGTGACCGTCCAGCGGAGCAGCCACACCCCGGCCTCGGAGTACGTGACGGGCGCCGACCACATGCCGCCGTCCTCGCGGTTGACGACCGGGGATTCCGTCGTCCCGTCCGGGCGGGTCACCACGAGCGTCGCCGCGGTGGTCTCGTCGGCCGGCGCCACTGCGAGCTGCGCCCTCACCATGTCGCCTACGTCCGGCACGTCAGCCTCCCGGAGTCGAGTGCGCGGCCAGCTCGGGGCCGTGCGTGGATGCGATGAGCTGCGGGCCGTCCCCGCGCGGTGCGAGGTGCGGGCCGCTGCTGCCCGGTGTGAGCCGGGGCCCGGCCGTGGACGGTGCCGTGTCCGGCTGCTGCCAGACACGGGCGAGGGGCGGCGCTGTGGCCTGCTCGACGGCGGGGACGAGCCTCGCCAGCGGGCCGACGCCGACCCGCGTGATCTCGTGCGCGGGGCCGAGGGTGCGCCGCAGCGCGGTGTCGAACCCGAGTGCTGTCTCGGCTGTCGCGGCGGTGCCGAGCCGCAGCGTCTTATGTGCTGTCAGGGGCCGGGCGGTCGCCCTGCAGGTGCCTGCGGGGAGGGTTCGGGCCTTGCCCCGGTGGAGCGCGGGCGCGCTGCTCGTTTCCTCGACGGCGGCCGGCCGTGCCCGCTTGGCCCCGGTGAGGGGGCGTGCGGGCGCTGTCTCGTCGCCTGTGCCCAGGGGCCAGGTTCCTTGTGCGGCGAGCGTCTGTGCGGTGTGGTCGTCGTCGGCCGGGGACAGGGCGCGGGCCCGCGCCCGGCCGAGGGGACGCGCAATCGTCGTCTCCTCGGCCGGGGCGAGCGCCCCGCTGCGGCCACTGGTCAGCGGCCGTCCCCCAGCGGTCTCGGCCGTCACGCCGAGCCGCGCCACCTTGGCCCGGCCGAGTGGCCGTGCCTCTTCCACCACACCCGCCGTGCCCTGCACGGTGGTCTTCGCACGGCCCAACGCGCGGGCCGTGCTGGTCTCTTGCGCCGCGATGAGCCCGAACGAGGCCGACATCGGCACCGCCGTCGCGGACTCCGACGCTGCACCTGCGGCACGGCGCTTGCCCGCCGCGTGCGGGCGGGCCGTAGCGGTCTCGGCAGCGGTGCCGAGCGTGCGGCGCTTGCTGCCGGAAACCGGCTGTGCCCCATCCGTTCCGGCCGCCGTCGGCAGCGGCCTGCGCTTCACCTGGGGGAGGACGAGCGCGCCCTCGGCCCCGCCCGCGCGCGCCAGCCCTGACGCCTTCGCGCCGGTGACGGGCCGGGCCGTGTCCGTGCCCGCCGCGGCGGCGAGCGGGAGCCGGACGCTCGGCGCGGTGTTGAAGCTGTCGAACTCGGCGAAGTCCTCGACGCCGCCGTCCCGGTGCGCGATGAGCTGCACCTGGAGATTCGTATCGCCCACCCATGCCGGAGCCGTCGCCGTGCGCCGGTTCGTCCACGTGAGGCCGTCCGCGCTCGTGTCCCAGTACAGGAAGCCGCCGGTCTCCCGCAGCCGCAGCCACGCGTGCGCCACCGGGTCGTACGGGATGGTGACCTGCGCCGGATCCCAGTAGTCGGCGCGCGCGGCCAGCACCAGATTCCCGGTGACCGCCGACACCTCGAACACGGCGTCGGTGCCCAGCACGGCCGTCTGCACCAGGACCTGCGCCCACGCCTCGACGGTCGCGCCGCCCGCGGCTGGCGGGTACACGCGGCAGTGGACGTGCGACTCGCGCAGCCGGTACGCCTCGGCGGAGGCGTAGGCGTTGTAGCCGGTGGTGCACAGGACCCGTGCCCGGCCGCCGGTTTCGAGGAAGCCGCCCGGTTCGTAGGAGTCGGGCCAGCGCGCCGGGTCGACGGCGCCGTCGTCGAATCCGTCGGTGAGCCGGTCGAAGCCGGTGCCTGCCACCGGCTGCGCGGCGATCGTGACGGTTGCGGTGCCGAGGGCGAGCCGTTTGTGGCGGGCGAGCGGCTGCGCTGTCGTCGTCTGTGTGCCGGGGCCTGCCGTGAGGGCGGTCGGGGTTTGCGCCTCGACGATCGTCCACAGGGCCGACACGCGGCGCGCGGTGGTCTGCGAGACGTTGGAGCGTACGCCGATCTGCGCGGTCTCCAGGGCCGCCGTCGTCCATGCGGTGCCGGTCTGTGGGTTTGTGTAGGTGGTGAGCTGCGGCACGAACGGCATCGCCGATTTGTGCGTGGCCCACCCGTTCACGGCGACCGACACGGACGCGGACTCGGCGACCGTGCCGCCCGTCTGCCCCTTGAGCCGGTAGACGAGGCTCGCCGCGGTCGTCGCGTTCGAGCCGATCCGGCCGCCGACGGCGACGAGGCTGATCGTGTCGGAGGCGCCGATGCCCGCACCGGTCGGTGAACTCAGGTTGTAGTCGTCGATGGTGGTGGTGCCGGTCGCGGTCGTCTCGTTGTACGACGTCGCGTCGTCCGGGGTGACGTCGGCGACGCGCGTCCAGTTGTTCGCCGCGCCTGCCGTGCCGCCCACTGCGGTGGCCCAGCCGTTGGCGTCGCCTGCCGAGTCGGGCCGCAGGTGGAACACGGATCCGGGGCC
Organism: Streptomyces sp. EDA2-14; assembly: GCF_054963755.1. NCBI lineage: Bacteria > Bacillati > Actinomycetota > Actinomycetes > Kitasatosporales > Streptomycetaceae > Streptomyces > Streptomyces sp. EDA2-14. The sequence continues at coordinate 20,163 of NZ_JBUEGE010000031.1, forward strand.
GGGCAAGCCGGTCTGTGCGCTGCCGGTGGTGTCGTTGACGGCGAGGTCGTCGAGGTGGACCTCGCCCGTGCCCGCCGTGACGAACCCCGTGCGGATCCGGGAGAAGCCGTTGATGTTGGTGACGAGTGTGGAGCCGGAAAAGTTGGTGCCGTCGAGGTAGCCGACGAACGCGCCGGTGGCGGATCCGGCGGTGCCCGCTGCGTCGGTGTGGTCCAGCTCGATGCGGTACCAGCGGCCGACGGTGAGCGCCGCGGAGGCGGTGCCGAGGTCGGTGCCGGTGTACGCGTCGTACAGGCGCAGCGTGCCGCCCGCGGTGAGGCGGAGCTGTGCCGGGAAGTATCCGCTTTGGCCGATCGCGTAGACGGTAACGGTCGCGGACGGCAGCGTCGTGATCCGCAGGTACAGGCGGTGCATGGTGCGCTTCACGACGCCCGTGTCGACCTGCTGCTCGACGTACTGAGCGGCCGCAGTCGGGTTGATCCGGAGGGAGGCCGCGCCAGCGCGGCGGACGGTGGTCGAGATCGTGGGCGGGCCGGTGACCGAGAGAACCTCGACCCCGGCCGCCGCCGATTGCAGCTCGAATCCGCACGTCCACAACCGCGCCACGGTGGCCTCCCCCTGGGGTCAGGCTGCGGACGAGGCCCGCGCGAAGTCCGCGATGGTGAGCGTGAAGTCCGTGCCATCGGGGGTCATCGCGCAGTCGTGCTTGGTCAGCGGGATGATCGCGCTGTCCGCGCTCGCACCGTCCGGCTTGTAGGCGATGACGACCGCGCCGATCGCCGCCCCGGACGTCGCCGCCCAAGTGACGTCGTCGCAGTCGATGTTGACGCGGTCGTTGGCGTTGTCGACGGTGACCGTGACGTTCGCCAGGGTCTTGCGGCCGAGCGCGGTCTGCTCCGTCGCCCCGGCCTTGACCGCGGCGAGCGTCGCATAGTCCCGCATCGTCGCGTCCGTCGGCATGCTCGCCGCAGCGAACGGCACGAGGACCAACGAGTCGGCCGCGGCGGGGAGATCGCCGTACTGCGCGAGTCTCCCCAACGCGACGTTGAACACGAGGTTCGCCATCAGCCACCCTCCCCCTTGCCCTCCGACGGCTCCCGCTTGGCCTCGCGCTTCGGCTTCGCAGCCTCCACGCGCGACCAGTTCGGGAGCATCTCCAGACGGGCATCCGGGTGCGGCCGCTCGACCTCATCGCCGTTGTTGGCGTTGCGGTAGCGGATCACCTCGCCCGTCATGCGTCGCCGCCGTACTGCGCGACGAGCTGCTCCTTGGTGAGGCCGTCGACGGCGGCCTCCTCGTCGGAGTCCGCTGCGACGCTGCGGGCGTAGGCGGCCCACTCGTCCTTCGTGGCGCTGCGCGTCGGACGCTCCGGCTGCTGCGCGGGCGGAGCGCCCGGCGTCGCGGGGGCGGCCGGCTCTTTCGCGGGCTTCGCCTTCGGGGCCTTCTTGGTCTCCTGCTCAGTGACCGCGTAGCCCTTGCGCCGGAAGTAGCCGAGCGCCTGCGCCTGGTCCTCGCCGACGGTGGCCTCCCCCTTGGAGAACACCACCCCGGCCACGACACCATCGAACCCCTTGACGGGGGCAGTGACCTGGAACATCAGGCACCAGCCACCCGGACGTTGCGCATGACGCCGCACGCCTTGGTATTGCGGAGCACCGCGGCGACCGGGCCCATCTCGATCTCGCCCTTCTTCACGGCGCCGGCCTGTGTGAAGTCCGGCATCCACGTCTGGACGAGGGGCTGCCCGGCCGGGGACGCGCCGTGCAGTGCGTCCAGGCCGAAGCTGACGGCGTACAGGTCGGTCAGGTTGGTGATGTTGCCGCCGGACCCGGCGCCGTCGGCGTCGCGGGACTCGATCGGGATCACGGGGCCCGCGCCGGTCGCGGTGTCGCCGAGGTCGACGAGCGTCCACGGACCGTACTGCTCGACCTGCCGGCCAAGGTCGTCCTTGCTTGCGGTGTACATGCCCGCCCATCGGGCGAGCGCGCGCACGCGGGTGATGGACGCCGTGTTGCCGAGGATCGCCTTCACACCGGGCGGGAGCGCACCCTGTGCTCCGGCGTCCCCGCCGCCCGTGTGGGACGGCTGGATCCGCGACAGGAACCCGTCGAGGTGGTCGAGCGCGGCCATCGCCTTGGACTGCTCGGTGATGGTGCCGGGCGTCCAGTCGAGGTAGCCGCCGGTGATGCCCTCGGTGCTCGGCAGGTACTCCGTCGACTCCCCGGTCAGGATCTTGTCGAGGCCGTCGAAGCCGTTCGCGTTGACGGCGACGTCCCCGTTGATGATCTCCGACTGGAAGGTGCCGCGGACGCTCGTCAGAAGCTGCTGCATCTGGAACGAGACCTCGTTGGTCGCCGAGGCGCCGAGGTTCGCCAGCACGCGGTCGACCTCGAAGCTGCCGCCGAGCGGCTTGAGGTCCACGGTCTTGCGCTCGCGCTCCGCGACGCTCGGCGTGTACTCGGCGTTGACGGCACGGAACGACGCCGAGCGGGCCGCCTTCAGCCGCGTGTAGCCGTAGGTGAGCGTGGCCCCGCCGGTGCCGGGGGTGACGGTGTTGTCGAACACCATCTGGTCGAACAGCCACGAGTAGCGGCGCAGGTTGTCGATGACGGCAAAGTCGACATCGGCCTGCGTGTTGATCTGCGCCTGAGCAAGCGTCACGGGCATGGGGATCCTCCGGGATCAGGTTTGGTAGTGGTTCGCGATCGCCCCTGCGAGCGATCCGCTGCGCTGTTTCGCGGCACCCTCCTGGGTGCCGCCCGACAGGTCCCCACCGGACTTACCGGCGGTCTGCACGGCGATGGACGGGGTGGACTTCAGCTCGGCCTTGATCAGGCCGTCGAGCTTGTCGCCGAACCCCTTGGCTTCGGGGTCGAGTTCGGTGAGCGCGTCGTAGAAGCTGCGCGAGTTGAGGAGCGGCGCGACCTTCGCGCCGAGCTTCTCGGCCCGCCCGTAAACGGCGAGTTGGGCGCTCAGATCCCGGATCTTCGCGTCCCGTGCCGTGATCTCCTTCGTGGAGTCCTCGGTGGCGGCCGTGCGGCCACGCTGCTCGGCCTCCTCGACGGCCTTCTCCTGGTCGGAGAGGTTCGCCTTGCGAAGCTTCTCCAGCTCCGCGATCGCGGACTTGCCCTTGTCGGCCTCGGCCTTGTTCTCCTTGGCGCGCTTCTCCCACTCGCGAGCGTGGGACTTCCAGTCCTTGTCTCCGGACTGCGATCCGGACTCGCCGGATTCCTTCCCGGAGGACTGTCCGCCCTGTTCGGAGCCCTCACCACCGGACGCTTCCGCGCCCTGTCCGGACTCCCCGGACGCTTCGGACTCACCGGTTCCGGACTCGCCGGACTCGGATCCGCCTTCGCCCTCGCTGCTGCCACCCGCGATGGCGTAGATCGGTGCGCCGTTGCGGCGGTAGCCGAGCACGTCCAGAGCGGCGTGCGTTGCCAGCGGGTGCTTGAAACCTCGCCGTGTGAAAGGGACCTGCATGGTGTTCGTCTCCCGTTTCGGGTTGCCCGGGCGCCGTGCGGCGGCCGGAAGTCTGTGTCAGCGCGCGGCCCTGCGCGCGGGGACCGCCGGCCGATCGGCAGTCGCGGGCCGGGCCGGGGTGTCGATCTGTTCGCGGCGGCTCTTGCGGGGCAGCCCGGTGCCGGACACCAGTTCGCGAATGCGGCCCTGATAGGCGCGCACCTTCGCGTTCGCCGAGCGGCGCTCTCCGTCACCCACTGCTGCCGCGGCCCGCCTCTTCCAAGCGCGTACCTGTCGTTCCAGGCGGCGCTGTTCCTGCGTCTGCTCGTACGTCGCACGAGACGGAGGCTTCGGCCGCGGGCGGGTGAGGCCGGGCAGGTAGATCGACACGGCATGACGGCAGTTCGGATGCATCAGCCCGGCCGCGCGTGCCTCCGGGAGGCTGCCAGCCACCTGGACGTTGACCATGCGGCCGTCCTCGGTGGCGTGCTCAGCCTCGGCCGTGCCCGCCCCGGACGCGCCGTCGCGGCGCAGGATCTTGCCCTCCCACGGCTTGCAGCGCGGGCACTCCTCCGGAGCATCAGAGATCATGACCAGCTCGACGCCCGCAGCGCCGAGGCGATCCGTGTGCGCCTGGACGGCGGCCCGGCCGAGCGCCGAGCGGGACGCCATCTCGACGTACGACGTGAGGTTCCAGGCGCGCCCGCGCCGATCGACGAACCCCGTGACCCCCCGGTCGGCGAACCGGGCCAGTGCCCGCTGCGCCGCCTGACGCCGGGTCTCGACACCGAGCAGCGGCGCCGACGTGGCCTCTGCGATCACCTGCCGGTACACGTCCATCGTGGAGCGCAGGATCCGAGAGTGCGTCGCACCTGTCTCACTGACGAGGGCGGCCGCGAGCCGGTCCACAGCGGACGCTGCGGGCAGGGCATCGGCGGCCACCGCGGCGGTGCCTGCCGCCAGTGCGCCGAGTTCGGCCACGGCCGCTTGCTGGCCCCGTTCGTACGCCTCGCTGAGCGCCTCGTGGATCGCGCCTGTGGCGTTGGCCTGGAGCGCGGCGAGCACCTCGTCGACGGCGGCACGCAGGTTGCCGAGTGCGGCCAGCTTTAGCTCAGCCCACAGCGGGCTGTCGAGGCCTTCCGCGAGCGCCCGCGTGATCTTCTCGATGAGCACCAACTCGGCCTGCTCGTACAGCGAGGACACCGCGGCGGCGAGATCTTCCGCCATGTCGGGGCTGACCGGCATGCGCACCCCCGGCTACTCCTCGTCGACGTCCTGCTCCCCGTCGTCCTCGGCCTCGCCCTGGCCCTCTGGGGCGGGCGGTTCCTCGTCAAACCGGGGGCGGTCCGCGCCGAGCGCAAGCGGGTCCTCGACGAGCCGGCCGGACTCCTTGAGGATCCGGTCGACCTCCGCCTTCTGTTCTCGCTCGTCCCAGTCCGGATGCAACAGGGCGACCTTGACCTCCGTGGAGGCGGCCTCGGCCTGCGCCCACAGGGCAGCGGTCTCGGCGAGCGTCTTCACGTCGTCCTGCACCGAGTCCTGGAACTGGACGTCCGGCCGCTCGACCTCGACATCCGGAGCACCCGAGAACATGCCGGAGGCCACGAGCATGAGCCACGCCTCGGTGATGTCCGCGATCCCCGGCCCCGCGAGTTCCGCCTTCCGCGCACGGGTGGACATCGACCGGGCATTGCGGGCCTTGATCTCGGTCGCCGTCACCGCGGCGCCGGCCGAGTCGTTGCCGAACGTCCCGGCGCTGTACCCGGCGTTGCGGACGGCCTTGTCCGTCAGCTCCGATGCCGTGGCCCGGTGCTCCTCGTGGCGGATGACGAACTGGTTCAGCGTGATCGCCTGGTCGGCGGTCGGCGGCACGTTCATCGGGGCGTAGACCTCGCGGTCCTCCCACACGCCACCCATGCCGGGCCCGGCGTTGAGGAGGTAGCCGGACGGCACGATGATCCGCGCCTTCGCGAGGCGAATGTCGCGGAGCCAGCTGGTGTACGTCTCGTCGATGCCCGACAGGAACGTCTCCGCCCCCTGGAAGTCCGACGTGCCGAGCCCGGCCGCGCCGGGGATGTCCTCCCAGTCGGGGGCGTCCATCGTGTTCGGCAGGTAGGCGACGAGGAGCTTCTTCTCCATGCCCGGCGGGAGCTGCCGCGCCGGCAGGAGATCGCGGGTGGCGGTGAAGCCCTTCATGTCGACGGGCTTGCCGAGGTTGTCCTCGGTGCCCTCGTACACGCCGTGCAGTACGTGGCCCGGTTCGTGGCGCTCCAGGTGCCGGACGACGCGCTGTCCGTCGGCCTCCAGCACGGTCCAGAAGGTGACCGCTCGCAGCTTCTCGCCGTGAGCGAACTCGGGGGCGGCACCGTCGGCGCGGACGCGGCCGACCCACGGAAGTGGGGTGATGTCGGTGTCCCACACGATCCGCAGATAGGCGCCGCCGAGTCCGGCCCCGGACTCGCCCGCAGCAATCAATGTCCGCTTCAGGCCCGTGTCGAGGAGCGTTTCCAGCACGCCCTGCGTGTTCTTGTGGTCGATCTTCAGCGCCGGTGGCTCGGAGTACAGGAGGTCGGCCGAGGTGCGGGCGATGTCCCGGGCGAGCGGCATGTGCAGGTTGGCGCGCCGCTCGCCGAGCGGTGTGGGCTCGCCCCAGAACCAGCGGGCCATGCGGCCGACGACGCCGCCGCGGTACTGCGACGGCCGGTTGTCGGCCGGGCCGAAGCGGCCGTTGTCGCGGTGCCGGTTGCGGTAGCGGTAGGACAGCCGGTCCGGGTTGGCGGACAGCCACGCGGACCAGTCCGCCATGTCGGCCTGGATCGCCGGGTGGACCGGGGGCCAGCGGACTCCCTTGTCAGGAAGCGGCATTGTCCACCTCCCTCGCTTCGGACTCCATGGCGTCCGCGGTCTCCCGCAGAGCTGCGACGAGGTCGAACGCTGTCAGCGTGAACGTCCCGTTGGCGTCCGCCTCGATCTCGATCTTCCCGATCTCCGTGGCCGCGCCGACGCCGAACGTGAGGTACACGGGGATGCTTGCCGTCGCGGCCATCAGGCAGCCACCTCCAGGGGTGTTGTGGGCAGTAGGTGCCGCCACTCGTTGATCGAGCTGTGCAGCCCGTACCGCAGGCCGTCCACGCTGTGGTCGTCGACCTTCAGCGGCTTGTCCTCGCCCTTCTTGGACGCCTTCGAGTCCCACACGTAGCCCGGCAGCTCCTCCAACAGGCCCGTACACGAGCGGTGGATGGACAGTACGTCCGCGCCGAATGCCGTGCTCACGCTGCGGATGCCGTCCGTCACCTCGTTGTCCGCCCTCGCGACGCCCGGCACCCCGTCCGCCCATAGCTGCGTCATGAACGACGCGGCCGACGGGTCCACGAAGATCCACGACGGGGCCACGCCCTTGGTGCCGCGGTGCTCGTACGCCGACAGCCAGCCCCGCAGGCCCACGCTGTACTGCGCATCGGTCAACTGCCGTTGCGCGACACGCGAGTCGTGCCGGTACTCCGACGCCACGTACAGCCGGTTGTCGACGCCGATGCCGATGAGCAGCGCCGCGAAAGGGTTGACGGTGCCGTAGTCCAGGCCCACGCACACCCACCGCGACATCTCCGGGAGGATGTCGACGACGTGCCGCGACTCGTCGAAGCTGTCGAAGATCACGCCCTCCGCGAGGCACCAGTCGCCGAGGATGTACCGCTTGAAGAACAGCCCTTGATGCGAGCGCCTCAGCGACGCCACATAGTCGGCCGGTAGCGACGGGTTGTCGTCCAGCGTGAACGAGAAGCGGTGAAGGTCCAGGGCGGCCGGGTCCTGCGTCTCGGTGAGCGTTCCATCACGCCGGAGGTGCAGCCGGGCCCGATCCAAGTAGTTCTTCTTCAGCCAGTGGTTGGGACCCTCGGGGTTGGTCGTGCCGAACCACTGCGCGCCGGCCACGCTGAGGCGCGTCTCCAGCATCTGGAAGAACGTCTGCGGGTAGGTCGTCACCTCGTCGCAGTACGCGCCCGCGAGCGTGAGGCCCTTGATCTTGTCGACGGCCTTTTCATCGTTCGCGCCGGCCACGTAGATGGTGCGGCCGAAGATGACGACCTCCCCGGCGCCCACGCGGTACACGCAGCGGCGCTTGCCGACCATCTGCTCGATGACGTCGATGATGTTGCGCTTCAGGGTGCGCTCGGTCTTGCCGACCATGAGGAGCGCGCCGGGCGGCCCGGTGCGGATGTACCGCAGCCACACCATGATCGAGCCGATGGTCTTGCCGGAGCGGACCGCGCCTTCCCACAGGTTCCCGCGCGCTGCCGCGAGGTTTGTGGCGCGGAGCGACTTGCCGGTCAGGGGCTTGAACATCGCAGCCCCCTACTCGCCGCCGATCATTCCCCTCAGCCAGGCGTCGACTGCGGCCAGGCCCTCGGTGTCCTCGCGCTCGGGCGGCACCAGCTTCAGGGACTTCTCGATCGCCACGTTCGCTGCGGCCATGAGGTTGCGCTTGTCGGCGGCCGGCGCTTCGTCGAATCGCTTCTCGCGGTAGACGTTGTCCTTGCCGCCGAAGCTGAACGCGATCGTGGGCGACCACATGAGTTCGGTGAGCCGCTCGGCGTCGCCCTGGAGCGCCTCGGCCAGGACAGCCCGGCGCGCGGCGAGCTGGGCGACGCGGTGCCGGGTGGCTTCCTCGGTCATGGTGACGTCGAACTCAAGGCCCTCCTCGGCGCAGATGAGGGACACGGTGCGCTGCGACCGTTGCGTGAGTCGGGCGATCTCGTTGCGGCCGTGGCTCTCGCCGTGGAGGCGGATGATCTCGGCGCGCTCGTCGTCGGTGACGAGGCCGCCTTTGCTGACCTTGGGGCGCGTCACGTGGTCACCTCCATGGGGCTGCCTATCCGGAGATACGCTTTTGACCTGATCGCGGCGGGGCGCGATGTCTGAGAGCAGCAGGACCCCGTCGCTGGACGTGGAGGGGTGCCACATGGTGGACGTCAATGTGCGGCCGGACATCGATGCCGCAGCAGCGAAGTTGCAGAGCGCGATGGGGTCGAAGCGCGAGATTCAACGGCTTCCCGAGGTGCTGTGGGAAGGCGAGACAGTCGAGATGCTCGCGACGGGCGTGTATGGGAAGGGCAACGGCCTGGTCGCGATGACCGACAAGCGGCTGATCTTCCTGAAGCACGGGATCATGTCGCAGCAGGTCGAGGATTTCCCTTATGCGCGCATCAGCTCAGTGCAGTGGTCGGGCGGGATGCTGATGGGAACGCTGCAGGTGTTCTCGTCGGGCAACAAGGCCGAGATCAAGCAGATGCCGAAGGACGCGGGGAGAGCGCTCGCGGACGCGTTGCGGGCGCGGCTGGCCGGCGCCGCGGGGGCGCCCGCAGCGGCACCGCCTCAGACTGCTCCGGCCGCCGCTGGTGGGGATGTTGCGTCCCGGCTGTCGACGTTGGATCAGCTTCGGGCGGCCGGGGCGATCACGGATGAGGAGTACCGGGATCGGCGGGCGAAGATCCTCGACAGCCTGTAGGTCTTGCTCATGACGTAGCCCCCCGGCCAGGGGTGTTGGCCGGGGGCTACGTGGTGTCTTGCCTGTTTCCGGGCATGCCAAATCTGCGGCCCAGTTTGGGGCATGACCTGCGCAACGTCAAGCAAGGTTGAGGTTCGAAGGTGTGGGCGCGTGAAGGCCCCGCCGCGACGGGGGATGCACGGCGGGGCCTCACTGCCGGGCACAACCCGGCATGCGCGGTCAGTCTTACAGCGCTACTTCTGCTTCGCACCCGGAACGGGCTGCTCCTGCTTGGGGTAGTAGCCACCCTTCGACGCCTGGTACGTCGTCGAGTGCTCCTTGTCGGTCTCCGCGCGCTGCGGATCCCGGATCGGCATGTTGTTGTTCAGTGCCATGATGGCGCTCCTGTCTCGTGTTCGGGATGGGTGAACCGGGGCGGCCGGGATGCCTGGCAGCGAACGGCCGCCCTGGGGCTTATGGAGGATCAGCGGCGACGGGGCGCAGTGCGCCGGTACTGATCCAGGTCGTGCGGGTGGATTCCCGCGTCGAGCGCGGCGCGCAGGTTCATGCGAGCGATCGCGGCGTCAATCGGGCTGGGGATCTCTCCGCGCTCTTGGGCTTCGATCAAGTCGTCAACGCTGCCCGCTGCCTGGCGGGCGATGTGCTCGCGCTGCTCCATGGCGATCTCCTGTGGGCTATCCGTTGTCCGGCTTCTCGGTGACCTTGAGGTTCGGCCGGTACTTCCGGATGCGGTCGATCCGCTGCTTCGCGAAGCCGGGCGCGTTGGTGGTGAACTCGTCGAGGAACGTGCCGTCCTCGTCCACGACGCGGTAGCGGATGAAGTCCATGACTCCCCCTTCCTGTCGGTAGATGACCGGGGAGATAGCCCGGTAGATGGTGGTAGATGAGCTGGTAGAAGTGCAGGTCAAGCGGCGGTAGATGAGCCGGTAGACGACTCCTGCGGCTCGACCGGGGAAGGGGTCTCCAGGTTCCTCCGGCGCACCCCCCACGTCGGCACTCCGCGCACCTTCACGCGGGCGTCGTGGGGCACCCCGAGACGGGCCAGATGCGCGCGCAGATCGGTGACCGTGCGGCCCTCCCACTGGCCGTGCTCCTGGAGGTGGGCGAGGACCGTGCGCAGGTGCACCCCCGACCGGTCCTCCATGAGGGTCAGCAGGAGGGTGCGCACGGCCTCCACGTCGGGCGGTTCCGGTGTCTCCTCGGGGGCCTGCTCCGGGGCATGCTCGGCGGGGCGGCGGCCGGCCTTCCACGCGGCGCGCAGCCACCACCCGGCGAGCAGCCACAGCAGCCACGGCCACGACCGCAGCGCGGCCCACACGGCGTAGGCCACGACGGTCAGGAGGACGAGCCGCACGAGGGGGCCGAGCGACGCGCGCCACCCGTCGAGGTCTTCGCGGCGGCCGGCGCGCACCCACGCGGCGAGGGCCTCGGCGCGCTGCTCCCATACGGCGACCGAGCCGCGGGTGATCCGGTCGGCGATGGAGGCGCGGGCCGCCCACACGGCGAGACGGCGGCGCATCAGCTGACGCCCCGCTCAAGGATGGCGCGGCCCTGCGCGCCGATGCTGTTGACCAAGTCCGGCCACCAGCCGAGGAGGTGGGCGACGCCGGGCAGGAACCCGAGCACGGCGAAGGTGATGTAACCGCCGATGATGCGCCGCTTGTCCTGCTTGCCGGACGTCTTGTGCAGGATGATCACGCCGACGAGGAGGAGGCAGACGACGACGCCGCCCTCCTCGGTGAGCGTGCCCATGCGGCCGGTGGGCATCGGCGTCGCACCGTTCGTGCCGGTGACTTGGGAGACGCCCGTGGTGCCGCCCTTGGTGAGGAGCGCGGCGAGGCCGGAGGCACCCCACCCGAGCATGCCGCCGATGCAGATCGTCGACAGGGAGCCGAGGCCGGCGCCGGACGCGTACGGGAGCAGCGCCTTCGGGTCGCGGCCGCCCTTCCACCACGGGCGCAGGTTGAGCCACAGGATGGCGAGGGCGATGGCGACACCGCCGAGGGAGAGACCGACGTTCATCGTGTGACCCCCGTGATCCACTGCACCGGGTCGTACCAGGACGTTGCGGCGAGGGCGCCGATGCCGGTGACGGCGAGCGCGAACAGGCGGAGCGGGCTGCCGCCGCGGTGCGCCATCGCGGTGACGGCGAGCGCGAGCGGGATCCCGCCGAGGGCGTAGCCCCAGCCGACGCCCCACTCGGTGCGGCCGTGGCCGACGGTGTAGTGCCACACGGTGGCGGCGGAGTAGCCGACGCCGGGGATCGGGACGACGGCTCCGGCGAGGCCGAGGACGGCGTGCCACGGGCGGACGTATCGGCCGATCCATTGTCCGGCGCGTTCCCACCGGGACGGATCCGGTTCCGGATCGGGGTCCGGGCTGGTCAGGAACACCTCGTGGACGTGGCGGACTTCCACGGTCCGGGGCTGCGGATCCGGCAGCAGGGCCGGGGCAGCGGGCGGTGGGGGCGGCGGGGCCGCGTGCCACGGCGGGGCTTCCCCGGGTAGCGGCGGCCGGTCGGGCAGTGTGGCGCCCGGCGGGATGATGCGGGTCGGGATGATCGGCTTGTCGGTCATGGCGTGAGGGCCTCGGCGATCTGGTGCAGGCAGACGAGCAGGTAGCAGGCGACGGCGACGAGCAGCGCGACGGCGCGTGCGACGGGCAGCAACCAGTGCGGGTCGCGACCGGTGAAGGTGGCGAGGGCGATGCCGGCGGCGAGGCCGACGGTGCCGAAGCAGATGAGGGCGAGGACGAGCCCGCCGACGGCGACCATCAGCTCGCCAACCGGATGTAGCGCGAGACGGTTTCCTCGCGGGCGTTGGCGTCGGCGACCTTGCGGACGTAGGCGAGCACGCGATCCGGGTCGCGGATCCCGGAATCCAGGGCGGTCCGGACTGCGTCCTTCACGGTCATCGGGCCCGTGGCCGTCGGCTGCGGATTGGGGTCCGGATACGGTCCGGACTGATCCGGATCGGCGGATCCGCTGCCGGATTCCGCAGTCCGGGCCCGCTGCTCGGCCGCCACCAGGGCCTCGCCGCGCAGGAGTTCACGACGCACGGGGATCATGGCGAGCTGGCCGTCGACCGCCGCGCGCCGCTTCGCGACCCACTGCGCTGTGCGCGCGTCGAGCGGCCGGGCGTGTGCGCGCATTGCGATCGTCCATCCGCCCTTGGCGAGCAGCGAGACGGAGGCGCCGGCCGCGCCGACGGGCCACTGCCCGGAGAGGTGGCCGTGGACGAACACGGCGCCCATGGAGATGGCGAGCGCGACGTGCCCGGCGCGGCGGGCGAGGGCGGCGCGGGCGGGGTCGTAGCGGAGCAGCCACTCGACGCCCATGCACATGATCCAGGTGAGGTCGAAGGCGACGCCGGCCGCGTAGGCGACGGCGGCGACGGTGGCGAGGGCGAGGAGGTCGCCGATGCTCGCTGTCGTCCAGACGAGGGAGACGGTGACGAGCGCGCAGGCGATCACGGTGACGCCGTTGCGGACGATGCTGTCCCAGTCGCGGGGCGGGAGCGGCACGTCGATGTACTCGGTGTCGAGGACGAGTTCGGTTACGCCGTCGACCGTGTGCGGGACGAGGCTCTTGCGCTCGACGGTGCGGGTCTTCACGGGTGCTCCAGGGAACGAGGAGGTGACCGGGCCCGGTCGGGGGTAGGCCGGGCCCGGTCGGTCAGTGGGTGGTCATCCAGACGACGGCGAAGATCCCGGAAGCGATGGACGCGAGGATGCCGAGGCCGTACAGGAAGCGCTCCATCAGCGGAACCTCCTGCGGTCGGTGTCCTCCCACGCCTGCCCCTTGGCGGCGGCGTCCGGGATGTGTCGGCGGTGGCCCTCGCGACGCTTGCGCGCGGCCTTGTCGGTCGCGGACTCGCGCCCGTCGTACTTCGTGGCGGCGAGGTCGGCGTCCGAGGTTCGGCGGAAGAGCGGCATCAGTGGCCGCCCCCTCGAACCAGGAGGGCCAGGACGAAGCCGGGGATGCACCAGGCGCCGCACTTCCCGCACACGAGCTTGTCGCCCTGCTGGGACATGGGCTTTCCGCAGCAGCTCATCAGCTCGCACCGCCCTGCTCGTTGCCGTGCGCGCGGGCGATGGCGAGCTGGTCGCGCGCAGCGGCCTGCCTCTGGGCTTCCTGCGACCTCGCGTAGTCGGCCGCGGCCTGCTTCTGGAGAGCGGCGACGCGCTCGGCCTCGGTGGGCTCGCTGCTCATCACAGGTCCTCCGCGATCTGCCGCAGACGGAGGGCATAGGCGCGGGCGGACTCGCCAGGGTTGGGCTTCGGCGCGAGGTCGCGGAGCAGGACCCGGACCGCGGTGTCGTCGTCGAACGTGTTGATCGCGGCGTAGAGCTGCAGCGTCGCGAACGGCAGGTGCTCGGGCCGCTCTCCGATGCTGCGCGCCAGGAACACGAGCAGCCCGTACGCGAGGGCGGCCGTGAACGACACGGTGCCGAACACGTAGACGGTCGCGTGGTCGCCCTCGCCGATTCGGACCACGCGGTACCGGGTGCCGGTGGGCGAGGTCAGCGACTCGTCGAGGGTGATGGTCTCCATGCCGGCCGCGAAGACGAGCAGCTCGTCGGCGCGGGCGGGGGTGGTGTAGCCCTCGTGGGCGCCGTCGTAGGCGTCGTAGATCTCGACGAGGTCGATGCGGCGGTGGGCTTCGGGGATGGTCTTGGACTCGGTACCGTGGGCCACGGACCTGCTCCTTTGATCGCTTCGGGGTTGGTCCGCCCCGGCCCAATGGAGGTGCAACTCCGGGCCGGGGCTTTCGCATTGAGGGATTCCGGTGCGCGGCATCCCCACGGCTCAGCACGTTAGACCCTAGGGTCTAGCCCGTGCAAGACCCTAGGGTCTAAAGTCGCCTTGTCGCGCTCCACGGCACGGAGGGAGCGTCAGTGAGCGAGCAGGTCGAGGAGGTGCGTCGACTCTTGGAGGCCATCGAGCGTCTGGAGCAGATGCAGGACGACGAGGCGTGCGCGAGGGCCGTGACGCAGGTGCTCGATACCTGGCCGGATCACCACGCGCGCCTGCGGGAGCTGCGTCAGGAGCGGGTCCAGCGGATGAAGGATTCGGGGATGACGTGGGTGCAGATCGGCGATGTGTTGGGCGTGCACTTCACGCGGGCGCAGCAGATCGCGAAGGGGATGCGAGGCTCCAAGCGGCCGAAGAAGGATGTTCCCGAGGTGTAGCCGCACGCGAACGAGCCCTCGACCTGATCAGGTCGAGGGCTTCGTCGTGCCCGCCGCGCCCACCCGCGCGACCCGGCTTAAGATCCGGTTCGTGGCAATCGAACTCCCGGATGACCTGATCAGCCTTCAGCGCGCAGCCGACGACGAGGGCAAGAAGCTGGAGCACCTCGACACCGAGGAGCGCGAGAAGCAGCGCGAGGTCTGGTTCGAGGCCGCGGCGCGCGCTCAGGCCGCGGTCACCGCGTACGCGCAAGAGGCCGACCTCAACCGGTTCGACGTCGAGAAGCAGCTCCGGCAGGTCACCCGGCACCCGCAGCCGCCGGAGGAGTAGGCGAGTCCGCCAAGCGGGCGATCAGCGCTGCGGGCCCGTACCCGCCCCGGTTGCTGCATCGTTCTTCGTGCATGAAGAAGATCATCAGCGTTGCCGGTCTGGCACTCGCCGCCACCGCCATGGCCGCCCCTGCCCACGCCGACAACGACACCAACTTCGGCTCCGGCGCCAACGCCGCAACCAACTGGGCCGTCGGCGCCGCATCCGTCTGCTTCCAGGATCTGGCCGTCGCGCCCGAGGGCGGGGACTGGGTGGGCAACACCGTCAACCATTGTGTGAACGGCAACGTGCTCAACCACAGCAAGTAGCAGCCCCCTCCCGAGCGCTCGGGCTGCGGGATGGCCGCGCTCGCCGCAGCATGGCGTCATGGCCTCTCTGCAGCCCGTAGTGATCTATCCGCCCGACGAGGACGGCGGTCGGCGCGTCCGTGTCGACGGCGCGATCCTCGGCCGGGCGTTCACGGTGCGGGACGTCGCGGCGTTCATGCAGGAGGCCGGGCTTCAGGAGTGGGATGAGATGGACGTCGTCCGTTCCGCGTTGATCGATTGGCGGGGCGGCGGGCCCGACGTCTGGACGCACTGAGGGCGGGGCGATCACCTTGGAGCGCGCGGTGGCCCTGCCCTAGGGGGGAGGGGCAGGGCCACGCCTGGGCCTTACTGCGCCAGTTTGCGAGTCTGCCGAGCGGGGTCTGGGGTCGGTCGGGGCGCAGCCATCGGGCTGGCCCACGAACTCGCATCGCGTTCAACGATGGCACGGGCCGGGTCAACTACGTGGCCGTTTCACGGATTCGTCACGGCAGGCGCTCCGGGCTCAAGGCCCACTCGTGCCTCGCCCTGAGACGGCACGCGCGCGGCTAGGTTCGACCGCAGCACGTGCGCGAACTCCGGATCCGGGGCTGTGCCTTGGGCGACCGCGGCGAGTAGGCCGAGCAGCTCGTGCGCCTCGTCGAGGGTGAGCACGGGGAGCAGGTCGGCCGGCGGGTCTTCGCGGGTGGTGTCGTCGTCGAGGTCCACGGCCCGGTAACGGAGCCACGGTCCAGTGGGTCACGGCGGGTTCGAGGTCTGGACGCGCTGATCGCGGCGGGCGTACGGTCGTCGTGCAGTACCGGGGCCACCCTCGTAGGCCCGCCGCACCCATCGGGGACGGCGGGCCGCGTGCTGTTTACCCCTTCCGCTGCGCCCTCTCCTGCTCGATGCGATGCCGCAGGATGGCGTGCCGCATGTCTCGGATACCGAGAGCCTCGCGGATGTACAGGCGGACGCGGAGCCAGGCCAGTTTCATGCGGCCACCGTCCCGCTCTCCGTCCAGATCCGCCCGCACCCCTCGCAGTGCGCGAGTGGAGCCCGACCCTCGCCGCCGTGCATGGTGATCTCCCCGCCGCACGCGCACCGTTGGGCGAGTGTTCGCTGCTGCGCCGCGATGTCGAGGGCGCGCTCGACGCGCTCGGCGGCGCCGGCCGCCACCTTCGCAATCCGGATCACCTGCTGTTCGTTCACTGGCTTGCACGGGCCGGGCCGGTACTCGACCCGGGCGAGCAGCCACAGCGCGGCACGCACGGCATCACGGCGGCCGGTGTGTCGCCACCTGCGCGGGTCCGCCAAGTCGGCCTGCGCGAGCGCGGCCTGACGCTGCCGGTCCTTCAGCGCGACGTCGGCCTCCCGCTGGCTGGTGTAGGTGGCGCGGCGGGCGGTCGGCATGGCCATCGGGGTGCGCTGCACTTGCCGGGCGATGTCGTCGGCGCACGAGGTGAGCGCGGCCTCGACGGCGCGCATGGTGTCGATGATGTGGAGGCGGACGGGGACGGGCCGGTCGCCGAGCTGCATGGGGTCGCGTTCTTGGGCGCGGAGGTGGGCGGCCTGGTGGCGTTCGTATTCGAGCTGCTCGGCGTCGGCGGCGTCGAGGCGGGCGAGGTAGCCGCGGAGGCCGAGGCCGAACGCGCCGTGCTGGACGGGTTGGCCGGCGGCTTCGCGGAGATCATGCCAGTGGAGGGCGATGGTGCGGAGGTGTGCGGCGGTGGGGTTCATCGTGGCGCTCCTGGTGCTGGTGGGGCGGTACGGTGTTGCCACCGGATGGGGCGTGCCTGCTGTCGTGGTGGACCTAGGCGCGCCCCTTCGTGCCTTCAAGAACC
This sequence comes from Streptomyces sp. EDA2-14, assembly GCF_054963755.1. Lineage (NCBI taxonomy): Bacteria > Bacillati > Actinomycetota > Actinomycetes > Kitasatosporales > Streptomycetaceae > Streptomyces > Streptomyces sp. EDA2-14. The sequence goes on from NZ_JBUEGE010000031.1 coordinate 36,773, forward strand.
GTTCTGGTGGGCCTCCTCGCGCGCGGTTCCCACGGCGATGTCGAAGGTGTCTCTACGCGCCTGCGCGGTGAAGGTCTCCAGCACGACGACGATTTGCTGGTCAGTGAGCCCGGCCTCCTTGTAGCGGGGAACGCACTGCCGCATTGCCGCATCGAGCAGACGAGGAAGTCGAGCTGCACTGCGCCTGGCGTCGTCGCGCTCCCGCCTCATACGGTCAGCCCGTGTCATGGCCTCGGTCAGTTTCGGAGACACTGCTCCATCACGTTGCTCGCAGACCTGCTTCAGATCGGCTTGCAGGGACGCAACGCGCCGCTCGGTTGACTCGCGCAGTGTCGCCAGCTCCTTCGCCAGCTTCTCGGCCTGCTGTTCGGCAGTTGCCGCGCGCTGCTCCAATTCCTCGCGCTCTCGCCGGTTCCTGGCGGCGGTGGCGTGCTTTCCCCTCACAGGGTCCTCCTCGTGCTCACGGGCAACTTCGGCGTCTTCTTACGCCGGGGCCTGCGGTACTCGCCGACCTCCAGCCGCTCCTGGCGGCCGGCGCGGTGGATGGCATCCGGGGGCGTGCGCGTCGGTGTGCGCATCAACGCCTCGATCTCTTGCAGCTCGCGGAGCCTCTGACGAACGAGGCGTTCAGCTTCGTCGCGGGCCTCGAAGGTGCGCGGGGTCGGCCTCTTAGCGGCGCGCTGTGTGGCACGCTCGGCGGCTTCCTGCGCCCGTTCGAGGGCCTTCTGGGCTTGGCGCCAGCGGGTCTCGGCCTTATCGGTGCTGCGGTCGATCTGCCGCTGGTACGTCTCGCTAATGGGCTCCGATGGGCGCTGCCACCCGTGGTTGATCTTGTGCTGTCGTTTCATCGGTTCCTCGCGATCTCGCAGCGCCCGGTCTCGGTGTGCATCTCGCCGCACTCGGGCCCGCAGCGCTGCATCAGCTCGGCGGTGTGCGCGGCGATGCCGATGTACTTCTCTTCGGTGGTGTGGCCGTCCCACTGCGCGCGCGGGTCGTCTACCTCGACGCGCTCGACTGCGGCGAACAGCTCGGCATCGCGAGGATGGATGTGCCAACTCGCCTGCCGGCCACCGATGGCGAGGTAGGCGATCTGCCACCCCGGCTCGTCCACGTCGGGCGCGGGCGCGATGACGGCACCTGGGGTCATGGCGGCGAGCAGCGCGACGAGGTGCGCGCGCTCGCGGTACGCCCCTTCGCGCTCGGCCTCGACTTCCTGTACGCGGGTACGCGCGGCGAGGAGCTGCTCTTCGGCATCACGGTGTTGCGCGGCGAGCACCTGGCCGTGGTCGACTGCGACGGACCGGGCGACCTCGGCGAGCGCGGTGATCTGCTGCTTCGGGGAGGTCTGGCCGAGGTCGAGGGCGTTGTCGAGGTAGCGCTCTTTCATGGCCTGGTAGATCTGATCGAGCAGCGGGGACGGCGTGGGGCTGGTCGTCTTGCCCCCGGTCGGGGCGTGGCAGTCGCAGGTCTCGTCACGGCACCGCTTGACCGCCGACCAGTTGTAGAACGAGTTGCGCTGGAGGTTGAGGCGGCGGCGTCCGGCGTGGACGGTGAGGTGGGCGGGCTCCTCGATGCGGAGGCCCTCGATGGTGATCTCGTCGTCGGCGACGGTGATCGTGGGGCCGTTGAGGCGGATGAAGTCGTCGATGGCCTTCGACCAGTCGGGCTCGGTCGCTTCGGTCGCTGCCGGGCCTTTCAGGGTGTTCCCCAAGTCCTTCGCCATGGCGCGGGCGAGCGGGTCAGGTGCGTCGGCCCACACCGCTCGGAGGTTCGAGACGCGCTCGACGGCAGCCTCGGCCTGCTCGGCGCGGCGGTGCGCGTCGGCCAGTAGACCCACGGCGCGCTCGGCCTTGTGAAGTCGGCGATACACCATGTCGAGTTGGTCGCGGGTCATCTCGTCCAGCGGGATCCGCTCGGTCATGCGGCGTTGCTCCTCGTCGTGCGCGTCGGGCAGGTGGGCTCATGGCTGGCGCCGCGGAACACGAACCCGGTGACGCAGCACGCCGCGGCGAGCTCCGCGTCGGGGTCGAGCGGGCGCCGACAACTGGGGTTGTGCGCCTGTCCGTCGGAGTGCTCGGCGAGGTGGCAGCACGGGGTGAACGCCTCGACCTCCAGTCGGGCCGCGCGGCGGGCGCGTTCGTGGTCGACGAGGAGGCGCCGGTGGTGGGCGTACTCGCGGGATGCGCACCAGGCGAGGACGGCGGCGACGTACAGGCCGGCCACGGCGAGCCACGGTGAGGCTGTGACGGCGAGGTAGGCGGCGCTGATCGTGAGCGCGGCCGCGGCGAGGGTGAGGATGCGGGCGGTGCGGAGTGCGGGTGTCACAGGAGATCTCCCTTCAGGGGTATGTCGGTGATGTGGGCGCCGGCGGGGATGTGTTGGCCGCGGAGGTCGGCGGGGAGCGACGGCTCGTCGTCCTCGTCGGCGCCCCAGTCGGCGTCGCAGTCGAGGGCGAGCTGCTCGGGGGTCACGGCTCGACCCGAGAGATGCCGAGTTCGCGCGTCAGCTCGCTCTTGTCGAGGAGCGCGAGCGCGTGATGGAGAAGCGCCCGGCAGATGGCACGCTCGCGCGGGTCGTCGAGGGCCTCGCGGTCGATCATGCGGACTTCGTGGGTGCCGTCGGGGCCGTTGGTGGCGCCGTAGGCGAGGTAGGGGCCGTCGGGGAGCGGGAAGGATTCGCGGGGCATGTGGCGCTCCTGTCAGAGGTGCGGTTGTGGAGGGCGCGCCCTGCCCACCGGATGGTGAGCAGAAGCGCGGAGACGAACGGGCCGAGGACGACGCCGAGCGCGAGGCCGGTCACGGCTCGGCCAGGGCGAGTTGGCCGGCGGCCGCGAGGGCTGCGCGCCGGGTGGCCGCAGCGGTCTCGCGGTGGTGCGGGCCGTCGTAGCGCAGGTGGCACCGCTGGCAGGCGGCGAACAGGTTGTCGTCATCGACGTGCTCGGGGGTGTGGTCGCGGTGGGCGGTGGTGAGCACGACGGTCGAGCCGGTGTCGGGGTTGGGCTTGCCGTTCTCGGCGCGGCATCGGCCGCCGTGGTCGATGCCGCATTCGCCTACGCATTCGCAGCGCCCTGCGGCGCGTTCGGTTCGGATGCGGAGGCTGATCTCGGGCCAGTCCTGCGGGTAGCGGGCGCGGTTCTCGGGGCGTATGGGCATCAGGCGGCCTCGTCGTAGGCGTCCGTGGGGTGTTCGGTGCGGCGGCCGGCGCCGGTCCACATGCCGGTGATGGCTCCGGCGATGAGGACGACGGCGAGGCCGAACACGGCGGCAACGGCTCCGGCGGTGGCGCCGACGGTGAGGACGGCGCGGCCGATGAGGGTGTCGCCGAGGGCGGCAAGGTCGTGGAAGATCACGGCTGCTCCCCGGCGCGCTTGGTGATGTTCAGCCGCTTGATCAGCCAGCGGGCGGCCTTGCGTACTTCGTCCTGGCCGCGGCCGGGGGCGGTGGAGAGGTCGTCCCATCCGGGGTAGTCGCCTCGGTTGACGTAGACGCTGGCGTCGTGGATGAGGCGGGCGAGGGTGTCGACGTCTACCTCGGGCGGCCGCACCTCCTCGGCGGGCGCAGACGGCGCGGCGGCGGCCTGCGCGAGCACCTCGGCCTCGTGCGCGTCGAGGAGTGCGAACGCCTTCTCCTGGCCCGTGCCGTAGCTCTCGCTGGTCTGGTTGTACTCGGGCCACATGAGTTCGCCGTAGATGGCGTGGCGGGCGGGGCGGGTGCTGTCGGTGGTCATGGTGGCTCCGGGGTGTCGTGTGGTGGACTGGCGGTGCCGGCCGCCCGCGATACCAGCGCGGGCGGCCGACGCTTCGGCTACTTGGCCTGCCACAGCGGGCAGTTCTGGACCGGGAACTTGTAGTCGTCCTCGGGCCCGTCGGGGTGGAGGCAGGCTTCGTCCCAGTCGTTGCAGCCGCAGCGACGTCCGGGCCAGCACTGGTGCCCGTAGTCGATGGATTCCGGCTGGTGGTGCTCGCACGTCTTGCAGTTGCGGGCGGCCGGGTTCTGGAAGCAGCGGGCCATGTGCCACTCGACGCGGGCTTGGTCGGCGCGCGTGTAGCGGCGGCAGAACGGGCACTGGTGGCGCTGGACGACGATCGGAGTCGGCAGGTCGACGGCGGGCATGGTGCTCCTTCGTGAGGTCGGGTGGGCGGCCGTGCTGCTGCTCACGCGCCGTCGCGGGCGCGCCAGGCGTCGAGGACGTGCTTCGGTAGCTGGCCTCGGGTGTTGCACTCGATGCCCTGCTCCACCGCCCACGCCCGCACCTCGGTGGCGTCGTAGTCCCGGGGTGTCGACTTCCGCTTCCGCTTGGCCGGCACTAGCTCGGCCTCACGCGACCGGAGTTCGGCGAGGCGCTGCTCCAGCTGCTCGGCCTCGACGCCGATCGCGGTCAGCTCGGCGTCGGCGGCGTGGCGTCGGCGGAGGCCGGTGAGGGCGACGCGGGCGCGCGCGGCCTGGTCCCGGATCTCGCTGTCGGGGTGATCGTCGGCCCACTTGAGGAGCTGGCCGACGGGCATGTCTTCGGGTGCCTTCAGGCGTACGTCGGCGTCGTGCGTGATCGGCACGTCGGCGACCGGGCGAGCCGGACGGAGGGCGGTGGTCATGGGTTCGGTCCTTTCGTCGGGAAGGTGGCGGCGGGCCGTGTCGGGGCCGCTCTGGCGGTCGATCTCGTCGAGGAAGCGGCGCAGGGCCGCGATGGCCATGGACTTCGGGCCTTCAAGAGGCGGGAGCTGGGCGCGCTGGCTGCCAGTGAGGCCGCCCCACATGCCGTACCGGTGGTGGTTCGGCTCGGTCGTGAGGGCGTCGTACAGGCACTCGGCGCGGACGGGACAGCCGGAGCAGACCGACTTGGCGTCGTCGTAGTGGCCTTTGTCGATGAACCAGCGGTTGGTGTCTTGGCCACGGCAGGCCGCCCGTAGGCGCCAGTCCGCGGCGTCGCGGGCGGCCGTGCTCGTGGTCACTGCTGGGCGTCCTCGACCGCCTCGCGCTGCATCTGCGTGTAGCAGCTGGTGCACATGTCGACGACGCCACCGTCTTCGGGGCCCATGTCGACGGACACGAGGGTGTTCTCGTCAGCGCAGGTGCACGGGGCGGGGTTCTTGATCTCGGTCATGGGGATCTCCTTCGGTGGTGGGGCGTTGGGTTGGTCGGGCTTCGCGCGCGGCCCGGCTCTAACCGGATGCGCGTGCTCAGGCCGCGTTCTGGTGGACCTGTTGGATCGGGTGGGTCGGGCCGAGGGCGTCGAGGGCTTGCTCCAGGTCGTGGGCGATGCGTCGCCACTCGGTGGCCTGCGCGGTGTTGGGGCGGGTGCCAGCGGCGACGTGGAGGGCTTCGATGAGCCGGTCGGTGCTGGGGATGTCGGGGAGGTCGACGCGGATCATGCGGCTCCTCGGGCGGCGTCGGTGCGGGCTTCGTGTGGAATGCGGCGTGTGCGGCCGTGTGGGGTCTTACAGGGCTGGCGGGCGAGGGCGCGGCAGCCGTGGTTGGGGCACGGGATGCGGAGTTCGGGTGGGGCGGTGCCCATGCCGACGGACTCGCGGAACCCTTCGGGCATGTACGGCTCGTCGTTGTCGAGGTCTGCGATGACCTCCGGGTGGCCTACGCCTTTGAGTGCCTTGGTGACGCGGAGGTTGGGGCCGCCGGCCAGCGCTTGGACGGGGATGGGTTGTTCGCGGCCGTCGGCGATGGCGTGGAGTTGTGCGCGGCGGCGGGCGACGAACGTGTTGCCGTCCTCGTTGGGGTCGGTCGGGTCGTAGGCCGGGATGGTGGCGCCGAGGCGTTCGTCGCGGATCTTCTGGCGGGTGGAGCGGACGTGGTGGGGTTCGATCCAGCGTCGTCCGGTCTCGCCGGGGGCCGCGGGCGCGCTGTAGTAGCGGGCGACGGCTTCGAAGGTGTCGTCGTCGCAGGGGAGGTCGCGGAGGGCTGCGGCCCATGCCTGCTTGGCCATCTCGCTGGGCTGGCGGTTGTCGAAGGCGGCGCAGGCGGCGAGGAGTCGGGCTGCTTCGTCTGGGGTCACTGGTCTCCTCCTGATGCGAGGTCGAGCCATCCGGCTACGCGGTCGTCGGTGGTGTTGCGGCGGGGCTGTGTGGGGCCCTGGTTGCCGCCGTCGAGGGGGACGAGGAAGGCGCCTTGCTGGGGAGTGGAGCGGCGCGAGGAGTCGCGGATCCACTTCTGCCAGGCGTCGTGCCAGTTCTTCTTCCGGCGGCCTTCGCTGCGCCAGTACGAGACGAACTGTTGGGTCTCGAAGTCGATGTCGAGGTGGGGGTAGGTCGAGTGGGCCCACCGTCGTTCGGCGTCGGTGATCGCGAAGTCGTCGGGGATGATGTGGCGGCCGTCAGGCCGGGGCTGGTTGCCCGTGTGGCTGGTGGGGTCGGAGTAGTGCCCGGCCCTCTCTTGGTTCATCTGACGGTTAGTGGGTGGTTCAAAGGACGGTTTGGGTGACGTGGGCGTCACCCCGGTTGCGACGTGGGCGTCACCCCACTCGGACGTGGGCGTCACCCCGGCGGTGACGTGGGCGTCGGGGGGTGACGTGGGCGTCACCCCTGACGTGGGCGTCACCCCACCTTCGGCCTGACCTGTGCTCTTACGCCCGCCCCGTGCGCGGGATGACGTCAGCGTCACCCGTGACGCCCGCGTCACCCCATCGCTCCCGGCGCGGCCCCCCGGGACAGTCTTCTCGATGGCCAAGTCGTAGACGTGCGGCCGGCGTTCCTGCGGGATGTGAGCCGCAGCGGACTGGTCGCCGGACCGGATCAGGCCGAGGCCGCTCAGCTCCTTCAGGTCGCGCTGCACGGAGCGCTCCGACTTGCAGGCGTACGCGGACAGCGTGGGGACCGAGGGGTACGCGCCACGTCCCCGCTTGTCGGCGTGGTCGGCCAGGCCGAACAACGTGCCGAGCAGCTGCGGAGGCATGGGCGGCGCGAACTTGAGCGCCCACACAGTGGCTTCGAGGCTCAACGGTCCTTCTCTCGGTCGTGCTGGTCGGGTGCCTGGCCGGGGCCGCAGGGGATGGCGGCCCCGGTGGCGGTGCTAGCGGACGTACTCGGAGCGGCGGCGGTCCTCGGTGCGCCGCTTGTGCTCCTTGAGCTCGTCCTCGGTGGGCTTCGTGACCGTGACGTCGAGGAGAGCCGCGTCGGGCCGCTGCGGGCCTTCGCCGACCTCGTCGAGGGTTCCGTCGATCTGGCGGCCCCTCCACATGGCGCGCTTGGCGTCGGCCAGGGCGGCGGCGTCCTCGTCGCTGCGGGCGACCTCGCACTCGGTGACGCGGACCTTGACCTGCGGGTCCTTGTCCTCGCCGTCGGCGTGACCGGTGTAGCTCTTGGAAGTGAGCGCGACGATCGCGTACACGGTTGTGCCGGGCTTCTCGAAGAGGCCGCGGCGCTGGTCGCGGGAGAGCGAGGCTTCGATGTGTGCGGCGCCGGCGTCGAGCTTGACCTCGGGGACGTCGGCGGGTCCGAGTTTGGGCATGTGCTGTTCCTCTCGGGTGGGGCTACTTGCGGCGGGGCTTGGTCAGGGAGTGCTGGAGGGCGGCGTACTGGCGATCTGCCTGCTCGCGGACTTCGGGGATCGGGCAGGCGTCGCGGCGGTGGCGCTGCGCGCGGATGACCAGGTACTCGGTCTCGGCGTAGCCGACGGCGTCCTCGGCGTGGCCGCACGGGCAGGTGAAGTCGGCGGCCGCAAGGGACTTGGCCTTCGCGTTGTCGAGGCGGACGCGGATTCCGTAGCCGGGGTGCGGGTTGCCGATCGTCGGCCCGAGCCCGTTCATGCAGCGGCCTGCGCGGCAGTGCGGGTCTTGGACCGGTCACGGAGGATGCTGCGCCGCTGTGCCTGGGTGAGTCCGCCCCATATCCCCCACTGCTCGCGCCGGTCGAGGGCGTACTCCTGGCACTCGGCGCGGACCGGGCAGTCGTTGCAGATGCGGCGGGCGGCGTTGACGGCGTCGCGGTCGCGGGAGTGGGCGTACCAGAGGTCGGCGTGGTCGTGGTACTGCGCGGTGCGGCAGGCGGCGCGGTCCTGCCACGATTCCTCGCGGGCGAGGATGTCGGGCGCGGCGATGCTGAACGGGGTGTGGAGGATCATGCGGCCACCGCCACGGGCTGCGTCGGCCACGGCACGCCCTTGAGCGCGCGGGCATGCGTGGTCGGGACCTCGGCGAGCGAGTAGCCGAGCCAGTCCATGGCCATCGCCATCAGCACGTACGCGTCGGCCTCGTCGTATCGGGTCGTCCCGGTGAACTCCATGCCGTAGCGGCCCGCGGCCTCGTCGCGTACGAGCCCCTTGACCTGCTTCGGCGTGAGCTTTCGGCCGGCCTCGTCCTTCCAACGGGCCTTGCCGGTGGCGTAGATCGTCCGCGAGTCCGGGGTCACGACGGCGAACGGGATGCCGCGGCTCCAGAGGTCGCAGCGGATCATCCAGCGGAGCCCCGACATCTCGTCGTGCCCGACCTGCTTGGCGTGCGAGAAGGCGGCGCCCTCGATGGCGACGAAGTCCGCGCGCCGGTAGAAGCTGGTGGCGGTGTCGGTGATGTAGCGGAGGCGCTGCTCGCCGCGGAGGTTGCCGGTGCGGATGGTGTCGGTCCATCCGGGGCCTGCGATGCCGCTCGTGCCGAGGGCCATGTCGAGGCCGATGACGAGGGGCCGGGGCCCGACCGCCGGGATCGCGGCCGGTGCCTCGGTGTCGAACAGGGTGGGTGCGGTCACTGTTCACCTGCTGTGGTCGTGTCACAGGTCCAGCACGTGCGGGACCCGTCGGTGTTCATGGCGTGAAAAGTCGTGCGCTGCTCGGCCGGGCAGTGCGCCCAGTCGTTGGCCTCGACTTCGCCTTCCTCGAGGAGTTGCTCGAGCGCGCTGTCCTCGAGCACGGCCTCGCGGGGCATCTCCTCGAGGAGTCGCTCGAGTTGGACGCTCCGCTCGAGCGCGTGAGTGGAGCGGTGGCGGCCGGTGGGACGGACGATCTGCTTCAGTACGGCGAAAGCACTCACGGCTGCTTCACCTCGCGGGGCTTGTCGGGGCGGGTCTGCTGCCAGCGCTGGCCGTCCTGGACCGAAGCTGTGTTGAGTCCGAGGGCGTCGTCGAGGCGGGCCTGGAGCCGGTTGGCTCGACGGGTCTCGGCGGAGTGCGCAGCGCGGTACCGGACGTAGCCGCGGAGCGCCCGGTCGAGGCGGTCGACCACGGCGTCGAGGTCGGCGTCGTGCCGCTCCTCGGCCGCAGTGAGCCGGTTGTTGCGCGCGGCAGTTCGTACGGCGGCGGCTTTGAAGGTGGCGGCGTTCTCGATGGCCTCGTCGCGCTGCTCGGCGAGCTGCTCGACGCGGGCAACGAGGTCGGCGATGCGGCGGCTCTTGCGTCCGAACATCAGGCATCACCGCCCGTGTGCTGCGCGGGGATGAGCGGCCACTCGGTGCGGACACCGTCGGCCTGGTGCTCCTTGCCGGGAGTGCGCCGGAAGTAGTCCGCGAGGCTCTCGGCCTGCTCGCGCGCCCACCCGATCTGCCACGCGTGCAAGTCCGTGAGCGAAGCCCCGCCGATCTGCGGCTTCTTCCTGGCGATCCGCCACGCGACTCGGCACGCTGCGATCGCGTCGGCGGACGCCGAGTGCGCGCCGTCGAGCCGAACCTCGTAGGTGCGGCAAAGGTCTTCCAACGTGCGGCCGCCGCGACGGAACTTGTCGACTGCCTTGTCGAGGACACGCGGGTCGACGACGCGGAGGTCGTCGCCGACGATGTCGACGAGCGGCTGCACACCGTGACGGCGAGCCTCGCGGTCGAGGATCGTGAAGTCGTACGGGGCGTTCATCGCGACGACCGGCACACCGGAGACGACGACCGCGGCGAGCGCGGCGACGACCTGCTCGACGACCTCGGCCGCCGGCCTGCCCTCGGCGCGGGCGCGCTCGGTGGTGATGCCGTGGACCTTCGCGGCCTCCTCGGGGATCTCGACCCTGGGGTCGGCCATCCACGTACCGGAGGCGGTGGGGTGGCCCTCGCCGCACTGGACGACGCAGGCGGTGACGATGCGGTCCTGCTCGACGTCGATGCCGGTGGTCTCCAGGTCGAAGCCGCACAGGCGGCCGGTGAACCACTCGCTCATGAGCGGGCCCCCGATCCGGGCTGCGCCGCGACCGGCCAACTACCCGCCTGCTCCGCGTCGTCGACGATCTCGACCTCGTACGCGCCTTCCTCATCCGGCGCGGCCTCGTAAGCGGCCTGCTTGTCGGCCTCGGCCTCCCACCCGGACTCGCCCGCCTCGTCGGCGACCGACTCCGCGTCCTTCGCCGCCGCGAGCGCCATGAGCTTCTGCGACAGCTCGTCGCTGCCCTTCGGGTCGACGTGCCCGGCCGCAGACGCCTTCCGCCACACGTCGCGCACGTCGTCGGAGGTGAGCGCGCCCTCGGCCTCGGCGAGGTAGTCGGGGCGCGGCGCTTCGATCGCGGCACGCTGCCCGCCGGCCGCACCCGGGTTGAGGGCGGTCGCAGCGTTCACCGGTCCGGCCAGGGCCTGGCGCGGGGTGATGCCGCGCAGCTCGACGACAACGACAGGGAACTTCTTCGTCTCGCCGTTCGCGACGCGCTGGCGCGGCTCGATCCGCAGGTTCACCGGGATGAACCCCTCACCATTTGTTCCGGCGAGGACCATGTCGACCATGCCGCCCCACTCCTGCGCGGCGTAGAAGGAGTGGGTCTCGGCCCGCCACATGCCCATGCCGGACAGGTCCGGGAGCATGACGTTCAGGCGGGAGGTGGTGGAGCAGACGGCGCCCTTCTTCTGCTCGTGCCAGCTCTCGCCGAAGCGGGCGGCGCAGATGCAGGGCTGCCGGGTGAGGAGTTCGGTCTCGCCGTCACAGCGGCGCTGGCAGCCGCCCTTGGACCACATCTCGTTGTACTGGTTGAGCGGGTCGCCCGGCGTGATCAGAGCCTCGATGGACGGCGAGGTGGTGATGACGCGCCACTGGCCGATCGTCGAATTGAGCGGCGACCACTGCTCGGGCGTGCCGCCCCACAGCTCGGCCGCCTTACGGACGTGCTCCTCGCTGTGCGAGGTGACGACCCAGTTCGGGGAGCGCATTGGCCGGTTGCCCTGCGTGTAGCCGGTGCGCAGGCGGCCGTGCTCGGCCGCGCGGGCTTGGATGTTGCGGAGTCGGGCCCCCATGTTCAGGCCGCCTTTCCGGTGGTGCGCGCGGCGCCGACAGGGGCAGCGAGCGCGGGGTACGAGGACTTCGCGGCGTGGAGCCAGCGGGTGTTTTCGAGGGCGCCGCGGAACGCGCGGTGCGCGGTCCGGTCGGCGGGCATCGGCACCAGGGCGTGGCTGCGGGCGCGGAGGTTGAGGACGCCCGTCCGCGCGACGAGCGGCATGGGCTGCTCCGTGTCGTCCGGGAGGAGAACGGCCTCGGCGTAGCGCAGCGCGGCGAGCTGGAGCGTGTTCTCCGGGTACACCGACTTGGCCGGCCGGGTGGCCGAGCTCTTGTAGTCGATGAGCCACAGCTCCAGCACGCGGCCCGGGCCGGTGGGCAGCCAGATCAGGAGATCGGCGGTGCCCGCGTAGCCGAGGCGCCGGTGGAGAACGGTGATCTCCGTGGCCTCGACGTGCTCGGCAGGGACCACGCCCCAGGAGGCGAGCCACGTGTCGAACTGCGCGAGGTACGGGGCGACTTCCGGGTCGTCCGCGATCGGGGCGCCGAGGAGGCGTGCCTCCGCTGCGGCGTGGACGCGGTCGCCGAGGTCGGCGGCGCGTTCCCGGGCGTCGCGGTGGACGGCCTTGATCTCCTTGGTGAGCGCGGTCCGGTCGCCGAGGAGGCGGCGGGCGACGGCTCCCCAGTTGTCGAAGACGTGCTCGACGGTGAGCTTCACGCCCCACGGCACGAGGGCCATGGACTTGTTCACTGAGGTGTCGAGGACGTTGGTGACGGAGACGAGGTCGGGGCCCCCGGCGGGGTCGCTGTAGTAGCGGCCCCGCGCGGTGTCGTGGGCGTGCTTCGGGTTGGTCACTTGGCGCCGCCCTCTGTCCCTTCCGGCGGCTGCACGCCGTCGTACTCGTGGTTCCACTGGTCGATGCCGACGGCGGCGGGGTAGTGCCATCCCCACCCGTCGATGTGCCAGCCCATGGCGAGCCGTTCGCCGGTCTGCGGGTGGTTGGTGACCGCGACGCACTTGAAGTCGTGGCCATTGCGGTGCGTGTAGGCGTGCCCCGGCTCGAAGAAGTCGGCGGGCAGCATGAGCAGGTTGTCCGGGCGGATGGCGCCACGGTCGGCCTTGGAGGCCAGCACGCTGATCGCGTCCGCCAGCATCCTGTTCTCGCGGGTGCCGCCCACCCGCTGCTCGCGGGCCTTCTTGGTCAGCCAGGCGACGACGTCCGCCTTGGGCAGCAGCTCGGGAGTGACCGTCGCCGCCGGAGCGGTGGCCTTCTCCACAAGCGCGCCGTACGCGGCCTGCTCGTCGGTCTCGTGCTCGGCCAGAACGCGGCGCAGCTCGTCCATGTCGCTGTGCTCGGCAATGGCGCGGATCGCTCGGACCAGGCCGCGCAGCATGGGGAGTTCGCCGGGGTAGTTCTCGACCTCGGGCGAGGCGCTCATGCCGCACCTCGCTGCCCCGGCACCGGACGCGGCGCCGCGATCTCCCGCACAGCCGTCAGGAGTTGAGCCACCCCGCCCGCGTACAAATCGACGGTGCCGCCGTCCGCGTACTTGTCGATCATCTCGTTCATGCGCTCGTCGAACTCGTGCCGTTCGTGGCAGTCGGCGCCGCCGCGCTGCGCGGCCTGCGCCAGGGCGTGCATGTCGACGAACTCGTCGGCGAACGACTCCGGCCCCTCGTCGGCGTCCTCGAACAGCGCCAGGAACACAGCGCGTACGAGGAACTTGCTGACGTCGATCTCCGCGCCTTCGGGCGTGGGCGTGATGGTGAGAGGGAACGGGCCCTCGATGCGGTAGCTCATCGCGTGCCGCCCTTCGGTTCGTTGTCCATGGGGAACTCGCGGTCGAGGCCGGCCTTAAAGAGGACGAGGGCCTCACCGGAGAGCGCGAGGAAGAAGATGACGAGCGCGTTCGTCAGCACGAGGCACCGCCCGTCTCGGCGTAGACACCGCCGTGAACCCGGGTGACGTGGCCGTGGAGTTCGGCCTCCGCCGATCCGTCGGCCACATGCCAGACGCTCGAACGCCAGCCGCAGCGCCCGCACTTGCGCGAGACCTCGGCGCTCGGCACATCGACCGGACGAGCAGCACCGAAGGGGTTCAGCTCGGGGAACTCGTACGTGCAGTCGTCGGCCTCGCACTGGTACGGGTCCACGCCCGGCCGGCCGCACCGGCACACGGCTTTGCGGGCCGCACGGCGGGCCTTCATCCGCGCGAGGATCTGCGCCTCGGTCGGCTGCACCCACGCGTGAATCTCGTGACCGGGCATCCACCGGCGGCCGTGGCCGCTGCTTTCGGTGCCGCACCAGCGGCAGCCGAACGGCGTGGGCGGACGTCCGTTGGGCCAGCGGATGTAGCCGTGCAGCATCCCGGTGGCCGCGTCACGTCGGCCGTAGCCGAGGAGATGCTTGGTCGGGTCGGCGGTCAGCACGCTGCACCACCTGTCTCGCCCGCGCGGAGGGCCTGCGTCGGGGCGAGCAGCGCCGTCAACCGGTCCGTCGACGCCGCGACCGTCTCGTCCGCGTCCTCGCCCCAGCCCTTGTCGAACTCAGGACGCACCTCAATCGGCGATACGGAGAGACCGGTGCTGCCCTCCACCTCTTGGGACGTCCACGCGAACAGCTCGTGTGACCCGCCCGACGCCCTCCGCCAGGAGAGAGGACACGTCCTGTACGCACCTCGCTGGGACGCCTCCTCGCAGTGGTGCAGTGCGTCGACCTCCAGGCGATACAGGCCGAGCAGGCGCTCTCCGCTCATCGCGAGGTAGGCGACGGGCTTCGTGGCCTCCAGGTCGGCGACACGAGCCCGCAGCCGCTCCAACTCGGCAGCGATCTCCGGGGACATGAGCAGCCCCGCCGACTCCAACGCCAGCGCGATACCCGCAGGCACCCGGTCCTGCTCCAACGCGGCGAGGATCACCCCGGCCGCCGAGTTCACTCGGGCCGTGTTCATGCGGCGACCGCCTCACGGATCTCCTGCATGACCGGAGCACCGGTCAACAGGGGCACCGACACCAGCACCGGGCAGGCGACCTGATCAGCGACCGTCGAGTCCGCCAACGTCTGCGTCCGCAGCGTCCACACGCTCACCCCGGTCGGCAGATCGACCACCGTCACGGTGCCGCCCATCTCGTAGAACCACGCGGCGAGGACGTCCATGTCCGTCGCGAACACGTGCACCTCGTCGGGCGTCGCCTCCGAAGCGACGTGCTCCGAGGGCAGGCTCATCACGTTGACCGTGACCTCGTACTCGCGCTCGTGGCGCTGCCGGGCGTCCTGTCGCTCGCGAAAGGTCAAGCGCGGGGGTGAGGTCTGAAAGGATGTGGCCACCGGGGCCTCTCTTTCTCTGTAGGTAGGGGCGCCGTAGTCGTGGGGCTCGCCGGCCGGGAAAGTCAGGCGGGCCCTTCGGCGCGTTCAGAGGGGTTATGCGCGGGCCGCGAAGGCCTTGCGGGACAGCTCGGCGCGGGCCTCGGCGGCGTCGGGCGCCTGCTCGGCGAGCCAGGCGTCGACGTCGGCGAGGCTGTAGCGGCGGATACCGCCGGGGAGCCGCTGCACCGGGCACCCGGCCTTGCGCCACTCGTTGGCCGTCCAGTTCGAGATCCCGTAGTGGGCCTGGAGCTGGGTGCTGTTGAGCAGGGGGGCGAGTCCGGTGGGGCGGAGTATCTCCGCGCGCTCAGCGAGGGTCTTGCTCGCCATGGGGGCTAGACCTTTCTACTGTGTCAGTTGAAACTGAGGGCATGGAAAAGAGGCGTTGGAGCGGTACGCCGAGCGCGTCGGCGATCAGCCACGCCGTCCGCAGCCGCGCTTCTGCGCGGGCACTGGTTCCGGTTCCGGCGAGTCGGCCGATGGCGGCGGGGCTTATACCCCTACCGGCCGCGTCGACCGCCTTCGTCTTGACGGAGAGTGCGGGTCCAGACAGGCCGGCCGCGTGCATCGCGGTTCTGAGTGGCTCGCCTTCGCCCTTGCGGATCAGGTTGGTCATGCGGATACCTCGCGCCGTGGCTGGCTTTGGCTGCCGTTCCGGCCGCCGTTGACACATTTCTACAGTGTGAGTGTCAGTGAGTGCAAGTGTGTCGGCGTGAGTTTCAGTGAGTGGGGCGAGTCGCGAGACACGTTCGAAAGAGTGTTCTACTCTGTTTGCATATGACAGACGCATCGGTGCGCGACGGGGAGGTCACGCGCCGCTGTGACATCCCGCCATGCTTCTACTTTCACTTGCGAAAGTAGAAGGTCAGACGGCAGTCTTGAGCCCGTGGCAGACACAGAGCACCCGGACGAGGATCTCGCGCAGCTCCTCGCCCGCCTCAAGGACGAATACGACGTCAGCGACAGCGAGATCGCGCGCCGTATCGGGGTCGCCCCTGCCACCGTGAACTCGTGGGTCAACCGCAAGCGCGGCACCGGGCGCGGCCCGAACCAGCTCAAGCTCCGCGCGCTGCACGAGTCGTTTCCCAAGTTCACCGAGGACCGGATCTACGCAGCGGCCGGCCGCCGCACGCCCGGCCCGCTCGACGAGGACGCCGAGGAGCGGATCCTCGCCCTGTATCGAGGGTTGACCGAGGAGCAACAGCGCTTCACGGAGACGCAGTTGAAGGCGCTGAACGACTCGAACAAGTCCTAACCCCTCGCCACTACCGGCCGTGGGGCTCATCCGTTTCTGTGGTTCGTGCAACCTTTCGTGCCCGCCTCGTGTCGAACGTGAAGACCCTTTTCACACGCGGTGAATCTTTGATCGCTAAGTGTGCTGGGACTGGTCGCAAGTTACCCATTTTGGTTGTACCTTCGGGCACACGGCCGATGTCCTCCCCCACGGCTCACTCTGGAAGCGTGGTTACCTGGGGGACTGCCATATGTGCATCCGCGTGCAGTACGCACCGGTCGACGATCTAGTGCCGTGGGACTCTTCCCGGCAGCTCATCACCGTTCCGTCCGAGCTGGACGGCGAACGGGTTCTCACCGCCGTCCGTGCGGTGCTCTCCGAACTCCACATCCCACAGCGCCCGTTGGGTGCAGTCTGCTGGTGCGGGGAGCCCGTACGGCTCCTCGCGCACGTGCCACAGCAGCGAAGGAGCGGTGAGGTGATGAGGCGCCATGGCGTCCAAGGGAAGTAACAACCCGAGGCAGTTGCGCGAGAAAGGCTGCGGCTGCCAGCTCTGCATGGAGAAGTACCCGCCCGAGCAGTACGGCGAGCGAAAGCGCCGGCGCGACTGCATCGGGTCGTGGCAGGCCCGCTACCGGGATCCGGCCGGGAGGCAGCGACAGAAGTGCTTCAAGATCAAGGACGGTGGGAAGAAGGCCGCCGAGGCGCACCTCGACAAGCAGCGCACCCGGGTTCGGGAGCGGACCTACGCGGATCCGAAGCGTGGGCAGATCAAGTTGTCGGCGTGGTGGGAACTGTGGTGGGAGGCGCAGCCGAAGCGTGCCGTCACCACCGAGAACCGGAAGCTGTCGAACTGGAAGACCCACATTGAGCCGGAGTGGGGCGAGTGGCGGCTGTGCGACCTGGAGCACATCGAACTCCAGGCGTGGATCACCAAGCAGGTGAAGGGCTATCACACGCGGAAGAAGGTCAAGGAGCTGCTCGACATGCTGCTCCGGGCCGCGGTGAAGGACGGGCAGCGCCTCCCCTTCAACCCGGCCGCCGACCTCGACATTGGCGAGGCGCCGGCCAAGCACCCGGACGAGACACGGCCGCCGACGCGCGAGCAGGTGGCGCTCATCATCGAGCACCTGCCCTTGTACTACCGCCCGTTGGTCGTCTTCCTGGAGGCGACCGGGATGCGGTGGGGTGAGGCGACGGGCCTGCGGTGGGAGAGTGTGGATCTGGAGGCTCAGCACCTCAAGGTGAAGGAAGTGCTCAGCGAGGACGACGGGAAGCTGTTCCGGAAGGCGGCGCCGAAGAGCATTGCCGGATTCCGGACCGTGCCGGTGATCCCGGAAGCGGCCGGGGCGATCGAGACGATGGTGTCGCGGTGGCGCCCGTCGGAGAAGGTGACCCCGATCGGCGAGGATCCGTACGACCTGCACGCTGACGAGCTGGTGTTCCGCGGTCCGATGGGTGGGGTGCTCACGCGGCACAACTTCCGTCGGATGTGGGTGCCTGCGATCCAGGATGCGGGGGTTGCGCGGCAGGTCAAGAACTCGGAGACGGGGCGGCTGGAGTGGTGGCCGCGTGTCCATGATCTGCGGCACGTGTTCGCGACGTGGCTCAAGGATCTCGGGATTCCGGAGAAGGATGTGCAGGCGGTCATGGGGCATGAGCGCGGGTCGAAGGTGACGTGGCTGTACCAACACGCGCCGGAGGATGTGGCCGCGCAGGTGCGGGCTCGGATGGCTCCGGAGGTCGAGGGTGTTCGATCGCTGCGGGCGGTGTGAGGGGCGATGCCACGTGGATGCCACATGGATGCCACAACACCCCCTCACTGATCCTCACTGATCCTCACGGAATGTTGTTTGTGCAGGTCAACGCCCCTAGTTTCAGGGCTCACTGAGGCTCACTCCCCCTCACTGATCCTCATGATCGCTTTACGTTT
>NZ_JBUEGE010000032.1:0-47356 GCF_054963755.1 Streptomyces sp. EDA2-14
GCGGAACGGCACCGTCTGGTAGAGCGAGGCGGCGCCCGGCTCCGGCTGCGGGGCGCGGGTCGTGGGCTCCATGCCGCGTACCCGCTCGACGACCTGGCGCAGGTGCTCGGGGGTCGTGCCGCAGCAGCCGCCGACCAGGGAGAGGCCGTATTCGCGTACGAAGGTCTCCTGGGCCTCGGCCAGCTCGGGCGCCGTGAGCGGGTAGTGGGCGCCGTCCTTGCCGAGGACCGGCAGGCCCGCGTTGGGCATGCAGGAGATCGGGATGCGGGAGTGGCGGGCGAGATAGCGCAGGTGCTCGCTCATCTCGGCGGGTCCTGTGGCGCAGTTCAGGCCGATCATGTCGATGCCCAGCGGCTCAAGGGCCGTCAGGGCGGCACCGATCTCGGAGCCGAGCAGCATCGTGCCGGTGGTCTCGACGGTGACCGAGCAGATCAGCGGGAGGTTCACGCCAGTGGCGTCCAGGGCGCGGCGGGCGCCGAGGATCGCGGACTTGGTCTGCAGGAGGTCCTGGGTGGTCTCCACCAGGAGGGCGTCGGCGCCGCCCGCGATCATGCCTTCGGCGTTGGTCTGGTAGGCGTCGCGCAGCACTGTGTACGGGGCGTGGCCGAGGGTGGGCAGCTTGGTGCCGGGGCCCATCGAGCCGAGGACCCAGCGCTGCTGCCCGGTCTTCTCGGTGAACTCGTCGGCGACCTCGCGGGCGATGCGGACACCGGCCTCGGAGAGCTCGAAGTTCCGCTCGGGGATCTCGTACTCGTTCAGGGCGGCGAAGTTCGCGCCGAACGTGTTCGTCTCGACGCAGTCGACACCGACGGCGAAGTACTCCTCGTGGACGGAGCGGACGATGTCCGGCCGGGTCACGTTCAGGATCTCGTTGCAGCCTTCGAGCTGCTGGAAGTCGTCGAGCGTCGGGTCCTGCGCCTGCAGCATGGTGCCCATCGCTCCGTCGGCCACCACGACACGGGTGGCGAGGGCTTCTCGGAGGGCGTCCACACGGGCGCGGGGATCGGATGCGGGCGTTGGCAACGAGGCCATGAAAGTTCTCCCAGAGGTGCGACGGCTGTCGGCTTTGCGGCTCCACTCCCGGAGGCGCACCCGGTCAGGGTAACGGGGACGATGGTCGCGCCGTGAGTGCGTCCACGGGACGGAACGGCGTGGGCGTGTCGTGGCCGAAACCGAGCGATGGAAATATTGGCGCACGCCGCGCTCGCAGGAGGTCGGCAACGACCGATACTGTTCAGCATTGCCGAACGTTGCTTGGTGACCACCTCTGCCAGACGTCAGCGACAAGAACCGAGGGAGGAAGGGACTGCGATGGCACGCAACATCCAGTCGCTCGAACGGGCCGCGGCCATGCTCCGGTTGCTCGCGGGCGGCGAGCGGCGGCTCGGCCTCTCGGACATCGCCGCCGCGCTCGGCCTCGCCAAGGGCACGGCGCACGGCATCCTGCGCACGCTGCAGGCCGAGGGCTTCGTGGAGCAGGACTCCGCCTCGGGCCGCTACCAACTGGGCGCCGAACTGCTGCGCCTGGGCAACAGCTACCTGGACGTGCACGAGCTGCGGGCGCGCGCCCTGGTGTGGACGGACGACCTGGCCCGCTCCAGCGGCGAGGCGGTCTACCTGGGCGTACTGCACCAGCAGGGCGTGCTGATCGTGCATCACGTGTTCCGGCCCGACGACAGCCGGCAGGTCCTGGAGGTGGGCGCGATGCACCCGCTGCACTCCACGGCCCTGGGCAAGGTGCTCTCCGCGTACGACCCGGTGGCGCACAGCGAGGCCATGGAGGCCGAGCGCAAGGACTTCACGGCGCGCACGGTGTGCGATCCCGACGAGCTGGAGTCCGTGTTCGATCTCACCCGGGCCCGCGGGTACGCCGCCGATGTCGAGGAGACCTGGGAGGGCGTGGCCTCGGTCGCGGCCCCGATCCACGACCGGCACCGGATGCCGGTGGGCGCCGTGGGCATCACGGGCGCCGTGGAGCGCGTCTGCAAGGCCCCCGACGAGCACGGCGCCGGATCGGGCAGCCTGCGCCCCGAGCTGATCGCGGCCGTCCGCGACTGCGCCCGCGCGGTCTCGCGCGATCTGGGCGCCAGCCGCTTCTGACGGCCGCCCGGCACCCGTCCCACACCCGTCCGACCCCCGAGCGGCCGCGGTTCCACGCGGCTCAAGGTGCAGGCTGCACCGTTACGGGTGACCATCGTTGGACGCCCACCGGCCCAGACGGCCGATAACCGCAGGCGATCAATAACGATCGCGCATTCGATAAGAGATCCCTTGACGAGCCGGTAACCCCAGAGCGAGACTCGCGTCCATCGGTCGGCATTGTCGAACACCTACCGGCAATACGCGTTAGAGTGTGAACAGGCCAGACCGGACCCGACCCTCGCCTGAGGGCTCGGACCACCGGAAAGGGACCCGGGAGGTTCGTTACTCGGGTTTTCCCCTGGACGAAGGACAAAGGAGTCGCGGGTGTCCAGCCACGACATCTTCCTCGGCGAGACCATCGGTACCGCCATATTGGTTCTGCTGGGCGGTGGCGTGTGCGCCGCCGTCACTTTCAAGCGCTCGAAGGCCTACGAAGCCGGCTGGGTCGCCATCGCGTTCGGCTGGGGCTTCGCGGTTCTCACCGGTGCCTACATGGTGGGCGGGGTCTCCGGAGCCCACCTCAACCCGGCCGTCACCGTCGGCCTCGCCATCGAGGGCGGCACCAAGTGGAGCGACGTACCGCTCTACCTGGTCTCCCAGCTCTTCGGCGCCATGATCGGCGCGGTCCTGGTCTGGCTCGCGTACTACGGGCAGTTCCACGCCCACCTCACCGACCGTGAGGTGCTCATCGCGCACAACGGTGCCGTTGACGACGAGGGTCTCGTCGACCCGAAGGCCGCGCCCGAGGCCGGCCCCGTGCTCGGCGTCTTCTCCACCGGTCCGGAGATCCGGAACCTGGCGCAGAACCTCATGACCGAGATCATCGCCACGGTCGTGCTCGTCCTGGCGATCCTCACACAGGGCCTCAACGACGAAGGAAACGGCCTGGGCACCCTCGGCGCCCTGATCACCGCGCTCGTCGTGGTGAGCATCGGTCTCTCCCTCGGTGGTCCGACCGGCTACGCCATCAACCCGGTCCGTGACCTCGGCCCGCGCATCGTGCACTCGCTGCTCCCGCTGCCCAACAAGGGCGGCTCGGACTGGTCGTACGCCTGGATCCCGGTGGCGGGACCGCTCATCGGCGGTGCCCTCGCCGGCTTGATCTACAAGCTGTTCTGAGCGACGCCCACCGAGACCACAGACTTACGCACCACGAGGAGCACACCGTGACCGACGCACACACCACCGGCCCCTTCATCGCGGCGATCGACCAGGGCACCACGTCGAGCCGCTGCATCGTGTTCGACAAGGACGGCCGGATCGTCTCCGTCGACCAGAAGGAGCACGAGCAGATCTTCCCGAAGCCGGGCTGGGTCGAGCACGACGCGAACGAGATCTGGGACAACGTCCAGGAGGTCGTCGCCGGGGCCATCACCAAGGCCGGCATCACGCGCGACGACATCAAGGCCATCGGCATCACCAACCAGCGCGAGACGACGCTGCTCTGGGACAAGAACACCGGTGAGCCCGTCCACAACGCCATCGTCTGGCAGGACACCCGCACCGACGCCCTCTGCAAGGAGCTCGGCCGCAACGTCGGCCAGGACCGCTTCCGCCGCGAGACCGGCCTCCCGCTGGCCTCGTACTTCGCGGGACCGAAGGCCCGCTGGCTGCTCGACAACGTCGAGGGCCTGCGCGAGCGCGCGGAGCGCGGCGACATCCTCTTCGGCACGATGGACACCTGGGTCATCTGGAACCTGACGGGCGGTACAGACGGCGGCAAGCACTACACCGACGTCACCAACGCCTCCCGCACGATGCTGATGAACCTGCACGAGATGGAGTGGGACGACCGGATCTGCCACTCCATCGGCGTCCCGATGTCGATGCTGCCGGAGATCCACTCCTCCGCCGAGGTCTACGGCGAGGTCACCGGCGGCAAGCTCGGCGATCTGCTCGGCGGCATCCCGGTCGCCTCGGCGCTCGGCGACCAGCAGGCGGCCCTGTTCGGCCAGACCTGTTTCGCCGAGGGCGAGGCCAAGTCCACGTACGGCACCGGCACGTTCATGCTGATGAACACCGCCGACAAGGCCATCAACTCCTACTCCGGGCTGCTGACCACGGTCGGCTACCAGATCGGCGACCAGAAGCCGGTCTACGCACTCGAGGGCTCGATCGCCGTCACGGGCTCCCTGGTGCAGTGGATGCGCGACCAGATGGGCCTGATCAAGTCGGCCGCCGAGATCGAGACGCTGGCCTCCAGCGTCGAGGACAACGGTGGCGCGTACTTCGTGCCCGCCTTCTCCGGCCTGTTCGCCCCGTACTGGCGCTCGGACGCGCGCGGTGTCATCGCGGGCCTGACCCGCTATGTCACCAAGGCGCACCTCGCGCGCGCCGTGCTCGAGGCCACCGCCTGGCAGACCCGCGAGATCACCGACGCCATGACGAAGGACTCCGGCGTCGAGCTGACCGCGCTCAAGGTCGACGGCGGCATGACCTCCAACAACCTGCTGATGCAGACCCTCTCGGACTTCCTGGACGCGCCGGTGGTGCGCCCGATGGTCGCCGAGACGACCTGCCTCGGCGCCGCTTACGCCGCCGGTCTCGCCGTCGGCTTCTGGTCCAACACCGACGAGCTCCGCGCCAACTGGCGCCGGGCCGCCGAGTGGACCCCCCGCATGGACGCGGCCACCCGCGACCGTGAGTACAAGAGCTGGCTCAAGGCCGTGGAGCGGTCCATGGGCTGGCTCGAAGACAGCTCTGTCGAGGAGTAACACCCCACCATGAGTACCCAGTCCACCCTGCAGACCGTGCCTGCCCTCGGAACGCACCCGGTCGCCGGTTCCAACCCGAGCCGCGCCGAGACCCGCGAGCAGCTTTCCAAGGCGACGTACGACCTCCTGGTCATCGGCGGCGGCATCCTGGGCATCTCCACTGCCTGGCATGCGGCGCAGTCCGGTCTCAGGGTGGCCCTGGTCGACGCCGGCGACTTCGCCGGCGCCACGTCCTCCGCCTCCTCGAAGCTGCTCCACGGGGGCCTGCGCTACCTCCAGACCGGCGCGGTGAAGCTGGTCGCGGAGAACCACTTCGAGCGGCGTGCGGTGTCCCGCAACGTGGCCCCGCACCTGGCCAACCCGCTCACCTTCTACCTGCCCGTCTACAAGGGCGGCCCGCACGGCGCGGCCAAGCTGGGCGCGGGTGTCTTCGCGTACAGCGCGCTGTCCGCGTTCGGCGACGGGGTCGGGCACCTGCTCTCCCCCGCCAAGGCGCAGCAGGACGTGCCGGAGCTGCGGACCGACAACCTGAAGGCCGTCGCCGTGTACGGCGACGACCAGATGAACGACGCGCGGATGGCGCTGATGACGGTCCGCGCGGCCGTCGACGCGGGCGCCGTCGTGCTCAACCACTCCGAGGTCACCGGCCTGCGCTTCACGAACGGCCGGGTCACGGGCGCCGAGCTCAAGGACCGCATGGACGGCGAGGAGTTCGGCGTCAACGCCCGCCTGGTGCTGAACGCGACCGGCCCCTGGGTCGACCACCTGCGCAAGATGGAGGACCCGAACGCGGCGCCGTCCATCCGCCTGTCGAAGGGCGCGCACCTGGTCCTCAAGCGCACCTCGCCGTGGAAGGCCGCGCTCGCGACCCCCATCGACAAGTACCGCATCACCTTCGCCCTCCCCTGGGAGGACATGCTGCTGCTCGGCACGACCGACGAGGAGTACGAGGGCGACCCGGCGGATGTGTCGGTCACCGAGAAGGACGTCGACCAGATCCTCGACGAGGCCGCCTTCTCGGTCCGTGACCAGCAGCTGAAGCGGGACCTGATGACGTACTCGTTCGCGGGTCTGCGGGTGCTGCCGGGCGGTCCCGGCGACACGTCGAAGGCCAAGCGCGAGACCGTCGTCAACGAGGGCAGCGGCGGCATGCTGTCCGTCTCGGGCGGCAAGTGGACGACGTTCCGGCACATCGGCCGCACGGTCATGAAGAAGCTGGAGTCGCTGCCGGGCCACCCGCTCGGCGACGACTACGAGCCGATCAGCTCGCTGCCGAAGAAGCTGCCGCTGCCGGGTGTCGCCAACCCGCGCGCCGTCGCGCACCGTCTCCTGGTGGACAGCCCGGCGCCCGGCCCGCGCATGGGCGCCGACACGGCCAAGCACCTGGCGACGCACTACGGTTCGCTGTCCTTCGACATCGCCCGGCTCGCCAACGAGAACCCGGAGCTCGCCGAGCGTGTCCACCCGGACGCCCCGGAGATCTGGGCGCAGGTCGCGTACGCGCGTGACCACGAGTGGGCGGAGACGCAGGACGACGTGCTGCGCCGCCGTACGACGCTGACGATCCGTGGCCTGGACACGGACGACGTGCGGGCGAAGGTGCAGGACATGCTCGACAAGAAGTAGTCCCGCGGCATGGCGAAAGGGGCGGCTCCCACGGGGGGAGCCGCCCCTTTTTGTCTGCGCTGCGACGGTGTTGCGGACTCGGGGCTCCGCCCCGGACCCCGCGCCTCAATCGCCGGCGGGGCTTGATGTGGGGCGCTGCCCCAAGCCCGACTGCTCAATCGCCGGCGGGGCTCGAGTCGTCCGACTCCAGGATCGAGTACTCCAACTTGCCCAGCAGCCTCGCCAGTTGGCGGCGTTCGGCCGGGGAGATGCCGGCGAGCATGCGTTCCTCGTTGGCGAGGTGGTCCGTGAACACCTCGTCCACCTTCGCGAGGCCGATGTCGGTGAGCCGGGAGTAGACGACGCGCCGGTCCTCGGCGTCCCGCTCGCGCACTATCAGGCCGTCCTTCTCCAGGCGGTCCATGCGCAGCGTGACGCCGGCGGACGAGACGAGGCCCGAGTCGGCGAGCTGTCCGGCGGTGAGCCGGTAGGGCTTGCCCGCGCGGCGCAGCGCGGTGAGCACGTCGAAACCGGCGACGGACAGTCCGTGCCGCTCGATCGACGCGTTGAGCTTGGTGTTGTAGCGCAGGAACGAGCGGTGCAGGCGGGCCAGCACCTCCAGCGGACCGGTGTCGAGCTCGGGCCGCTCGCGCGCCCAGTCCGCCACGATCTGTGTCACGGCGTCCTGCCGCTTCGCCTTCCGCTCGGCCATCCCCGTCCCCTCGCGCGCATTCTCACGGGCGGACACGAAATCGTACGCCCCTGAAAATTCTACCCCTCAAACGATATGCGTCGGCGCCTGCCGATCACTGCCACCAGTATCACCGCGGCGAGCGCGGCGGTGGCCGGAACGGCCGCCTTCTTCAGGAGTACGGGCAGCGCGGCGGCGCCGAGGTCGACGGCCTCCGGTTCGGCGGGGCGCGCCGGGGCGGGGGCGTCGGACACCGGTGCGGGGGCGCTCATCAACTCGGCGAGACGCCCGGCGAACTGGCCGACGATGCGGTCGCCGACCTCCGTCATGATGCCGCGCCCGAACTGGGCGGGGCGACCGGTGATGTCGAGGTCGGTGCGGACGCGGACGCGGGTGCCGGCGGGGTCGGCGGCGAGTTCGGCGGTGACGGTGGCGGAGGCCGTGCCCGCGCCGCGGGTCTCGCTGCCGCTGAGGTCGAGCCGCATGCTGCGGGCGGCCTCGTCGCGGGTGACGGTGCCCTCGCCGCGGTAACTCATCTGCACCGCGCCGACCTTGACCTTCACGCGGCCGGTGAAGGTGTCGCCCTCAAGGGTGTCGAGGACGGCGCCGGGCATGCAGGGGGCCACGCGGCCGAGGTCGTGGAAGAGCTTCCAGGCGTCGTCGGGCGCGGCCGGGACGGTGAAGGTGTGGTCGAGCTGCATGGTCGGGTCTTCCGATCGTGGTCAGTGGGCGGCTGTCGGGGCGTCGCGCAGCAGGTCGCGGATGCGGCTGGGCGACAGGGGCCCGCGGCGGACGACGACACCGAAGGGGCGCAGGGCGTCCTCGACGGCGTTCGCGAGCACGGCCTGCGGGGCGATGGCGCCGCCCTCGCCGAGCCCCTTCACACCGAGGTCGTTCATGGGGCTCGGCGAGTGGATCTCGTCCATGTCGAGGTCGGGGATCTCGGACGAGGTGGGGACGAGGTAGTCCATGTAGGTGCCGGTGCGGGGCTGGCCGTCGGGGCCGTAGATCATCTCCTCGTAGAGGGCGCCGCCGATGCCCTGGGCGATGCCTCCGGTGACCTGGCCCTCGGCGATGAGCGGGTTGACGATGACGCCCGCGTCGTGGACGACGACGTACTGGAGGATTTCCAGCTCGCCGGTGTGCTCGTCGACTTCGACGACGGCGGCGTGCGCTCCGCTGGCGACGGCGAAGCCGGGTGGGCGGAAGTGGACGGTCTCGCTGAGTTCGGTGCCGTGCCGGCCGTCGGTGGGTTCGGGGGTGCCTGGCAGCGGGGCGCGGCCCGCGAGTTCGGCGAGGGTGAGGGTGGGACCATCGGACGCCTTGGTGGTGAACACGCCGTCGGTGAGGGTGAGTTCGGCGACCGGGACGCCGAGGCGGCGGGCCGCGGCGTCGAGGGCCTTCTCGCGTACGAGTTTCCCGGCGCGGTGGGTCGCGTTGCCCGCGTTGACGAGGGCGCGGCTGGCGATGGTGCCGACGCCGAAGGGGGTCCGCTCGGTGTCGCCGCCCACCACGTCGATGACGTCGAGGGGTACGCCCAGCGCGTCCGCCGCGATCTGTGCCATGGACGTGCGGTGGCCCTGACCCTGCGAGGGCGCGCCGATGGCGAGCTTGACGCGGCCGCTGGGCGCGATGTCGATGCGCGCGGTCTCGAACGGGCCGAGCCCGGTGGCCTCGATGTACATGGCGTAGCCGACACCGATGTGCTTGCCCTCGCGCGGTGCGCGGCGGGCGGGGTCGACCTTGGCGCGGGCCCGGCGCAGCAGTTCGGGGAAGTCGCCGGAGTCGTACGACTGGGGGTTGCCGGAGCGGTCGACGAGTCCGGTCGTGTACGGCATGTCGTCCGGGCCGATGAGGTTCCGGGACCTCAACTCGGCCGGCTCGAGGTCGAGTTCGGCCGCGAGCCGGTCCATGGCCCGCTCCATCGCGAAGACCGTCTCGGGGCGGCCGGCACCCCGGTAGGGCGTGGCGAAGGCGGTGTTGGTGAGGACGCCGAGCACGTCGATGTCGACGTTCGGGACGCGGTAGGGGCCGAGGAGGTGGCACAGCGAGTTGTACGGGACGACCAGGCCCGTCATGTTGTACGCGCCGAAGTTGACGGTGATGCGGTCGCGGACGCCGAGGAGCTTGCCGTCGGCGTCGGCGGCGAGTTCGATGCGGTGGATCTGCTCGCGGGCGTGCGAGGCCGCGGTGAGGTTCTCGCCCCGGTCCTCGCGCCAGACGACGGGGCGGCCCAGTTTGTGCGCCGCGTAGGGGATCAGCATTTCCTCGACGTAGAGGATGCCCTTCTGGCCGAAGCCGCCGCCGACGTCGGTGGCGATGACGCGGACGGTCTCGGAGTCGAGGCCGAGGGTGGTGGCGATGGACTCGCGGACGCGGTGCGGGGTCTGGGTGTTGGACCAGACGACGAGTTCGCCGCTGTAGGGGTCGACGCGGGCGGCGACGGCGCGGGTCTCGATGGGCGAGGCGACGTAGCGGTGGGCCCGGAACTCCTCGCTGATCACGGTGTGCGCGGAGGCGAACGCGGCCTCGGGGTCGCCGACCCGGGTGGCGACGGCGACCGCCGTGTTGTCCGGCTGGTCGTCGTGGAGCAGCGGGGCGTCGTCGGTGAGGGCCAGGTCGGGGTCGACGAGAACGGGCAGCGGCGCGTAGCGCACGTCGACGAGTTCGAGGGCGTCCTCGGCGAGGTAGCGGCTGTCGGCGAGGACGACGGCGACGGGCTGGCCGACGTACAGGACCTTGTCGGTGGCGAGCAGCGGCATCGGTGTGACGGCGACGCGCGGGTCGAGGAGTTCGGCGAGGCGGGGCGGGGTGCGCAGTTCCTCGCGGTTGAGCAGGGCGGGCAGCGCGGCGACGTCGGCGCCCGTCCAGACGGCGAGGACGCCGGGGGCTTCGCGCGCGGCGCTCACGTCGACGGATTCGATACGGGCGTGGGCGTGCGGGCTGCGCAGGACGGCGGCCTCGGCGGCGCCGGGCAGGTCGATGTCGTCGACGTAGCGGCCGTTGCCGCGCAGCAGCCGGTCGTCCTCGACGCGCGGGACGGGGCGGCCGATCCAGGCGGTGGTCATGCGGGTCACTCCCCTCGCTGCGGGTTGTCCGAACCGGAGGCGGCTTCTGCCTCGTACGTCTCGTCGAGGGCCTGGCCGAGCGCGCGGCGGATGTTGCGATAGCCGGTGCAGCGGCAGAGGTGGCCGCTGAGCGCGTCGGCGACCTCGGTGTCGCACGGCCGCTCGTCCTGTTCGGTGAGGGCGGTCGCGGTCATCAGGAAGCCGGGGGTGCAGAAGCCGCACTGCATGCCGTGGCACGCGTGGAACGCCTGCTGCACCGGGGTGAGCGGCGCGTCGCCGGGCGCGAGGCCCTCGACGGTGCGCAGTGCGGCGCCCTCGCACTGGACGGCGAGCGTGAGGCAGGAGCGGACGGGCGTGCCGTCGACGAGGACGGTGCAGGCGCCGCACACTCCGTGCTCGCAGCCGACGTGGGTGCCGGTGAGGCGGAGCCGGTCGCGCAGGAAGTCGCTGAGCAGCAGCCGGGACTCGACCTGGGCGGTGACGGGTTCGCCGTTGACGGTGAGGCGGATCTCGTGCCAGCCGGAGGGTTCGGCGAGCGGCGGGGTCCGCGCGGGTCGCGGCGCGGGGGTGGTGGCGGTCATCGGGTGCGCTCCCATGCGGTGGTGCAGGCGCGGACGAGGAGGTGGGCGGCGGCCTCGCGGCGGTACGTGGCCGTGGCGTGGACGTCGTCGGACGGGTCGAGGTGGGCGAGGGCTGCGGCGCGCGCGGCGGCGAGGGCGGTCGGGCCCGCGTCGGTGCCGGTCAGCGCCTCCTCGGCGGCGGGCAGGCGGACCGGGGTGGGGCCGACGCCGCAGAAGACGACGCGGGCGGCGCCCACGGCGCCGCCCGAGCGCTCGAGCAGGACGGCGACGCCGACCGTGGCGAAGTCGCCGTGCCTGCGGGCGAGCTCTTCGAAGGCCCAGCCGCCGCGCGGCGCGGGGAACACGACCTCGGTGAGGAGTTCGTCCGGTTCCACGGCGGTCTGGAAGGTGGCGACGAAGAACTCCTCGGCGCCGACGGTCCGCTCCCCCGCGGGGCCCGCGACGACGAAGCGGGCGTCCAGTGCCACGGCGGCGGTGGGCAGTTCGGCGGCCGGGTCGTGGTGGACGAGGCTGCCGCAGACGGTGCCGCGGGCGCGGATCTGCGGGTGTCCGATGTGGCCGATCGCGGCGGCGAGCAGCGGCCAGCCGTCGCGGATCCGGGGGTCGGCCGCCGCGCGGGACTGCCGGACGGCGGCGCCGATGTGCAGCGCGCCCGACGCGTCGACGGACAGGTCGTCGAGGCCGGGGATGCGGGTGATGTCGACGAGGAGGCCGGGGCGGGCGAGCCGCATGCTCAGCATCGGGATCAGCGACTGGCCGCCCGCCACCACCTTGGGGTCGCGGTCCTCGTCGGCGAGCAGGGCGAGCGCCTCCGGGACGGAGCGCGGGGCGCTGTAGTCGAAGGGTGTGGGTTTCAAACCGTCTGCCACCAGGCCTCTCGAAGCGAGCGAGCGGGTGCGCACAGGGGGCGCATGCCTAAGGCCTGAAATGATTGACGCTGAACTACCTTCTTGGCAAGGGTTCCACTTCAACCAGTATTTTCAAGGGCAGAATCTTTTGAACGACTGTGCAGAAAGGTGTCCTGCTCCGGCCTCGACTACTGTTGCGCCGTGGACGACGGACAGCAGGAGAAGCGGCGCGGCCGCGCGCACGATCCCGAGGGGAACCGCAGGGCCGTGCTCGAAGCGGCCCGCCGGCTGTTCGCGGCACACGGCTACCAAGGCGTCGGCATCCGGGCCATCGCCACAGAGGCCGGGGTGACGCCCGGGCTCGTCATGTCCTACTTCGGCTCCAAGGACGGGCTGTTCCGGGCCGTCGTCGGTGAGGGGACCGGTGTCACGGCGGCCCTGCTCGACGAGGCGGGCAACGATCCGGCCCGTCTCCCGCAGGCCCTCGCCCACTCCTACCTCGACCGCTGGGACCGGCTCTCCGCGCAGGATCCGCTGGCGGCGCTGATCCGCTCGGCGCTCAACCACCCGCCCAGCGCGGAGCAGTTGAGCGAGCTCCTGGACCGTCTGGTGACCGGGCCGCTGCACGACGTCATCGGCTCCACGCCCGAGGCGACGGCCCGGATCGGCATGATCCGCAGCATCCTGTTCGGCGTCATCATGGAGCGCTACCTCTTCGCCCACGAACCGGCCCGCTCGGTGCCGACGGCCGACCTGGAGCCGCTGCTCACCGACGTCCTGGCCGCGGCGGTCGGGGCGGCCGCGCCCTCCGGGCAGCCGCGCCCCGAGCACTCCCCCGCCACCGACGCCGACACCCGGGTCTTCGCCGCGCTCACCGACTGCGCCGACCGCTACCGCGCCGTCATCGGCGGTGCCGTCAAACGGCACGGCATCGGCCTCGCCGCCTTCGAGCTGCTGGCCGAGCTGCGCCGCGCCCCCGCCCCGCACCGCCGCACCGTGGGCGAGCTGGCGGCGGCCGGAGCGGTCCGGGCGGGCGGGGTCACCCAGCACGCGGACCGCCTGGAGCGGGCGGGGCTCGTCGAGCGGGAGCGGGACGACCGGGACCGGCGCGTCGTGCACCTGCGGCTGAGCGAGGCCGGGCGGGACCTCGTCGACCGGGTCGCCGAGGAGCGCAGGGCCGGCGAGCGGAAGCTGCTGGACGGGCTGCGGGCGCAGGAGCGGCGCGACCTCCGGGCCCTGCTGGGGACGCTGGGCGCGGCCCTCGCGGACCCGCAGGACCCCTCGTAGCAGCGGGGACGCACCTGCCGACGGCGCCGGACCCGTCCGGTCCCGGCGCCGCGACCACCCTCTCCCCCTTTACGGGTTGAGCTCCTCCAGTTACGAGTTGAGCTCCTCCAGCGTCTTCCCCTTCGTCTCCACCGCGAACAGCGCGATCACCGCGCCCACCGCCGCCACGGCCGCCAACTGCGCGAAGACGAGGCCGAGTCCGCCGCCCGCGCCGAGGATCGCGCCGACCGTGATCGGGCCGAGGATGACACCGAGCCGGTTCCACAGGCCGCCGAAGGCCGCGCCCGTGGCCCGGTTGCGCGTCGGGTACAGCTCCGGCGAGTAGAGGTAGAGGCCCGCGTTGATCGCGTAGACGAAGAACGTCGTGCACGACGCGAACAGGGCGACCTGGAGCCCCGACGTGACCCCGACCAGGGCCAGGATCCCGAGGGTGAGCGCCGTGCCGCCGAGCGCCGCGACCAGGGCCGGGCGCCGCCCGATCCGGTCGATGAGGAGCGCGACGACGAAGGTGCCGACCAGGCCCGTGAGGTTGCTGAGCAGCGTGTAGACCAGCGCCGTCGTCAGATCGAGGCCGAAGTTCTTGGTGTAGAGCGAGGGCAGCCACGTCGAGATGCCGTGGTTGACGTAGTACGCCACGAACCAGAGCCCGGACAGGATGGCGGTGCGTCGCAGATAGCGGCCGGCGAACAGGTCGCGCAGACGGCCGCGCCCGGTCTCCTGCACGGGCGCGGGGCCCGGCTGCGGCAGCGGTTCGCCGACGGCGCGCTCGACCTCGGCCTCGATCCGCTCGATGACCCGCTCGGCCTCCTCGTCCCGTCCCTGGGAGAGCAGCCAGCGCGGCGACTCGGCGACGTGCTTGGGCAGCGCCACGGCGATCAGGACGGGCAGCGCCCCGAGGACGAACATGGCGCGCCAGCCGAGGTTCGGCACGACCCACACGGCGACGAGGCTGGCTGCCGCGAGCCCGGCCGGGAAGATCATCTCGTAGAGCAGGACGAAGCGGCCGCGCTTGTCCGAGCGGGAGATCTCGTTGATGTACGTGGCGGCGACCGGGACGACGCCGCCGATGCCGAGGCCCTGGATGAACCGGAAGAGCGAGAACAGCTCGATGCCGTTCGCCGTGGCGACGGCGAGGCTGGCGAGGCCGGTGATGGCCACGCCGAGGGCCACCGTGCGCACCCGGCCGATCCGGTCGCCCAGCCATCCGGCGACCAGCGCGCCGAGCAGCATGCCGACGGATCCCGTGGTGACCGCGAAGGTCGCCTGCCCCGTGCTCAGGTGCCAGTCCTTGATGAGGACGGGCAGGGCGGAGGCGGCGAGGAGCTGGTCGAAGGCCTCGAAGAACGTCACGGCGCCGATGAGGAAGCGCACCTTGACGTGCCAGCGGGAGTGCGGCAGCCGTTCGAGTCTGGCGGCGATCGAGCCGCGGGCCTGTTGACCGGCCACAGTCGTCATGGGAGGGGTCCTTCCGCAAGGTGGATGCGGTGACAGTAGAAGCCAACTCCTAAGCGGTCAATGGTTAGGCGCTTAGGTATACGAACAACGGTGAAGTAACAGCCGGACGAACAGAACCCCTTGCGGAGAAACATTTAAGCGCTTAGATTTCTAGCGCCTGAGCAACCCCACCCCCGACCCGCCGGAGGACCCGCCGTGCCTCAACTCCCCACCGAGATACTCGTCGCGGGCCAGTGGCGGCGCGGTGCGGGCGCCCCGCTCGACACCGTCGACCCGGCCACCGGGCAGGTGCTCGCCACCGTGGGCACCGCGTCCGCCGAAGAGGTCGACGAGGCCGCACGGGCGGCGGCAGCGGCCGCGGCCGACCCGGCCTGGCGCGAGCTGCTCCCCCACCAGCGGGCCCGGCTCCTGTACCGGATCGCGGAGCTGACCGAGGAGGCCGCCGACGACCTCGCCGCGACGCAGACCGCCGACACCGGCAAGACGCTCACCGAGACGAAGGCGCTCGCGCTCAGCGCGGCCGGCACCTTCCGGTATCTGGCCGCCACCCTGGAGACCGCCGAAGAGGCGATCACCCCCTCGCGCGGCCCGTACGTCACGATGAGCGTGCACGAGCCGATCGGCGTGGTCGGCGCGATCAACCCGTGGAACTCCCCCGTCGCCAGCGACGCGCAGAAGATCGCGCCCGCCCTGGCCGCCGGGAACGCGGTGCTCCTCAAGCCCGCCGCGTGGACCCCGCTCGTCTCCCTCAAGCTCGGCCGGATCATCACGCGGGCCCTCACCGAACTCGGCCTGCCCACCGCCTTGCTGTCGGTCCTTCCCGGCAGCGGACGGGTGGTCGGCGACGCCGTCGTCAAGCATCCGCTCGTCGGGCGGATCGGGTTCACGGGCGGCACGGAGACCGGCCGCTCCATCGCCGAGATCGCGGCGCGCAAGCTGATCCCCGCCTCCCTCGAACTGGGCGGCAAGTCGCCCACGATCGTGCGGGCCGACGCGGACGTCGAGCAGGCCCTCGCGGGCGTCATGTTCGGCATCTTCTCGTCCAGCGGGCAGTCCTGCATCGCGGGTTCGCGGCTGTTCGTCCACGCGTCGCTGTACGAGTCGTTCGTCGGCGAACTCGTCTCGCGGGTAGGCAAGTTGCGGGTCGGCCCCGGTACCGCCCCCGACACACAGGTCGGTCCGCTCGTGCACGCGAAGCACCGGGACTCGGTCGCCGCGTACGTCGACCTCGCCCGCTCCGAGGGCGCCGAGGTGCTGTGCGGCGGCGCCGCGCCCGAGGGTCCCGCGTACGAGAACGGCGCGTACTACCTGCCCACCGTCCTCGCCGGCCTCGCGAACGACTCCCGCACCTGCCAGGAGGAGATCTTCGGCCCGGTCCTGGTGGTCCTCCCCTACGACGACGAGGACGACCTGGTCGAGCAGGCCAACGACTCCGTGTACGGCCTGGCCTGCGGGATCTGGACCCGCGACCACCGCGCCGCCTGGAACCTGGCCCGCCGGATCGACGCGGGCACCGTGTGGATCAACACGTACAAGCAGTTCAGCGCGTCCACCCCGTTCAGCGGGATGAAGGACAGCGGACTCGGCACCGAGAAGGGACGTGACGCCATCCGCGCCTACCAACGCCAGAAGTCCCTGTACTGGGGCACGTCCGAAGCCCCGCTCCCCTGGGCCAACTGACCATCCCCGCAACGGAGTTCCCCATGTCCCACCCCCCGATCGCCCGGCTGCGCGCACTGCGCTCCGTCGAGCTGCTCACCCCGTCCTTCGCCGAGGCCACCGACTTCTACGAAGAGGCCTGGGGCCTGGAGGTCGTCGAGTCCGAGCACAGCGCGAGCTGGCTGCGCGGCACCGGCGAGCAGCACCACGCCCTCCAGCTCACCCGCTCCGAGCGCACCGGACTCGGCCGTCTCGTGTTCGCCGTCGCCACCCCCGCCGAGATCGACGAGGCGGCGCGCAGGCTCGAAGCGCGCGGCATCGTGCCGGTCGCGGGCCCCGGCCCGCTCGACCAGGTCGGCGGCGGCTACGGGCTGCGGTTCAACGACCACGAGGGCCGGCTCGTCGAGCTGTCCGCCGAGACCTGGGCGGTCGCGCCGCGCGGGCACGAGGCCGCGGTGCCGGTCGGCGTCACGCACGCGGTCCTCAACACCCCCGACATCGACGCCGCCGTCGCCTTCTACTGCGACGTCCTCGGCCTGCGCGTCTCCGACTGGTCCGAGCACCAGATGGCGTTCCTGCGCTGCAACGCCGACCACCACTGCATCGCGTTCAACCAGGCCGAGTGGGTGTCCCTCAACCACGTGGCGTACGAGATGAGTTCGGTCGACCACTTCATGCGCGGGCTCGGGCGCCTTCGCCACCACGGGATCGTCCCGCAGTGGGGTCCGGGGCGGCACGGGCCCGGCAACAACACCTTCTCCTACTTCACCGACCCGACCGGGCTCGTGTGCGAGTACACGTCCGAGGTCGCGCAGATCGTCGAGGACCGGTGGATCGCCAAGGTGTGGCGGCGGGTGCCGGAGCTGTCCGACCTGTGGGGCACGGCGGGCGCGCCGTCCAAGGAGATCCGCTGTCACATGGCCGGTTCGCCGGAATCCCCGGTCGTTCCCGAAGGAGTACGGAAATGAGCACGCTGAAGGTCGGACTCGTCGGCTGGGGCGCCATCGGCCGCGTCGTCGGCACCGCGCTCGCCCGGGGCGACGTCCAGGGCGCCGAGCTGACGTGCGTCGTCGACAACCGGCCGCTCGGCGAGGCGGCGCCCGCGCCGCAGGTGACCTTCGAGGAGGCCGTCGAGCGCTGCGACCTCGTCGTCGAGGCGGCGGGCCAGGGAGTCGTACGGGAGTGGGGCGAGCGCGTCCTCACCTCCGGCACCGATCTGCTGGTGGCCTCGACCGGGGCCCTCACCGACGACGAGCTGGCCAAGCGGCTGCTCGCCGCCGGTCCCGGCCGGGTGTTCTTCACCGGCGGCGCGGTCGGCGGCCTCGATCTGCTCCAGGCCGTGCGGGCCCTGGGGCCGATCGAGGACGTCCGGCTCACCACCACGAAGCTGCCGTCCACCCTCGAACAGCCGTGGATGGACGAGGAGTTGCTGGGCCGGATGCGCTCGGCGACCGGCCCCGTCACGGTCATGTCCGGTACGGCGCGCGACGTGCCGGTGAAGTTCCCCAAGTCGACGAACGTGGCCGCCTCGGTCGCCCTCGCCGTCGGTGACCTGGACGCTGTGCGGGTCGAGGTCGTCGCCGATCCGGGGGCCTCGCGCACCCGGCACGTGATCGAGGCGTCCGGGGAGCACGGCGCGTACCGCTTCGAGGTCGCGCACCGGCCCGACCCGGAGAACCCGGCGACCAGCCAGGTCGTGCCGTACTCGGTGCTGCGGTCGGTGGCCGCGCTCGCCGGCCGGTCGGGGCAGATCCTGTGACGGCCGTCCACCCGGCCGTCCATGTGGAGGAGGCGGGCACCGAGGGCCCCCTGCTGCTGTGCCTGCACGGGATCGGCTCCTCGTCGGCCGCGTTCGCGCCGCAGCTCGAAGGGCTCGCGCCGCACGCCCGCGTCGTCGCCTGGGACGCGCCCGGCTACGCCAAGTCGGCCGACCCGGACGGCCCGTTGGACCTCGACGGCTTCGCCGACGCCGCGGCCGATGTGATCCGCTCGTACGGCACCTCCGCGCACGTCCTCGGCGTCTCCTGGGGCGGCGTGATCGCGCTGCGGCTCGCGACCCGCCACCCGGACCTCGTGGACTCGCTGATCGTCGCCGACTCCAGCGCGGGCTCCGGCACCGACGAGGCGAAGGCCGCCGGGATGCGGGCCAGGGCCGCGGAGCTGGCCGAGGCCGGGCCGCGCGCCTTCGCCGAGAAGCGCGGACCGCGCCTCGTCTCCGACCTGGCGCCCGCCGAACTGGTCGAGCGGGTCGTCGACACCATGGCCTCCTCCGTGCGGCTGCCCGGCTACGGGTACGCCGCCGAGGCCATGGCCGGCGCCGACCTGCGCCCCGAACTGTCCGCCGTCACCGCTCCCACGCTCGTGATCTGCGGCGACCGCGACAAGGTCACCGGCGTCGAGGCCTCCCAGGTCATCGCCGGGGGCCTGCACAAGACCGCCTACGTGATCGTCAAGGACGCCGGTCACCTGGCCAACCAGGAACAGCCCGGGCGGTTCAACGCCTGGGTCCTGTCCCACCTGCACATCGTCACTGCCTAGCCAAGGACGGAACACCATGCCTCTCACGACCACCGAGTACGACAACGGCGGCGACCTCGGCAAGTACACCGACTCGCTGATCGCCTCCAAGGAGTCCCGCGTCGCGGACTTCGACACGCTCTCCTTCCAGGAGAAGGCGGGCAAGCAGTACCGCCGCGGCCAGATCCGCTACGTCGGCTCCGGCGCCACCGGCAACCACGAGGGCGACAGCCGCATCCTCCCCTCGGGCGGCTTCACCTTCTCGAACATGCTGCTGCCGCCCGGCGCCGAGGGCCCGGCCCACACCCACCACGACGTGGAGGAGGCGTTCTTCGTCCTGGAGGGCGAGGTCCGCGTGGGCGTGCACCGCGGCCCGGACGAGGTCGAGTACCGCACCCTCGGCTACCGCGACATGATCGTGGTGCCCGCCGGTGTGACCCGCTCGCTGAAGAACGAGGGCGACACCGACGCCCTGTTCTGCGTCGTCATCGGCACGCAGAAGCCGCAGGTGCCGTCGTACCCCGAGTACTCGCCGATGCACGGCGTCACCCGTGACTGAGCGTTCCCCCAAGGACGCGCGCACGGTCGTCGTGACCGGGGCGGGCCGTGGCCTGGGACTGGCCATGGCCCGCCGGGCCGGCGCGGACGGCTTCCGGGTCGTCCTCGCCGAACTGGACCCCGAGCGCGGCGCCCGCGCGGCCGAGGAGCTGCGGGCGGAGGGCCACGACGCGCACTTCACGCGCTGTGACGTGGCCGACCCGGAGTCCGTCGAGGAACTCGCTTCTTTCGTACGGGACTTGGGCGGCCTCTACGGCCTCGTCAACAACGCGGCCCTCGCCAACGGCGTCGGCGGCAAGGAGTTCCAGGACATCGACATCGAGACCTGGGACCGCCTGATGACGATCAACGCGCGCGGCCCCTGGCTGGTGGCCAAGGCGCTGCACCCGCTGTTCGGCCCGACCGGACGCATCGTCAACATCGCTTCGGACGCGGCGCTCTACGGCTCTCCCCGGCTCGCGCACTACATCACGTCGAAGGGCGCGGTCATCGCCCTCACCCGGGCCATGGCACGGGAGCTCGGCGAGCGCGGCATCACCGTCAACGCCCTCGCGCCGGGTCTCACCGAGTGCGAGGCGACCGAGACGGTC
Source organism: Streptomyces sp. EDA2-14 (assembly GCF_054963755.1). Classification (NCBI taxonomy): domain Bacteria; kingdom Bacillati; phylum Actinomycetota; class Actinomycetes; order Kitasatosporales; family Streptomycetaceae; genus Streptomyces; species Streptomyces sp. EDA2-14. The sequence goes on from NZ_JBUEGE010000032.1 coordinate 19,716, forward strand.
CCGGAGGAGCGGCACGGCCTGTACGCCGCGAACCGGGCGATCTCCCGGCCGCAGCAGCCCGAGGACCTCACCGGTCTCGCCTCCTTCCTCCTCTCCGAGGAGTCCCGCTATCTGACCGGACAGGTGATCGCCGTCAACGGCGGCTTCACCATGAACTGACCCAATGGAGACTTGAGTTATGGATCTGGGCCTCGCCGACCGGACCTATGTGGTCACCGGAGGCAGCTCGGGCGTCGGCCTGGCCACGGTCCGCGCCCTCCTCGACGAAGGCGCGAACGTCGCCACCTGCGGGCGCGACGCCGACCGCCTGAAGCGGATCGGTACGTACGACCGCCTGTTCACGGCCACCTGCGACGTGCGGGACGCCGAAGCCGTGCGCGACTTCGTGGCGGCGTCCGCGAACGCGTTCGGCGGGCGGCTCGACGGGCTGGTCAACAACGCGGGCCAGTCCCGCATGAAGCGCCTCGACGACACGACCGAGGACGACTGGCGCGACGAGCTGGAGCTGAAGTTCGCGGGCGTGCTCAACCCGCTGCAGGCGGCGCGGTCGTACCTGCGGGCGTCCGACGCGGCGTCCGTCGTCAACGTCAACGCGGTGCTCGCCAAGCAGCCCGAGCCGCGGCTGATCACGACGAGCGCCGCCCGCGCCGGCATCCTCAACCTCTCGAAGTCCCTGTCCCAGGAGCTGGCCCCGGAGGGCATCCGGGTCAACTCGGTCTGCCTCGGCCTCGTCGACACCGGCCAGTGGACGCGCCGGCACGCCGCCGCGGACTCCGGGATGAGTTACGAGGACTGGCAGGCGGAGCTGGCCGCCGACCGGGGCGTCTCCCTGGGGCGCCTCGGCCGCGCCGAAGAGGTCGCCTACGCGATCGTCGCGCTGCTCTCGCCGCGCGCCTCGTACATCACCGGAACCGGCATCGATGTCTGCGGCGGCGTCGGCCGCGGCATTCTCTGAGGAGTTCGCATGCAGTACACCAATGGCGGTGACCTCCTCGTCGCCGTCCTGAAGGAGCTCGGCGTCGACACGGTCTTCGGAATCGTGTCCGTGCACAACCTGCCGCTGGTCGAGGCCGTCGACCGCGAGCTGCGCTTCGTCCCCGTGCGGCACGAGGCGAGCGCCGTCAACGCCGCCGACGCGTACGGCCGGGCCCGCGGCTCGATCGGCTGCGCGCTCACCTCGACGGGCACGGGCGCGGGCAACGCGGCCGGCTCGCTGATCGAGGCGCTCGCATCCGGCACGTCCGTGCTGCACGTCACCGGGCAGGTCGAGGCCGAGTTCCTGGGCAGCGGGCGCGGGTTCATCCACGAGACGAAGAACCAGCTCGGCATGCTCGACGCCGTGTCGGCGTACGCGGCGACGGTCCGCTCCACCGAGGAGGCGGGCGACGTGCTGCGGTCCGCCGCCCGCGCCGCGCTCGCCTCGCCCGGCGGCCCGGCGAGCGTCGAGTGGCCGATCGACCTGCAGTACGCGGCGCAGACGGATGCTCCCGAGGCCGTGGAGCCGACCGTCACGCCGGTGGTCGAGGGTGAACTCGCGGCCGCTGCCGCACTGTTGGCCTCCGCCGAACGTCCCCTGATCTGGGCCGGCGGCGGCGCCAACCGCGCAGGGGCCGAGCTCACCGCGCTCGTCGAGGCGACCGGCGCCGGGGTGCTCACCTCCAACTCCGGGCGCGGCGCCGTGCCCGAGGACCACCCGCAGGTCATCGGCAACTTCGCGACCACGCCCGCCGGACGCGCCCTGCTCGCCGACGCGGACGTGCTGCTGACCGTCGGCACGCACTTCCGGTCCAACGAGACCGCCGACTACGGGCTGAAGCTCCCGGACGCCGAGCGGCACATCCAGATCGACGTCGACGCCGCCGCCCTCGGCCGCGTCTACCCGGCCGCGCACACCCTGCACGCCGACGCCGCCGACGCGCTCGCCGCCCTCCTCCCCCACGCCCGCGCCGCCGAGCCGTCGTGGACGCAGCGGATCAAGGACGTACGCGCCGAGGTCCGCGCCACGCTGCACGACAACATCGGCCCCCAGGCCGCCATCTGCGACGCGCTGCGCGCCGTGCTGCCGCGCGACGCGGTCGTCGCCCGTGACGTCACCATCCCGTCCAGCAGCTGGGGCAACCGGCTCCTGGAGATGTACGACCCGCGCTCCAACGTCTTCCCGCGCGGCGGCGGCATCGGGCAGGGCCTCGGCATGGGCATCGGCGCCGCGCTCGCCGACCCCGAGCGGCCCACCGTGGTCATCGCGGGCGACGGCGGTCTCGCCGTGCACCTCGGCGAGCTGCTGACCGTGGCCCAGGAGCGGCTACGGCTGACCGTCCTCGTCTTCAACGACGGCGGCTACGGCGTGCTGCGCAACATGCAGGACCGGTACAGCGAGCGCCGCTCCGGCGTCGACCTCGCCACGCCCGACTTCGAACTGCTCGCCCGCGCCTGCGGTCTGCCGTATCTGCGGATCGCCGACGCCGAGCACGCGCGGCCGGTCATCGAGCAGGCCGTCGGCGCCGAGGGGCCGACGCTCGTCGAGGTCGACCTGGCCTCGCTCGGCCCGATGAAAAACCCGTTCACCCCGCCCGTGAAGATCCCCGGCGCGTAAGGAGACCACCATGACCGACGACCGTCTCCTGGACCTGCTGGTCCGGCGGATGACCTGGGAGGCCGACGGCGTCCTGTCCGTCGAGCTGAGCCACCCGGACAGCAAGCCGCTGCCCACGTGGGAGCCGGGCGCGCACCTCGACGTGCACGTCGGCGGGCAGGTCCGCCAGTACAGCCTGTGCGGCGACCCGGCCGACTGCGGCACGTACCGGATCGGCGTGCTCAACGAGCCGTCCTCGCGCGGCGGTTCGCGGCACGTGCACACCAAGCTGCGCCCCGGCCAGCAGGTCACGGTGTCCGAGCCGCGCAACCACTTCGCCCTGGAAGACGCGTCCTCGTACGTGTTCATCGCGGGCGGCATCGGTGTCACGCCGATCCTCGCGATGGCACGGGAGGCCGCGCGGCGCGGCGCCGAGTGGCGCATGGTGTACGGCGGCCGGGGGCGCGCCTCGATGGCGTTCACCGACGAGCTGGCCGCGCTCGGCGGCGAGCTGACCCTCGTACCGCAGGACGAGCAGGGGCACATCGACCTGGACGCGACGCTCGCCGCCCTCCCCGAAGGGGCGCTCGTCTACTCCTGCGGGCCCGAGCCGCTGCTCGCCGCCGTCGAGGAGCGCTGCCCCGCCGAGCGGCTGCGCCTGGAGCGGTTCGCCGCTCCGGTCGTCGAGCGGTCGGCGGACGACGGCGAGTTCGAGGTCGAGTGCCGCGCCTCCGGGCAGACGCTCACCGTCGGTGCCGACACCTCGATCCTGGAGGCCGCCGAGACCGCGGGCATCGACGTCACCAGCTCGTGCCGCGACGGCATCTGCGGCTCCTGCGAGACCCGCGTCCTCGAAGGCGCCCCCGAACACCGCGACTTCCTCCTGTCGGAGTCCGAGCACGCCGCGAACGCCTCGATGATGATCTGCGTCTCGCGCTGCGCGGCCGGCTCCCGCCTTGTCCTGGACCTGTAACCCCCTCCTGAAGACGTAGAAGACGTAGGAGACGCACATGAGCAGCACCGAGACCACCGACTGGCCGTACCTGGAGGTCCACCAGTCCCGCACCCACGAGCCGAGCCCGTACGAGTACAAGCTCGCGGCCTCCCTCGAAGACGTCTTCACCAAGGTGGGCCACGAACTCGCCGATGTCGTCAGCGGGTTGAACGCCCGCCAGGTCCACGCCCCCGACGGGCAGCCGTGGACCGAGGAATCCTTCCGCGCCGAGATGCACCGACTGGGAGCGTGACCGCCGTGACCGCCAAGACCCTCACCGCCGACCACGTCTACGCGACCGGTCTGCGCAACCAGTGGCACCCCGTCGTGCCGTCCTCCTTCGTCGCGCCCGGCGCCATGCGCAAGGTCACCGTGCTCGGCGAGCAGTGGCTGCTCTTCCGCCGCTCCGACGGCACCCTGAGCATGCTGGCCGACCGGTGTCCGCACCGCGGCGCCCCGCTCTCGCTCGGAAAACACCTGGGCGACCGGGTGGCCTGCTGGTACCACGGCGTCGAGGTCGAGACCGACGGCACCGTCTCCTCCGTGCCCGGTCTGCCCGGCTGCAACCTGGAGGGCAAGAAGCTCGTCCAGTCGCTGCCCGTGCGCGAGGTGTCCGGCGCGGTCCTCGCCTACTTCGGCGACGAACAGCACCCGGAACCGGTCGAGTTGACGCTCCCCGACCCGCTGACGGACCCCGACACCGACGCGATCCTGTGCTACGCCGAGTGGGACGTGCCGTGGCGCTACGGCGTCGAGAACCTGCTCGACCCGATGCACGGCCAGTTCCTGCACCACGACTCGCACACGATGTTCGACGGTGACACCACCGCCAAGTTCCGCATCCGCGAGACCGACCGCGGCTACTTCTTCGAGAAGACCGACCAGCGGGGCGTGAACTTCGACTGGGTGGAGCTGTGCCGCACGGGCGTGGACTGGGTCGACCTGTCGATCCCCTACCCGCCGTCCGCGGGCCCCGGTGGCCCGTTCGGCATCGTCGGCATGGTCCGCCCGGTCGACGCCGAGCGCTGCGCCGTCTTCTTCTGGCGCTACCGCACGGTCCAGGGCTGGGAGCGCGACACCTGGCGGTTCCTCTACAAGACGCTGATCGAGAAGCGCCACTGGGAGGTCCTTGAGCAGGACCGGCAGATGCTGGAGGCCATGCCGGCCGACGCCGACCAGCGGGAGAACCTGTACCAGCACGACCTCGGCGTGGTCCGCCTGCGCCGCATGTACCGCGGCGAGGCCGAGAAGCAGACGACCGCATGAGTGCGAGAGCACGCTGGGCGGGCGTCCTGAGCCTGCTGGTCATCGTGCTGATCAGCTACGTGGACCGGGTGAACGTCTCCGTCCTCATCACGGACAAGGCGTTCACCGACCACTTCGGCATCACTGGTGACCCGACGGCGCAGGGCGCCCTGTCGACCGTGTTCCTCGTCGGGTACGGCATCGCGGCGTTTGTCCTCACCCCGTTCTACGAGACGTCGCTCGGGGTGCGCCGCGGGCTCGTCGTCAGCGTCGCCCTGTGGTCGCTGATGACACTGCTCTCCCCGTACGCGCTCGGCGCGCTCACGCTGACCGTGCTGCGGGCCCTGCTCGGCGGCGCCGAGGGCCCGCTGTTCTCGCTGAAGACGATGTACGTGCGCGAGCACTTCGCGCCGCACGAGGCGGGCCGCCCGAACGCGGTCAGCTCGATGGGTGTCTCGCTCGGTACGGCCGCGGGCCTGCCCCTGATCACGTACCTCGTCTACCGCTTCGACTGGCACACCTCCTTCGTCGTGCTCGCCGCGCTGAACGCGGTGGTCGGCCTCCCGCTGATCCTGCTGTTCGTCCGCGGCCGCGGGGTGCGCGGCGCCGAGCGGCCCGGCTTCGGGGCCACGATGAAGGGCGCACTGCGCATGCCGCGCCTGGCGCCCATCCTGGTCATCGAGATCGCCACGCTCGCCTACCTGTGGGGGTCGAGCGCCTGGCTGCCCTCGTACCTGCTGCGCGAGCGGCACTTCTCGCTGTCGGCGATGGGCGTGGTGTCCGCGCTGCCGTTCCTGATGTCACTGGTGTCCGGATTCCTCGGCGGTCTGGTGCTCGACCGGCTGCCGCGGCGGCTGCTCGCGCTGCCGTTCGTGGTGGGCTCGGCGGGCACGGCGGTCTGTGTGCTGCTGGTCGCGGGCGCGGACAGCGACGGCCTCGCGGCCACCGGGCTGATCCTGGCCGGCGGTTTCTGGGGCCTTCAGGGCCCGGCGATCCCCACCCTCGTCCAGCACTGCGCGCCCGCCCACTTCGTCGGCAGCGCCTACGGAGTCGTGAACGGGGTCGGCAACCTCGTCTCGGCGTTCATGCCCACCCTCATGGGCGTGGCCATCGCGGCGAGCGGCGGCCACGGCTTCGGCGCCGGATTCACCCTTCTCGCCGGGGCCCAGGCGCTGACCCTGGTGTGCGGGGCGTGGCTGCTGGTCAGGCCGATCGGCGGGGCACCGGCCGGCGAATCCGACGCCGCGCACCTCGTACGGACCTGACGGCCACCCGACGGGTGGAGTGGACCACTCCGCGGCGGGGCAGTGTTCGGGGCAGCCCGCGCTCAAAGGGGGCTGCGGAGGGCCCCCGCCGACGCCGTAAGGTGGGCAGGTACGCGAGGGCACGTCGGAAGGAGGCGCTGGGTGATCGAGCTCGAGGGGGTACCCGAGCTGGTCGACCCGGTCATGGTGGCCGCGTTCGAGGGCTGGAACGATGCCGGCGACGCAGCCTCCACCGCGGTCGCGCATCTCGACAAGGAGTGGAAGGGCGAGGTGTTCGCGGCGCTGGACGCCGAGGACTACTACGACTTCCAGGTCAACCGCCCGACCGTGTTCGTGGACGGCGGCGTGCGAAAGATCACATGGCCGACGACCCGGCTCTCGGTGATCCGTGTGGGCGGCGACAAGCCGCGCGACCTCGTCCTGGTCCGGGGCATCGAGCCGTCCATGCGCTGGCGCTCGTTCTGCAACGAACTGCTCGGCTTCGCGCACGAGCTGGGCGTCGAGCTGGTCGTCGTCCTGGGCGCGCTGCTCGGCGACACCCCGCACACCCGGCCGGTGCCGGTCAGCGGTGTCACGTCGGACGCGGACCTGGCCACGCGGATGGACCTGGAGGAGACCAAGTACGAGGGTCCGACGGGCATCGTCGGCATCCTCCAGGAGGCCTGCACGCACGCCGGGGTCCCCGCGGTCTCGCTGTGGGCCGCCGTCCCGCACTACGTGTCGCAGCCGCCGAACCCGAAGGCGACGCTGGCCCTTCTCAACCGTCTTGAGGACCTGATCGACCTGCGCATCCCGCTGGGCGATCTGGCCGAGGACGCGCGGGCCTGGCAGTTGGGCGTGGACCAGCTGGCGGCCGAGGACACCGAGGTCGCCGAGTACGTGCAGTCGCTCGAGGAGGCCCGCGACACCGCGGAGCTGCCCGAGGCGTCCGGCGATGCCATCGCCCGCGAGTTCGAGCGCTATCTGCGGCGCCGCGATCCGGACGCCGGGCCGGGCGGCCACGCGACGGACGGCAGCGAGGGCTCCTCGCACCTGCGCGACAACCCGAGCGGCCGCACCAGACCGCCGAAGCCGCCGCGCCCGGAGAGCGACGACGGCGACGAGTGACGGACGAGTGACAGCAGCGGGCCGGGACCCACAGGTCCCGGCCCGCTCTTCGTGTCACGCCGACGGTGGTGTCACACCTGGTCGACGGCGATCACGTCGTACTCGGTGCCCGGCGTGGGCACCTCCACGTCGAAGCGGGCGTTCGGCAGGTACAGCCGCCCGCCCCTGGCCGCCGCGGTCGTCGGGATCCGGAACAGCGGATCGGTGATCCGGGCCACGGCCACACCCCGCGTGCCCGCCGCGTCGATCCGGAAGACGTCCACGGCGTTCTGCCACTGCTGGACGACGTACAGCAGGCGCCCGACGAGCAGCAGCCCGTCGCCGTTGGGCACTTTCGCGCCGCCCAGGTCGACGGCGCGCGCCACGCCGGTGTGCGGGTCGACGCGCATCAGGCTGCCGTCGTCGGCGACGGTGTTGACGACGACGAGGGCGCGGCCGTCGGGTGTGCGCTCGATGCCGTTGGCCGTGAAGTCGGGGCCCTGCTCCCAGTCCCCCTTGAGCGGCAGCGTCCACTGCCGGCCGGGCTCCCCGCGCCGTCCGAGCGCGACACCGTAGAGCTGCGCCCGGTAGGAGTCGGTGAACCAGGCGACGCCGGGGGTGAGCACGACGTCGTTCACCATCGAGCCCTCGGCCCCGACGACGTACGTGCGCTCGATCCGGCCGTCGTGCGCCGAGGCGATCCGGATCTCCCGGCTGGTGGCGCCCGCCAGATACAACCGGCCGTATTCGTTGACCTTGAGCCCGGCCGTCGGGTGCCCTGCGCCCAGGCCGGTGGGGAGGACGGTGCCGCGTCCGGTGGCGAGCGAGGCGCGGTACAGGTCTCCGCTCGCGAGCGAGCCGAAGTACGCGTACGGGGTGGTGCCGACCGCGATGCCCTCGGGCTGGAATCCGTCGGGCAGGAAGAAGCGGCGGGGCCAACCGGCCGCCGCCGCGGAGGAATCGGCCGCGCGGGCGGCGCCGCCCGCGAGACCGGTGACGGCCGCCGCGCCCGCGGCGCCGGCGGCCAGGAATCTTCTACGTGCGAAGGAACGGTGCAATGGAACGTCCTTCCGCAGGGGCCGAAGCGGCTGGAGGGCCGTTCGGCCGTCGGGTCGAATGACGCCGATATGACACCACATGACACGACGATCCGCAGGCTTTGGCCGGTTTGATCCGTGACATCTGTTTCAGGACAGATTGCAGGGGGTTCCCAATTCAACTGGATTTCAAACTCAGTTGGGAATTGAGGTCTGGACGGACGGGCTTCGGCGTAGCAGGGTGGCCCCCGACGACCTCAAGGCAGCACGGCAGCACGGCACAAGCAGACCCGCACGATCAGATGTGGCGAGGGGAGCTGTGGACCGATGACCGACCAGCACGCGAGCCCGGCGCAGGGGCCGGGAGCGGCGGGTCCCGGACCGGAGGGATCCGGTTTCACCTATCGCGGGGCGGAAGAGGAACTGATCGTCGTGGCGCGGCCGGAGGCCCGCCTGCGGGTGCAGGCGGACGGCGTCCGCTCGGCGGCGGGCGCCGACGTATCGGCCCTGAACATGTTCCTCGGGGACGAACAGCTCGCTCTTGAACCGCTGTTCGGCGGCGAGGAGCGGGTACGCGGCGGCGGCGAGGCGTCCGCCGTCGGGGCGGATGTACCCGATCTGGCGCTGTTCTACCGGGTGCGCGGCGGGGCCTCCCGGGCGCAGGAGCTGCGCTCGCGGATGGCGGCGCTCCCGGAGATCGACACGGCGTACGTGAAGCCGGGCGCGGTGCCCGCGACGCACGCGTCGGAGCCGTCGCCCTCGCCGGAGAACTTCGACGAGGCGCGGCGGCTGAAGGAGAAGACGGCCGCGACGCCCGACTACACGGGCCGCCAGGGCTACTTGGGACCCGCACCCGCCGGCGTCGACGCGCAGTGGGCATGGCGGCGGCTCGGCGGCAGCGGCGAGGGCATCACCGTCATCGACGTCGAGGGCGCCTGGCAGTTGGGACACGAGGACCTGTCGGCGAAGCTCGCGGGGATCGTCGTCGGCACGCCGATCGCGGACGTGGCGTGGCGCAACCACGGCACGGCGGTGCTCGGCGTGATCGGCGGGGACCGCAACGAGCGCGGCATCACCGGTATCGCGCCGGAGGCGGTGACCGCGGCGGCCTCGTTCCAGGGCGTGGGGACGGCGGCGGCGATCCACGCGGCGGCCGAGCGGCTGAGCCCCGGCGACGTCATCCTGATCGAACTGCACCGTCCCGGGCCGCGGTTCGACTTCGAACCGCGCGACGACCAGCGCGGCTACATCCCTCTCGAATGGTGGCCCGACGACTTCGCGGCCATCCGGTACGCGACGGCGAAGGGCATCGTGGTCGTGGGCGCGGCGGGCAACGGCGCCGAGTCCCTCGACGACGCGCTGTACGAGCGGCGGCCGGACGAGTTCCCGGCGTGGTGGCACAACCCGTTCAACCCCTCGAACCGGTCCTCCGACGCGGTCATCGTCGGCGCGGGCGCTCCGCCGCCCGGCACCCACGGCCGCGACCACGGACCGGACCGCTCCCGCCTCGGGTTCTCCAACTACGGCGCCCGTGTGGACGCCCAGGGCTGGGGCCGCGAGGTCACCACCACCGGCGGCTTCTGGGACCGGCCCGGCGATCTGCAGGGCGGCACCGAGGAGATCGCCTGGTACACGGACACCTTCTCCGGCACCTCGTCCGCCTCCCCGGTGGTCGTCGGCGCGCTGACCGCTCTCCAGGGCATGCTGAAGGCGGGCGGTCAGCGCCCGATGACATCGCAGCGGGCGCGCGAAGTTCTCCGGGCGACCGGCTCTCCGCAGCAGGACGCCCCGGGCCGACCCGCTTCGCAGCGGATCGGCAACCGGCCCGACATCAAGGGGGCAGTCACCAATCTGCTGCCCTCGACGGTCGGTTCGGGCCAGGCCGAGCGGTACTGGGACGAGCTGATCCCGTATCCGCCCGAACTCCCGCCCAGGCTCCGGCTCTTCGTGGCGGGCGCCTGGCGGAGTCTGAACAACCCGTCCCCCGAAACCCGGCAGGCCGTGCACGCGGCCTTCGCGGGGGGACGTCCGGACGTACGTGTGTGGTTCTCGGACGACGAGGTCGTGGGCCTGGTCGTCACAGGCTGAGGAACGCAACCAACCCTTGATGGAAGGTGGCACCCGCATGAGCATCACCCCCCAGATGAGCCAGCAGGGGCAGCAGTTCCCGAGCACTTCGCCCTACCAGCAGCAACAGCAGCAGCCGTTCGGCCAGCAGGGCTACGGCCAGCAGCAGCAGCCGTTCGGCCAGCAGGGCTACGGCCAGCAGGGCTTCGGCCAGCAGCAGCCGTTCGGTCAGCAGGGCTACGGCCAGCAGCAGATGGGCATGGGCGGCTCGCTCGAGCAGCTGCACCAGCTCGGCCAGCAGCAGCCGTTCCAGGGCCTGCTCCAGCAGCTCGGCCAACAGCAGCCGATGGGGCAGATGGGCCAGCAGCAGATGGGTCAGCAGCAGGGCCAGCAGCAGCAGGTCGAGCAGCAGGTCCAGCAGCACCTGCACCAGATCGCCCAGATCGCGGTGCAGCACGTCCAGCAGCAGGTCCAGCAGCAGGTGCTCCAGGCCGGCATCGCGGACGCCTACGTCGACGTGGTGCAGCCGCTGCCCGGTCAGCCCAGCCTCATCGCGCTGCGGATCCAGAACCAGTTCAGGATCTTCGCGAACCCCAACCCCCAGACCCACGACCAGGTTCAGGAGGCCTTCGCCTTCGGCCACCAGGTCATCGGTATCTGGGACTCGGGCTCACCGAACGTCCTGCGCAGCATCCAGGTGCGCAAGATCTGATCCGGCGCGCCGGATCGCACCGCACCAAGTGACACGAGGGGCACTTCCTCCACGGAGGAAGTGCCCCTCTTCGGGTGTGCCGGTGGCTACAGGGCCACGCCCAGCAGGGCGTCCACGGCACGCGAGACGACGCCGGGGGCGCCCTCCTCCGTGCCGCCCACGGTCGACTGGGTCTCGACCCAGCGGTCGACGGCGGTCAGCGCGGTGGGCGCGTCCAGGTCGTCGGAGAGCGCCTCGCGGATCTCCTCGACGAGCGCGTCGGCGGACGGGCCGTCGGGGCGGGAGACGGCGGCGCGCCAGCGGTCGAGGCGGGCCACGGCGTCGGCGAGCACCTGGTCGGTCCACTCCCAGTCGGAGCGGTAGTGGTGCGCGAGGAGCGCGAGCCGGATCGCGGCGGGGTCGACGCCTTCGTGGCGCAGCTTGGAGACGAAGACCAGGTTGCCCTTGGACTTCGACATCTTCTCGCCGTCGAGCCCGACCATGCCGGCGTGCACGTACGCCTTCGCCATGGGGAACTCGCCGGTCAGCGCCTGGGCGTGCGACGCACCCATCTCGTGGTGCGGGAACGCCAGGTCGGAGCCGCCGCCCTGGACGTCGAAGCCCATGCCGAGGTGGTCGAGGGCGATGGCGACGCACTCGATGTGCCAGCCGGGGCGTCCCTGGCCGAGCGAGCCGCCGTCCCAGCTGGGCTCGCCGTCGCGCGCGGCCATCCACAGCATCGGGTCGAGCGGGTTCTTCTTGCCCGGACGGTCCGGGTCGCCCCCGCGCTCGGCGGAGAGCAGCCGCATCGCGGCGGCGTCGAGGTTCGAGACGGACCCGAAGTGCGGGTCGGCCTCGACGGAGAAGTAGGTGTCGCCCTCGAGTTCGTAGGCGGCACCGGAGTCACGCAGTCGTTCGACGAGCGGCACGATGCCGGGTATCGCCTCGACGGCGCCTATGTAGTCCTGCGGCGGCAGCATCCGCAGGGCGGTCATGTCCTCACGGAACAGGGCGGTCTCGCGCTCGGCGAGGCCCTCCCAGTCGACGCCGTCGCGCACGGCCCGCTCCAGCAGAGGATCGTCGACGTCCGTCACGTTCTGGACGTAGTGAACCTGCCGCTTGGTGTCGAGCCACACGCGCTGCACGAGGTCGAACGCGTTGTAGGTCGCCGCGTGACCCATGTGGGTCGCGTCGTACGGCGTGATGCCGCAGACGTAGATACGGGCGACGGGACCGGGGGCAAGGGTGACGAGCCCACCGGTCGCGGTGTCGTGGATCCGGAGGTCGCGGCCCTTGCCGGGCAGGGCGGGGACCTCAGAAGCGGGCCAGGCATGCATGCCACGAGCGTAACCGGACGGTGCTTCCGGATACGAACCGGACCAGGCTCAATGGCCGAACCCGCCCCCTTGCGCGATCTTGCCGGGGACGTTAGGGGGCGATCACCGGCAGGCGTCTAGACGGGCGGCCAGGGGATCGCCGGCCAGTCCCCGCCCGGCTCCCGGTGCCGTCCGGTCTTGAGCAGGTCCGCGACCCGCTCCCGTACGGCCTCGACCTCGGCCCCGGTGATCAGCTCGCCGAGCCGGGCGGCCAGCGGCCCGCCCTCCGCCAGCGCCCCGCGCAGCGCCTCCAGCGCGGCGGTCGCCTCCTCGGTCAGCGGCTCCCCCGCCCAGCCCCACAGCAGCGTGCGCAGCTTGTCCTCGGCGTTGAAGGTGACGCCGTGGTCGATGCCGTACAGGCGTCCTTCGGCGTCGACGAGCAGGTGGCCGCCCTTGCGGTCGCCGTTGTTGATCACGGCGTCGAGCACGGAGAGCCGGCGCAGGCGGGCGTCGTCGGCGTGCACGAGCAGCGCCGTGCGACCCTCGCCGACCTCGGCGAAGCCGATGGCCTTCCAGCCCTCCTCCGGCTCCTCACGGTCGACGAGAGCCAGCAGCCCGGGGCCGTCCGCTTCCTCGGCGTCCTCCGCGTCCCCCTCGGGTCCGTCGATCCACAGCTGGCACATGCCCTCGCCGTACGGCCCGTCGCGCAGCACGGTCGGCGGCACCAGGCCCCAGCCGAGCGCCTCGGAGATCTCGTACGCGGCGACCTCGCGCTGCGCCAGGGTCCCGTCCGGGAAGTCCCACAGCGGGCGCTCACCGCGCACCGGCTTGTAGACGCACCGGGCCTCGCGGCCGTCGTGGGTGACGGTGCACACCAGCACCGCGTTCGACGCCTCGCGGATCTGTCCTTCGACGTGCAGCTCACCGAGGGCGAGCAGGTCCCGGTCGCTCACGCGTCGCGCCGGTATCCGTTCTGGCGCGGACATACGTGTCCCTCCGGGTCGAGCGGCAGGCTGCACAGCGGGCACGGCGGGCGGCCCGCGTTCACGACGTCGAGGGCCCGCTTGGCGAAGGCGCGGGCCTGGTTCCCGGTGAGCCGGACGCGGAGCATCGGCGGACCGTTCTCCTCGTCCTGGAGGAGCTTCTCCTCGGCCTCCGCCAGGTCCTCCTCGGACTCGGCGTCGAGCTCGACGAGGGCCTGCGCCTCGACGATCATGCGCTGCTCGTCGCCGTCCCACGCGAGTGCCATGGTGCCGACGCGGAACTCCTCCTCCACGGGCGCCTCGAGGGGCCCGGTGTCGGAGATCTCACTGGGGGCCACGGCGGGCACCGGGGCGTTGCCCCCGCTGCGCCGCACGACCTCGTCGAGCAGTTCGTCCATGCGCTCGGCGAGCGCGGCCACCTGGGTCTTCTCCAACGCCACGCTGGTGACCCGGGCTCCTGCCGTGGCCTGCAGGAAGAAGGTGCGGCGCCCGGGGAGCCCGACCGTACCGGCCACAAAGCGCTCCGGAGGGTCGTAGAGGAACACCTGACGGGACACGTCCTGTCTCCATGGGATCGAGATCGACTGGCTGGAACCGGTCATGGACGACCGGGCCCGACTGTGCTTACGGCTGCTTCACCCTACTGCGGGCGACGATCACGGTGCGCCCGCGCCGCCCCCGACGGGCGCATCGGGCCCCTGCGGCGTCTCCCGCGGCGCCAGCGACGCGAAGTCCCCCGTGTCTCCGAGGCGTACGAGAAAGGGGCGCAGGCGGGTGTAACGGATCGCTGTGATGGAACACGGCTCTACGGAGATCCGCTGAAAGAGGTCCAGATGCAGCCCGATGGCGTCCGCGACAAGGGACTTGATGATGTCGCCGTGCGAACACATCACATAGGCGGCGTCCTCGCCGTGCTCGCGCTCCACGCGCGCGTTCCACTCACGTACCGCCTCGGCGGCCCGGTGCTGCATCTGCCGCATCGATTCGCCGCCGGGGAACGCGGCGGCCGTCGGGCGCTGCTGCACGACCTGCATCAGAGGCTCGTCGGACAGCTCGGCGAGCTTGCGGCCGGACCAGTCCCCGTAGTCGCACTCGCCGATGCGCTCGTCGGTGTGCGGGGTCAGCTCCGGCCGGGCGGCGAGCAGCGGCGCGACGGTCTCGCGGCAGCGCTGCAGCGGGCTGGCGACGATCTCGGCGAGGGGCAGGCCCGACAGCCGCTCGGGCAGCCGCGCGGCCTGCGCGGCGCCGCGCTCGTCGAGCGCCACACCGGGCGTCCACCCGGCGAGCACGCCCGCGGTGTTGGCGGTGGAACGTCCGTGCCGGACAAGGATCAGCGTGGGCATGTGCCCCACCCTAGGCATACGACGACGTGCGGCGACGTCCGGTCCCGGGAAGAATTCACATCGTGATCGTCGACTGCGCCATCTACCGGGACGGGCGTCGCACCGAGCGGCCCGCGGACTTCTCCGATGCCCTGGACGAGGCACGGGCGGCGGGCGACGCGTTCGTGTGGATCGGGCTGCACGAGGCGAGCGAGGAGGAGTTCGACCGGGTCGCCAAGGAGTTCGCTCTGCACCCGCTGGCCGTGGAGGACGCCCTGAAGGCGCACCAGCGGCCCAAGCTGGAGATCTACGACGACTCGCTGTTCGTGGTCCTCAAGCCGGTCGTGTACGAGCCGAAGAGCGACAAGGTGTCCACGGGTGAGCTGATGCTGTTCCTGGGCGACTCCTTCGTGGTGACAGTGCGGCACGGCGAGGGCGCGCCCCTGAAGGCCGTGCGACAGCGCCTGGAGGCCGAGCCGGAGTTCCTGAAACAGGGGCCGACGGCGGTCCTGTACTCGGTCGCGGACGCCACCGTGGACCACTACCTGGAGGTCGCGGGCGAGCTGCAGACCGACCTGGAGGAGCTGGAGACGGAGGTCTTCTCCCCGGAGGGCGGGGGTTCCCGCGACACCGCCGAGCGGATCTACACCTTCAAGCGCCAGATCCTCGAATTCCGGCGCGCGACGGGCCCGTTGGCGATGCCGCTGGCCCGGCTCGCCGGGGTCGGCCCGTGGGGCCTGGCCGCCGTGCCGTTCGTGCACGAGGAGGCGCGGCCGTTCTTCCGGGACGTGAACGACCACCTGACGCGGGTCAACGAGTCCGTGGACGGCCTGGACCGCCTCGTGTCGGACATCCTTTCGGCGCACCTGGCGCAGATGAGCGTGCGGCAGAACGACGACATGCGGAAGATCTCGGCGTGGGCGGCGATGGCCGCGGTGCCCACGATGATCGCGGGCGTCTACGGCATGAACTTCGAACACATGCCGGAGCTGCACTGGGTGTGGGCGTACCCCGCGGTGATCGTGCTGATGGCCGCTCTGGAACTACTGCTGTACCGCACGTTCAAGCGCCGCGGGTGGCTGTGACAATCAAGCCCCTGCGGCGATTGAGCAGCGGGGTCCGAGGCAGAGCCCCGCGACCGCAACGCCGTGCGACTCAAGCGAACTCGACCGACGTGGCCGCCGGCCCGCCAAGGGCATCGCGCCGCTCCGGCATTCTGAGCGACACCATCCGCCGCCAGCCACCGAGCCGCTCGTACGCGTACACGGCGTGGATCCCAGCGGCGAGCGCGGCCGCCTTCGGCCGGGGCCAGCCCAGGACGCGGCCCATGTGGGCCATGACGGCGAGGCTCACGTCCCGGTAGATCGCGATCTCGGCGAGGGCGCACTCGCGCAGGGTGCGCTGGATGGCCCGACCGTGGCCCGCGTAGGCGAAGCGCAGCAATTCCTCGTGGCAGTAGGCGAGGTGGTTGTCCTCGTCGTTGGAGATCATCTTGACCGCGCGGCCGAGGTCGGGATGGTCGGCGAAGTGCTTGCGGAGCATGTCCATCTGCTCGGAGGCCCGCTGCTCGGTGACGCGGCTGTGTGCCAGGTACGTGACGACGTCCTGGACGGACAGCCGCTCGTCGCGCCGCAGTTGCTCGTGCGCGAGGCCGATGCCGTGCTTCTCAAGAAGCATCGTGTAGTCGGTCTCGGCGGGGACGGGCGCCGGGTCGAGGCCGCGCTTCTTCATGAGGGCGTTGAAGATCCGCCCGTGCTTGTCCTCGTCGGCGCCGTGCCGCGCGATCTTGGGGGCGAGGCCGCGCTCGCTCTCGGGGACCAGCGCGGCGATCCGCCCGTTCTCCCAGCCGCCCTGGGACTCGCCGCTGGCCGCGATGGAACAGAACAGCCGGAACGACTCGTCGTTGTCGATGATCTCCTGGAAAAGACTCCTGGCCGACAGCATCCGCTACCTCCGTATCGCCGCGCCGGACTCCACAGCAGTGCAAAGTCCGAGTCAAATGCGGGACGTGAGGCGAGGCAACAGCTATGCGGGTCAACTCGTCCGAAAGGAGGACGCGGGGCACGTGAGGAGCCGTAACCCGGCCACTCGTAGCGCGTTGAACAAGATGTCGGCCGTGGCGGGGAAGACCCCCCGAGCCCCCACCACGGCCGCAGAGACTCCCCCGCGAAGGCGTTACGCCACCCCGGCCCGCTCCAGCGCCTCGGTGCCCGCGCGCAGCGAGGCCAGGCGGTCGTCGAGCGTGAGTCCCGCCGGGTTGATGGTCAGCGTGGTGACACCGGCCTCGGCGTAGGCCCGCATCCGGTCCGCGATCCGGTCCACCGAGCCGAGCAGTGTCGTGGAGTCGATGAGCTGCTGCGGGATCGCCGCGGCAGCGCCCTCCTTGTCGCCGGCCAGGTACTTGTCCTGGATCTCGGCGGCCTCCTTCTCGTAGCCCATGCGCTGTGCGAGCTGGTTGTAGAAGTTCTGCTTGCGGCTGCCCATGCCGCCCACGTAGAGGGCGGTGTACGGCCGGAACATGTCGGCGAGCGCGCTCACATCCTTGTCCTCGCCGAGTGCCAGCGGAACCGTCGGGCAGACGTCGAAGCCCTCCATGGTCTTGCCGGCCTTCTCGCGGCCCGCGCGGATGTGCTGGAGCGCGGTCTCCTCCAGGTGCTCCGCCGCCGGGAAGATCAGCAGGGCACCGTCGGCGATCTCACCGGTCTGCTCCAGGTTCTTCGGGCCGATCGCGGCGATGTAGAGCGGGATCCGCTCGCGCTCCGGGTGCACGATCAGCTTGAGCGGCTTGCCGGGACCGTCGGGCAGCGGCAGCGTCCAGTGCGTGCCGTCGTGGCTGACCCGCTCGCGGCTCATCGCCTTGCGGATGATCTCGACGTACTCGCGCGTGCGCGCCAGCGGCTTGTCGAACTTGACCCCGTACCAGCCCTCGGAGACCTGCGGCCCCGAGACGCCGAGGCCGAGCCGGAAGCGGCCCCCGGACAGCGAGTCGAGGGTGGCGGCCGTCATCGCCGTCATCGTGGGCTGGCGGGCCGGGATCTGGAAGATGGCCGAACCGACATCGATCCGCTCCGTCTGCGCCGCGACGTACGCGAGGACGGTCGCGGCGTCGGAGCCGTACGCCTCGGCGGCCCAGCACACGGCGTAGCCCAGTCTGTCGGCCTCCTGCGCGACGGCCAGGTTGTCCGCGTCCATGCCCGCGCCCCAGTAGCCGAGGTTGATGCCGAGCTTCATTGACCACATCCCCTTAACGCTTAACGCCTAGCCGGATCAGGTGAATTACCCATGGGTAAGGTGCCTCGTCCGGCACCCTAACCCGGCGACCCCGGCGACAGATATCCACAGGGGCCCCGTTCTTGACCTTCGGCCAGTAACCTCAGCGCCCATGGAGCAGAGGCATCTCGGCCGCACCGGCCTGCGTGTGTCCCGGATCGGGCTCGGCACCCTCCTGTGGGGCCGGGACACCGACGAGCACGACGCCGCCGACCTGTTGAAGGCCTTCTGGGAAGCGGGCGGCACCCTCGTCGACACGGCGGACGTGTACGGGGACGGGGAGTCGGAGTATCTGCTCGGCAAGCTCATGGAGGGCCTGGTTCCGCGGCGCGATCTGGTCATCTCGACCAAGGCGGGCAGCGTGCCCGATCCCGACCGGCGGTTCGACGGCTCGCGCGGGCATCTGCTCGCGGCCCTGGACGCCTCGCTGGCCCGGCTCGGCACGGAGTACGTCGACCTGTGGCAGGTACACGCGTACGACGCGGGGACCCCGCTGGAAGAGACGCTGCAGGCTCTCGACATCGCTGTCAGCAGCGGCCGGGCACGGTACGCGGGCGTCTCGAACTTCTGCGGCTGGCAGCTCGCCAAGGCCGGTACGTGGCAGCTCGCCGCGCCCGGACTGCGCACGCGGCTCGCCAGTACACAGATGGAGTACTCGCTGCTGCAGCGGGGCGTGGAGCGCGAGGTGCTGCCCGCGGCCCTCGACCTCGGGATCGGCCTGCTGCCTTCGTCGCCGCTGGGGCGGGGCGTGCTGACCGGAAAGTACCGGACGGGCACGCCCGCCGACTCGCGGGGCGGCTCGGACCACATGGCGCCGTTCGTCGCGCCGTATCTCGACGACGCGGCGACCCACATCGTGGACGCGGTCACGACGGCGGCGGACGGGCTCGCGGTGACGCCGCTGCAGGTGGCGCTGGCCTGGGTCAGGGACCGGCCGGGAGTGGCCGCGCCGATCGTCGGCGCGCGGACGGCGCAGCAGCTCACGGCCGCATTGTCAGTGGAGGCCCTTAGTCTTCCTGACGAGATCTGCCAGGCGCTCGACGATGTGTCGGCGCCCGTGCACCGCTATCCCGATCAGGACTGGAGCACGTTGTGAGTACGGAGTCCGCCGCCGCGGAGAACGAGTCAGGGGACCGCCCCGACACCGGGCCGGACACGGAGCACCCTGCCGGGGCGCCCGACGCGGGCACGCCCGGGGCCGAGGAGTCGGACGCGGCGCCGTCGCCGGAGTCGGAGTCGGAGCCGGTGTCCGCGGACACCGACGGCGAGGCCGAGGCCGAAGGCGGGGAGGAAGCCGGGGCGGAAGGCGCCGAGGGCGGCGCCGAGCTGTCCGAGGCCGAGGCCGAACTGGCGGCCCAGAAGGAGTTCCGGGCGCGGATCGCGGAGCGCAAGGCGGCCAAGGAAGGGCCGATCGACGCCGGTACGAAGCTGAGCGGGACCGCCGCCGATCTGCTGGCCGCCGTACGCGCCGTGGAGAGCGGCGAGAAGCCGGTCGCCGCCCCCGTGCTCGCGCAGCCGGAGCCCGAGCGGCCCGCGGCGCGGCAGGACGCCCCGCCCGCCTCCGCCTCCGCCGCCACCTCCGGCTCCGCCGAACCCGTACGCGGGCCGCAGGCCGCCGCCCCGGCGGGGCCCGCCCCCGAGGCCGTCGCCGCGGTGCGCGAGGTGCTCGCCGAGGGCGGCGCCCCCGAGGCGCTCGCCGGGGCGGCCGCCGCCACCCTGGGCGAGGGCGCGGGCGACGAACTGCGCGCGGACCCGTGGCAGTTGCTGCGGGTGAGCGGGGTGCGGCCCGAGCAGGCCGACGGCTTCGCGCGGGCGCTGCTCGGCGAGGAGTGCGGACCCGACGACGAGCGGCGGGGCCGCGCCGTCACCGTATGGCTCCTCGAGCAGGCCGCGGACGCCGGGCACACGGCGCTCGACCTGTCGGTGCTCGCGGAGACGCTCGGCAAGCGGGGGGTGCCCGATCCGGAGGAGGCGGTGCAGAGCGCCGTCGCGGAGGGCGACGCGCTGATCTTCCACGACCCCCTGGACGACGCGCCCGCGCCCGCTCCCGCCGCCGAGGCGGACGACGAGGAGTCGGAAGAGGAAGTGGAGCGGCCGGTCCGGGTCCTGGTCGGACTGGAGCGGTACGCGCTCGCGGAGGAGAGCCTCGCCGACGGACTGGCCCGGCTGATCAACGCGGCGCCGAAGGACGGAGGTGCCGCCGACTCCGGTCTTGCGGAGGCCGCCGACGCCGCGAGCGGCACGACGGCCGAGCTGATCCGCGCGATCGCCGCGCACCGCCTCGTGCTGCACACCGGCGGTGAGGCGGCCCGCGCCGAGCCCGTCGCCGCGGCGGCCGCCGTGGGCAGGCTGGGGGCGCGGGTGTGCGTCGCCGCGCACCATGCGGACGGCCGGCGCCGGGCCGCCGAGCTCCTCGGGCCCGACGCGCCCGAGACGGCCACCGCGACCGTCGCGGGGCTGCTCGCGCAGGCGGAGGGGCCGGGGCGGGACCGGGACGGGGCGTTCGCCCTCGACCTCCTGGTCGTCCTGGACGCGCCGCAGCTGGACGTGGGCGAGGCCGCGATGCTCGTGGAGCTGCTCGCCGACGGTACGTGCCTGGTGCTCAGCGGGGATCCGGGGACGCTGTGGTCGGCGGGGCCCGGCCGGGTCTTCGCGGACGTCGCCGCGGCGGAGATCTGCCCGCGCATCGCCTCCCGCACGCCGGACTTCGGGCCGATCGGCGAGCTGGTCTCCGGTATCGGCATCGGTGAGCTGAACCAGGTGGAGGCGCCCGGCAAGGAGGTCGTGATCGTTCCGGTGCGGGACCCGGCCGAGGCGATCCACCGCACCGTGCAGCTCGTCGCGGACTCGGTGCCGCGGGCGATCGGAGTGCCGGCCGAGCAGACGCAGGTGATCACGCCGGGGCACGGGGGCGCGGCGGGGACGCGGGCGTTGAACGTGGCGCTGAAGGAGCGGCTCAATCCGGGGCCGGGGCGGTTCGGGGGCTTCGACCCCGGGGACCGGGTGGTGTACGTGACCGGGCGCGGGCGGATCCGGCCCGGTGTGGTGGTCGGGGCCGACGCGGAGGGGCTGCGGCTCGAGTGTGACGGCGCGCCCGTCCATGTGCCGAAGGAGCAGGTGGACCGGGGTGCCGTGCGCCACGGGTGGGCTGTCACCGGGCATCAGGCAGTGGGCGTCCGTTGGCCGGCGGCGGTGGTGGTGCTGCCGGGCGATGCGGCGCGGGCGCTCAGCCGCCCCTGGGTCTACACGGCCTTCGGCCGCGGTGAGCGACACCTCTCGGTGGTCCACGGCGTGGACACGGCCCTCCCCCGAGCGGTGACAGAGGTCCCCGCCAAGCCCCGCACCACACGCCTGCGCGGCCTGGTCCGCTCCCAACTCCCCGCTTCCTAACCCGCCACCGGCCATTCCGTCCCCTGCGACGATTGACCAGCGGGGGCCGGGACAAGGCCCCGACCTTTCAAGCCCCGCCGACGCTTGAGCAGCGGGGCCCAGGACGGAGCCCCGATCTCCCCAGCCCCGCCGGCGATTGAGGCGCGGGGTCCGGGGCAGAGCCCCGACCTTCCCAGCCCCGCCGACGCTTGAGCAGCGGGGCCCAGGACCGAGCCCCGGCCTCTCCAGCCCAGCCGGCGATTGAGCAGCGGGGTCCGGGGCAGAGCCCCGACCTTCCCAGCCCCGCCGACGCTTGAGCAGCGGGGCCCAGGACCGAGCCCCGGCCTCTCCAGCCCCGCCGGCGATTGAGGCGCGGGGTCCGGGGCGGAGCCCCGTGGGCGGGGGACGGGTGGCCGTCGGGGATCGCCTGGTGAAAGCCGCCAGGCGATCCGCGGCGAGGCTCAGCGGTCGACTTCCTCCAGCGACCCGTCCAGTTCGGCGGAGCCACTGTCGTCGAACTCGTCGTCGTCGAAGACCGAACTCACATCGAAGCGGCACACCACCTGCTGCGGATCGACCTGCTCGAAGGGGGCCTCCAGCCACTCACCGGGCTCCGCGGGGTCGTCCGACGCCGTGACCCAGAGCGTGGAGTCCCCCTCCTCCAGGCCGAACTCCTTGTGCCGGGAGGCGATCTCATCGGGCTCGAACTCGCCGAAGAGGACCCCGAGCGCGGCATGCACACTGCTGCCCGCCCCGTTCCCGGCCTCCGCGTCCGCGTCCAGGTCGGCGACCCGCCCGGCCTGGGAGAGCAGTCGCTGCGGCTCGACCACGGCGTAGTCGCGTCGGATCAGCACGCTCAGCGCGTTCGGCTCCTCCGGCCCCGCGTACGGCGGCAGCGAGTCCTCGCCGCCGGGGATCTCGAAGGGGGTGACCTCGTCGTAGCGGTCGTAGAGGAGCTCGTCGTACTCCTCGGCCGCCGCGGCGAGCTCGTTGAACGCTTCGTAGACGGTCGGATCGTCTTCTCCCGACCGGCGCTCGACGGCCGCCAAGTGGGCGTCGAGCGCAGCCTTGACCGCCTCGGCGGCGGCGCGTACCTCGGCAGCGGTGGGCTGCGCAGCATCAGACATAGTGCAGACGCTATCCGTACCGGGCCGCTGCCCGCACAATAGATGCGATGCCGGAATACGAATTTGTCGACGTGTACGTACCTCGCGGGGTGTCCCGCAAGGAAGCGACGCGTCTGCTGACGGACCATGCCGAGTACGGACACTGGGAGTTGGACCGCTTGAGCCTGCGTCGCGACGGCAGTCGCCGCGTGCGCCTGCGTCGACGGATCATCCGCCAGGTGCGGGCCACATGGTGACCTGAGAGCAAGGCGAGCAAACGGAGCGGGCCCCGTCCGTACGGGGCCCGCTCCGTTTGCTGCCGCTGATACCGCCCGATGTCACGCCGCGGCGTTCGCCCGCCGGTAGAGCAGCGCGCCCGCGAGCAGCGCGCCCCCGGCGAGCGGGATGACGGCACCGATCGGCACCGAGCTGCCGGTCTCCGCGAGCGTCCCGGTCGCCTGCGGGCTGCCGGTCTGTCCGAGCTGGGACTTGCCCTTCGGCATGGCGACGGTCTGCGTCCCCGGCGCGTTCGGAGTGCCCCGGTCCTGAATCGGGTCGGACGGCCCGTGCCCGCCGCGCGTGGGCGGCGTGTTCGTGTCCGCGGGAGGCGTGGTCGTGCTGCCGCCCCCGCTCTCGTCCTCGCCCGAGCAGCCGTTGCCGGTCGTGCCGTTGCCCACCGAGCCCGCGCCGATGGAGTTTCCGCACGCGTTGATCGGCACGTTCACCGGAACCGACACGTGGTTGCCGGAGCCGACGCCCGGGGAGTCGCTGCTGCTCCCGCCCGCGTGGGAGCCGCCGCCGGAGGGCTGGTCGGCCGCCTTGTCGTCCGAAGAGCTCGAGCAGCCGTTGCCCGACGCCGGGTTGAGCAGCCCGACGACGTTGATCGTGTTGCCGCAGACGTTCACCGGGACGTCCACGGGAGCCTCGACGGAGTTGCCGGACAAGACGCCCGGCGAGTCCGAGGAGCTGCCGTTCGCACCCGCGTCGGCCGACGCGTAGCCACCGGTGACGGCGAGGACGCCGGACGCCGCCGCCACGGTGATCAGGCCCTTCCGCATGACCTGTCGCATAGGTTTCCCTGCCTTGCCTAAATAAGTCTTGCCCTGGAACCATGTCCAACCCGTCGACCCCGGAGCGCATGGGACGCGCTCCGGGGCCGTGGGCTCAAACCCTCAAAGGGTGAGGCACAACAACGTCAGTCGTTGGCGCAGGTGTTACCGAAGGCAGGGTTCAGCAGCCCGATCACGGAGACCGTGTTGCCGCACACGTTCACCGGCACGTGGATCGGGGCCTGGATGACGTTGCCCGAAACGACGCCGGGGGACTGCGTGGCAGCACCCTGGGCACCGGAGTCGGCGACGGCCATGCCCGCACCCGCGAGAACGAGACCACCAGTGGCAGCCGCAGCGGCGACGATCTTCTTGATCATTATTCCTCCTTGTTGGCAATGCAGTCCCAGCCGCGGACTGCACTCCCTGTAACGAGGAAGAACTCATGAGGCTACGAGCGTACGACCCCTTTCACTCTTTCCGGCTCATTACGCACGTGCGAACGATTTCCGGCCTTGCGCGGGGTTGACGTCAGGACGCGTCGATGAAGCGGTCGAGCACCCGCACGCCGAACTTGAGGCCGTCGACCGGCACCCGCTCGTCGACGCCGTGGAACATCCCGGCGAAGTCCAGCTCGGGCGGCAGCTGCAGCGGCGCGAAGCCGAAGTTGCGGATGCCGAGCTCCACGAAGGACTTGGCGTCGGTGCCGCCCGAGAGCATGTACGGGATGGCCTTGCCGATCGGGTCCTCGGCCTCGATGGAGGTCTTCATCGCATCGACGAGCGCCCCGTCGAACGTGGTCTCGACGGCCTTGTCCGCGTGCACGTCCTCGCGCCGGACCTTCGGGCCGAGGATCCGGTCGAGGTCGGCGAGGAACTCGTCCTCGTGGCCGGGCAGGAAGCGGCCGTCGACGTTGGCGGTGGCCTCGCCGGGGATCACGTTGACCTTGTAGCCGGCGCCCAGCTGGGTGGGGTTGGCGGTGTTGGAGAGCGTGGCGCCGATCAGCTTGGCGATGCCGCCGAGCTTGGCGATCGTCTCCTCCATGTTCTCCGGGTCGAGCTCGGTGCCGAGGGCGTCGCCCAGCTCGTCGAGGAAGGCGCGCGTCGTCTTGGTGACACGGACGGGGAACTGGTGGCGGCCGAGGCGGGCGACGGCCTCGGACAGCTCGGTGATCGCGTTGTCCCGGTGGATCATGGAGCCGTGCCCGGCGGTGCCGGCCACGGACAGCTTCATCCAGTGCATGCCCTTCTCGGCGGTCTGCACGAGGTAGAGCCTGCGCTGCTCGTTCACGGTGAACGAGAAGCCGCCGACCTCGCTGATCGCCTCGGTGACGCCCTCGAAGAGGTCCGGGTGGTTGCGCACCAGGTGGCGGGCGCCGAAGACGCCGCCGGCCTCCTCGTCGGCGAGGAAGGCGAGGACGATGTCGCGCGGGGGCTTGCGGCCGGTGCGCAGCCGGTCGCGGACGACCGCGAGGGTCATCGCGTCCATGTCCTTCATGTCGACGGCGCCGCGGCCCCAGACACAGCCGTCGGCGATCTCGCCGGAGAACGGGTGGTGGGTCCAGTCCGCCGCGTTCGCCGGGACGACGTCGGTGTGGCCGTGGATGAGGAGGGCGGGCCGCGACGGGTCCTCGCCCTCGATCCGGGCGACCGTGGAGGCGCGCCCGGGGTGGGACTCGAAGATCTTCGGTTCGAGGCCGACCTCGGCGAGCTTCTCCGCCGTCCACTCGGCGGCCTTGCGCTCGCCCGGGCCGGAGTGGTCGCCGTAGTTGCTGGTGTCGATCTGGATCAGTTCGCGGCAGAGGTCGACGACCTCGTCCTGCCCGGAGACCGCCCTGCCCGTGCTCGGCTCGCTCACGCTGCTTCCTCTCTTGCCGTGGATACCCCTCATCCTCTCTCCCCCGGCCCTCGTGCCCAAAGGCCGGTCGCCTCTCGTCATGCGCCGTTCACAGCCGGGGCGCCGGGCCGGGGGGGGCTGATCGAGGCACTCGGAATCCCTGGTAATGTTCTCTGTGTCGCCGCGGGAAACGCCCCGCACACAGGCGGCAGACACCTTGTCCGGGTGGCGGAATGGCAGACGCGCTAGCTTGAGGTGCTAGTGCCCTTTATCGGGCGTGGGGGTTCAAGTCCCCCCTCGGACACAGAGAAAGACCCCAGATTCTTCTGGGGTCTTTTGCGTTGCCCCGGCACCGCCGAGGGGGTGCCGTGCGTCACGTGATGCAATGGAGCTCTCGACGGACATGGGGGTGCAGCGGGACGTGTGGGCGAACAGGGAGCCCGGCAGCGGTGAATTCGATCCGCTGGACGACCGTGATCCGCGGACCGCGGGCGGCTACCGCCTGGTCGCGCGGCTCGGCTCCGGCGGCATGGGACGGGTCTATCTTTCGCACACGCCGGGCGGCCGGGCCGTCGCGGTCAAGGTGATCAGACCCGAGCTGGCCGAGGATCCCGAGTTCAGACGCAGGTTCCGCACGGAGGTCGCCGCGGCGAGCAAGGTGCACGGGCTCTACACGGCGCCGGTCGTCGACAGCGACACGGAGAGTTCGGTGCCGTGGTGCGCGACCGCCTACGTGCCGGGGCCCTCGCTCGCGGAGGCGGTGCGCGAGCACGGGCCGCTGCCGGTGGACACGGTGCTGCGGATGACGGCCGGGATCGCGGAGGCGCTGCAGGCGGTGCACGACGCGGGGATCGTGCACCGCGACCTGAAACCGTCGAACGTACTGCTGGCCTCCGACGGGCCCCGTGTCATCGACTTCGGTGTGGCGCGGGCGGCGGACGCGACGTCCGTGACGCGCAGCGGGGGCGCCGTGGGCACGGTCGCGTACATGGCGCCCGAGCAGGTGCTCGGTGGCTCCGCGAGCGGCTCCGCCGATGTGTTCGCGCTCGGCCAGACCGCGGTGTTCGCCGCGACGGGCAGTACCGCGTACGGGGAGGGCGAGCCGCACGCGGTGCTGTACCGCGTGGTGCACGAGGAGCCGGACCTGTCCGAGGTTCCGGACACCCTGCGGGAGTTGGTCTCCGGCTGTCTCAGCAAGGAGGCCGAGGACCGGCCGACGGTGACGGAGGTCATCGAGTCGGTCCAGAAGATACGTGAGGCGCAGCCCGGTGGTCCGGGGCCCGCGACGGACGCGTGGCTGCCGGGCGAGCTCGCCGACGGGATCGCGGCGCGTGTCGAGGGCGCGCGGGTGGCCGGGGCGGCGCCGACCGGCCCGGCGACGCCGCCGAGCGGTGCCGGTGGTTCCGACGCGAAGTCCGCGACGCCCGCGAATCCCGTAAATCCCGCAGATCCCGTGCATTCCGCCCCCGCGGGGGTGTTCGGGCCGCCGGCCGCGTTCGCGCAGGACGCGCCCGGTCAGTACGTGCAGCCGCAGCAGGAGGGCCGTCCGCCGACGGCCCCCGACAGCGCCTCGCCGGGCTCCCCCGCGACCGTGAACCCCGCGAAGGCCGCGAGCGCCGAGACCGCCGCCGTGAGCACCGGTCCCCGGCGCAGGCGTTCCCGTGCCTGGCTGTTGGCGGCCGCCGGGGTCGCGCTGGTCGCGTGCGGTGCGGCGGCCGCGCTGTACTTCGTGCCGGGCGGCGGGACGCGGGACGACAGTGCGGGAGGCCAGGTGGCTACGGGTGCGCCCGAGGCGACGGGGTCCGCGTCGAAGTCGGCCGCGCCCTCGAAGTCCGCCTCGCCGAACGCGCCCGCGTCACCGAGGAAGTCCGGGGGCGCCGCGATGCCCGCGCCGTCGGGGGCGCCGGACGACGGCGCGTCTCCGGCTCCCCCGTCCCCCGGTACGAGCGAGCCGGAGACGTCGGAGCCGCCGGCCCCGTCGACGTACAACGGCATCGTGCTGACGGACGGCCAGGACCTGTTCCTCTCGGACGAGCCGGTGCAGGCCAGGGCGGACGACGGGCAGCCGAGCGAGGATCTGACCTACGACGTGTACGAAAACGGCGCCAAGCTGTCGCCCGGCACGGGGTCGGGGAGCACGCTCGCGCCGCTCCCCGCGGACCAGCCGGCCACCCCCGACGCGTGCCGCGAGGCGGAGGGGGCGCAGGACTTCTTCTGGGTCTACAACCTGTCCGTGGGGCAGCGGCTCTGCCTGGTCAGCGGCTCGGGGGACGTCGGTCTTCTGACGCTCCAGGGCAAGACGGAGGGCAAGAACGTGACCCTCGACGCGAAGGTCTGGCGGGGCGCCGGCCAGTAGGCGCGGGTCAGTGGACGCAGCAAAAAGCCCGCCGGACCGCGAGGTCCGGCGGGCTTCGTGTGTATCGCCTACTTGGA
>NZ_JBUEGE010000033.1:0-39656 GCF_054963755.1 Streptomyces sp. EDA2-14
GGCCGCGCTCACCCGCGCCTACGTCGAGCAGGACCTGCACGAGATCTACGAGGGCGAGGTCCGCTACGCCCGCGACGCGTTCGAGGGCCTGCGCCTGATGGACGCGCTCATCGCGGTCAAGCGCGGCGTCCCCGGCGCCACCCTGCCCGAGCTGAAGCAGCGCCGGGTCCCCAAGCGGGACGTCGTCATCGAGGAGCAGGCCGACGAGGGCCCCGTGCGCTCCGACGTGGCGGTCGACAACCCGGTACCGGCCCCGCCGTTCTGGGGCACCCGCGTGGTCAAGGGCATCCAGCTCAAGGAGTACGCGTCCTGGCTCGACGAGGGCGCCCTGTTCAAGGGCCAGTGGGGCCTGCGCCAGGCCCGCACCGGCGACGGGCCCTCCTACGAGGAGCTGGTGGAGACCGAGGGCCGTCCGCGGCTGCGCGGCTGGCTCGACAAGCTGCACACCGACAACATGCTCGAAGCGGCCGTCGTGCACGGCTACTTCCCGTGCGTGTCCAAGGGCGAGGACCTGATCATCCTGGACGACGCGGGCAACGAGCGGACCCGGTTCACCTTCCCGCGCCAGCGCCGCGGCCGCCGTCTCTGCCTGGCGGACTACTTCCGCCCGGAGGAGTCCGGGGAGACCGACGTCGTCGGCCTCCAGGTCGTCACCGTCGGCTCGAAGATCGGCGAGGAGACGGCGAAGCTGTTCGCGTCCGACTCCTACCGCGACTACCTCGAACTGCACGGCCTGTCCGTCCAGTTGGCGGAGGCGCTCGCCGAGTACTGGCACGCGCGGGTCCGCTCCGAGCTGGGCTTCGCAGGCGAGGACCCGTCCGAGATGGAGGACATGTTCGCCCTGAAGTACCGGGGCGCACGCTTCTCCCTCGGCTACGGCGCCTGTCCCAACCTGGAGGACCGCGCCAAGATCGCCGACCTCCTGGAGCCCGAGCGGATCGGCGTCCAGCTCAGCGAGGAGTTCCAGCTCCACCCCGAGCAGTCCACCGACGCCATCGTCATCCACCACCCCGAGGCGAAGTACTTCAACGCTCGGTAATGCGGTAATTCCGGCGAGTCGTACACTGGTCGGTCCAGCGCAGGCCGGTTGCCCTTGTGTTCACAGGGAGGGCAACCGGCCTCTTCGTCCCTCATGGAGGTGTACGGATGACCAGTACGGTCCCCGCACTCGGTACCCGAACGGCCGATGGCTCCACGCTTCAGGCCGTGCTCCTCGACATGGACGGAACACTCGTCGACACCGAGGGGTTCTGGTGGGACGCCGAAGTGGCCGTCTTCGCCGAGCTGGGCCACACCCTCGACGACTCCTGGCGGCACGTCGTGGTCGGCGGGCCCATGACCCGCAGCGCCGGGTTCCTCATCGAGGCCACCGGCGCCGACATCACGCTGCCCGAGCTGACCGTGCTGCTCAACGACGCCTTCGAGAACCGCATCAGCCAGTCCCTGCCGCTGATGCCGGGGGCCGCCAGACTCCTCGCCGAACTCGCCGCGCACGACGTGCCCGCGGCCCTCGTCTCCGCCTCCCACCGGCGCATCATCGACCGCGTGCTGGACTCGCTCGGACCGGCCAACTTCCGCCTCACCGTCGCCGGTGACGAGGTGTCACGCACCAAGCCGCACCCCGACCCGTACCTCCTCGCCGCCTCCGGGCTCGGCGCCGAGCCGAAGCGCTGCGCCGTCATCGAGGACACCGCCACCGGCGTCACCGCGGCCGAGGCGGCGGGCTGCCAGGTCGTCGCCGTGCCGTCCGTCGCCCCGATCGAGCCCGCGCCCCGGCGCACCGTCGTCCGCTCCCTGGAACACGTCGACGTGCCCTTCCTGCAGCGGCTCATGACGTCCTGAAGCCGCCGAATGGCTGAATCGGTGCGTACGACACCTGCGTTGAGGGTGTGAGCTTTCCCACTTGTCCGGGGGTCGACAGGCCATCGGGGCCATGCTGCGTCACCGCTCTCCGTGGGGCGAGGAGTGACCTTGTGTCCCGATTGGCCACCCCCTGCGACGAACCTTCCTCCTGAGGTGTTTTCGGTGCGTCCACGCCTGATTCCACAGCGTGATGGGCCGCTCGCGCCCGCGCCCGCGAACCGTGTCGGCGGGCGCATTAATGTCGTCGCGAGAACATCGCCGTACCCTCCCGTCGCCACGCGTCCCACCCCTTACGCGAGTCGGCGGGTTCAACAGCTCTGGAGATTTTCGAGCATGAACCGCAAGACTTTGGTGCTGCCGGCCGTGATCGGTCTGCTGGCCCCCGTACTCGCCGCGTGTGGCGGGTCCGACAGCGGAGGCTCCGGCAGCGACGCGATCAAGGTCGGCACCACGGACCGGTTCATCGCATCGGGCAAGGTGCCCGCGCCCTTCGACCCGGCGTACGCCTACGACACCGGCTCCTGGAACGTGCTGCGCCAGACCGTGCAGACGCTCATGGCGATGCCGCGCAGCGGCAGCGGCGAGCCCGTGCCCGAGGCCGCCCAGAGCTGCATATTCTCCGACAGCGGCAGCGAACGCTACGCGTGCAAGCTGCGCAAGGGCCTCAAGTTCGCCGACGGCAAGGCGATCACCGCGGCCGATGTGAAGTACTCCATCGACCGCGTCCGGAACATCAAGAGCGACAGCGGCTCCTACGGACTGCTCTCCTCGATCGACACGATCGAGACGCAGGGCGACCGTGATGTGATCTTCCACCTCAAGTCCCCGGACGCCACGTTCCCGTACAAGCTGGCCACGCCCTCCGCCGGCATCGTCGACCCCGACAAGTACCCGAAGAACAAGCTGCGCACCGGCTTCGAGGTGAACGGCTCCGGCCCGTACACCCTGAAGGCGCAGGTCAAGGACGACGCCGTCGTCAAGACCGTCTTCACCAAGAACCCCCACTACAAGGGGCAGCTGAAGCCGAAGAACGACAAGGTCGAGCTGGACTCCTTCGCCGACTCCGACGCCATGGGCACGGCGCTGGAGAAGGGCAAGATCGACATGATGACGCGCACCATGTCGCCGGAGCAGATCAAGAAGTACTCGGACAGCGCGCCGAAGAACATCAACCTGGTCGAGATGCCCGGCATGGAGATCCGCTACCTCGGCTTCGACACCAAGGCGACCGGCGTCCGGGACAAGGCCGTCCGGCAGGCCATGGCGCAGCTCGTCGACCGCGGCGAGATCGCCTCCAAGGTGTACGGCACCGGCGCCGAGCCGCTGTACTCGCTCGTGCCCAGCGGCATCACCGGCCACCAGAACTCGTTCTTCAACAAGTACGAGAACCCCAGCAAGCCCAAGGCCGCATCGATTCTGCAGCGGGCGGGCATCAGCACGCCGGTCAAGCTCACCCTGCACTACACGAGCGACCACTACGGGCCGGGCACGAAGACGGAGTTCGAGCTCCTCAAGAAGCAGCTGAACTCCAGCGGCCTGTTCGACGTCGACATCAAGGGCGACGTCTGGGACACCTACCGCGACGCCCAGCTCAAGGGGAAGTACGACGTCTACGGCATGGGTTGGTTCCCCGACTTCCCGGACGCCGACAACTTCCTCGCGCCGTTCCTCGACAAGGACAACTTCCTGGGGTCCCCGTACGCCAACGGCAGCATCCGCGGCGACCTGATCCCGGCCGAGCGCCGTGAGGCCGACCGGCTCACCGCCTCCAAGAGCATCCAGCAGATCCAGAACATCGTCGCCGACGACGTGCCCGTCCTGCCGCTGTGGCAGGGCAAGCAGTACGTCGCCGCCCACGACGACATCACCGGGGTGGAGTGGGCGCTGTCCGCCTCCTCGGTCCTCCAGCTGTGGGAGCTGGGCCGCGGCGTCAGCGGCTGAGTCCACTCGGGGGCCGGTCCACTCGCGGACCGGCCCCAGCCCCGTCCGCTCGACCGACGACAAGGCACGTACGTGAGAATGCGCAACCAGTGGCTGGTCATGCCCATCGGCGCGGGACTCGCCGCGGCACTCCTGACCGGCTGTGGCTCCGACGATGGCGACTCCGCCGCGAGCGGCGACGCCGTGGTCATGGGCATGTCCGACGACATCCAGGCCACCGACCCGGCGTCCGGCTACGACCCGGGCTCCTGGCTGTTGTTCAACAACGTCTTCCAGTCGCTGCTCAGCTTCCCCAACGGCGGCACCGAACCGCAGCCCGAAGCGGCCAAGGAGTGCCACTTCAGCGACACCGCCACCAAGGTCTACAGCTGCACGCTCCGCTCCGGCCTCACGTTCAGCAACGGCAACGCGCTCACCTCGAAGGACGTCAAGTTCTCCTTCGACCGCATGATGCGGATCAACGACGAGGCCGGGCCCGCGATCATGTTCCCGATGCTGGACAAGGTCGAGACGCCGAACGCCAAGACCGTCGTCTTCAAGCTCAAGTCCGCCGACGCGACCTTCCCCAGCAAGATCGCCTCGGGCGCCGGATCGATCGTCGACCACACCGAGTACCCCGCCGACAAGCTGCGCACCGACGGCAAGGCCGTCGGCTCGGGCCCCTACAAGCTCGACTCCTTCGGCAAGAAGCAGGCGGACTTCTCGGTCAACTCCAAGTACCGGGGCACCGCCAAGGTCAAGAACCGCGGCGTCTCCATGAAGTTCTTCCACGGCGACCAGGCAGGACTGAAGAAGTCCCTGACCGCCGGGAAGATCGACCTCGCCTACCGCGGCCTCGCCGCCAAGGACGTCGCCGATATCCAGCAGTCCGGCAGCAAGAACCTGGACGTCGTCGAGGGCACCAGCGCCGAGGTCCAGCACCTCGTCTTCAACATGGACGACCCCGTCGCCGGCAAGATCGGCGTCCGCAGGGCCATGGCCTACCTCATCGACCGCGACGCCCTCATCGACGACGTCTACGACCAGACCGCCACGTCGCTGTACTCGATCATCCCGGCGGGCATCACCGGCCACAACACGGCGTTCTTCGACAAGTACGGGGCGCGCCCCTCCAAGAGCAGGGCGGCGGCCGCGCTGCGCGCCGACGGCATCACCACGCCCGTCAAGCTCACCCTCTGGTCCACGCCCGCCCGCTACGGCCCCGCCACCGACGCCGAACTGAAGACCATCGCCAAGCAGCTCAACGCGAGCGGACTCTTCGACGCCGACGTGAAGTCCGTCGAATTCGGCCAGTACGAGCGCGACATCTCGTCGGGCAAGTACGGCGTCTACGTCAAGGGCTGGGTGCCCGACTACCCGGACCCGGACAACTTCACCCAGCCGTTCTTCGGCAAGGGCAACGTCCTCGACAACCGCTACGACAACCGCACCATCACCGACCGGATCATCCCGGAGACCGGCGCCCAGAGCGACCGCTCCGCGACGGCCCCGCGCTACGAGCAGCTGCAGAACATCGTCGCCGACCAGCTGCCCATCCTGCCCGTCTGGCAGGCCAAGCAGTACGCCGTCGCCAAGTCCGACGTCTACGGCCTGGAGAA
Source organism: Streptomyces sp. EDA2-14 (assembly GCF_054963755.1). NCBI lineage: Bacteria > Bacillati > Actinomycetota > Actinomycetes > Kitasatosporales > Streptomycetaceae > Streptomyces > Streptomyces sp. EDA2-14. The sequence continues at coordinate 5,403 of NZ_JBUEGE010000033.1, forward strand.
CTGCCTCGACGCGTCGACCGTCTTCCGGTTCTGGGAGATCAGCAAGGGCTGACCGCGGGAACGCCCCGGCCGCCACGGCGCGCCGGGGCCGACCGGCCTACTGCGCGCCGGGGCGGACGAGCCCGCTCTCGTACGCGTACACCGCCGCCTGCACCCGGTCGCGCAGGCCCAACTTCGTCAGCACATGGCCGACATGCGTCTTCACCGTCGTCTCGCTCACGAACAGGTCGGCGGCGATCTCGGCGTTGGACAGGCCGCGCGCGACCAGCTTCAACACCTCCACCTCCCGCTCCGTCAGCGTGTGCAGCGTGTCAGGAACCGGCTCGTCGCCCGACGGGAGATGGTCCGCGTACTTGTCGAGGAGTCTGCGGGTGATGCTCGGCGCCAGCATCGCCTCGCCGGCCGCCACCACCCGGATCGCCTGCACCAGCTCGCCCGCCGGCGCGTCCTTCAGCAGGAAACCGCTGGCCCCCGCCTTCAACGCCTCCACCACGTACTCGTCGAGATCGAACGTGGTCAGCACCAGGACCTTCGCCGGACCGTCCTTGCCGGGGCCCGAGATCTGCCGCGTCGCCTCCACGCCGTCCATCCGCGGCATCCGGATGTCCATCAGCACCACATCGGGCTGCAGGGCACGCACCTGGTCGAGGGCCTGCAGACCGTCCCCGGCCTCACCGACCACCGCGATGTCCTGCTCGGCCTCCAGGATCATGCGGAAGCCCGTACGCAGCAGCGGCTGGTCGTCGACCAGTAGGACGCGGATGGCCACGAAACTCTCCTTTGATCCTTCGATAGACCGGGCGGCCCATTCTGCCCTGCTATGCCTGCGCGGCGTCCTCCGCCCCGGCCGGTACCGCCGCGCCCACCTGGAGCGGATACGGCGGGGGAGTGCCACCGAACTCCGGGCACACCGCCTTGTGGTCGCACCAACCGCACAGCTTCGTCGGCCGCGGCCGCCAGTCACCCGTCTCCGTCGCCTGCTGGATCGCCTCCCACAGCGCGAGCAGCTTGCGCTCCACCCGCTCCAGGTCCTCGGGCACCGGGTCGTACGTCAGCACGTCCCCACTGCCCAGATACACCAGCTGGAGACGGCGCGGCACGACCCCCTTCAGGCGCCACACCACCAGCGCGTAGAACTTCATCTGGAACAGCGCGCCCTCCGCGTACTCGGGGCGCGGCGCCTTGCCCGTCTTGTAGTCGACGATGCGGACCTCGCCCGACGGCGCCACGTCCACCCGGTCGATGATCCCGCGCAGCTTCAGGCCGGAGTCCAGCTCGGCCTGCACGAAGAACTCCCGCTCCACGGGCTCCAGGCGCGTGGGGTCCTCCAGCGTGAACCACCGCTCCACCAACCGCTCCACGTCGCCGAGCCAGCGCGCCATCCGCTCGCCCGCCGCCTCCTCGTCCGCATCCGCGAACAGCTCGGACAGCTCCGGCCGCGACTCCCGCAGCCGCTCCCACTGGCCCGGAATCAGCGACGCCGCGCGCGGCGCCGTCCGCTCGCTCGCGGGCGCGTCGAAGAGCCGCTCCAGCACCGCGTGGACCAGCGTGCCCCGCGTCGCCGCCTCGCTCGGCTTCTCCGGCAGCTTGTCGATCACCCGGAACCGGTACAGCAGCGGGCACTGCATGAAATCGCTCGCGCGCGACGGCGAGAGCGACCTCGGCGGGGCGGCCGCGGGCTGTGCGGGGGCCTGATCGGTGCTGGTCTCCATGCGTCACGACGATACGGGCCCGCACTGACAGTCAGGCACCTGCACGGCAAGCCGCGTCTTGCGTAGCGTGGCGCGGGGGAGTCGACGGGGGACCGTCGACACTGTCCGCATACCATCGACGCCAGAACGTCCCGCCGGGCGGCGGGAAACGCTTCGAACGAGGGGACCGAGGGATCACCGTGGACGAGAGCGGGCAGCCGCAGTCCGGCACCGGCGAGGCGACGCCGAACCGGCCGCCGGCCGCGGCCGAGCCTGACGCGACCGAAGCCCGCGAGAGCAGTGCGGCCCGGCGGACGGGCGAGCCGGACACGCCGCGGGAGCACGCCGGGCCGACGACCGGCACGGCAGGCGGCGACCGCAAGGAAGCCGACCGCGAGGAAGCCGACCGCGAGGAAGCCGCAGGCACGGAAGCCGCCCGCACGGAGCCGGAGAGCGCGGCCACCGAGGAGCCGGAACCCGCCGCGGCGGACAAGCCCGCCGACGCGGAACCGGACAGCCCGGCACCCCCCGCGCACCCCTACGACCGCCACCCCGAGCGCGCCGCCGCCACCTCCGGCAACCGCAAGGGCGCCATCAAGGGCCCCACCAAGCGCCCCGAACCCCGCGGCGGACTCCTCATGGGACGCCCCTTCGGCGTCCCCGTGTACGTCGCCCCCAGCTGGTTCCTCGTGGCCGCCCTGATCACCTGGGTGTTCGGCGGCCAGCTCGACCGCGTCCTGCCCGAACTCGGCGCCGCCCGCTACCTCGTCTCCCTCTTCTTCGCCGTCGCGTTCTACGCCTCCGTACTCGTCCACGAACTCGCCCACACCGTCGTCGCGCTGCGCTACAAGCTCCCCGTGCGCCGCATCCAGCTGCAGTTCTTCGGCGGCGTCTCCGAGATCGAGAAGGAGTCCGAGACCCCCGGCCGCGAATTCATGCTCGCCTTCGTGGGCCCCCTGCTCTCCCTCGTCCTCTCCGGCGTCTTCTACGCGGCCATGCGGGCCGTCGAACCCGGCACCGTCCCCGGCGTACTCCTCGCGGGCCTGATGATCTCCAACCTGATCGTCGCCGCGTTCAACCTCCTGCCGGGACTCCCGCTCGACGGCGGCCGCATGCTCCGCGCCGTCGTCTGGAAGATCACCGGCAAGCCCATGAGCGGCACCATCGCCGCCGCCTGGGTCGGCCGCGCCCTCGCCATCACCGTCCTCATCGGCCTGCCGCTGCTCACCCAGTCCGGCGCCCTCGGCGAAGGCGCCGAAGAAGCGGGCGGCATGGACACCCTCATGGACGCGCTGCTCGCCGCGATCCTCGCCGCCATCATCTGGACCGGCGCGGGCAACAGCCTGCGCATGGCCCGCCTGCGCGAGCACCTCCCGGACCTGCGCGCCCGCACCCTCACCCGCCGCGCCGTCCCCGTCGAGGGCGAAACCCCGCTCTCCGAAGCCCTGCGCCGCGCCAACGAGGCGGGAGCCCGCGCCCTCGTCGTCGTCGACGCCGACGGCGACCCCCACTCCCTCGTCCGCGAGGCCGCCATCGTCGGCGTCCCCGAACACCGCCGCCCCTGGGTCCCCGTCAGCGGCCTCGCCCAGGACCTCACCGACGGCATGCGCGTCTCCGCCGAACTCGTCGGCGAAGAACTCCTCGACACCCTCCGCGCGACCCCCGCCACCGAATACCTCGTCGTCGAGGAGAACGGCGCCATCTACGGAGTCCTCTCCGCCGCCGACGTCGAACGCGCCTTCGTCAAGGCCATGGCCCGCCCCTCCTGACGCCCGTGGTCGGCGGCCCCCGCCGAGCCCGGTAGTCTGTTCACATGTCCGAACCGACCGGTGCCGCCCGCAGGCGCGGGCCCTTCACGGTCGGGGACCAGGTACAGCTGACCGACCCCAAGGGCCGCCACTACACGTTCACGCTCGAAGAGGGAAAGAACTTCCACACCCACAAGGGTTCCTTCCCGCACGACGAGCTGATCGGCGCACCCGAGGGCAGCGTTGTCCGCACCACCGGAAACGTCGCCTACCTCGCGCTGCGCCCCCTGCTCCCCGACTACGTCCTGTCCATGCCCCGCGGCGCCGCCGTGGTCTACCCCAAGGACGCGGGGCAGATCCTCGCCTTCGCCGACATCTTCCCCGGCGCCCGCGTCGTGGAAGCGGGCGTGGGCTCCGGCTCGCTCAGCAGCTTCCTGCTGCGCGCCATCGGCGACCAAGGCATGCTGCACTCCTACGAGCGCCGCGAGGACTTCGCCGAGATCGCCAAGGGCAACGTCGAGCGCTACTTCGGCGGACCCCACCCCGCCTGGCAGCTCACCGTCGGCGACCTCCAGGACAATCTGTCCGACGGCGACGTCGACCGCGTCATCCTCGACATGCTCGCCCCCTGGGAGTGCCTCGAGGTCGTCAAGAAGGCGCTCGTCCCCGGCGGCATCCTGTGCTGCTACGTGGCCACCACCACGCAGCTCGCCCGCACCGTCGAGTCCATCCGCGAGATCGGCTGCTTCAACGAGCCGACCTCCTGGGAGACGATGGTCCGCAACTGGCACGTGGAAGGCCTCGCCGTCCGCCCCGACCACCGGATGATCGGCCACACCGGCTTCCTCCTCACCGCCCGCCGCCTCGCGGACGGCGTCGAGCCGCCCATGCGCCGCCGCCGCCCCGCCAAGGGCGCCTACGGCGAGGACTACGACGGTCCCAACGCCGCCGGCGGCAACCGCGGCCGCTGAGCCACCCGAGAACGCACCACCGCACAACGCGCCAGCGCCGCCGTCGATTTCCCCACCCCCGTGGGAACTCGACGGCGGCGCCCGTTCGTTGGCGAAGCGGCAGCACCAAGACTCGGACCCCGGCCGCGTACCAGCCGAGAAAGACCCGACCCCGCCGTTCCCGCGCACTGTGACGTATGGCACGATGCTGGCCACCCCACCCCCACCGGCACAGCCCTCACAGGAGACGCTCCTAGTGCAGCAACCCGCCGTCCCGGAACTGGCGCACACCACCACCCGCCCCATCCACTGGCTGGCCACCGCGACCGCCCTCGCCGCCGTCGTCGCCGCCTCGGGCTTCCTCAAGCCGGAAGCCGCCACCGCGGCCCAGGCCGGCCACAAGGCCCCCGCGGACAGACCCGCGGCCGTCGCCGCGCCCGACCCCGCCGCCGTCCACTTCCCGCTGGACTGCGGACCCGTCAAGGCCGTCGTCGTCAAGAAGGCCACCGGCGACCTGGACGGCGACGGGCGCCCCGAAACAGTCGCCGTCGTCCGCTGCGACGCCGGCGTCGGCACCCCGCCCAGCGGCATCTACGTCGTCACGCAGCCCGCCGGCGCCAAGGCCCGCGTCGTCGCCACGCTCGTCGCCCCCAAGGACGACTACTCGGCGACCGCCGTCGCCATAGAGGACGGGTCTGTCCTCGCCAGCCTGGAGGGCTACTCCTCGGCCTCCGTCCCGCGCTACCGCCCGGACGTCCACGAGAAGGCCAAGTGGCAGTGGAAGGACGGGGCGTTCGTCCGCTCCACCCCCTCCCAGGCCCGCGCCGCCTGACACACGCAACGGGCCCCGGCCACCGAAACACCGGCGGCCGGGGCCTATTAGCACACATTGCGCTGTCGCGCGTTCACTCCGCGTCCGGACCGTAGACCTCCACCCGGTCCGACGTACGCCGCACATGAATGCAGTCGCCCGGACACTCCTTCGCCGACGCCACCACATCCGTGAGAAGCGGAAGCGGAACCGGCGTTGACGCGCCCACGTCCTGCAACAGCTCGTCGTCCGCGCTCTTCACATACGCGAGACCGTCGATGTCCAGCTCGAAGACCTCGGGAGCGTACTGCGCGCAGATCCCGTCCCCGGTGCACAGATCCTGGTCGATCCACACCTCCAGCGGAACGCTGCTGTCAGTACCGGAACCGGCCTCTTGCCGCACGGTCATGTCTCCTGCCGTTTCCTGCGTCGCGGCCCCCGAAAGCCTCCATCAGCGGAGCAAGTCGGGCCAAGCCTGACGGGTGTTGAACACTTCGACCCTACAACCGGCCGCTTTCCGATGTTGTTGGGTGGGTATTCCCCTGGCGTGAGGGAGAGCGCAAGGGTGAAGATCGGACACACCCCATCGTCTTTTTGATCTAGGGGTTTCAATCGACACCCGCCCAGGTAGGGTCTGGAAGCGTCCAGCTCCCCTTGGAGGAGGTGAGGACCGTGGCAGCCCACGACGACGACATCAACCGCGGCATCCGCCCGGGACGAGGGTCCGACGACCCGGCCGGGCAGGTTGCCTATCTCGAGCAGGAAATCGCCGTCCTGCGGCGCAAGCTCGCCGACTCTCCGCGGCACACGAGGATTCTCGAAGAGCGGATCGTCGAGCTGCAGACCAACCTGGCCGGCGTGTCCGCACAGAACGAGCGGCTCGCCAACACACTCCGTGAGGCCCGCGACCAAATCGTGGCCCTCAAGGAAGAAGTCGACCGGCTCGCACAACCACCGGCAGGCTTCGGAGTCTTCCTCTCGGCGAATGAGGACGGCACCGCCGACATCTTCACCGGCGGCCGCAAACTCCGCGTGAACGTGAGCCCAAGCGTCGAACTCGAAGAGCTTCGACGCGGCCAGGAACTCATGCTCAACGAAGCGCTCAACGTGGTCGAGGCCATGGAGTTCGAGAGCGTCGGCGACATCGTCACCCTCAAGGAAATCCTCGAGGACGGCGATCGAGCCCTCGTGGTCGGGCACACCGACGAGGAACGGGTGGTACGGCTCGCCGAGCCGCTGCTGGACGTCACCATCCGCCCCGGCGACGCCCTGCTTCTCGAACCCCGATCCGGCTATGTCTACGAAGTCGTACCGAAGAGCGAAGTAGAGGAACTCGTCCTCGAAGAGGTCCCGGACATCGGCTACGAGCAGATCGGCGGCCTGGGCAACCAGATCGAACTGATCCGCGACGCCGTCGAGCTCCCCTACCTCTACCCGGACCTCTACAGGGAGCACGAACTGCGGCCGCCCAAGGGCGTCCTGCTGTACGGGCCCCCCGGATGCGGTAAGACCCTGATCGCGAAGGCAGTCGCCAACTCCCTCGCCAAGAAGGTCGCGGAAGTGACCGGACAGGCCCAGGGCAAGAGCTACTTCCTCAACATCAAGGGTCCCGAACTTCTCAACAAGTACGTCGGTGAGACCGAGCGGCAGATCCGCCTCGTCTTCCAGCGCGCACGCGAGAAGGCCAGCGAAGGCACCCCCGTCATCGTCTTCTTCGACGAGATGGAATCGCTGTTCCGCACCCGCGGCTCCGGCGTCAGCTCGGACGTGGAGAACACCATCGTCCCGCAGCTGCTCGCCGAGATCGACGGCGTCGAAGGCCTCCAGAACGTGGTCGTGATCGGCGCCTCCAACCGCGAGGACATGATCGACCCGGCCATCCTGCGGCCCGGACGACTCGACGTAAAGATCAAGATCGAGCGCCCGGACGCCGAAGCGGCCAAGGACATCTTCGGCAAGTACCTCACCGAACGCCTCCCGCTGCACCTCGACGACCTCGACGAGCACAGCAGCGACCGGGCGGCAACCGTCCACGCAATGATCCAGACCGCCGTCGAGCAGATGTACGCCGAATCCGAGGAAAACCGCTTCCTCGAGGTGACGTACGCGAACGGCGACAAGGAAGTCCTCTACTTCAAGGACTTCAACTCCGGCGCAATGATCGAAAACATCGTCGGCCGCGCCAAGAAGATGGCCATCAAGGCCTTCCTCGAACAGAACCAGAAGGGGCTCAGGGTCTCCCACCTCCTCCAGGCTTGCATCGACGAGTTCAAGGAGAACGAGGACCTGCCCAACACCACCAACCCGGACGACTGGGCCCGAATCTCCGGCAAGAAGGGCGAGCGGATCGTCTACATCCGCACCCTCGTCACCGGAAAGCAGGGCGCGGACACCGGACGCTCCATCGACACGGTGGCGAACACCGGTCAGTACCTGTAAAAAACAGGGTGGCTGCGGGTGCCCGAACCGGGTGCCCGCAGCCGACTGTTTTGCGGCCACTCTCCGTGGCACCACGACAGGAACCGACCACCCGAGCGACCGCTCGAAGCCGGAGCGAATCCAATGACGCAAATGATCTCCCCACCAGCGCAAAGGCGTTCTAGGCTCTTCCATGCCGCCGAGTCGCGCAGTGCGGGGACGGGCACCGCACACGCACCGGAGAACCAGCGGTACTTGAGCGACGCCCCCGACCGAGGGCGCTGCCGGGCAAGGAGGGTCGCATGACCGTACGGCGAGTAATGGGCATCGAGACCGAGTACGGGATCTCCGTCCCCGGCCACCCCAACGCCAATGCCATGCTCACCTCGTCCCAGATCGTCAATGCCTACGCCGCGGCGATGCACCGGGCCCGCAGGGCCCGCTGGGACTTCGAGGAAGAGAACCCGCTGCGCGACGCGCGAGGCTTCGACCTCGCCCGCGAGGCCGCCGACGCCAGCCAGCTCACCGACGAGGACATCGGCCTGGCCAACGTCATCCTCACCAACGGAGCGCGCCTCTACGTAGACCACGCACACCCCGAATACAGCGCCCCGGAGGTCACCAACCCCCGCGACGCCGTGCTCTGGGACAAGGCCGGCGAGCGCATCATGGCCGAGGCCGCGGAGCGGGCGGCACAGCTGCCCGGCGCCCAGCCCATCCACCTCTACAAGAACAACACCGACAACAAGGGCGCCTCCTACGGCACGCACGAGAACTACCTGATGAAGCGGGAGACCCCCTTCTCGGACATCGTGCGCCACCTGACGCCGTTCTTCGTCTCCCGCCAGGTCGTGACGGGTGCCGGCCGCGTCGGCATCGGCCAGGACGGCCACGAGCACGGCTTCCAGCTGAGCCAGCGCGCGGACTACTTCGAGGTCGAGGTGGGCCTGGAGACGACGCTCAAGCGGCCGATCATCAACACACGCGACGAACCCCACGCGGACGCGGAGAAGTACCGCCGCCTCCACGTGATCATCGGCGACGCGAACCTGTCGGAGATCTCGACCTACCTCAAGCTCGGCACGACATCACTCGTTCTGTCCATGATCGAAGACGGGTTCATCGCGGTCGACCTGGCCGTGGACCAGCCGGTCCGCACCCTCCACCAGGTCTCCCACGACCCCTCGCTCCAGCACTTGATCACGCTCCGTAGCGGCCGCACACTCACCGCGGTCCAGCTCCAGATGGAGTACTTCGAGCTCGCCAGGAAGTACGTCGAGGAGCGCTTCGGCGCCGACGCGGACGACCAGACCAAGGATGTCCTGGCCCGCTGGGAGGACGTCCTCGGCCGCCTGGAGTCGGATCCCATGGGGCTCTCCGGCGAACTCGACTGGGTCACCAAGCTCGAGCTCATGCAGGGCTACCGGCGCCGCGACAACCTCGAATGGGACGCCGCGAAGCTGCACCTGCTGGACCTCCAGTACGCCGACGTACGCGCCGAGAAGGGCCTCTACAACCGCCTGGAGGCGCGCGGCAAGATGAAGCGCCTCCTGGACGAGACCGAGGTCGAGAACGCCCGTACGAAGCCGCCGGAGGACACCCGCGCCTACTTCCGCGGGCGCTGCCTCGAGCAGTACGCGGACGACGTCGCGGCGGCCTCCTGGGACTCGGTCATCTTCGACCTGCCCGGCAGGGACTCGCTCCAGCGGGTCCCGACCCTGGAGCCCCTTCGCGGAACGCGAAACCACGTGAAGGAGCTCCTGGACAGGTGCCGCACGGCCGAGGACCTGGTCAGGGTGTTGTCCGGCCAATGATCCGGCGGCGGAATCACCGCTGATCAATCACCGATCCGCGGCTGAAAAGCCGGCGGCAGGGGAATCACAAAGGTGGGCCCCGCACGTTGCACAAAGTGCGGGGCCGATGTCAGAGCCGACTTGTAGGGTCTGATCAAGAACGTTCCACGACGAGCGACATACGTCGAACCGAGCGGGGTGAGCTGGGCATGGCAACCAAGGACACCGGCGGCGGACAGCAGAAGGCGACGCGTTCCACCGAGGAGGTCGAGGAGCAGTCGGTCGACGAGCAGTCGACCGAGGACCTCAAGGAGCGCCAGGAGAAGTTGAGCGATGACGTCGACTCCGTCTTGGACGAAATCGACGACGTCTTGGAGGAGAACGCAGAGGACTTCGTGCGCTCCTTCGTTCAGAAGGGTGGAGAGTGATTCCTCCTTCGAATCGAAGGTGCAAGGGGTGCTCGAGTTGGCAAGCGGAGATGATGTGAAGCGTTGCCCGCGGTGCGGCCAGGAGAAGCCGCGGGCAGCCTTCGCAAGTAATAAGGCGATGCGTGACGGCCTCCAGGCGTATTGCCGTGAATGCGCGGCTGCGTACCACCAGGAGCGCCAGCTGGCCAAAGGCCGCAACATTCGACCGCGTGTCGATGCGCCGCCAGGGCACAAGTACTGCCGGACGTGTGGCGAGATCAAGCCGCACAGTGAGTGGACGAAGAACAGATCGGCCTCCGACGGACTCGCCACGCTCTGTAAGTCGTGCAAGGCCGACAAGGGGCGTGCGCATCACCTCAAGCGCAACTACAACCTCACCGAGGCCCAGCGGGACGAGATGATCGCCTCGCAGATGAGTATCTGCGTGATCTGCCTGAATGCCCCGGCAGTACATGTGGATCATTGCCACGAGACGGGTAGGGTCCGTGGCGTACTGTGCTTCAACTGCAATTCGGCCATCGGCAAGTTGGGAGACGATCCCGACACCGTCCGTCGGGCCGCAGCCTACTTGGAAGGAAACGCGTGGAAGCCAACCCTCGTAGCACCGGGCGTCTACCGGCTGCCTTCCTGACGCCCGGATCGTCGTCGTTCATGGACTTCCTGTCCGAGCACCAGCCCGAAATCCTGCCGGGCAACCGGCAGTTGCCCCCGACGCAGGGCGTCATCGAGGCCCCGCACGGCACGACCATCGTGTCCATCACGTTCCCCGGCGGCGTGGTGCTCGCCGGTGACCGGCGGGCCACGATGGGGAATGTGATCGCGCAGCGCGACATCGAGAAGGTCTTCCCGGCGGACGAGTACTCGGCCGTCGGTATCGCCGGCACCGCCGGTCTGGCCGTCGAGATGGTGAAGCTCTTCCAGTTGGAGCTGGAGCACTTCGAGAAGGTCGAGGGTGCGCAGCTGTCGCTGGAGGGCAAGGCGAACCGCTTGTCCACGATGATCAGGTCCAACCTCGGCATGGCCATGCAGGGTCTGGCCGTCGTGCCGCTGTTCGCGGGTTACGACGTGGATCGCGAGAGGGGTCGGATCTTCTCGTACGACGTCACGGGTGGCCGCAGCGAGGAGCACGGCTTTGCCGCCACCGGTTCCGGTTCGGTGTTCGCGCGTGGGGCGATGAAGAAGCTCTACCGCGAGGATCTGACGGAGGAGCAGGCGACGACGCTGGTCGTGCAGGCGTTGTACGACGCGGCCGATGACGACTCGGCGACGGGTGGTCCGGACATGGCGCGCCGGATCTTCCCGATCGTCACTGTGATCACGGAGGACGGGTTCCGCAGGCTGTCGGACGACGAGTCGTCCGAGATCGCCCGGGCGATTCTCGAGCGGCGTCTTCAGGAGCCGGACGGTCCGCGGGCCGCTCTGCTCTAGCGGACCGATTCCCCTTTGGTTGCCTACTCATCGAGCCACTGACAGAAAGGGACGGATAGCCGGTGTCGACGCCGTTCTATGTCTCACCCCAGCAGGCGATGGCCGACCGCGCGGAGTACGCGCGCAAGGGCATTGCTCGCGGTCGCAGCCTGGTTGTGCTGCAGTACGCCGACGGCATCGTGTTCGTCGGCGAGAACCCGTCCCGTGCCTTGCACAAGTTCAGCGAGATCTATGACCGGATCGGCTTCGCGGCCGCCGGTAAGTACAACGAGTACGAGAACCTTCGGATCGGTGGCGTGCGCTACGCGGATCTGCGGGGTTACACGTACGACCGTGACGATGTGACGGCTCGTGGTCTGGCGAATGTGTACGCGCAGACGCTGGGCACGATCTTCTCCAGCGCGGGGGAGAAGCCGTACGAGGTGGAGTTGGTGGTCGCCGAGGTCGGTTCGTCGGCCGAGGGTGACCAGATCTACCGGCTGCCGCACGACGGGTCGATCGTCGACGAGCACGGCTCGGTGGCGGTCGGTGGCAATGCGGAGCAGATCAGCACCTATCTGGATCAGCAGCACCAGGACGGCATGACGCTGTCCGAGGCGTTGAAGCTGGCGGTGACGGCGCTGTCGCGGGACACCAATGGGGGCGAGCGGGAGATTCCCGCGGAGCGCCTTGAGGTGGCGGTCCTGGACCGTACGCGGCCGCAGCAGCGGAAGTTCAAGCGGATCGTGGGCCGGCAGTTGTCGAATCTGCTCACGGCCGAGGGGGCTGCCGCGACGACGGAGGCAGAGTCGGAGGCGGTGTCCGACGACGAGGGTCCCTCGGAGGACAAGTAGCGCGAGGCGCGTCGTGTGCCCCGGCCGGTTGGTGAACCGGCCGGGGCACACGTGTGTCAGGGGCGGGGCGCTGCCGGTCCGGTGGAGCCGCGTGCGATCAGTTCGACGGGGAACGGGGTCGTTTCGGCCTCGCGGCCTTCGAGGACGGCGAGGAGGGCGCGCATGCCGTGTTCGCCGACCTCTTCGGCCGGCAGGCGCACGGTGGTGAGTTCGGGTTCGACGGCGGTGGCGAGGGAGAGGTCGTCGAAGCCGGTGATGGAGAGGTCGTCGGGGATGCGCAGGCCCAGGCGGCGGGCGGCCTTGTAGGCGCCGGCGGCGAGTTTGTCGTCGTCGCAGATGACGGCGGTGGGTTCGGTGAGGCCGGAGGTGCGCAGCGCTGTTTCGGTGGCGGTGACGGCGTCCTCGACGGTGAGGGGCGAGCGCACGGTGCGCAGGGTGGTGTCGGGTGCCTGTGCGGTGCGGGTGGCGAGTTCGTGGGCGCGGACGTCGAAGGTCCAGGAGTCGACGGCGGAGGCGAGGTGCAGGAAGTTCCGGTGGCCGAATGCCAGGAGGTGGTCGGTGATCTGCCGGATGCCGTCGGCGAGGTCGAGGTTGACGGTGGTGGCGCCGGGGCTGCCGGTGGGGTCGCTGTCGAGCATGACGAGGGGGATGGGCGGGGTGTCGTCGCCGCGCAGGTTGGTGAGGGCGTCGGCGGCCATGGAGGAGGCGAGGATGCCGTCGAGGGCGGCGCGTGCGGAGGGGAAGGGGTCGCGGGCGGGGCCGATGCCGTCGGGTGAGGGGTAGAGGACGACGCCGAAGTCGTGCTCGGCGGCGACGCGGGCCGCTCCTGTGTAGACGCCGGCGAAGAACTCGTTGGTGAGGGCGGGGACGACGAGGAGTGCGGTGCGGGTGCGGCCGGTGCGGAGGTTGCGGGCGGCGAGGTTGGGGCGGTAGCCGAGGTGGTCGGCGGCGGCGCGGACGCGTTCGGCGGTGGTCTCGGCGACGCGGCCGCGCCATTTGCCGCCCATGACGAGGGAGACGGCGGCCTGGGAGACGCCGGCCTCGCGGGCGACGTCTCTGCTGGTGGGGCGGGCGGTCGTGGTGCCGTCCGGGCCGCTGGTCACTGGTGCCTCCGTGAGTGTTGTCCAGGGGGATCGACGGTATCGGGTGGTTCTGCGTGCCGGGCACGTGGTACGTATAACGCCGAGACGTTATACGTAAAACTTCGGGCGGGGACGGGGGGCCGGGCGATGGCCGCGGGCTATGCGGAGATCCTGAGGGCGCGGCACGCGATGCGGCTGCTGACCGGGACGCTGGTGGGGCGGCTGCCCAATGCCACGGCGCCGATCGCGATCGTGCTGTTCATCCGCGCGGAGGGCGGCACGTACAGCCTGGCGGGTGCGCTCGCGGCGGTGTACGGGGTGGCGAACGCGGTGGGGCAGCCGTTGCTCGGGCGACTCGTGGATCTGCGCGGGCAGCCGAGGGTGCAGCTGCCCGCGGCGGTCCTGTCCGGCCTCGCGATGACGCTGTTCGCGTTCGTGGGGACCGGTTCGCTGCCGGTGTCGTACATGGCCATGGCGGCGGCCGGCCTGTTCACGCCACCCCTGGAGGGCGGCCTGCGGGCGCTGTGGCCGGATGTGCTGCCGCGCGAGGAGCAGGTGCACACGGCGTACGCGATGGACGCGATCGCGCAGGAAGTCATGTTCACCGTCGGCCCGTTGCTGGTGACGGTGTGCGTGTCGCTGTGGTCGCCGCAGGCCGCCCTGGTGGTCCTGAACGTGATCGGGGTGCTGGGCGCGCTGTCGGTGGTGCTGTCGCGGCCGTCGCGGGCGTGGCGTTCGGCGCCGCGTGAGGCGCACTGGCTGGGTGCGCTGCGTTCGCCGGGGCTGCTGGTGCTGCTCGCCGCGTTCCTGTTCATCGGGACGGCGCTCGGTTCGATCACGGTGGCCGCGATGTCGTACGCCGAGGGCCGGGGCGGCGACGCCGTGTACGGCTGGCTGATGGCGGCGATCGGGCTGGGTGCGCTGGTGGGCGGCAGTGTGTACGGGGCCCGGCAGTGGAGTGGCGCTCCGGAGGCGCGACTTCGGTGGCTGGTGGCGCTGCTGGCGCTGTTCTACGTGCCGTTGACCCTGATGCCGGGTCCGGTGCCGATGGTGGTGGTGACGGCGCTTGCCGGGGTGTTCCTCGCGCCGTGCATCGCGTGCGCGTTCATCGTCGTGGACCGGCACGCGCCGCGGGGGACGGTCACGGAGGCGTTCTCGTGGCTCGTGACGACGTTCATGGTCGGCTCCAGCATGGGAACGGCCGTGGCGGGGCCGGTCGTCGAGTGGGGCGGCACGCGGTGGGGATTCGCCGTGCCGGCCGTCACCGGTGCTGCCGCCCTGGTCGTCCTGCTTTCAACGGGTTGGGTGCTCGGAAGGCCGGGCACGTCCGGGCGTGTCGCGCGCTCGTCGGAAAATGATCCAAACCGTGCTGCCGAACCCCGTTTCAGCTCGGGGGATCGGGCGTAATGTTCAGTCATGGACCGCCGCATTTTCGGGCTGGAGAACGAGTACGGCGTCACGTGTACGTTCAGGGGACAGCGCCGCCTGTCTCCTGACGAGGTGGCGCGGTACCTCTTCCGCCGTGTCGTGTCATGGGGCCGCAGCAGCAATGTCTTTCTGCGGAACGGCGCCCGCCTTTACCTCGATGTCGGGTCGCATCCGGAATACGCAACTCCCGAATGTGACAACGTGACCGAGCTGGTCACGCACGACAAGGCGGGCGAGCGCATTCTGGAAGGCCTGCTCGTCGACGCCGAACGCCGCCTGCACGAGGAGGGAATCGCGGGCGACGTATACCTGTTCAAGAACAACACCGACTCGGCGGGTAACTCCTACGGCTGCCATGAGAACTACTTGGTGGCGCGGCACGGGGAGTTCTCGCGGCTCGCGGACATTCTCATCCCCTTCCTGGTCACACGGCAGTTGCTGTGCGGTGCGGGCAAGGTGCTGCAGACTCCGCGCGGTGCCGTGTACTGCGTGAGCCAGCGTGCCGAGCACATCTGGGAGGGCGTCAGCTCCGCGACGACGCGTTCCCGGCCGATCATCAACACCAGGGACGAGCCGCACGCGGACGCGGAGCGCTACCGCCGCCTGCACGTCATCGTCGGCGACTCGAACATGTCCGAGACGACGATGCTGTTGAAGGTCGGTGCCACCGACCTCGTGCTGCGCATGATCGAGGCGGGCACGGTGATGCGGGACCTCACCCTGGAGAACCCGATCCGGGCGATCCGTGAGGTGAGCCACGACATCACGGGCCGCCGCAAGGTGCGGCTGGCCAGTGGCCGGGAGGCCTCCGCTCTCGAGGTGCAGCGCGAGTACTACGAGAAGGCCGTGGACTTCTGCGAGCGCCGGGGCATCCGCACCGGCACCGTGGAGCAGGTCCTCGAGCTGTGGGGCCGCACGCTCGACGCGATCGAGACCGAGGACCTCGACCTCGTGGGCAACGAGATCGACTGGGTCATGAAGTACAAGCTCATCGAGCGTTACCGCGCGAAGCACAACATGACGATGTCGCACCCGAGGGTCGCGCAGATAGACCTCGCGTATCACGACATCCATCGGCAGCGCGGTCTCTACTACCTCCTGGAGAAGAAGGGCCAGGCCAAGCGGATCTGCAACGATCTGAAGATCTTCGAGGGCAAGTCGGTGCCCCCGCAGACCACGCGCGCGAGGTTGCGCGGCGACTTCATCCGCCGTGCCCAGGAACAGCGCCGTGACTTCACGGTGGACTGGGTGCATCTGAAGCTGAATGACCAGGCGCAGCGCACGGTGCTGTGCAAGGACCCGTTCCGCAGTGTGGACGACCGGGTGGAGAAGTTGATCGCCGGTATGTGATGCCCGGTAGGTATGCGCACACGCTGAGCAATCCGGTCAGGGGCCTCGTACGAATCATTCGTACGAGGCCCTTGGCCGTACCTTGGATTGTCCGGGTGAGGGCCTAGAGTGGCCGGATCCTATTCGAGCGACTTGAGGACCACTGTGCGACGCCGACTTGCAGCACTACTGATCGTTCCGGCACTGGCGCTGACCGCGACGGCTTGCGGCAGCGACGACGGCAAGAAGGATTCGGCGGACAAGGCCGACTCGTCCTCGCCGAAGGCGGCCGCGGTGCCGAAGGCGGTCGACAAGGCCGACCCGATGCCGTCGGTCTCGGGCGCGTACGGCAAGCAGGCGAAGATTTCGCTGCCCAAGGGCGACCCGAGTGACAAGTTCGTCGTGCACACGGTGTCCGAGGGCGACGGTCCCGCGGTGAAGAAGAACGACCTGGTGTCGATGAACTTCACGGGCAAGGTCTGGAAGGGCGCCAAGGACCTCGGTTCGACGTACGGGTCGAAGGGCGGCGGTGACCAGATGGTGACCGCGGGCGCGGAGGGCCAGCTCCCGGCGTTCTCGCAGGCGGTGCTCGGGCAGAAGGAGGGCAGCCGGGTCCTCGTCGTCGCGCCGCCGGCCGCGGGCTTCGGCAGCCAGGGCAACCAGCAGGTGGGCATCAAGGGCACGGACACGCTCGTCTTCGCCCTGGACGTCGGCAAGGTCATCCCGAAGAAGGCCGAGGGCAAGCAGGCCTCGATCCCGTCGGACCTGCCGCAGATCCAGGCCGACAAGGAGGAGCCGGCGACGATCTCGATCCCGAAGAGCGACCCGCCGAAGGACCTCGTCGACAAGGTCCTGATCCAGGGCAAGGGTGACGAGGTCAAGAAGGGCCAGACGGTCACCATGCAGTACAGCGGTGCCGCCTGGAAGATCAACGAGGGCAAGAAGAAGGCCGCGCTCTTCGACTCGTCCTGGAAGAGCGGCCAGCCGTTCACGACGCCGATCGGTGCGGGCCAGGTCATCAAGGGCTGGGACAACGGTCTGGTCGGCAAGCACGTCGGCGACCGCGTCCTCCTGGTGATCCCGCCGGACCAGGCGTACGGCAAGAAGGCCCAGGGCAAGACGCTGCCGGCCAATTCGACGCTGGTCTTCACGGTCGACATCCTTGCCGCGCACTGACCTCCGGAAGATGGCAGACTGTCCCGGTTGCAGAGCAGTCAACAAGCAGGAGCACTTCACGTGAACATCGACAAGCCCGAGGTCGACTTCCCGATCGGCGACCCGCCGGCGGACCTTCAGATCAAGGACCTCTGGGAGGGCGACGGCGCCGAGGCCAAGGCCGGCGACTTCGTGAAGGTCCACTACGTGGGCGTGTCCTTCTCCAGCGGTGAGGAGTTCGACGCGTCCTGGAACCGGGGCAAGCCGCTGGAGTTCCAGCTCGGTGCCGGCCAGGTCATCACGGGCTGG
The DNA here is from genome assembly GCF_054963755.1 of Streptomyces sp. EDA2-14. Lineage (NCBI taxonomy): Bacteria > Bacillati > Actinomycetota > Actinomycetes > Kitasatosporales > Streptomycetaceae > Streptomyces > Streptomyces sp. EDA2-14. The sequence continues at coordinate 22,806 of NZ_JBUEGE010000033.1, forward strand.
GACAAGGGCGTGCAGGGCATGAAGGTCGGTGGCCGTCGTGAGCTGACCATCCCGGCCCACCTCGCGTACGGCGACCGTGGCGCCGGTGGCGGCCGCATCGCCCCCGGCGAGACGCTGATCTTCGTGTGTGACCTGATGGGCGTCTGAGTCCAGTCACACTCCGACCGCGAGCGGTCAACCGAAGGCCCATGCCGTCTGGCATGGGCCTTCGGCTTTTGCCAGGACACGCCCGAGCGGTACGGTCGTCCGTCGGGAGTCATATGAGGAAAGGGCGTCGATGGCGATTGCCAAGGCCGAGCGGCTGATGAATCTGGCGCTGTGTCTGCTCGGGACCCGCCGTCCGCTCAGCAAGCGTGAGCTGCGCGGCTCCATCGAGGCCTACCTCGAAGCGGCCAACGACGATTCCTTCAACCGGATGTTCGAGCGCGACAAGGACGATCTGCGCGAACTCGGCCTGGTCATCGAGACCGTGGAGAACCTGGACGGCGAGGTCGGCTACCTCGCCGGCCGCGACAGCAACCGGCTGCCGCCCGTCACGCTCGACGCGGAGGAGGCCGCCGCCCTGGGCCTTGCCGCGAAGGTCTGGCAGCAGGCCCGCCTCGCCGGAGCGGCGAGCGGCGCCCTGCAGAAGCTGCGCGCGGCCGGGATGCCCGAGGACGTGGACCCGTACGAGAGTCATGGCGCGCTCGAACCGCGGATCCCCGTGCACGAGGCGTCCTTCGAGCCGCTGATGCTGGCCTGCCGGGACCGGCGCCCCGTCGTCTTCGACTACCGCAAGGCCACGGCCGCCCGCCCCGAGCAGCGGCACGTCGAGCCGTGGGCGCTGGAGTGCTGGCGCGGCCACTGGTACCTCGCGGGCTGGGACCGCGACCGGCAGGCCGAGCGGGTCTTCCGGCTGTCCCGGATCACCGGCAAGGTGCGCTCGCGCGCCGGCCGGTTCACGGCGCAGGTGCCGGACGTGGTGACCGTGCGGGAGACCGTCGCGAGCTGGGCGGGGGAGACCGCCGACCGCTCCGCGCTGATCAGGCTGCGGGCGGGCGCCGGCTATCCGCTGCGCGCCAAGGCGGGCTCCGTGCGCGAGCTGGGCGACGGCTGGGACGAGGTGGAGATCCCGTACGGGCACGGGCTCGACGCCTGGCTCGTGGAGTTCGGCCCGGACGTGGTGGTGTTGGAGCCCGCCGAGCTGCGGGCCGACGTCGTGGACCGGCTGCGCGCGGTGGCCAAGGGCTGAGGGGGAGTACGTACAGACATGGCTGCCAACGCCATCGACCAGACCCGGCGGATGCTGTCCCTGGTGACGTATCTGCGTGAGCGTCCCGGCGCGCGCGTGGAGGACGTCGCGCGGGCCTTCGGCATCACCGAGGACGAGCTGATCTCCGACCTGGACGTGCTGCCGCTGTGCGGGACGAGCTTCCGCGGCGGAGATCTGCTCGACATCGACACCGACGGCGACCGCATCTGGTGGCACAACCCGGACGACGTCGCCGAGCCGCTGCGGATCGCCGCCGACGAGGCGACCGCGCTCCTGGTGGCCGCCCGCGCGGTGGCCACGCTGCCGGGGCTGCGGGAGAGCGACCGGCTCGCGCTGCTGCGGGCGACCGCGAAGCTGGAGGCCGCGGCGGGGGAGGTCGCGGGTGCCAGTGCGCGCCTGAGCGTCACCTTCGAGTCCGAGGGCGGTGTCTTCGCGGACGTCGACCGGGCGATCTCGGAGCGGCGCCGGCTGTGGATCCGCTACTACTCGCCGGCGCGCGACGAGGTCACCGAGCGGGAGATCGACCCGATCCGGCTCGTGAGCGTGGGCCACACCTACGTAGAGGCGTGGTGCCGTCGTTCGGAGGCACGGCGGACCTTCCGGCTCGACCGGGTCGCCGAGATCAAGGTCCTGGACGAGGCCGCGGCGCCGCCTGAGGTGGAGCTGCGGGACCTGTCCGAGGGGCTCGTGCAGCCCGCGGCCGAGGACCCCGAGGTGGTCGTGGAGGTCGGTCCCGGCGGGCGCTGGGTCGCCGAGTACTACCCGCACGACAGCGCCGAGGAGTTGGCGGACGGCGGGCTGCGGATCACGCTGCGCACGCCGGACCCGTCCTCGCTGCGCAGGCTCGCGCTGCGGCTCGGCCGGGACGGGCACATCGTGGCGCCCGCCGAGCTGGCGACCAGCGCGCGGGACGCGGCGCGCGAGGCGCTCGCGGCGTACGACGGGGCGGCGTGAGGGAGTTGGACACGCCCCGGATCCACGGCGACACATCAGGACGTACGGTGCAGAACGGACAAAAGGTGTGAGGTGTGTGACATGACTGGTGTGGCCGGTTTCACTGACATTGCCGAGATGCCCGCCACGGCGTCCACCGTGGCGCCCGTCGTCTTCAAGGCCGCCTGCCCGGACTGCCGCGCCCGCTTCGAACTGGCCGCTTCCGCGATCCGGTTGGCGATCGGGGGCAGCAGCCGCACCACGTTCTACTCGTTCACCTGCCCCGAGTGCGAGACCTCGGTGCGCAAGCCCGCGGGCGAGCGCATCATCGAACTCCTCACCGGTGGCGGGGTGCGCACGCTCCGTCTCCACCAGACCGTCTAGGCTCGGCGCATGTTCTGGGCGATGCTGGCGGTTGCTGTGGGTTTCGTGGGGCTCGCCGTGCTGGCGGTCCTCGCGGTGCGGGTCTTCACCGAGGCGCAGCGCCTCGGGCGTCAAGTAGCCGACACCACACAGCGGATCAACCGCGCGGCGGAGGATCTGGAGCAGGCCGCGGTGGGGGTCGCGAAGGCCGGCGGCGACGTGGTCTGAGACTCCGTCGGTGCCCTTGGCGGGGGCGCGGAAAGCGCTTTACCGCCGCGGCCTGTCCCGTTGTCGGGGTCGGCGGGTACGCTCCCTTTGGCGGTCCGGTAGTGAGGCGCGGTCCGCAATTGGGAGGATGCATGGGCATTGCCTCGTGTTTACCCCCACGGGATACGATCGCTGCCAGCACGGTGGTCGGACAACAGTCCGAGGTCCGATCGGTACCGGCAGCCCCGCCCCCTGCCGCCTCAGTGAGAAGGTAAACGGATATGTTCGGAAGGCTCGGTGCACCCGAGATCATCCTGATCCTCGTAGTGGTCATTCTGCTGTTCGGCGCGAAGAAGCTTCCCGACATGGCGCGTTCGCTGGGCAAGTCCGCCCGCATCCTCAAGAGCGAGGCCAAGGCCATGAAGAGCGAGGGTGGCGACAAGTCGGCCGCTCCCGCGGACCCGCCGCAGCAGGACGGTCAGGCCCCGCGCACCATCCAGGCGGCCCCCGGCGACGTGGACAGCTCGCGTCCCGTGAACGAGCAGACGAACCAGACGACCAAGAGCTGATCGAAGGCCGCCCCTGCCATGGCGGCCTGCCGCACGAGATGAGGACGTGGGTTGCTCAAGTCTGCCCGCAAACAGGAGAAGGATCCCGAGGGGCGGATGCCGCTCGCGGAGCACCTGCGTGAGCTCCGCAACCGGCTCGCGAAGGCGCTCCTGGCCATCGTCGCGATCACGATCGTCGCCGCGTTCTTCTACAACGACATCATCAACCTGATCACCCGGCCGATCCTCGACTCGGTCGGCTGTGAGCAGTCGTTCTCCGAGCTGGCCAGGTCCACGTCGGACAAGCCCTGCGCTCAGATCACCCTCAACGGTCTGCTGACCCCCTTCACCCTGGCGCTGAAGGTGTCGTTGATGGCCGGTGTCGTCGCCGCCTCCCCGGTCTGGCTGTTCCAGCTCTGGGGCTTCGTGGCGCCCGGACTGCACCGGCACGAGCGGAAGTACGCGTACGCGTTCGTGGGCACGGGCGCGCCGCTCTTCGTGGCCGGTGCCTACTTCGCCTACTCGGTGCTGCCGACGACGGCCAAGGTCCTCATCGAGTTCACTCCGGGCAACGCGCAGAACCTGCTGCCGCTCGACGACCTGCTCGACCTCGTGCTGCGCATGGTGCTCGTCTTCGGCCTCGCCTTCGAGCTGCCGCTGCTGCTCATCTTCCTCAACCTGATCGGGGCGATCACCGGCAAGAGGATGCTCGGCTGGTGGCGCGCGATGATCATGGGAATCACGGTGTTCGCCGCCGTCGCGACGCCGAGCACGGACCCGCTGACCATGCTGGCGCTCGCAGGTCCCATCTGGGTCCTCTACTTCGCAGCGGTGTGCTTCTCGCTGCTCAACGACCGGCGCAGGCGGCTGAGCGAGGCCGCGGGGCCCGACGACGACGAGGCGTCCGAGCTCGACCTGACGCCCGAGGCCATCGGCGAGGTCGAGTCCGTCCCGGCGAGCCGGGCGCTGCCGGAGCAGGCGACCGCCGAGCGCGGCGACGGCGTGGCGCGCACGGACCGGGTCAACGGTTACGACGATGTGACCTGAGGTAACTCCAGCTCAGGGTGGCGCACTTGTTAGTGTCCGCCCGTGAGCAGTGAGATCACCCTCTTCGTCAATCCCACCGCGGGACGCGGCCGGGGCGCACAGGCTGCGCAGCCGGCCGCCTCCGCTTTGCGGGCCGCCGGTTTCCGGGTGCGGACCGTCGTAGGCGCCGACGCGGACGACGCCCTCGTACGCGCGCGAGAAGCGGTGGCGGAGGGGACCGGGGCGCTGGTGGCCGTCGGCGGGGACGGCCTCGTGAACCTCGCGCTGCAGGCGGTCGCCGGGACCGACACGCCGCTCGGGATCGTCGCCGTCGGCACCGGGAACGACTTCGCCCGTGCCCTCGGCCTTCCGATACGCGACCCGGCCACCGCCGGGAGGCTCGTCGCCGACGCGCTGAAGGGTTCGCGGACCCGCGAGATCGACCTCGGCCGGATCGGCGACCACTGGTTCGGCACCGTGCTCGCCTCCGGCTTCGACTCCCGCGTCAACGATCGCGGCAACCGGATGCGGCTCCCGCTCGGCCGCTTCAAGTACGACCTGGCGATCGCCCTCGAACTGGCCACCTTTAAGGCGGTACCGTTCCGCCTCACCCTCGACGACGGCTCCGTGCGCGAGGTCCCCGCGACCCTGATCGCCGTCGGCAACGGGACCTCGTACGGCGGCGGCATGCGGATCTGTGCGGACGCCGACATGAGCGACGGACTGTTCGACGTGACCGTCGTCGGGGACTGCTCCCGCACGACACTGCTGCGGGTGTTCCCGCGCGTCTACAAGGGGACCCACCTCGACCACCCGGTGGTGAGCGTCTACCGGGCCGCGCGCGTCGAGCTGGCCGCCGAGGGCATCACCGGATACGCGGACGGCGAGCCCGTCGGCGCGTTGCCGCTGGTGGCCGAGTGCGTGCCGGGGGCGGTGCGGATCCTCATCGGCTGAGGCGGCGGGGCCTTACCGGATAATGATCGTCCGTTGTCAGTGGTCGTCGGTAGGCTGGAAAGCACGATGACAGAGGACCTCTCACCGGCCGAGCGGTATGCGGCAGCCCGTAAGCGGGCCGCCGAGCAGGCCACCGCGCTCGCGTCCTTCCGCGAGATGTACGACTTCGGCCTCGACCCCTTCCAGATCGAGGCGTGCCAGGCGCTGGAGGCGGGCAAGGGCGTCCTGGTCGCGGCGCCCACCGGCTCCGGCAAGACGATCGTCGGCGAGTTCGCCGTGCACCTTGCCCTGCAGCAGGGCAAGAAGTGTTTCTACACGACGCCCATCAAGGCGTTGTCCAACCAGAAGTACCAGGACCTCGCGAAGCGCTACGGCGCGGAGCACGTCGGCCTGCTCACGGGCGACAACAGTGTGAACAGCGACGCGCCCGTGGTCGTCATGACCACCGAAGTGCTGCGCAACATGCTGTACGCGGGCTCGCAGTCGTTGCTGAACCTCGGCTATGTGGTCATGGACGAGGTGCACTACCTCTCCGACCGCTTCCGCGGCGCCGTCTGGGAAGAGGTGATCATCCACCTCCAGGAGTCCGTGACGCTCGTCTCCCTGTCGGCGACGGTGTCGAACGCGGAGGAGTTCGGCGACTGGCTCGACACCGTGCGCGGCGACACCGAGGTGATCGTCTCCGAGCACCGGCCCGTGCCGCTGTTCCAGCACGTGCTCGCCGGGCGCCGGATGTACGACCTCTTCGAGGAGGGCGAGGGGAGCAAGAAGGCGGTCAACCCCGACCTGACGCGGATGGCGCGCATGGAGGCCAGCCGCCCCTCGTACCAGGACCGCAGACGCGGGCGACACATGCGCGAGGCCGACCGGGAGCGGGAGCGCAGACAGCGCTCGCGGATCTGGACGCCGGGCCGCCCCGAGGTCATCGAGCGGCTCGACTCCGAGGGCCTGCTGCCCGCCATCACGTTCATCTTCAGCAGGGCCGCGTGCGAGGCCGCCGTCCAGCAGTGCCTGTACGCGGGCCTCAGGCTCAACGACGAGGAGGCGCGCGCGAAGGTCCGCGCCATAGTCGAGGAGCGGACCGCCGCCATTCCCGACGAGGACCTGCACGTCCTCGGCTACTTCGAGTGGCTCGAAGGACTCGAGCGCGGGATCGCGGCGCACCACGCGGGCATGCTGCCGACCTTCAAGGAGGTCGTCGAGGAGCTGTTCGTCCGCGGCCTGGTCAAGGCCGTCTTCGCGACGGAGACGCTGGCGCTCGGCATCAACATGCCCGCGCGATCCGTGGTGCTGGAGAAGCTCGTCAAGTGGAACGGCGAGCAGCACGCCGACATCACGCCCGGCGAGTACACCCAGCTCACGGGCCGCGCCGGGCGACGCGGCATCGATGTCGAGGGACACGCCGTGGTGCTGTGGCAGCGCGGCTTCAGCCCCGAGTACCTGGCCGGACTCGCGGGCACGCGCACGTACCCGCTCAAGTCCAGCTTCAGGCCGTCGTACAACATGGCGGTGAACCTGGTCGAGCAGTTCGGCCGGCACCGCTCCAGGGAGCTGCTGGAGACCTCGTTCGCCCAGTTCCAGGCGGACCGCTCGGTCGTCGGCATCTCGCGGCAGGTCCAGAAGAACGAGGAGGGGCTCGAGGGCTACAAGGAGTCCATGACCTGCCACCTCGGCGACTTCGACGAGTACGCGCGGCTGCGCCGCGAACTCAAGGACCGCGAGACCGAGTTGGCCAAGCAGGGCGCCGCGCAGCGGCGCGCGCAGGCGGCCGCCGCGCTGGAGAAGCTCAAGCCCGGTGACGTCATCCACGTCCCCACGGGCAAGTTCGCGGGCCTCGCGCTCGTCCTCGACCCCGGTATTCCGGCGGGGCGGTCCAACGGGCACCGCGGATTCGAGCACCACGACGGTCCGCGGCCGCTGGTGCTTACCGCCGAGCGCCAGGTCAAGCGGCTCGCGTCGATCGACTTCCCGGTGCCGGTGGAGGCGCTGGAGCGGATGCGGATCCCGAAGTCGTTCAACCCGCGCTCGCCGCAGTCCCGGCGCGACCTCGCCTCCGCGCTGCGCTCCAAGGCCGGCCACATCGTGCCGGACCGGCACAAGAAGAAGGGCCGCTCGCCGGCGGCCGACGACCGGGAGATCACGCGGCTGCGGGCCGAGCTGCGGGCGCATCCCTGCCACGGCTGCTCCGACCGCGAGGACCACGCGCGCTGGGCCGAGCGCTACCACCGGCTCAAGCGGGACACCGGTCAGCTGGAGCGGCGGATCGAGGGGCGCACCAATACGATCGCGCGCACCTTCGACCGGATCGTCAAGCTCCTCACGGAGATGGACTATCTGCGCGGTGACGAGGTGACCGAGCACGGCAAGCGGCTCGCGCGGCTCTACGGAGAGTTGGATCTGCTTGCCAGCGAGTGCCTGCGGGACGGTGTCTGGGAGGACCTGAGCCCGGCCGAACTCGCGGCGTGCGTCTCGGCGTTGGTGTTCGAGGCGCGGGTCTCGGACGACGCGATGGCGCCCAAGCTGCCCGCGGGCAGGGCGAAGGCGGCGCTCGGCGAGATGGTGCGGATCTGGGGGCGGCTCGACGCCCTGGAGGAGGAGTTCCGGATCAACCAGGCGGAGGGCGTCGGCCAGCGCGAGCCCGACCTCGGCTTCGCCTGGGTCGCGTACCAGTGGGCCTCCGGCAAGGGGCTCGACGAGGTGCTGCGCGAGGCGGAGATGCCGGCCGGTGACTTCGTGCGCTGGTGCAAGCAGGTCATCGACGTGCTGGGACAGATCGCGGCGGCCGCTCCCACGGAGGGCTCCACGGTCGGGCGCAACGCGCGCAAGGCCGTGGACGCCGTGCGCAGGGGAGTCGTCGCCTACTCCTCGGTGGGGTAGGACCCCGGAAGTTCCCTCGAAGCGGTCGGCGGGCCCACCTGGAATCCAGGTGGGCCCGCCGCCGTGTTCGGGCCCGTTCGTGCGCGCGGACGCCATTGCTCCATGTGTGCGAATCGCGACCGAGCGTGTAAATGGAGCGAGTGTATTCCTGTCGTGGGGGCGATTTCAGGGCCTTGCTGAATATGACCCGGCGATGATCCGGTCGGACTAAGCTCGCTCGCAGCGCACCGAGTTGAGATGGATTCGGCCGCTTGTTCTTTTCTGCGCCGAAAGTCCGTGATGCGGCGCGCTCAAGCGTGACGAGCCGTCCTGCATCTCCGGCGTTCCCAGACCCGACCGTTCAGAGGGCATACATGGTGAGTGTTCAATCGCCTCCCGGTGGCCGAGAAGTCCCCTATCTGCGCGTGCTGTTGCTGCCCGCCATGGTCATGGCGGCCGCCACCGGAGCGGCCGCCGCCCTGGTCACGGAGCCCGCCCGGCTCGGCGTCAGCCTGTGCGGCGCGTTCGGTACGCTCCTCGTACTGGCCGTCTCCGCCGAAGCGGTCCGCCGCGGCCGCGTCAACAGGGCGCAGCGGGCGCAGTACACCCAGCACGTAGCCGAGTTGGAAGCCCACATCGCCGCCCAGGAGCACCGCACGATGCGGGTGGCCAAGGAGGTCTTCCCGTACGCGCTGTACCGGATGCACACCGGCGACAGGCCCTACGACGCCGTCCGCAACACCTGCGACTCCGAGCCCGCGTTCCGTGATGTCACGCCCGGCGAGCGCGAGTTGATGAGCGCGGCCCTCAAGGAGATCGACAACGAAATCACGATGCGGGACGCCGCGCAGCGCGCCTTCGTCTCCGTCGCCCGCCGCGTGCAGGCCATCGTGCACAAGCAGGCAGAGGAACTCCGCGAGATGGAGGAGGACCACGGCCGCAACCCCGAGGTCTTCGACGACCTGCTCCGCGTCGACCACGGCACGGCCCTGATCGGCCGCCTCGCCGACTCCGTCACCGTCCTCGGCGGCGCCCGCCCCGGGCGCCAGTGGCCCAAGCCCGTCAAGCTCTACAGCGTGCTGCGCGGCGCCATGTCGCGCATCCTCGAGTACCCGCGCATCGACCTGCACGCCATCTGCGACGTGGCCATCAGGGGCGTCTCCGTCGAGCCCGTCATCCACGCCTGCGCCGAACTCCTCGACAACGCGACCCGCTACTCGCCGCCGACGACCCGCGTGCACGTCACCGCCGTCGAGGTGCAGACCGGCGTCGCCATCGAGATCGAGGACGGCGGCGTCAGCCTCAGCGAGGAGCAGCGCCGCAAGACCGAGGGGATGCTGGAGAAGGCCAAGGCCGGCTACGACCTCAACGACCTCGGCGAGAACCCGCGGCTCGGTCTCGCGATCGTGGGCCGGCTGTGCGCCATGTACGACATGCAGATCTCGCTGCGCCAGTCCGCGTACGGCGGCGTGCGCGCGGTGCTCGTCGTGCCGCGCGCCATGATGAGCACCCACCCCGCCCCCGGCCTCGCCCACGGCATCGGCGCCTCCGCGGTGCCGCGCGTCGACCACAAGGGCGTACCGGTCAAGGAGGAGCCGCGGCTGAAGAAGACGCGCCGCCCCACCACGGGCCCGCGACCCGCCACCGGTCCGCGCCCCTCCGCCCCGCTCGTCGCAGCGATGGAGGACGACGTTCCCGTGGTCACGGAATGGCGGCCCAACGGCCTGCCGCAGCGGCGCAGGAAGTACGACACGAAGGTCATCGAGGACCAGATCATCGTGACGCCGCGCAACCCCGACCTCTCGACGCCGCCCCCCGAGGCGGAACCCGCCCCGGCGGCGTACGGGACGCCGGCACCGTCCTCCGCGCCGCCCGCGGAGCCGGACCGGCACGACGGGGCCGAACAACCCGAACCCGGCCTGTGGGTCGAGGCGTTCATGAACGGACTGAAGCCCGAGGGGGGCCAGGCCGATCCGGTCGACGCGGTGGGGGAGACCGCGGCGGACCCCGGGGGTTCGGCCAAGCCGCATGACGACGCGTACAACCAGCAGGTCGACGAGGGAGACCGTAAGTGATCCAGCAACGGGCCAATTTCGACTGGATGCTCAAGGAGCTCGCCGAGTGCGTGCCCAATGTGAAGCAGGTGGTCGTGCTCTCGTCGGACGGCCTGCGCATCGCACGCTACGGCGGTGACCCCGACGCCGCCGACCGGATCGCCGCCGCCTGTGCGGGACTTCAGTCGCTCGCCTCCGCCGTCGCCACGGAGATCCCGGAGAGCAGCGGCAAGATGAACATGGTCATCATCGAGGTCGACGGCGGCTTCTTCTATCTGATGGCCGCGGGCAAGGGCGCGTATCTCGCCGTGCTGGCCGACCAGTTCGTCGACGCCGGGCTCGTCAGCCACCAGATGCGCGACCTCGTCATCCGGATCGGCGCCCATCTGACGAGCCCGCCCCGGCGCAACGGCCAGACCGTATGACGCACCGCCCACCCGAACCCCCGTTCAGGGAACCGCCGCCCAAGCGTGAGCGCCGCTCGCAGCAGGGCGACGGAAAACCCGACCCCGAGCGTCTCTACGTCATCACGGGAGGCACCGACGGCAGCGAGCGCGCCCCGCTCGATCTGGTGACGCTGATCGTGGCGCGCGGTGACCCGCCCCCGTCCGCGCCGCCCGAGCAGCTCGCCGTCATCCGGCTGTGCAAGACGCCCCTGTCGACGGCTGAGATATCGGCCTACCTCAATCTGCCGTTCAGCGTGGTCACCGTGCTGCTCGGCGAACTCCTCGCGGCCGAGCTGGTGCAGGCGCGCGCGCCGGTGATCCGAGGCGCGGTCGCGGACCGTTCCCTTCTCGAAGCGGTGATGCATGGACTACAGAAGCTCTGACAGCACGGCCGGGACCGACACCGCGATGAACGTGCACATTCCGGGACCCCGCGCCGAGGAACGACTGCCCGACACCGTCACGTCCGCCGTCAAGATCGTCATCGTGGGCGGCTTCGGCGTCGGCAAGACCACCATGGTCGGCTCCGTCAGCGAGATCCGCCCGCTCACCACCGAAGAGACCATGACGCAGGCGGGCATCGGCGTCGACGACAACTACGGCTCCGAGACCAAGACCGCCACCACCGTGGCCATGGACTTCGGCCGGATCGGCATCACCGAGGAACTCGTCCTGTACCTCTTCGGCACGCCGGGGCAGGAGCGGTTCTGGTTCCTGTGGAACGGCCTGTTCGAGGGCGCGCTCGGCGCCGTCGTCCTCGTCGACACCCGCCGCCTCGAAGTCAGCTTCGACGTGATCGGGCGGCTCGAGGAGCGCGGCGTGCCGTTCGTGATCGCCAACAACACGTTCCCCGACGGGCCGCGCTACCCCACGGAGGAGCTGCGCAAGGCCCTCGACCTCGACGCCCACGTCCCGATCATCGACTGCGACGTGCGGCGCAGGGCGTCGAGCCGCGAGGTGCTGCTCACCCTGATGCGCTTCCTGCACGAGATGGCGCTGCACCACGCCTGACGTTCCCTCAACAGACTTCATTACTGACGCAGTTCGCTTCCTCTTCCGTCGAACCACACCGACCGGAGCATTCCCGTGACGTCACCCCACCAGCCCCCACAGTCGCCCACCGGATTCGACGCACCCGGAGACTCCTCGCTCGCGCCGCCGCCCGGCTGCCCTGCCCACGCCCTCGGCCCCGACGGCCTCCGTCGGCTCTACGGCCCCGAGGCCGACGCGGACATCGCCGGCGTGTACGAGAAGCTGCGGGCCGAACACGGCCAGGTCGCCCCGGTGCTGATCCATGACGACGTACGCATGTGGGCGGTGCTCGGCCACAGCGAGAACCTGCACATGGTCACCAACACGGCCCTGTTCAACCGGGACGCCCGCAACTGGACCGAGATCCTGAACGGCAACGTCAAGCCGACGCATCCGCTCGCCCCGGTCTTCAGCTGGCAGCCCATCACCTCGTTCAACGAGGGGCAGACGCACCGAAGGCTGCGCGACGCGGTCGACAGCGCCGTGGCGACGATCAACCACCGCGATCTGCGCCGCTCCATCAACAAGGCCACCCAGGAGATCATCAACCGGTTCTCCGAGCGGGGCGAGTGCGAGGTCGTCAGCGAGTTCGCCGAGCACCTGCCGATGATGGTGCTCATGGAGATCATCGGGGCTCCCGAGGCGTACAGCGAACGCTTCGTGCAGGCGGCCCGCGACATGATCAAGGGCACCGAGACGGCGATCGCCAGCAACGAGTTCATCATGAGCGTCCTGATGGAACTCACCCACCGCCGCCGGGCCCAGCCGGTGGAGGACCTCACCAGTCACCTCATCACCCATCCCGCCGGGCTCAGCGACGACGAGGTCGGGCAGCACCTGCGGCTCATTCTGATCGCCGCGTACGAGGCCACGGCCAACCTCATCGCCAACGTGCTGCGCGTCGTGCTCATCGACCCGCGGTTCCGCGCGCGGCTCAACGGCGGGCAGATGACCGTGCCCGAGGCGGTCGAGCAGTCGCTGTGGGACGAGCCGCCGTTCAGCGCCATGTGCGGCTACTTCGCCAAGACCGACACCGAACTCGGCGGGCAGCACATCAGGAAGGGCGACGGCCTGCTCTTCGGCATCCAGCCGGGCAACGCCTGCCCGGTCATCCGCCCCGAACCGGGCGCCCACATGCAGGGCAACCGCTCGCACCTGGCCTTCGGCGGCGGACCGCACGAGTGCCCGGGGCAGGACATCGGGCGTGCCGTCGCCGAGATCGGCGTCGACGCGTTCCTGATGCGTCTTCCCGACGCCGAACTCTCGGTGTCCGAGGCCGAGTTGAGCTGGACCTCGACGATCCTGTCGCGGCATCTGGTGGCGCTGCCCGTGGAGTTCACGCCGCGTGCGCAGCAGGACGTGACCTCGAAGCCGAGCATCGGCAGCCCGCGGGGCGCCGACTGGGAGGTCTCCACGGGGGCGGGGCACGTCGGGGCGGGCCCCACGGGGATGGGCTCCACGGGGGCGGGTCCCGCTGGGACGGGCTCCACTGGGGTTGGCTCCACGACGCCGTCCGTCCCGATGCCTGCCGCGTCCGTGCCCCCCACAGCGCCGGTGCCGCCGGGACCTGCCGCGCCGCGGTCGCCGTACGGGGCGGCGCAGGAGCCGGTCGGGCGGCCCGGCGTGTGGCAGCGCTTCCTGCGCTGGTGGCGCGGTGAGTGACCCGGTTCTCTAGGCCGGCCCCTGATCCCACTCGTCGTACGCGGTCCAGGCCGTAAGTTCCCGCTCGCTCACGAAGCGGTGCTCGCGGCCGGTCACCGGATCCGTGAACTCCAGGGTCCGGGACAGGAGTTGAAGGGGCCGCCGGAAGTCGTCGTCCGCCGCCCGGTCGGCGACGTCCGGGAAGAACGGGTCGCCGAGGATCGGCAGGCCGACGCGGTTCATGTGGACGCGCAGCTGGTGCGTGCGCCCGGTGTGCGGGGTGAGGCGGTACAGCGCCAGGTTCCCCTTGCGCTCGGAGAACTCGATGCGGCTCTCGGCGTTCGGCTCGCCGCCGGGCACCTCGAACGCGGGGAGCCTTCCCGGCATCTTCTCGATGCGGCTGTGCACGGTGACGGGGAGCGCCACCTGCGGGTCGTACGCGGCGACGGCCTCGTACTCCTTGGTGACACGGCGGTCCCGGAACAGGGTCTGGTACCGGCCGCGCTCCTCGGGCCGCACCACGAACAGGACGAGTCCGGCCGTGAGGCGGTCGAGGCGGTGGGCCGGGCTCAGCCGCTCGACGCCGAGGTCGCGGCGGAGCCGGGCGAGCACCGTCTCGGTGACATGGCTGCCGCGCGGCGTCGTGGCGAGGAAGTGCGGCTTGTCGGCGACCACGATGTGCTCGTCGCGGTACACGACGTCGACGGCGAACGGCACGGGGACCTCGGGCGCGAGGTCCCGGTGGAACCAGACGTGGCCGCCGACCTCGTAAGGGCTGTCCGCGGTGACCGGGCACCCGTCCGCCGTCACGATCGCGCCCTGCGCGATCATCCGGTCGACGACCTCGTCCGCGGCGGGGAACAGCCGCACGAGATGGTCCCGCACGGTGCGCTCCGCCCCGCCGGCCGGCATCCGTACGCGGACGGCGTCGATGCCCTCGCGCTGCGGGAGCGGGGAGGGCGGCGGGGTGGGGCGCTTTCGTCTTCTCACAGAGGGCAAGGGTACGGCGGCAGGGGGCCGGCTCAGGCCTCCTGCTCGGCCTCCACCTGCGCGTTCCAGTCGCGCTTGCTGGCCTGCCAGCCGTCCTCGTTGTGCCCGAGGCGCCAGTAGCCGGAGATCGACAGGTCCTCGCGCGGGATCTCGCGGTCGATCCGCAGATGACGGCGCAGCTCCTTCACGAAGCCGGCCTCACCGTGCACGAACACATGCGGACGGCCCTCGGGGAAGTCGAGACCGGTCACCGCGGAGACGAGTGCCTGGCCGACCGGGCGGCCCGCCCGGTGCAGCCAGGTGACCTCGACGGGGGAGTCGATCTTCTGCTCCTCCTCGGGGCCCTCGACCTCGATGAAGACATGCGCCCGCGTGCCCTCCGGCAGTGATTCGAGAGCGGCGGCGATCGCCGGCAGGGCGCTCTCGTCACCGGCGATGAGGTGCCAGTCCGCCGTGGTGTCGGGGTGGTAGGCGCCGCCGGGGCCCATCAGGTGGATGGTCTCGCCGCCCTCGACGCCCGCGGCCCAGGGCCCCGCGAGGCCCTGGTCGCCGTGGACCACGAAGTCGACGGTCAGCTCGAGGGTGCGCGGGTCCCAGGAGCGCACCGTGTACGTACGCGTCACGGGCCACTGCTCGCGGGGCAGCTCCTCGCGGATCCTGGCCATGTCGAAGGGCTCTTCGTAGGTCACACCGGCCGGCGCGAAGAGCAGCTTCACGTAGTGGTCGGTGTGTTCGAGTTCCTGCGGAAAGTCCGCGAGTCCCTCTCCGCCGAGCACCACCCGCCGCATGTGGGGCGTGATGCTCTCGGCGCGCACGACCTGCGCGGAGCGGGCCTTGCGGGGCGGGCGTGCGGGGCGCTCGGCCATGGGCGGTCTCCCTCGATCCACTATTGGTTAGGCATGCCTAAGCTAACACCTCACTCCGAGAGGGTGGTGAGGAGGCGCTGCAAAGAACCTCCCAAGCCCCAGCGGGCCGCCAGCTCGTCGAGCGCCTCGGGGTCCCGCGGCTCGCGCGGCAGCGCCGTGTCCACCTCCGGCAGCGGTACGTCGCCCGCGACGCGCACCACCGTCGGCGCCACCGCCAGATACGGGCGCGCCTCGTCGAGCCGCTTGCGCTGGGTCGGCGTCAGCTTCGACTTCGGGTCGTCGACCGCCGCCATGATCCCGGCCAGGTCCCCGTACTGCGCGAGCAGCTTCGCCGCCGTCTTCTCACCGACGCCCGGCACCCCCGGCAGCCCGTCGCTCGGGTCGCCGCGCAGCAGCGCCATGTCCGCGTAACCGGCGCCGTCCACCCCGTACTTCTCGCGGAGCAGGTCCTCGTCCGTCACCTGAAGCGTGCCGACGCCCTTCAGCGGGTACAGCACCCGCCGCTCCAGCTTGTCGTCGACCAGCTGGAAGAGGTCGCGGTCGCCGGTCACGATGTCGACCGACTCCTCGGCCCGCCCCGTGAACGTACCGATCACGTCGTCCGCCTCGAACCCTTCCACGCCCACGCGCGCGATGCCCAGCGCGTCGAGCACGGCCTCGATGACCGGGACCTGCGGGGAGAGCGTGTCCGGGATCTCCTCCTCGTCCGGCGATCCGGCCGCCGTCTCCTCCGCGACGCGGTGCGCCTTGTACGAAGGGATGAGGTCGACGCGCCACTGGGGGCGCCAGTCCGCGTCCATGCACGCCACGAGATGGGTGGGACGGTGGTCGTGGACGAGGCGGGTGATGAATTCGAGGAGCCCGCGCACCGCGTTCACCGAGGTGCCGTCCGGGGCCTTCACCGAGTCCGGCACCCCGAAGTAGGCCCGGAAGTACAGAGATGCGGTGTCGAGCAGCATCAGGCGCCGGTCCGCCGCCGATCCTGTCGTGGATGTCGTCTGGGTCACGTTCGCATCATGCCGCACGGCACCGACAGTCACCGAAAGTAAGTGCGCGATCGAGTTGAGTGAACCTGCTGTGAACTGGGTAACTTCCTCGTTTGCTTCACATAAACGGGGGCAGGCGCGGCATCGGAGCGGAGCCGGTCCGCACTTCAACTACTGGGGCGGGACCGGTCAAGCGGAAGGATCCGCGACGCTCTACGGCCCGCCGGCGGGGGAGGCGGGCCGTGTTGTTTCGACCCGAGAGGTGTATGTGTCCAGGCTTGAAGCCGAAGACCTGTACAAGGTATTCGGCAGACGACCCGATGAGGCTGTGGAGAAGCTCCGCAGCGGTGCAGACCGTGAGGAACTGCGCGCCGAGGGAACCACCGCTGCCGTGATCGACGCGTCGTTCACGGTGGAGTCCGGCGAGATCTTCGTCGTCATGGGCCTGTCGGGATCCGGCAAGTCCACCCTGCTGCGCATGCTGAACGGACTTCTGGAGCCGACTGCGGGACACGTCCGCTTCGACGGCCAGGACCTGACGACGCTGGCACCGCGCGACCTGCGCGAGGTGCGCTCCCACAAGATCAGCATGGTGTTCCAGCACTTCGCGCTGTTCCCGCACCGCTCCGTGATGGAGAACGCGGCGTACGGCCTGGAGGTGCAGGGCGTTCCGCGTGCCGAGCGCGAGGAGCGTGCC
>NZ_JBUEGE010000034.1:0-38535 GCF_054963755.1 Streptomyces sp. EDA2-14
GAAGACCGTCACAGCGGCCGTTGAGGCGCGTCGTGGCTTCCACCGCGCGTGACAGAGGCACACTAGGGCCTCGCGCCGGAGAGCGACCGACAGCGCCCCGCCACCCCCCGAGGAGAAGCGATGCCCGCACCGAAGACCACGGCCCGACAGCCTGCACCCCTGGCAGCCCTGGACCCTCGTACGGCCGCCGCTCGCCGGTCCGTCGACCGCGCGCTACGCGTCGCTGGCACGATCGCGATGAAGGGTTCCACCTTCAACTCCAGCCTCTGATCTCCAGCCCCGCGGCCCACCCCCCCCATAGCCGCGGGGCTCTCCCATGCGTACCCCCTGTTGCGGCACCCGTGTTCGAGCAACACTTGGACACGGGTGCCAGGCCAAATCGCTATCGACTCGCTCGCGCCCCAGCGCATGCGCCCAGCGAAAGGCAAGGGCAGCTTGATGGCCATGCACGGCGCTTGAATACTGGCAAGGTGAGCAGTGAACCTCCAGACCGGCCTGCCTTCAGCGACGCCCTCGGCACACCGGCGGACCACGCCAGCGAGCGTGAACGTCAGGCCGACGATCGCGACAAGGTTGCCGATGAGCGCGACAAGGTTGCCGATGAGCGCGACAAGGTTGCCGATGAGCGCGAGGCGCTCTCTGACAAGCGCGAACGGGACCTTAACGCCCGAGAAGAGCAAGCGGACCGCTTGGCCCGCCGCATAGGCGAACCGGCGCCCAGCCCAGCACAGCGTTCCAAAGAAGCGAGAACCCGAGCGCGGGCGCTACTCACAGCCAGCGAGGCCAGACTGGCGCGTGCTGATGCTGCTGTGGCTCGCGTGGAAGCCGTCGTGGACCGCGAGCAGCGACTCAAGCAGCGAGAGACCACCATCGATGACCAGTCACTCGACCTCACAAATCCGTTGCAGGAGAGCCAACCGCATGTCCTCGTGCATCAGCTCCACACCGGATACCTGAAGGCAGCAGCCGAGCTGGCCGAAGCACACGACATCGTGGCGCAACATCACGAACTCCTG
Source organism: Streptomyces sp. EDA2-14 (assembly GCF_054963755.1). Classification (NCBI taxonomy): domain Bacteria; kingdom Bacillati; phylum Actinomycetota; class Actinomycetes; order Kitasatosporales; family Streptomycetaceae; genus Streptomyces; species Streptomyces sp. EDA2-14. The sequence goes on from NZ_JBUEGE010000034.1 coordinate 1,017, forward strand.
GCCCTGAGCGAGACGTCAAAGGCGACAGACCATCGACAGCAAGCACGCCGAGCCCGCCAGACGGCACTCCACATCCGCACAGCCGCCCACCAAGCCACCTACCCACCGGATGCTGAAAACTGACGCCGGGTCGCGCCCGTCCGAGGCCCGTCCCGCTTTCCCGTCGCCGCGAGGCTGAGTTCGTCTGTGTAACCCGGTCGGTAGCGGGCAATCGGTGTTAGAGCCCCGCTGTGCATCCCCCGTCGCAGCGGGGCTATCTTGCGCCCCGGCAAGGCCGGCGACGCACGTCGAAGCTACGGCCGAACCTGAACACAGCAGAGTTCTTCTGGCACGGGGGACCGCCCGCGAGCAGCGTCTTCGCGTTCCACAGCCTCGGTACAGCCTGAACACAGTGTCCAGGAGTTGAGTCGACCGTTTCCTTGGGTTGGCTATTCGAGGCGGCGCACTGTCCAGTACGCTGACACAAGGAGTTGACACTTAACGTGACAACTCCGAACGGGTTGCGACACCACTTAAGGTGTCAACGCCGAAGGGCCCAGGCTCGGCGGGTACCAGCCGCCACCACCTAGGCCCTTCAGGATGACGCAGATCAGAGAGCCCGGCCGCCTTCATCCCGGCCGGGCTTTCTGCTGCCACCCGAACCGCAAGCTTCCGCGCGCCCCATCATCGGGCTACCGCCCGATGACCTGCGTCGCACCGTCGATGACCATGAACAGCACCGGCATCCAGTCGAGCATCGCCTGCCGAACCGTCTTCCATGCTGCACAACGAGCGCAAGGCTCACTGTTGTTGATCACCTAGTCCTCCAAGTGGCCCCAGAGTGCCCTGGGTTGAGCCTCCGATCCCTCGTCGGAACGGAGATCTGTGAGGGGCTCACGTGGTGAACTGCGTCCCAGGATAGGACAGTTGTACGCCCTACATGGCGCCAGACCGTCAACTCCTGGACTGCTGAGGCAATCCAACCACTACATCTGGGGTTTGGCCGCAAAATGAGCCCTGGAGCGTGTCGCACGAACGTACGAAGGTCAGGGGTGAACCGCTGCCGCACCCGCCCCGACTCCAGCCCCCTCGCGCACACTCCTTCGAGTGGATCTCAGTGTCCGCAAATCCCGGACACTGACGCGACGTAAGGGTCTCGGAATCCCGGACACTGACGCCCTCTCAGTGTCCGCAAAAACCGAACCCTAGACCCTGGTTAAGGGTTCGGTTTTCCCGGACACTGAACCCCCCTCAGTGTCCGCAAATCCCGGACACTGAACCCCCTTCAGTGTCCGGAAAACCGAGACACTGAACTCCCACCCCCACACCCGAACCCCCAGGTCAGGATCCATCGAGCCGTTCAGTGTCTCGGAATCCCGGACACTGAACCCGCCTGTGTATGTATGTAGTTAGAAGCTCTTCAAGAACACACACACCGCGCGCGCCACGACCAACCCTGCTTGCACTCGCACCCACCCCGTGGCACATTGATCGCCAAGTCCGGCGTGCCCGGACACAGACGCAGCACGAAGCCCCGACCAGACACTGGCCGGGGCTTCGTCGCGTCCGGGCGGCGGCACTGAAGAGCCGGTGACGACGGCAGGCAGCGGGATACGGCAGCTCGCCCGCGCCGCCGCCCACATCACAGCAGCATCACATCGCCTTCACCCAGCCCCCACACCACGGATGATGCATCGTCAACACGCACATCCCAGGGGGGAACCATGCACACCCGCGCCGTCACCGGGCTCATCACAGCCGGACTCCTGCTCGGCACCGTCACCGCATGCAGCACCAGCAGCAGCCCCGAGCCCGCCGTCACCGTCACCAAGACCGTGACCCAACAGCCCGAGGAGGAGCAGGCCGCGCCCAAGAAGGACGGGCCCCTCGCGCTTGGCGACAAGGCCACGTTCACCGGCAGTGGCGTGCACGCCACCGTCCAGGCGCTCGCCTACACCCACACCGAGAAGGGCCCCGAGGCCCCCGGCGCGGAGCTGGGCGGCGACTCATGGGCCACCGCCGAGGTGAAGGTGTGCAACGTCCGCGGCGACGACATCGGCGTCGACCAGACGCCCTGGTCCCTGTCGTACGCAGACGGCACGAGCATGGAGACGACCGGCCTGTCCGGTGGCGACATGCCCAAGCCCGAGTTCCCCATGGACAAGGTCGTGAAGGCAGGCCAGTGCGCGCGCGGCAAGGTCGCCTTCCCCGTGCACGCCAACAAGCGCCCGACCACACTCGTCTACCACCAGGCCGAGAGCACTGACAGCCCCACCGAGTGGACCATCCCCAAGGCGTAAGGAGGTGGCGCCCGTGGCCGGTATCCGCAACGGGCGCCCCTACCGCCGCCTCTGCGCCACAGTCCGAGCCCTCGGCGACCCCTGCTGGCTCTGCGGCCACAACATCGACCCAGACCTCGACCCCCGCGACCCCTGGTCCTGGACCCTCGACCACGCCGTCCCCCTGAGCCGTGGCGGAAGCCTCACCGACCCCGCCAACGCCCGCTCAGCACACCGCCGCTGCAACTCCTCACGCGGCAACCGCATGCCCGGCACACAGCCACTCAGACGCTCACGCAGGTGGTGACTCGATCTCCCCGCTGGGACGATCCCCCTGGACACACACGAAGGTCCACGCCCCCTCGTCGCCCACGAAGTCGCGGACCATCGACGGCGCCACGTCCCGCATTCGGAACGCCTTGATCAGACCGGCCGCCGCGTCCTCCAACGCGTAGCCGGAAGCGCCATGCATGTAGACCAGCACGGCCCCGTCCGCGACGTTCACGCCAGCGACCAGATCAGCCTCAACCGGATCCAGCGGCACCGACGCGTCCATGCCCTCCACCAGGCGGCCGTCCCGCATGATCTGCCACCGCTGAGGCCCGTCGACCGTGCCCCAGTCTTCAGCACGCCACGGCTGCCCGACATAGCGAGCGAACCACTCGGCCACCCGCCTCACACGATCAGAGTCGGCGCCGTACAGCGTGATCTCGACGAGCGCCGGCTCCTCGCTGCTCCCTGCCTCACTCATATCTCCAGCCTGCGCCCAAGCCCGTGACACTGCGACTGGAGACCGCGTGCTGTACGTCGTGACCGGCCCACCCGCCGCAGGCAAGTCCTCGTGGATCCAAGCACGCGCCACACAGCGTGACATCGTCATCGACCTGGACCGCATCGCCCTCGCCCTCGCAGGCCCCGACGCACCCAGCTGGACCCACACCGACACCCTGCTCCGCGTGGCACACCGCGCCCGCTTCGCAGCCATCGACGAAGCACTCAAGCACCGCGAACACGTCGACATCTACCTGATCCACACCATGCCGAGCCGCAAAGCAATCGCGCGCTACGAAAGACTCGGGGGGAAGATCATCACGGTCGACCCCGGCCGCGACATCGTCATGCAACGCATCCGCGACATGCGATCACCCGGCCTCCTCGCCACCGCCACCACTTGGTACCGCCAGCGCAGCCGACTCCCCGCCGCCACCGGACGCCAGGCTTCACGCGACTGGTGATCATGGTGGGGAGGGGGGCCCGACCTCATCGTGAAATTCGGCCGGCGGGCGACCCAAACGCCCTTGGCGCCCGGTTTTGCGCGTGATCATGATCAAAGATCAACGATCTTGGTTTCCGCTATTTCGGCGAAGCGAAGGCCAGCGATTTAGCGAGCCTCCGTAGCCGTCACCCAGAGTGACGCGACCTTGATCGCGAGGGGCGGGGCGGCCGGACTCGAACCGGCGTCCTCCCACATGAGGTGAAGGCGCGACAACCACTGCGCTACACCCCGCCTTGCCCGCGAGCCTATCCGCCAACTCCGCAGCTCGGAAGGGGTGGTTGTCGTGGTCGAGGCGAAGACGCTCGCAGAGATCGAAGTGCTCGGCGTCGCCCAGCTCGCCCCCGGCGTCGTCGAGATCGCGCTGGAGCTCGCCCGCCAGCTCGACGAATGCGACGCTCCGACCTCGGCCGCCGTCGTCGCCCGCGAGCTCCGGGCAACGATGCTGGAGCTGCGGAAGATTGCTCCGCCGAAGGCCGCGGCCGCCGATCCGGTCGACGAGCTGATGAAGCAGCGGAAGAAGCGCCGCGGTGCCTGAGCCGGACGACGACCGCGTGTACGGCGTGCAGCGGCCGCGGATCGAGACCATCCCGCCGTACGTGTCCAGCTCGGGGCAGGAAGCGGTCGAGCTCGCCGCCTCGGCCGGGCTCGTCCTCGACCCGTGGCAGCGCTACTGCCTGGAAGTCGGCCTGGGCGAGAAGGCCGACGGATCCTGGTCCGCCTTCGAGATCGCGATCAACGTCGCGAGGCAGAACGGGAAGGGCGGGATCATCGAGGCCCGCGAGCTCGCCGGGCTGTTCCTGCTCGACGAGCCCCTGATCATCCACAGCGCCCACGAGTTCAAGACGGCGCTGGAAGCCTTCCGCCGGATCGAGTCACTGATCATGAACTTCGATCACCTGCGGAAGCGCGTCGCCAAGGTGCGACGCACGACGGGCGAGGAAGCGATCGAGCTGCTGAGTGGGCAGCGGCTCCGCTTCCTCGCCCGCTCGGGAGGCAGTGGTCGAGGGTTCACCGGGAAGACGCTGATCTTCGACGAGGACATGATCCTGGGTGCGGACGCGATGGGCGCCATGCTGCCGACGCTGGCGGCTGTGAAGGATCCGCAGGTCTACTACTTCGGCAGCGCCGGCATCGGGCCGCTGAGCGAGCAACTGGCCCGGCTGCGGCGCCGTGCGCTCGCCGCCCTGGAGAGCGGTGTGCCGGACCCCTCGCTGGCCTACCTGGAGTGGTCTATCGCCCAGCACGTACGCGAGTGCGCGGCCGGGTGCACCGACCACGACGATCCGGCCGCACCCGAGTCCGTGGCGAAGGCCAATCCGGCGCTCGGCTACCGGCTCAGCCTGGAGCACACGGAGCGTGAACGGGCCACGATGAGCCCGGAGATCTACGCCCGTGAGCGGCTCGGCGTCGGCGAATACCCGGCCGCCGAGGGCGACTCCTGGTCGGTCATCGGGCGGGACGCCTGGGACGCCCTGGAGGACGGAAACAGCGGCCCGCAGGACCCTGTCGCGTTCGCCATCGACGTGACCCCTGAGCGCAGCCACACGAGCATCTGCGTCGCGGGGCCAGCGTCCGGCGGCGGGGTGCACGTCGAGGTCGTCGACAACCGGCCCGGTACCGCGTGGGTCGAGGCGCGGGTCGAGGCCCTGACACGGAAATGGCCGGTCCGCTGCTGGGTCATCGACGAGGCGTCCCCGGCCGGTTCTCTGCTGCCCGCGGTGAAGCGCGCGCTGGTGCGTGCGCTGCTCCCCGAGGGCGAGGAACCGGCCGACGACCCCGAGGACCTGGACGAGGAGCCGAAGCTGGCGGCCCCGATCGCCACGATCAAGGCGCGTCAGTACGCGCAGGCGTGCGGCCAGTTCTACGACGCCGTTGCGGGCGGCCAGCTCGTGCACATCGGGCAGGCCCCGCTCGCGACGGCGCTCGCGGGCGCCAGGAAGCGCGACCTCGGCGACGCGTGGGCGTGGGCCCGGCGCAGCGTCAGCGTGGACATCACGCCGCTGGTGGGGGTGACGAACGCGAAGTGGGGCCTTGAGGCCGAGATCGAGATCGAGGAAGAGGAGGTAGAGCCGTGGGTCGACTACGACTGACCCGTGCCGCGTGGTCCCGCGCGGGCGTGCTGGCGGGGGGCGGGCTGTTCACCGCGGGCATCTGGGTCGGCATCGACCTCGCGGCCGGCCTCATGGTCGGCGGTGTGCTGATCGTGGCGTACTGCCTGCTGCTGACGGACGTTGACGGGCGTCATGACGGGGGTGGCCCGTGACGAGTCTGTGGCGGGCCGCACGTGGCCGCCCCGCAACGCGGGACATCAGCTCGGTCGACGACTACGTCTTGGCGCTCCAGCAGTCGCTCGGGTACGGCGGGTACTCGGCGCTCGGCATCACGCAGACGCAGCCGGGCCAGGCCGCGGAGAAAGCCCCCGGCGACCTGCCCGGCTATGCCCAGTTGTTCGCCACGAACCCGGTGATCTGGGCGTGCATGACGGCCCGACAGTTCGTGTTCTCGGCGCCCCGGTTCCAATGGCAGCGGCTCAACAACGGGGCCCCGTCGCAGATGTTCGGGACGCCTGAGCTGCGGCTGCTGGAAGCTCCATGGCCGGGTGGGACGACACAGGATCTGCTCTCTCGCGTGATCCAGGACGCTGACCTGGCGGGGAACTCGTACTGGACGCGCGACGGCGACGAGGTTGTCAGGATGCGTCCGGACTGGACGTATGTGGTCCTGGAGCGTCGGCAGTTCCGGGGCGGGCACCTCGGCTGGCGCAAGCTCGGCTTCGTCTACCAGGAGCCCGGCGAGGAGCCGGTGCCGCTGCTCGCCGACGAGGTGGTGCACTTCGCCCCGGTGCCCGATCCGTTGGCGACGTACCGCGGCATGTCGTGGCTGACCCCGGTGATCCGGGAGACGCAGAACGACGGGCTCATGGCCCGGCACAAGCAGAAATTCCTCGAGAACGCGGCGACGCCGAACATGGTCGTCCGCCTCGCGCGCGAGGTCTCCCCGGAAGCCTTCGCCAAGTTCAAGGCCAAGATGGAGTCCAACCACCGCGGTGTGGAGAACGCGTACAAGACGCTGTATCTGGGCGGCGGCGCGGACGTCACGGTCGTCGGCAAGGACTTCCAACAGCTCGACTTCGCGAAGGTCCAGGGCGCCGGAGAGACCCGTATCGCCGCGGCCGCCGGAGTCCCGCCGATCATCGTCGGCCTGTCCGAGGGCCTCCAGGCCGCGACCTACTCGAACTACGGGCAGGCCCGCCGCCGGTTCGCCGACGGCACGATTCATCCGCTGTGGCAGAACGCGGCCGGCTCGTTCGCCCCGCTGGTCACTCCGCCCGGCGGCGGCAGCTCCGGCGCGGTGCGGCTCTGGTACGACGCCCGTCAGGTGCCGTTCCTGCGGGAGGACGCCCGCGATGCGGCGGAGATCCAGGGCATCGAGTCCCGGACGATCCGCGCGCTGGTCGATGCCGGGTACACCCCGGAGTCCGTGACGGCCGCCGTGACGGCCTCCGACTGGTCGCTGCTGGTCCACACCGGCCTGTTCTCCGTCCAGCTCCAGCGGCCCGGCGAGACCGGCCGGCCCGTGCTTCCCGCTCCAACCACCGAGGAGGGTTCCTGATGCCCACCCTGAATGCCGCGGTGCGGGAGCTGGAGCGCTCCGCCCCGTTCCAGATGCAGCGCGCCGACGACGGCCAGGGCGACGGTGACGGCCGCACCCTGAACGGCTACGCCGCAGTGTTCGGCGTACCCACCGAAATCAACTCGTGGGAGGGCCAGTTCACGGAGACGATCCGCAAAGGCGCCTTCCGGAAGACGATCCGCGAGCAACAGCCGGTCATGCAGTTCGACCACGGCCGGCACCCGCTGATCGGCTCCATTCCGATCGGGTCGATCGCCGACCTGCGCGAGGACGACGAGGGCCTCTACATCGAGGGCCGGATCTCGGACAACTGGCTGATGCAGCCGATCCGAGATGCCATTGCCGAAGGCTCCGTGTCCGGGATGTCGTTCAGGTTCGAAGTCGTCCGCGAGGAATGGCGCGACGCGGCCGGAAAGCGGCTCCGCCCCGAGGAGGTCCCTGACCTGCTGTGGATGCCCGGCGACCGGGGCCCGCTACAGCGAGAGCTCATCGAGGTGCGGATGCGAGAGCTCGGCCCGGTCGTGTTCCCGGCGTACGGCGGCACGAGCGTGTCCGTACGGGCCCGCGAGGTCGCCGACGACCTGGCGGAAGACGACCGTTCCACGCAGGCGCTACGCCGGTCCCTGGCGCGCGACGCCGTCATGCCGCAGGCCCCCGACGACCCGGAGCTCCGCCGCGAGGTCGCGACCGCGCTCCTCTACCAGCGCCCCGGCCGACTCCCGCGCGGCCAGCACGTCGTCATCGACGTCGGCCGCGACTTCGACCCCGAGCAGGTCGCCATGCAGGTGCGCGACCAGCTCAGGAAGCACCAGCAAGGCGCCGCGCCGCTCCAGGTCCTGGAGCCCGCGGCCGCCGACCGCACCGAAGGCGCGCCGCTCGACGAGCACCCGCCCACCCACAGCACCACCGACGCGCCGCCCGCCCCAGGGCACCCGTCGCCGCCCCCACGCCAGACCGCCCTCCGCGACCAGATCCGCGAGATCACCGCGCTGATGGACGAGCGCCTGGCGCACATCGACGACGCAAAGGAGCAGAGCTGATGGAGCTCTCTCACCCGCAGGCGGTGATCCGCCTTAAGGACATCAAGGCCGAGCTGGAGCGGCTCGGCGAGAAGACCGACCTGTCCGCCGAGGACGAGAAGCAGTTCGACGAGCTGACCCGCGAGTTCGGCGAGGTCGACGGCCACCGCCGGCACCTGGAGCGCAAGGCCGCGCTGGAGCGGGTGCGGTCCGCGTCGAGCGTGACCGAGCGGCGCGCCCCGGCGGCTACCGCGGTCCAGGCCGGGACGCCGTACGGCAGCTCGGGCACGTACGACGCGGACCCGGTCCTCAACCCGGACAGCGTCGAGGACCGGCGGTTCCGCAACCCGTGGGACCTCGGCGAGATGCGCACCTTCGACCGCTCCACGGAGCAGGTAGGCCAGGAGCTGCGGGCCCGGGCTCTGTGCGCCGTCGAGAAGATGGCCGGCGCCAACGACCGCATCCGGTCGGCGGCCACTGACCTCATCGAGGCGTGGGACGACAAGAAGGGTTCGATCGCCCGTATGTGCCTGGCGACGTCGTCGCCTGAGTACATGCGCGCCTGGTCCAAGCTGGCCCGCGGCAAGGGGCACCTGGTGACCCCGGAAGAGCAGCAGGCCATGGAGCGGGCGATGTCGCTCACCGACAGCCAGGGCGGCTACCTGGTGCCGTTCCAGCTCGACCCGACCGTCATCATCACGGCGAACGGGTCGATCAACCAGATCCGCCAGGTCGCCCGCCAGGTCGTCGCCACCGGCGACGTGTGGAACGGCGTCTCCGCCGGTTCCGTGTCGTGGCGGTGGTCGGCTGAGGCGTCGGAGTCGAGCGACAACGCTCCGACCTTCGCTCAGCCGTCGGTGCCGGTCTACAAGGCCGACGGGTTCGTGCCCATCTCCATCGAGGCGATGGACGACGCCGACAACGCCACGACCGAGGTCGGTCGCCTGCTCGCCTTCGGCAAGGACACCCTGGAGGCGGCGGCGTTCATCACCGGTACCGGCTCCAACCAGCCGACCGGCATCGTGACCGCTCTCACCGGCACGTCTTCGATCGTCACCTCGACGACCACGGACACGTTCGCGTCGGGCGACGTCTACAAGACCGACACGGCGCTGCCGGGCCGCTACCGGCCGAACGCGTCGTGGCTGGCCAACCGCGGCATCTACAACGCGATCCGCCAGTTCGACTCCTCGGGCGGGACGAACCTGTGGGAGCGCATCGGCGCCGACGTCCCCCCGATGCTCCTGGGCCGCAAGGCGCTGGAGGCCGAGGACATGGACGGCACGGTCAACGCCACGCAGGAGAACTACGTTGCGGTCTACGGCGACTTCAGCAACTACGTGATCGCCGACCGTATCGGCATGAGCATCGAGTTCCTGCCGCACCTGGTGGGTGCGAACCGCCGACCGACCGGTCAGCGCGGCTGGTACGCCTGGTACCGGGTCGGTGCCGACTCGGTGAACGACGGCGCGTTCCGGATGCTCAACGTCACCTGATCCGCTCGCACTTCGGCCGGAGAAACGTCGGTGGTTCTCCGGCCGTCGGCAATCCCCAAGGGAGTGACCACCATGAGGCAGAGTCTCTACAGCGTGGCGCGGGCCAAGGCGACGCTGGCCGTCGCACTGCGCACGAACGGCACGGTCAACGGCACCACCGTCGACCTGCACGAGAACAAGGACGCATGCCGGTCGGCGATGCTCGTCGTCCACACCGGAACGATCACGGACGGCACGCACGCTGTGATCCTTCAGGAGTCCGACGACAATTCAGCCTGGGGCACGGTGGCCGCCGTTGACCTCCAGGGTTCCGCCCCGTCGGTCACCGCTACCGACGACGACGCCGTGTTCGAGCTGGGCTACAAGGGCTCGAAGCGCTACCTGCGCGCGTCCGTGACCACATCCGGGGCGACGACGGGCGGCACGTTCGGCGCCACCATCGTGCGCGCCTTCCCTCGCCGTACCCCGATCGCGCACAGCTGAGGAGCGACATGAAGCGCTGCACTGAATCCTTCAGCATCTGGCAGGACGGGGCACCGGTGGCCTACACCGCGGGCCAGCTGGTGGAAGACGACGATCTGATCCTCCGCAGTCACGGCCATCTGTTCGCGGGCCTGGAGCCCACGGTGCGGAAGCCGGTCGCTGTGGAGGCGGCCACGGCCGAGCCCGGCGAACGGCGATCGCTCACGCCCGCGAAGTCAGCGCCCCGGAAGACGGGCACGAAGAAGGAGTAGCCGAGTGCCGTACGACCTCGGCGCGACCGCGCGCCTGACCGCGGAGTGCCGGGACCCCGGCGGCACGCTCACCGCCGCGGCGACCGCCGTCGCCACGGTGACGCTCCCCGACGGCACATCCGTCACACCGGCCGTCACGACGGGCGAGACGGGCGTCTACCAGGCCGACCACGTCACCACGCTGCCCGGGCGGCACACCGTGCGCTGGCAGTTCACGGTGCCCGCGCACGCGTACACGGACAGCTTCGACGTACGCGAAGCTGCGCCGCCGGGGCTGCTGTCCCTGGCGGACGGCAAGGAGCACTTGAACATCAGGTCGTCGCGCCACGACGCCGAGGTCCGCGAGTGGATCGAGGCGACGACTCGGTCCGTCGAGTACTTCACGGGCCCTGTCGTCGTCCGCCAGGTCGTCGAGGACCACCGGTTCGGCGCGGCCGCCGAGCTCGCGCTGTGGCAGACGCCGGTCGTCGAGGTCCTGGCCGTCGACTCGCTCGTCACGGGCGGCACGGGCTACGCGGTGGAGGACCTCACCCTGGACGCGATGACGGGCGTCATCGCCCGTCACGACCGGGGGCTACTGCGCGGGCCGCTGCGGTTTACGTACAAGGCGGGGCGGAACATCGTCACGGCGAACATCTCCGCCGCAGCCAAGATCATTCTTCAGCATCTGTGGCGCACCCAGCAGGGCCCCGGGCGGCCGCAGCTCGGTACGGGCGACTTCGACGTCAGCGAGCCCATCCCCGGTCTGGGTTACGCGATCCCGAACCGGGCCGTGCAGTTGCTGGAGCCGGACCGTCTGCCGCCGGGGGTGGGGTGATGGCGACCTCTGCTGTTCCCGGCGCCATCGAGGCGCTGCTGGAGATCCTGCGGGCCGCCCCCGGCATGGCGGGCGTGGACGTCATCGACGGTCCGCCCGTCGGCGACCAGGCCGACCAAGACCTCGTCGCCGTCGGCTGGTCACCTGAGGGGGACCAGGCCGTCGAGCTCACGCAGAACTTCAACTCGGCCGGCGCCCGCTCGCGCGATGAAGACTTCAGCATCACGGGCTGGATCGATTCGTGGTCCGGTGACCTCGATGTGGCCACGGTCCGGGCGCGTGTCTTCGAGCTGTTCGGCGTGATCGAGCAGGCCGTCCGCGCGTCCGGCCCGAACCCGACGGCCCCGACCTTGAACGACGCCGTGTTGTGGGCGCACCTGACGCGCGGGCTGCTGCGGCAGGCGTTGTACGAGCAGGGCGTCAGGGCCAGCCTGGAATTCACGGTCACGTGCCGGGCCCGTATCTGATCCACCACCACCCCGAGGAGTACCCCCATGGCGCGTGTGCGTCTGATTGGGCCTGACCCGGTGATCGTCCCTGAGCTGGACGGCCGGACGGTCGAGCCCGACGAGATTGTCGAAGTGCCTGACGAGCGGTTTGAGGCGTACGTCTGCCAGACGCAGACGTGGGAGCCGATCGAGGAGCCGGGCGCCAAGCCCAAGAAGACCGCGGCGAAGTCGCAGAAGGACGAGGTCTGACATGGCGATCGGATCCGGGCTCGGCGCCCAGCTCAGCATCGGTGCTGAGTCGACGTACGGCACCTACGTGGCGCCGTCGAAGCACATCGAGTTCACCAAGGAGAGCCTCGTCTTGAAGAAGACGACGGCTCAGTCCGCGGGCATCGCGGCTGGGCGGCTGCTGCCGCTGTCGTCCAGGCGTGTGGTCACCCAGCGCGAGGCGTCCGGGTCGGTGGACCTGGAGGTCACCAACAAGGGCATGGGTGTCTTGCTCCAGGCGCTCATGGGCACGACGGTCACGCCGGTCCAGCAGGCTGCGACGGCCGCGTACATGCAGACGCACACGTTGGCCGACACGGCGGGCAAGTCGCTGGTGATCCAGAAGGGCGTGCCCTTGACGACGGGCACGGTCACGGACAAGACCTTTCTGGGCTGCAAGATCACGTCTGCGGAGTTCTCGTGCGAGGTCGGGCAGATGCTCACCGCCTCGTTCGAGTTCGACTGCAAGGACTGCGACGAGACGCAGACGCTGGTGGTCGCCTCGTACGCGGCGATGTCGCCATTCCATTTCGGTCAGATGGCGCTGAAGGCGGGCAGCTTCGGCGCGGAGACTGCGCTCGACGGCATCCGCAAGGTCAGCTTCAAGATCGAGCGCCCGCAGGCCACGGACAGGTTCTACGCGGGCCAGGCCGGGCTCAAGAAGGAGCCGATCAGCAACGACCAGGTGAAGCTGAGCGGATCCATCGAGATGGACTACGTGGCGACCACGCTGGACGACCTGCACACCTCGGACGGTGCAACGAGCCTCGTCTGGGAGTTCATCGGCGCGAACATCGCATCCACGTACTTCGAGACGTTCCGGATCAAGATGCCCGCGATCAAGGTGGACGAGGCGCCCCCGACGGTCGAGGGCTTCGAGGTCGTGAAGCCCACGATCCAGTGGACTGGCCTGTACGACGGCACGAACCAGCCCGCCATCGAGTACATGTCGACCGACGTCACTCTGTAGGTGTGCGATGCGCGAGGTACGCATCCTCAACACCGGCACTCTGCTTGAGCTCCAGAGGCGACTGCGGAGTGCCGGTAACGAGAACCTGCGCTCGTCCATGCAGCGGCGCATCCGCCGCGGGGCCGAGCCGCTCAAGAACGATCTTCAGTCGACGATGCGCGGCCTGAACATCAGGTCCGCCGGCCGTCGTACCCGGCCGGGTGGCCCGTCGCCGACCACACGCCCGCTACGCGAGACGATCGCCGCGGCCATCCGCATCAGCGTGCGTACCTCTGCGGCATCGGCCGGCGCGAAGGTGTGGGTGGACAAGGCCAGGCTCCCGCGCGACTTGAAGAACATGCCGAAGGTCCTCAACGAAGGGCCGCCGCCCGGCCGGGTTCGGCACCCGGTGTACGGCAATCGGTCCCGTTGGGCGAGCCAGTACGTACAGCCGTACTGGTGGGACAACACGGTGCGATCCCACACTCCCCGCATTGAGCGAGAGGTCGCACGCGTCCTGGACGACGTGCGCCGCCGCCTGAGCTGAACTGGAACCCACATGATCATCGAGTACACGCCCAAGGGTGGCGACACCGAGATTCTCGACGCCGGGCGCATGCGCGCGTCCGAGGTGCAGATTATCGAGCGGACCGCAGACATGAAGTGGGCCGCGATCCGCCATGGGCTGCGCGCTGGCGACGTCACCGCGGTGCGCACGGTCGGCTGGGCAGTGAAGAAGCGCAACGAGCCGACGCTGCGCCTGTCGGACTTCGACCCGTTCGAAGACGAGGTGGTCGTCTACCTCGACCGCCGCGAGGTCGAGGAGCTCGCGGCGGAAGTCTTCGCCGAGTTCAAGGACAAGCCGGAGGAATTGGCAGCTGCGTGGATCGAGCTGCGTGACGCGGCCCACGACAAGGAAGCGTGCGAGCAGGCCATCACTGAAGTCAGCGCCCCAAAAGACCCGGCCCCCGAGCCGGAGGCGACGACGGATGGTTCGCCGACCGGCGCATGACCTATCTGCCGTTGTTCGGCCTGTACCTGCACTACACCGCGCGTGATGTCGACGAGCTCACCATCGACGAGTTCGACGGTCTCGCCGCGTGGATCGATCAGCACGAGGCCCGCCTGAAGACGCAGGCCACAACCGAATAGCGGGCCGCGCCCGCCCAAGCAGTAGGGGGCGGGTGTGGCCACGAACCACCTGAACTTCGTTCTCACCGGGCGCGACGAGCTGTCGCGCACGCTGAATCACGCGGGCGACTCTGCGGCCCGTCTGCATCGGCGCCTGGACGACTCCATGCGCCAGAGCACGACGTCAGTGCAGCGGTTCACCCGCGACGCCAACGGCAGACTCAGGGACTTGAACGGGAGGTTCGTCTCCGCAGGCGAGGCGGCCCGACGCATGGGCGGCGGTCTGCCAGCACTCACTGACCGGCTCGACGACGTGGCCGGCGCAGGCAGTAGCGCGGCGACATCGCTCGGCCAGGGTGGCGGCGGGCTCACGGGCGTGATGTATGGCCTGGGCGCGGTCGCTGGCCTGTCCCTGCTGCCGGCGCTCGGCGCGGTCGTCCCGATGATGCTCGGGGCCGGGCTCGCCGCGGGCACCATGAAGTTGGGGCTCGCAGGAGTCAGCGACGCGGTCGAGGCGTCCGGCAAGGGGACCAAGGAGTACAACAAGGCACTCGCCAAGCTCAGCCCCGAGGCGCGCGGCTTCGCCAAGGCCCTGGTGGGGGTCAAGAAAGAATTCTCCGGGTTCGGCAAGGAGATCCAGAAGCGGATGTTGCCGGGCTTCACCAGCGCGGTGATGGAGGCTTCTCCGCTGGTCAAGCTGCTGGGTCGGAACATGGTCGACCTCGGCGGGACGTTCGGCGGACTCGCGAAGCGGGCCGGGTCCGTGTTCCGCGAGTCCGGGTTCCAGAAGGACCTCCAGGCCAACCTGACGCTGGGCAAAAGGTTCATCGTCGACATGGGCACGGGGGTCGGTCAGCTCGGCCGGTCCTTCCTGTCGTTCGGTGCTGCTTCGGCGCCGACGCTGACGGCCCTGTCGACTGGGATCCGCAACGTGCTGGGCCAGGGCCTGCCCGGCATGTTCGAGGGGCTGAAGACCGGTATCGCCGGCAGCGCCTCGTTCCTCGACGGCCTGTTCGGCATGCTGAACAGGGTGTTGCCAGCCATCGGCCGGTTCTCGGGCGAGGTGGCCCGGTCCCTCGGCCCGCTGCTGGGGCAGGCCCTGCAGAATGCGGGACTGTCCACCGCATCGATCCTCGACACTCTGGGTCAGGGTGTGAAAGCGCTGACCCCCGTCTTCAAAGATCTTGGCTTCGGCATGAAGTCGATCATGCAGATCATGCAGATCATCGGGCCTGTCGCCAAGGACGTGGGCTCGGCGATCGTCGGCAGCTTCCTGCCGTCGTTCTCGCAGGTCGACAACGCCAAGGGGCCGCTGCAACGGCTCTCGGACACGATCAACGAAAACAAGATCCGCATCATGGAGTTCGCCCGGCAGGCTGGCGTGGCGTTCCTCTCGCTGGTGCAGAACGGCGTGACGGCCCTGCCCCAGTTGATCCACGCGTTCGGCATCATGTCGGGCGGGATCGTCACCGCGCTGGGCGGCATCCTCCACGCCAGCGCCTCGGCCTTCGGCTGGGTGCCCGGCCTCGGCGACAAGCTGAAGACGGCCGACAAGCGGTTCAAGGACTTCAGCGCCTCGTACATCGCGGGCCTGAAGACCGCCGAGGACAAGGCGAGCGGGTTCGCCGACTCGGTCGCGCCGAAGCTCAGCGCGGGCAAGCTGAAGCTGAACATCAACAACTGGGAAGCGCAGATCCGCGCGGCGAAGGCGCAGATGAAGTCTGTGCCTCCGTCGAAGCGCGCCGCACTTCAGGCGAAGATCGATGACCTTCAGGCCAAGGTGCGTTCGGCCAAGGGGCAGCTTGCTTCGATCAAAGACCGCAAGCCCACGGTCAGGCTCAGCGACATGGCCTCCCGCGCCGCCCGCAACATCGTCGGGGAAATCAGCAGAGTCCAGTCGAAGACCGTCACCATCACCGTCCAGAGGCGCATGCAAGCGGGCCTGGATGCCGTCAGCAGGCTGGCCGGGTTCGCCGACGGAGGCCGCCCGCGCCCAGGCTGGGCGGTCGTCGGTGAAGAGGGTCCCGAGCTGGTGAATTTCGACGGTACCGAGCGGGTGTTCAGCCACAAGGACTCCAAGGCCATGGCCGCGGGCGCCCGCCTCGACTCCCCGTCGGGGATTGGGCTCGCCGCGGGCCAGGGCCTGACGGCGGGGCTGCTCGGCTCGATGGGATCGATCGGCGGGGCCGCGCGCTCGGCGGCCAGCCACATCATCACGGCGATGAAGTCCGAGTTGCAGATCGCCTCGCCGTCCAAGCGGACCAAGGCGCTCGCCAACGACGTGGGCAAGGGCCTGATCTCCGGGCTGACCGGATCCAAGGCCAAGATCAAGGCGACGTCCAAGGACTTGGCGAAGGACATCTGGAGCGCCTTCACGGGGTCGAAGGACAACCGGCTGGTCGCCTACGTGAACAAGCACACGAAGACGCTGACGACGCTGGCCGGGAAGCGCGACAGCATCGCGGCGACGATCAAGCGCGCCAAGGACTTTGCCGAGTCGACCAGGGTCGGCGCCAAGCAGTCGGCGTCCCTGGGCGGGATGTTCGAGAGCCAGGAGGAGGTATCGGCGTCCGGCATCAACAGCAAGTTGCAGCAGCGGCTCGCCAAGATGAAGACCTTCACCTCGTACATCAAGACCCTCCAAAAGAGGGGCCTCAACAAAACGATGTTGAGGGAGATTCTGACGATGGGCCCGGAGGAGGGTTACGCCTACGCGAGCGCGCTCGCGGGTGCCTCGTCGAAGCTGTTCAAGGAGATCAACACCACCCAGTACGGCATCAACTCGCAGGCGGAGAAGCTGGGTAACACGGGCGCCGATGCCCTGTACGACTCGGGCAAGGCGGCGGGGCAGGGCTTCCTCAAGGGGCTGTCCTCGCAGCAGAAGGCGATCGAGAAGAAGATGCTCTCGATCGCCAAGGGCATGGACAAGGCGATCAGGAGAGCGCTCGGCATCAAGAGCCCCTCGCGCGTCATGGCGCAGATCGGTCGCCACACCACCGAGGGCCTGGCCGTCGGGCTCGCCGAGCGCACACCGGTCCTCGACCGCGCGCTCGGCGAGGTCGCTGGCCGGGTCGCCGCGACGCGTCCGGTCCTCGGCCGACCCGCGGTCGCTGCGGGCGCGGGCGGCGGCATGGTCGTCCACGTCGCCATCGGCAACGCGATGGACCCGGTGGCCGTGGCCCGTGAATTCCAAAAGGTGCTGGTCCGGTACGGGCGTGCGCAAGGCACGACCGTGAGCCTGAAGGCGGGGTGATCGCGTGCCGCTGCTCGTCGAAATGGGCTGGGGCGGCCTGGTCCTGGCGCCGACCACGATCACGTGGACGGACATCACCCAGTACACCGATGTGGTGCAGGGGGTGGCCGTCACTCGGGGCGCGGCCGACGAGCTGTCGGAGACGCAGCCCGGCACGGCCACCATCACTCTCGACAACAGCGACGGGAGGTTCACGCCGGGCAACTCGTCGTCGCCGTACTACCCGTTCGTGCGGCGCAACGCGCCGATCCGGATCGCCGCGGCGGTGATCCCGCCGCGCACCGGATCGGCGCCGTACCCGCTCGCGATGCTCGCCGACGACTTCGACGACAACCGGGTCAACACCACGCTGTGGCCCAACAACTACGGCGGCGCGTCCGAGGTCGGCGGCCGGATGCGGATCCCCGTCACCACCGCCGGCACCGCCGCTTTCCAGACGGCCCGAGAGTGGACGCTGACCGGCAGCACTCTCGCGGCCAAGCTGGTCACCTTGCCCACCGTGAACGGCTCGTCGACCGCGACCGCCTCGATGTGGATCAACTCCACCACCAGCGGGACCCGGTTGGGCTGGCGGTACAACGCGGTAACCGGTGTGCTCTCCGCCGAGAGCCAGACGTCGTTCTTCGACGGCAGCGCCGTGAACCTCACCTACTCGGCCATCAACCACATGTGGGTGCGCGTCCGCGAGAGTGCCGGCACCGTCTACTGGGAGACGTCGGGGGACGGCTTCGGCTGGACGGTCCGCCGCTCGCTCACCGCCCCGGCCTGGGTCAACAGCCAGACCCTGGCGATCGAGTTCCCCACGGCCCGGACCGGTGGCACCAACGACTTCGTGGAATGGGACCTGGTCGGCGCCGTCGTCAGGCCGCGCTTCTGGGGCACCGTCAACGAGTTCCCCATCGACTGGGAGGGCCTCTACAGCAAGGTGCAGATCAGCTGCACGGACATGTTCAAGAGGCTGAACAAGATGCCTGCGCTGCGCTCGATGGTTGGCGAGGAGATCCTCGTTGGCAGGCCGTTGGTGTACTACCCGCTCACCGAGGACAGCGCGTCGGCGAGTGCGGGCGACCTGTCGGGCAGCGGGCTCGCCGCCCTGCCCATCACCCAGGCCGGCGCCGCGGGCAGCGGCACACTCGCCCTCGGCAGCACGGAAGGCCCGGCGGAGACAGGCGAGCAGGTGGCCGCGCTCACGCCAGTGTCGGCGACCGCCGGCAAATACTTGACCGCTGACCTGGGCTCGCAGTTCCCCAACCTCATGGGCAACTACCTGGCTACCGAGGTATGGATCCAGACCACCACGGCGAACCGTGCCATCCTCGGATTCCACCGGCCGGATCTCAGCTATCAGCTGGTGATGTCGCTCAACGCGACCGGCGGTCTGCAATTCGAGATGATCTCGGATGGCTTCACCACGACGCTCACCCCGTCCGGGCCATCCAATCTCGCCGACGGCAAATGGCACCACGTGGCCTACGACGAGTACTCCCACACCCTGCGCATCGACGGTGTGGTCGTCGACAGCTCGGTGTTCGCGGTGTCGGTCCGCGACATGCGCGTGCTGCATGTCGGCGGCTACCGCGGCGCCCGCCTGTGGTCGGGAGCGATCGGGCACGTCGGCATGTTCACCGCTGACAGTGTGTCGTTCGGGCCGAGTCAGGCCACCCGCTATGACGCCGGGATGACCGGGCACGTGGGCGAGGCCGCGGACGTGCGCATGCTGCGCCTGGCGTACTACGCCGGGTTCCAGTCGATCACCGTGTCAGGCAGCACCCACGACGCGATGGCCAGCCAGGGCCCTGCGGGCAGCACCGTGATGTCCCGCATGCGGGAGGTCGAGTCGACCGAGAGCGGGAGGCTGTTCGCCGACCGGGACTGGTACGGCCTCACGTACCAGAGTCGTGACGTCAGGTATAACCCGAGCCCAGCGGCGGAGACATTCACGATCGACTACGCCGACCTCGAACCCGGCATCTCACTCGCGGACGACGACCAGAAGCTGGTGAACCAGGTCGAGGCCACGCGGCCCAACGGTGCGACACAGCGGGTGACCGCATCCGCGAGCATCCTGGCGTTCGGCGAGTACCAGCAGGACATGAACATCCTGAAGACCTCGGACAACTCGGTGCTCGACGCCGCGTACTGGCTGGTGTCCCGCTACGCCAACCCGATGCCCGAGCTGCGCGAGGTGCCGATCGAGGCGCACACGCTGTCGTACTACGTCGACATCTTGGACGCAGAGATCGGCTCGTACTTCTCCGTCTACAACCTGCCGAGCCAGGCGCCGTCACCGTCGATGCGGGTCACGGTCGAGGGCTACAGCGAGGTCATCAAGCACAACTCCCACATGATCACCTTCCACACGTCGGCGTCGGCGACCGACTCCGTATGGGTCCTCGATGACCCGGTGTACGGGGTGCTCGGCTCCACGACCCGCCTCGCCTACTGACAGGAGCAGTCTCATGGCGATCGCCGTTGTCCGTGCCGAGAACTACTACGTGCCGCCGCCGCCCATGCCCGCCGATGCCTGGGCGGGCACTCCGCTCGCAGAGCTGGTGTTCGTGTGGACCGAGTACCGGCTGAGCCGACGCGTCAACGTGCCGGACGGCGACCTTGAGGGAGAGCCCGCGCTGTACGCGCGCGTGGACGCCAACCGCTGGCTGGTGCAGTGCGTCTGTGGCTCGGCCGACATCGTCTCCCCGGCCGACCTGCGATGGGCGTGCGTCACCTGCGGCTACGGCTGGGTGCCCGTCATCATGCCCAGCCCGGAGGAGATCACCGCGATCGAGGCCGAGCTGTTGAAGCAGCCCCGCCCGAACAAGCGGTTCTGGTTCCACGCCGACGACCCAGCCAACCCAGACCGGCCGACCGAGGCGCCGATCCCGCCGGTCGAGCCGAGCGAGGTCGGGCAGGAGGTGCAGCAGTGACGTTCGCTCCCCGCACGTGGACGACCGGCGAGGTCGTGACGGCCGCGATGATGAACACCGAGATCCGCGATCAGTTCAACTCGTTCTTCGGTGCCTGGTCGGCGTACACCCCGAGCTGGGGCGCCGACGGCGGGGCCGCCCCGACTCTGGGCAACGGCACGCTGACCGGCCGGTACCTGAAGATCGGACGCACCGTCGACTGGGTCATGCAGCTGACGTGGGGCTCGACCTCCGCGGCCGGCGGTGGCGGAGGCGGCGAGAACTGGTGGTTCGGCCTGCCCGCCGCGCCCGCCTCCGGGTTCACACAGCGCATCGTCCAGGCCGACGCTCTCAAGTCCTCGAACTCCTCGCACTACGCGGGCACCGCCATCTACAGCACCCTCAACAGTGGCTGTGTGAAGTCGTTCGTCGACCAGCTCGCCACTGCAAGCGCCCCGATCTGGGACAGCGTCGCTCCGTTCGTGTGGGCCGCAGGCGACGTCCTGTACGCGTCCGGCCGCTACGAAGCCGCCAGCTAGCCCGCCCAACACCCCGCCGCCCCGTGCCATCTGGCCGGGGCTTTCGTCATGTCTGGAGCCCTCATGGCAGCAGAGATCCACCCCGCCACCCAGGCGGTGCTCAGGCACTTCAGCTACGACCATCTGCCCGCTCACCTCCAGGAGGTGAGCAAGCCGTTCCACGACCTCGCCCACGACCTGGCCGGGAAGCTGTCCGGCCCGGAGCTCACGACCGCGCTCGGGCACCTCTTCGACGCGAAGAACTGGGCGGTCGTCGCCGGCATGCACTGCATTCAGGGGGTGAACGGCTGATGGCTTCCCCACTGTCCGCGAGCCGCTTCCTCAAGGCGCTGCGCGACGAGGGCCTGGTCGTCGTCGAGGTCGGCGACTGGCAGCACCACAACCGTGCCGGGCACGGGGCCTGGGGCCCGGTCAACGGCGTGATGATCCACCACACCGTCACCAAGGGAACCGCGGCCACGGTCGCGATCTGCCGCGACGGACACAGCAACCTGCCGGGCCCGCTGTGCCACGGTGTCATCGCCAAGGACGGCCGCGTGCACCTCGTCGGCTACGGCCGCGCCAACCACGCGGGCCTCGGCGACGACGACGTGCTGCGCGCCGTCATCAACGAGACCGCGCTGCCCGGCGACAACGAGGCGAACACCGACGGCAACGCCCGCTTCTACGGCTTCGAGTGCGAGAACCTCGGCGACGGGAAAGACCCGTGGCCCGCCGCGCAGCTGCTCGCCATCGAGCAGGTCGCGGCCGCGATCTGCCGCGCGCACGGCTGGAGCTCGCGCTCCGTCATCGGCCACCTGGAGTGGCAGCCGGGGAAGGTCGACCCCAAGGGCTTCGCCATGTCCTCGATGCGCACGCGGATCGCGAAGCGGCTCGGCTCGGATGCGCCGGCAGCGCCGCTGCCCGAGCCGACGCGTCCGGTCGTCGACCTGTCGCAGCTCGTCGCCGCGGCGCGCTCGAACCCGAAGGCCGCGGGCCAGCCGGTCACGTACGCGGGAGTCCGCACGGTCGAGGTGGCGCTGGTCGACGAGGGCCTGCTGTCGAAGTCGTACAGCGACGGGCACTACGGCACGACCACGGTGACCGCATACGCGGCCTGGCAGCGCCGCTGCGGCTACTCCGGGGCAGACGCCGACGGCATCCCCGGCAAGACCACGCTCGTCCGTCTCGGGTCGAAGCACGGCTTCGACGTGAAGGAGTAGCCCATGTTCACTGTCGCGTTCTGGAAGGCCGCCTCTGAGCGGGCGGTACGGACCGGCGCTCAGGTCCTCGTCGGCTCGCTCGGCCTGGACCAGCTCGGCCTCATCCACGCGAATTGGAGCGAGGGCCTGGCCCTCGCCGGCGGGGCTGCGGTACTCGCTGTACTCACGGCCGTGGCTACGCCAGACGGGCCTGGCCTGACGGAGAAGATCGAGTGACGCCACCGGAATCTACCCAGGTGGCAGTCGAGTTGGAGCGTCTGCGCGGCGCGGTCGACACCGGTTTCGCGACGCTGAACGGTCGGCTCGACAACGCGCTGCAGCGGGCCGACCAGACCGAGAAGGACCTGGATGAACTGAGTCAGCGCGTCGCCGCGCTGGAGCGGTCCCGGTGGCCGCTGCCCTCGATGGCCGCGCTCATCAGCGTGGCCGCGCTTGGGGTCGCCGCGTACGAAGCCCTCGGTCGGTGATTCAGTCCAGGGCTGGCACCGCACTTAGGCGGCGTCGCCCGGGGCGGCAGGCCCTGTCGCTCTGGGCGTTCGTTGCAACGTTCGGTCCGTGCTCTCGATGCCTTGGTGTATTGCCAGTGTTGAGCTGGGCGGTCGGGCGTTCCTCGCTGCTGTGCGAGGTGGCACGTGAAGCGATGGACCATTCGGTGACAAGATTCGCATACACGACGCGTTGTTCATCGCTGAGCCATCCGCCAGAGGCCAGCATGAGGCAGCGGATCTGTTCGTTGAGCTCCTCAACAGACCGCATTCCAGTGGTGGGTTGTGTGGCGGACATGTGCAAAATCGTAGCGATGGCCGCCAACTCTTGGCCATAGCGTAACCAGACACGCATGCGCCGATACCCGCCGCGATCTGCCAGCCACGCACCCGTGCCGCGGAAGCCACAGATGCCGTGATCATCCAACCCGTGCCCGCCTCGCTTTAGAGGTCGTGTTCTCCCGTTGTTTCATCCCGTGATGCGGCTTTGATGTGCTGGTGTCGGGTCGCTCCACGAGATGGTGTTCTCGCCTTCGAGCAGAGCGCAGCCGGCGGCGGAGTCCTGCAAGTTGGCCGCAGTGGCCAGCACGGCCAGGAGAGCGGTCTCATCCGCCTGTGAACCACACGGGAGGAATGGCTTCAAAGGCGGTCAGTCGACGCCTGAATCTCCGCGTTCCGCTCGGACCTACCGTGTCGAGAATTCCACCAACTCCACACCGCGTGCCCGATAAGGAGCACGGCGACACCTACCGCGATCACGCGAATCGAGTTCCAAGTGGCTGCAACGATCGAACCTTGCGATTCCACCTCTACAGCTAGCCGTTGAGATGTCTCGAAGAAAGCAATCAGTGGAATAAGCAGGCGGAACGGGAGGCCGCCAACACCTTGATTTCTGGCTAGATTACCCAAAAAACCGACAGGTGCACCGAGGACGAAAGCCGCTATTCCCCAGAGCATGATTCTGGAAGCGACACCATCTCCGCCCCCATCAGGTATAACCTCCCCGACGGGGGCGACGGGGATAAGGGACTTGGCGAGGTAGTACACGACCACACCGAGGGCCAGCGCCGAGGAGGCCAGGAGCGTTGCCTCAACCTTGGCTCGCCGAAGGTAACCCACCAGGAAGGCAAAGCACGCCCAAGACCACCCCCCGGAAAAGACAAGAGATATGACGTGACAAACAGGGTTGCTGAACTTGTCCGCGATCGGGCCTATGACCCCAAGCCCCGCACCTGCCCCGAGGGCCGTGACGGCAGCGCGAGCGCGTGAAAGGCGCACCATTCTTTGTGCCCTCTTCTGTGACTAGTTCCAGATTCATGGAACCGCCCTGGGGTTCTCGAGCAAGCGATAGCACGAGAACCCCAGGAATTTTGGACGTTTACCCGCCACCCGAACTGGCCTGCGGGTTATTCAGGTTTAATTCGTGTGGTAGTAGGCGTAGCACGTGTACGCCATGCCCGCAGTACGGTGGGCCTTGGACGTGTATCCAGCCTCTTCGGATTCGTAGTCTGAGGCGCCAGCAATCCGCGCGGTGGAGCCGTGAAGCTTCGAGCCGTGGTAGTAGTTCGAGTAGCAGTACTTGCCGCCCGCGGTGGTTTTCCAGCCGTACGTCCACGTTCCACCGCTGACGCTGACGGTCTTCAACGCCGAGACGCCCCCCTCGGGGTCGCCCACGGTGACTTCCACCATCCCCCACTCCTCGGGGTTACCCATCTCTGCCGGCGCCGTGGTGCCATCCCCGCGGGTATGGACGGAGATCCCGCTGGCGGCGCTCACCTGAGAGCCATCCGCGACGGCCGGCGGGGCGAGGGCGCCAGCTGCCAGCGCTGCACCAGCAAGAGCGAGAGCTGCGGATCTACCAAATGCCTTCATGAAGTTACCCCTCCCATGGGTCCCCCGTGTGGGAACCGTGAAGGAATCATGGACTGGTCTGGACCTCCGACCAAAGGGAAGGTCAAACGCTTGTCCGGAAAGCCACCTTGACCAACTTGCGCAGCCCATGCCGACGTTGCGCACTTTGTGTTGAATGATTTGTCACGTAATCACTGTGTTGTCCCGCAGGAGAAGAAGCCCCGCCGCTCACTGCTCAAGCGACAGTCGCGGCTGATTCTCAACGCTGGATCCAGGACAGACTGGCCAGCTCGAACCGATCCGGGACGAGGCCAGGATCCGGTACACCTCATAGGAAACGCCCTCGTAGCCCCCTCTCGCCTTCGGGCGGGAGGGGGCGCTTCGTCATGTCCGGAGCAGCCGGTCGGCTGTGTCCAGGGCGACGTCCCACGGGTAGGCCGTCGGCTTCCCCGACCCTGGGGGGTTCGGGGTGAACCCGCCCTCTCCGTACAGCAGCGTGACGCCCTGCTCGCGCAGCTCCGTGACGCTGCGGTCAAGGGCGCGGTGCTGGGCATAGGCCGCGTTCACGCACGGCATCGCCGCGGTTGGGATGCCCTTGCCGATCCCCTCGGCGGCGACCCCTACGACGAACGACGAAGTGATCCCGAGCGCCAAGCAGTTGATCGAGTTGAAGGTGGCCGGCGCGAACAGGATCACGTCTGCGGGCGGCCAGACATCGGGTTCTCCCGGCAGCTTGTACTCGCTGCGTACCGGGTTCCCGGTCAGCGCGGCCAGCCCGTCGAGTCTGTCGTCGAGCCAGCGCGCGGCGGTCGGCGTCAGCCCGAGGCAGACGTCCCATCCTCGGGCCTGTGCGTCCTCAATGACCTTGGCGACGTCGAACACCGGGGGTGCCGCCGAGGCGAACAGGTACAGGGTCCGTGAGGTCATGTCTCATACGAACCCGCCGGGTTGGCCTCATGCAACCGCCCCTGCTCCAGAGAAGGGAACAGGGGCGATCGCCGGTCCAGCGCCACGTAGCGCGGGTACCGTTCCAAGTGGTGAGCCAGGAACGGAGTTCCAGTATGCCCAGAGACGACCACGCAGGCGCCCGGATCGCGGAGCATCGTAAGCGTGCTGGCTACACACAGCGCGGCTTCGCCATGATCATTCCGTACTCGTACAGCATGCTCCACCAGGTGGAGGGCGGCCACAAGGCAGCCACCCCCGGTTTCATAGCGGCCTGTGCCAGGGCACTGCACATAGACGTCACAGCCCTGACAGGACAGCCCTACATGACGGAGCTCCAGCAGGATCGGCTCGCTGAACTGATCCGGCCGATCCGCGAGGCCCTCGATCTCTACGACCTCGGGGCGGATCCCGACCTCTCTCCCCGGCCCCACGCCGACCTCATCTCGGGCGCGCGGGAGTTGTGCCAGAAGGTCCGCGCAACCCAGCTCAACGGGGCCGCCCAGACCCTGCCGCGGCTCATCTCCGAACTGACGACGGCCGCTCACCGGCAACCGTCCACCGAACTGTGGCAGGCCCTCGCCTCTGCATACCGGACCGCGCACGACGTCGCTGTGAAGCTGGGTTTCTACGACCTCTCGACGATCGCCCTGGACCGCATGGACTGGGCGGCACAGCGGGCCTCCGACCCGCTGCTCGCCGCGGTCCGCCAGTACATGCGCGGACTCGTCTACCACCGCGAAGGCGAGCACACCATCGGCCTGCGCCTGGTCGCCGCCGGCCAAACCGTGCTGGAGCAGGCAGCGGAGAGCCCCGAGGCCCTCGCCGTGTCCGGCCAGCTCCACCTCGGCGCGACGGTCATCGCGGCCCGGGCACGCGACGGCAGGACGGTGGACACGCACCTCGCCGAGGCGCAGCGGATCGCGAAACGCACGGGCGACGCCTCCGACGTTCACTGGCTGTCCTTCGGCCCGGCGAACGTCGCGATCCACGAAGTGTCCGCGCTCGGCGAACTGCGCGAGTACGGGCGCGCAGTCGAGAAGGCGCGCAAGGTCCGGCTGCCCGACACCTGGGCGACGTCGCGGCGCGCCCACTTCCTGATCGACCGGGCCCGGTCCGAGATGGAGATCGGACGGAACGAGGCTGCCCTCAAGTCGCTGGTCAAGGCGCGCGAGGTGGCCCCGCAGCAGACCCGCTACCACCCGGCCGCGCGGGAGACGATCCAAGGGCTGGTCCACCACCAGCGACGCACCCCGGAAACCCTTGGTCACATGGCCGCCTGGGTCGGCCTGTGACTGTCACACGGCCTGTCACCGAAGAGTGACAGTTAGCCCCCTCGCTGGTCATCAGTCTGGTTCCACGAACCCGATGACCGAGACAGCAGGGGGATCAAGTGGACGCCCAGGTGCCAGACGCCGAGGAGCCCATCGACTTCCAGCTGGTGCGTGACGTCGCCCGGAAGGTCGAGGACCTGGCGCTGGCCGAGACGACCCGCCCGGCCCTCGACGGCGACGCGAAGCTGCTCAGGGAGCTGGTGCAGCGCATGGTGCGGGAGGACTACCCCAACCAGGCGCGCACGACGCTGCTCGTGTTCCGGTCGGCGTACAGGGTGCTCGGCTCTCCGACCACCCCGACCAGCGCTGACAGCGACTATCTCGTGTACTCGCACGTCAAGAATCTCGGGCGCGTAGCCGGGGCCCTCGCCGACGCCCTCAATCCGCCCGCGACAGTGCACGGATTCGTGGCCCGCCCTGGCCTGCCCCCTGAGCTCCACACATCCCCCTGAGTTCCCGTCGCGCCCCATCCCGCCGCAAGAGGTGGGGCGCGACGGGTGGCGGGCACCTCGGTAGCCGCCCGCCTTACCCCTGGCCCGCCGGTACCCAGCACCTCGGGCCAGGGACGGGGGAAGGCCCGCCTCCCATCCGTCGGGCCTTCCCCGTACTACTCGTCGCCCTACCCCGGCGACGGGAACGGCGGCCGCCTGGCCTCCCCGTTGGGCGGCCGCCTCACCCAAGGGAGATATCCATGAGCACACCGGACGAGCCCCAACCCAAGGGCCCGCCGAACCCTGGCCCGATACCGGGCCTCCCGGAACTGGCCCGCATGCTCCTCGTCGACGTGACGTTCACCAGCTGCCGCAGCACGGTCATGGACGCCAACCCGGACATGGACGCGGACATGGCCGGCCGCATCGTCGAGGAGAGCCTGAAGTTCGTCGCGGCCTGCGCGTACTACCCGGGCAGCGGTCTCGCGCCGTCACGGATCGTCGACGAGGGATGGCACGCGCTGATCCTGCACACGGCCGCGTACGCGCGGCTGTGCGACGAGCTCGGCGGCACCGGCAGATTCGTGCACCACTACCCCGGCTACGACCCCACGATCTACGACCCGAAGATTTTGGACCGGACGCGCGCGGCGATCACAGCGCTCGGGTACGAGCCGGATCCGGAACTGTGGGGGCCGCCGTCCGACGTGACGCTCGTGTCGGTGGCGGCGCAGTGCCAGCACGCGCCCGAGTGCACGATCCGGCCCATGCCGGAACCCCAGCCACCCGCGCGCCCGTAGGCTGACGGTGGAGGTAACGATGGCTAAGTGGATCGATCCCCGATACGCGCGAATGGTTGCGGAGTGGGAACGCTCGCAGCAACCGACATCGCGCGACCCGGAGACGAAGCCCATCCGTGGCTTCGTCCTGCCGAAGAAGGGCTGAGGTCCGGGCGCCCGGCCCAGTGCCGGGCGCCCCACCCGGTCTGTTGCTTCTGCCGCACGAGATGCGTGGGCAGTGTGATGCGCGTCCGCTGCCTTCGCAAGGTGCTTGGCGAATATGGCTGAGCACTGGCGCCCCGTCCTCCGTATGGAGGGCGGGGCGTCTTACTGTGTAGTGACGCTCCCCGCCGAGTGAGTCGGCGGGGAGCGCCCTTCCGGCCGGGGGCCTCCCGAGCACCCCGACCGGGATCAGCTGGGGGTTGCGCGTCAGACGGAGGGGGAATGTCCGTCTCCCCACCATTCGAGACTAGCGACGATGCGCCTGTCGCACAGGCAGTCCAGGCCGTGTGCACAGGACATCAACATGGCGTTCACGTCAGGCCGCGTCCTCACGTGCGCGCTTGCTGCCCCACCACGACATGAGCTGGTACATGGTCACTCCGCCGCGCGCGTCACGTAGTTCGGCTAGCTCCTTCGCGACGGTACGGCGCGCGATCCCGAGGCGTGGCCCGACCTGATCCTGAGTGGCGCCGTAGTACAGGGCGTCGAGGATCTCCCGCTGCCGTTCGGTGACGTCGTCCTGGCGCTCGCGGTCGACGACGTCCCGCCACGGGGTGGCCCGGTCCCAGAACGTGCCGTAGATCATGCGGCCCCAGGCTACGGACCCTAGGTCGGTGATGTGCACGCCGGAGTCGGGTACCTCGTTGTCCTTCAGGCAGTTGTCGACGAACAGGTGCCGGCGGTCGACGAGGATCATGCGAGGGAAGCGGCCGGGGAGAGCGCGTACTTCGGCGCCGGCCTCGGCGATCGCGCGGATGTGCTCGCCGGTCTGCGGGTGCAGCACGGCAACCGTGTTGTAGAGGCAGCGGATGTGTACGCCCCGGGCGAGGGTCTCGAGTACGCGCTTCGTGCCGAGGCGGACGTTCTCGGGGTCGCGGTCGGCGGGTTCGCCGGGCTGTGCGGTGAACGCTTCGATGGTGGCCTGGCTGGAGACCTCGCCGATCCGCTGGTTCATCTGGGTCAGCGTGAACAGGAACTCGCTGGCTGGTCCGCCGTTCCAGCGGTTCGGGTCGAAATGGGTACTCAGGCGCGCAATGTCGGGGAGCTGCTCGATCTTCCCGACGGTGGTGACCAGCTCGGTGAGTGCCCCGGTGAGGAGTCGCTGGACGGCTCCGCGAGGGTCGTGGGGGATGTGCTGGTCCGGATTGCTGGGCGAGGGGCTGACGAGCCCGAGCTGGACGAGGTTGTCGACGGCCGGGCCGTGGGCGTCCTCGCCGTAGGCGATCTTTCGGTAGGCGTCCGCCTCGCGTTCGCCGAAGGCAGGTGGCTGCTGCGTGTCCATGATCCCCCCGTTGTGCAAGTTCGTGCGGGTGCATGAACGTGCGGGCGCTAATCCTGGCCCTTGGGTGGTGTGCGTGGCAATGTTCTTCATGCAACCACTTACCGGATGCGCGTTCGAATTTATGCCGCGTCCAGCGAAAGGCCCGCCCATGCCGAAGATCCGTCTCGCCATCGCAGCCGCCGCGCTCGCCCTCGCGGGCCTGCTGGGCGGAGCCGCAGCGGCCACCGCCGACGACCTCGCGCCGGCCGCCCCGGAGGCACCCTCAACCGCGACGGTGAGCGACCCGACCGCCTCGCCGAACGACCTCGCCTGGGGCTGACCCATAGACCCCGGCCCGACCAGCTCGGGAGGCGACGTCGGCCGGACACACATCGAGCCCCCTGCCGCAGCATTCGGCAGGGGGCTCGGTGCTGCCCAGAGATTAGACGTGGTGAGCGGTTTCCGGCAGCTCAGCTTTTGACACCAGTAGCGGAGGGACTGACATCCACTCCGACCAGGAAGTTACGGGGTAGTACCGGGATAACAAGATCAACAAATGTAGACGGCCGGTAGATCCTGGAGATCTACCGGCCGTCTGACCTGGCGTCATGCCACTGTGGGGCTAACAGGATTTGAACCTGTGGCCTCATCCTTATCAGGGATGCGCTCTAACCAACTGAGCTATAGCCCCGCCGCGCTCTGCGGTGTGTGTCCCGCGCGCTGACTCCTGAAGATTAGCGCACTGGGGGGCCAGTCCCAAAATCGATAGTCCTGGCCCGCCCACCAGCGGGTCTTGCAGGCCTCAGAAAGCCGGGGGAACGGTTACTCGTCCTCGGCGAGCGTGAGCTCGACGCCGCCGACGAAGCCCGCGGAGAGGTTGTAGATGAACGCGCCGAGCGTCGCGAGGGCCGTGGCCAGTACGACGTCGATGACGGCGATGACCGTCGTGAACATCAGGACGCGCGGCAGCGACAGGAACGACTGCAGGTCGAAGCCGTTGGACTCGTTCGAGCCCGTGGCCTCGGAGATCGTGCCGCCGACCGTGGAGAAGACCCCCATGGCGTCCATGACCATCCACAGCACGGCGGCCGCGACGATCGTGCAGATGCCGAGCGCGATGGACAGCAGGAAGCTGACCTTCATCACGGACCACGGGTCCGCCTTGGCGACCCGCAGACGGGCCTTGCGCGTACGCGGGGTGGTGCGCGCGCCCGTGCGCGGCCTGCGGACCGCGTCCGGGGCGTTCTGATACGCCTGCGGCGGGTGGTACGGCTGGGCCGGCTGCTGCGGCCGCTCGCCCGGCAGGGCACCGCTGCCACCGGTCGCGTACTGCTGGGTCTGCGGACCTCGGGTGTCCGTCACAGTTCCCCCCTGGGATCCATGAGACTCGTTCGAGTCGGTCGAGTCTTTGACGTCATCGACGTCGTGAGCGGAGCCACGGCCGCTCTCGGTATCCGTACCGGTGGATGTCCCGGTAGAGCCTGCGCCCGTGGCTCCGCTCACGATGACTCACTCCTCGCGCTACTCGGCCGAGGACTGTCCGCCCTCGTCCGTTCCGACGGCCGTCTCGCCCTCGGTGGAATCGTCGATCTCGGCAGCGTCGGCGTCCTGCGCGACGTCGCCGTCGACTTCCTCCGCCTCACGGCCGGCCTCGGCGTTACGTGCGATGCCGACGACGGCATCGCGCTTGCCCAGGTTGATCAGTTGGACGCCCATGGTGTCACGGCCCGTCTCCCTGACCTCGTTGACTCGCGTACGAATCACACCGCCGGACAGCGTGATGGCGAGGATCTCATCGGTCTCCTCGACCACCAGGGCGCCGACGAGTTCACCGCGGTCCTCCACGATCCTGGCGGCCTTGATACCGAGGCCGCCGCGACCCTGGACGCGGTAATCGTCGACATTGGTCCGCTTTGCGTACCCACCGTCGGTGGCGGTGAACACGAAAGTACCGGCACGCACGACATTCATCGAGAGCAGCTCGTCGTCCTCGCGGAAGCTCATGCCCTTGACGCCGGACGTGGCACGCCCCATCGGACGCAGCGCGTCGTCCGTGGCGGTGAACCGGATGGACTGCGCCTTCTTACTGATGAGCAGCAGGTCGTCCTCGGAGGACACCAGCTCGGCGCCGATCAGCTCGTCGTCCGAACCGTCCGCCTTCTCGCGGAGGTTGATGGCGATGACGCCACCGGAGCGCGGCGAGTCGTAGTCCTTCAGCGGCGTCTTCTTTACGAGGCCCGCCTTGGTGGCGAGGACCAGGTAGGGCACGGCCTCGTAGTCGCGGATCGCGAGGATCTCGGCGATCGACTCGTCCGGCTGGAAGGCGAGCAGGTTCGCGACGTGCTGGCCGCGCGCGTCCCGCCCGGCGTCCGGGAGTTCGTACGCCTTCGCGCGGTAGACGCGTCCCTTGTTGGTGAAGAAGAGCAGCCAGTGGTGCGTCGTCGACACGAAGAAGTGGTCGACGATGTCGTCTTCCTTGAGCTTCGTGCCGCGTACGCCCTTGCCGCCGCGCTTCTGGGAGCGGTAGTCGTCGGTCTTGGTGCGCTTGATGTAGCCGCCGCGCGTGATGGTGACGACGATGTCCTCTTCGGCGATGAGGTCCTCGATGGACATGTCGCCTTCGAAGGGCACCAGCTTGGTACGGCGGTCGTCGCCGAACTTGTCGACGATCTGCTGCAGTTCCGTGCTGACGATCTGCCGCTGCCGCTCGGGCGAGGCCAGGATCGCGTTGTACTCGTTGATCTTCTGCTGGAGCTCGTCGTGCTCCTGGACGATCTTCTGGCGCTCCAGGGCGGCCAGTCGACGCAGCTGCATCTCGAGGATGGCGTTCGCCTGGATCTCGTCGATCTCCAGGAGGCCCATGAGGCCCTCTCGAGCGACCTCCACGGTCTCGCTGCGCCGGATGAGGGCGATGACCTCGTCGATGGCGTCCAGGGCCTTCAGGAGGCCGCGCAGGATGTGCGCGCGCTCCTCTGCCTTGCGCAGGCGGAAGCGCGTGCGGCGGACGATGACCTCGATCTGGTGCGCCACCCAGTGCCGGATGAACGCGTCGAGCGACAGCGTGCGCGGGACCCCGTCGACCAGCGCCAGCATGTTGGCGCCGAAGTTCGTCTGCAGGTCGGTGTGCTTGTACAGGTTGTTCAGGACGACCTTGGCGACCGCGTCCCGCTTCAGGACGATGACCAGGCGCTGGCCCGTACGGGACGAGGTCTCGTCGCGGACGTCCGCGATGCCGCCGACCCTGCCGTCCTTCACGAGGTCGGCGATCTTCTGCGCGAGGTTGTCCGGGTTGACCTGGTAGGGCAGCTCGGTGACGACCAGGCACTGGCGGTTCTGGATCTCCTCGACCGCGACCACCGCGCGCATCGTGATGGAGCCGCGGCCGGTGCGGTACGCCTCCTCGATGCCCTTGCGGCCCACCACGAGGGCGCCGGTCGGGAAGTCGGGGCCCTTGATGCGCTCGATGAGGGCGTCCAGGAGCTCCTCGTGCGAGGCCTCCGGGTTCTCCAGGCACCACTGGGCGCCGGCCGCGACCTCGCGCAGGTTGTGCGGCGGGATGTTGGTCGCCATGCCGACCGCGATTCCGGCCGAGCCGTTGATCAGCAGGTTCGGGAAGCGGGCCGGCAGGACGGTCGGCTCCTGGGAGCGGCCGTCGTAGTTGTCCGTGAAGTCGACGGTCTCCTCGTCGATGTCACGGACCATCTCCATAGACAGCGGCGCCATCTTGCACTCGGTGTAGCGCATGGCGGCCGCGGGGTCGTTGCCCGGAGAGCCGAAGTTTCCGTTGGAGTCCACCAGCGGCATGCGCATCGACCACGGCTGGGCGAGGCGCACCAGGGCGTCGTAGATCGAGGAGTCGCCGTGCGGGTGGTAGTTACCCATGACGTCACCGACGACGCGGGCGCACTTGTAGAAGCCCTTCTCGGGCCGGTAGCCGCCGTCGTACATGGCGTACAGGACGCGGCGGTGGACGGGCTTGAGGCCGTCGCGTACGTCGGGCAGCGCGCGGGACACGATGACGGACATCGCGTAGTCCAGGTAGGAGCGCTGCATCTCCGTCTCGAGCCCGACGGGCTCGATGCGCATCGCGATGGCGCTGCCGTCCACGTTCTCTTCAGGCGGCGGCGTGGGGGTGTTCTCGTCGGCCATTGCTGGTCAAGATCCTTTCTGCGCGGTCAGCTGAGACCGACTCAGATGTCGAGGAAGCGGACGTCCTTGGCG
Source organism: Streptomyces sp. EDA2-14 (assembly GCF_054963755.1). Taxonomy (NCBI): domain Bacteria; kingdom Bacillati; phylum Actinomycetota; class Actinomycetes; order Kitasatosporales; family Streptomycetaceae; genus Streptomyces; species Streptomyces sp. EDA2-14. The sequence continues at coordinate 34,472 of NZ_JBUEGE010000034.1, forward strand.
TTGCGCTGGATGAACGAGCGACGGGCCTCGACGTCCTCGCCCATGAGGACCGAGAACAGGTCGTCGGCCTGGGCGGCGTCGTCCAGGGTGACCTGGCCGAGCACGCGGTGCTCCTGGTCCATGGTCGTGACGCGCAGCTCCTCGGCGTTCATCTCACCGAGACCCTTGAAGCGCTGGACCGAGTCGTCCTTGATGCGCTTGCCGGCCTGCCGGCCCATCTCGATCAGGGCGTCGCGCTCACGGTCCGAGTAGGCGTACTCGAAGTCGTCACGGCCCCACTTGATCTTGTAGAGCGGCGGGCGGGAGAGGAACACGTGGCCGGCCTCGACGAGCGGCCGCATGAAGCGGAACAGGAAGGTCAGCAGCAGGGTGTTGATGTGCTGGCCGTCGACGTCGGCGTCCGCCATCAGGATGATCTTGTGATAGCGGAGCTTCTCGATGTCGAAGTCCTCGTGGACTCCGGTGCCGAAGGCCGAGATCAGCGCCTGGATCTCCTGGTTGTGCAGGATCTTGTCGATGCGCGCCTTCTCGACGTTCAGGATCTTGCCTCGGATGGGCAGGATGGCCTGGTACATCGGGTCACGGCCGGACTTGGCCGAACCGCCGGCGGAGTCACCCTCGACGATGAAGATCTCGCACTTGGTGGGGTCGTTCGACTGGCAGTCGGAGAGCTTGCCCGGCAGGGAAGCGGTCTCCAGGAGGCCCTTGCGACGGGTCAGGTCACGGGCCTTGCGGGCCGCCACGCGCGCGGTGGCCGCCTGGATGGCCTTGCGGATGATGTCCGTGGCCTCGACGGGGTTCCGGTCGAGCCAGTCCTGGAGGTGCTCGTAGACGACCTTCTGGACGAAGGTCTTCGCCTCGGTGTTGCCCAGCTTGGTCTTGGTCTGGCCCTCGAACTGCGGCTCGCTCAGCTTGATCGAGATGATCGCGGTCAGACCCTCACGGATGTCGTCGCCCGTGAGGTTGTCGTCCTTCTCGCGCAGCAGCTTCTTGTCGCGCGCGTACCGGTTGATGAGACCGGTCATCGCGGCGCGGAAGCCCTCTTCGTGGGTGCCGCCCTCGTGCGTGTGGATCACGTTGGCGAAGGAGTAGACGCCCTCGCTGTAGCTGGTGTTCCACTGCATCGCGACCTCGATGGAAAGGAGCTTCTCCTTGTCCTCGGCCTCGATGTCGATCACGGAGGGGTGAACGACCTCTCCCTTGCGGGAGTTCAGGTACTTCACGAAGTCGACGATGCCGCCTTCGTAGTGGTACGACACCGAACGCGGCTCGAAGGCGGTGTCGTCGCCCGCCTCGTTCGTGTCCGCGCCGGCCGTGGCCTTCGCCGTGTCGCGCTCGTCCGTGAGGTTGATCTTCAGGCCCTTGTTGAGGAAGGCCATCTCCTGGAAGCGCCGCGACAGCGTCTCGAAGGAGTACTCGGTGGTCTCGAAGATGTCGCCGTCGGCCCAGAAGGTGACCGAGGTGCCGGTCTCGTCGGTGGCCTCGTGCTGCGCCAGCGGCGCCGTCGGGACGCCGGCCTTGTACTCCTGCGTCCAGCGGTAGCCGTCCGTCTTGATCTCGACGGAGACCTTCGTGGACAGCGCGTTGACGACGGAGACACCCACGCCGTGCAGACCACCGGAGACGGCGTAGCCGCCGCCTCCGAACTTGCCGCCCGCGTGCAGGACGGTGAGCACGACCTCGACGGCGGGCTTGCCCTCCGAGGGGATGATGCCCACGGGGATGCCACGGCCGTTGTCGACGACGCGTACGCCGCCGTCGGGCAGGATCGTGACGTCGATCGTGTCCGCATGACCGGCCAGGGCCTCGTCGACGGAGTTGTCCACGACCTCCTGCACCATGTGGTGAAGGCCACGCTCACCGGTCGAGCCGATGTACATGCCGGGTCGCTTGCGGACCGCGTCCAGCCCTTCGAGGACGGTGATCGCACTGGCGTCGTACGAGGCCTCTGTGGCCCCGACGTGCTCTTCGGCGTCGGTGGACGGGATGTTCTCGTTGGGGTTGCCGGAATCGGCCACGAAGCGCCCTTTCTGGCACAGCACAAGCCAAGCTCCCGGTTGGTGGCCGGAGCGGCTGCGGCGTGTTTGTTCGGTAAGCCCTGAATCAGCGTTGCTCGGTGCGTCCCACGAGTGGGGCGGGATTGTCTCCCAGTGTACCGGTAGCTCGGACATAGATGGGGGTTTGGCGGTGCCTGAGTCCTCATGTGCCGCCCTCAACCGGGATCGTCCGACTCCCCCTATGCGGAGCGGGGCTCCAAGAGGCTCACAGCGGCACTCAGCGCTTCGAGGTGTGAACCACCAGCTACGGCGGCCGATCGCTCACCCGTAGGTGTCGCCGTGGCCCGTGCTTCCGGGGGCTCGCAAGGGGCCGTAGCGGCGCGGGCCACCGCCGGGATTCTTGATGTCGATGCGCCGCACGGTGCCGTGCCCGAGGTCCTCGTTCAGACGTCTGACCAGTTGCGGAGCCAGCATCCGCACCTGCGTCGCCCAAGCCGTCGAGTCGCACTGCACCACCAGGACGCGCTCGTCCTCGTCGTACTTCTGCGGCACGCAGTGTTTGGCCAGATCGTCACCGACGATCTGCGGCCACCGGCCCATGACGCCGCCGACAGCGGCCGGCGTCTCCCAGCCGCGCTCGGTGATCAGCCGGTTGATGGCGGAACCGAGCCCCATCGGGTCCCGCCCGTCGGAGCGCGCCCCGGACCGCAGTCCGCCGCCGCGCCGCGCCTGCTTCTTCTGCTGGGCGGAGTCACCACGCGCGCGTGCCGCCTCTTTCGCCGCCCTTAGGGCGACGCGGGCCAGATCGACACCAGAAGGCTCGGGATCGCCTTTTGGTTCCCGCGGACCCTTCGCACCTTCGGGGGATTCGTCGGCGCTCACAGCCGCTCCACCGTGCCGTCCGACACCGCGTAGCGGGTGCCCGCAAGGACGTCCGGCACGTCGTCGTCGACGGCGGCCGTGACCAGGACCTGCTCGCCGGGCGCCACGAGCTCCGCCAGCCGCTCCCTGCGGCGCGCGTCCAGCTCGGCGAAGACGTCGTCGAGGACGAGCACCGGCTCGTTCCCCTCGGCGCGCAGCAGGTCGTACGAGGCCAGGCGCAGCGCCAGCGCGTACGACCAGGACTCGCCGTGGCTCGCATAGCCCTTGGCGGGCAGCTGGCCCAGCTTGAGGACCAGGTCGTCGCGGTGCGGGCCGACAAGCGTGACGCCCCGCTCGATCTCCTGCTTGCGCGCCCCTTCGAGGGCGGCGAGCAACTGCTCGTAGAGCTCCTCGCGCGCGTGCCCGACGACTTCGGGGGACGAGGGCTTGTAGTCCAGGGCGATCGGGCCGCCGCCGGGCGCCAGCTGCTCGTACGCCTTGTCGGCCAGCGGCTGCAGGGCGGCGATCAGGTCGAGCCGCTGCGCGAGGAGTTCCGCGCCCGCCCGCGCGATGTGCTGGTCCCACACGTCGAGCGTGGACAGGTCCATCGAGCGCCCGCCGTGCCGCCGCGCGAGCGCCGCGGACTTCAGGAGCGTGTTGCGCTGCTTCAGGACACGGTCGTAATCGGAGCGTACGCCCGCCATCCGGGGCGAGCGCGCGGTCACCAGGTCGTCGAGGAAGCGGCGGCGCTCGCCGGGGTCGCCCTTCACCAGGGCCAGATCCTCCGGCGCGAACAGCACCGTCCGGACGATCCCCAGCACATCACGGGGCTTGACCTGCGAGGACCTGTTGATGCGCGCGCGGTTCGCCTTGCCAGGGTTCAGCTCCAGCTCGACGAGCTGCTGGCGCTCGCCCTGCCGTACCTGCGCCCGGATCACGGCGCGCTCGGCGCCCATGCGCACCAGCGGGGCGTCCGAGGAGACGCGGTGGCTGCCGAGCGTGGCGAGATAGCCGACGGCCTCGACGAGGTTCGTCTTGCCCTGGCCGTTCGGCCCCACGAACGCGGTGACGCCCGGGTCGAGTGCGACCTCGGCCCGGGCGTACGAGCGGAAGTCGGCCAGCGACAGATGCGTGACGTGCATGGTCGTGGGCCGACCTCCCCCAGAGTTCTGAACAGCGGTTATCTACAGGTGTGGATTACTTCTT
>NZ_JBUEGE010000035.1:0-35583 GCF_054963755.1 Streptomyces sp. EDA2-14
CGTCTCCTTGCCCGCGTTGATGAGGTCGGGGTCGACCGCGTCGTCGGTGGGGTAGGGGCCGGTGCCCAGGATGCCGTTCTCGGACTCCAGGATGACCTCGACGTCGCCGCCGAGGTAGTTGGGGATCAGCGTCGGCAGGCCGATGCCGAGGTTGACGTACTGGCCGTCGCGCAGCTCACGCGCGGCGCGGGCGGCCATCTCTTCACGGGTCCAGGACATCAGTTGCTCACCGTCCGCTTCTCGATTCCCTTGTCGGTGGCCTGCTCCGGCGTCAGGGCGATGACGCGCTGGACGAAGATGCCGGGCAGGTGCACGGCGTCCGGCTCGATCTCGCCCGGCTCGACCAGCTCCTCGACCTCGGCGATCGTGATCTTTCCGGCCTGGGCGGCGAGGGGGTTGAAGTTGCGGGTGGACTTGTTGAAGACCAGGTTGCCGTGCCGGTCGCCCTTGGCGGCCCGGACGAGCGCGAAGTCGGTGCGGATGCCGCGCTCCAGGACGTACTCGATGCCGTCGAAGGCCCGGACCTCCTTGGGCGGGGAGGCCTTGGCGACGCCGCCGGTGCCGTCGTAGCGCCAGGGCAGGCCGCCGTCGGCGACCTGGGTGCCGACGCCGGCCGGGGTGTAGAAGGCGGGGATGCCGGCGCCGCCGGCGCGGAGCCGCTCGGCGAGGGTGCCCTGGGGGATCATCTCGACCTCGATCTCCCCGGCCAGGTACTGGCGGGTGAACTCCTTGTTCGCGCCGATGTAGGAGCCGGTGACGCGGGCGATCCGCCCCGCGCTCAGCAGTACCGCGAGGCCGGAGTCCATGGCGCCGCAGTTGTTCGACACCACCGACAGGTTCCCGGTGCCCTGCTCGCACAACGCCTTGATCAGCACGTTCGGCACACCGCTGAGGCCGAAGCCCCCCACGGCGAGAGACGCACCGTGGGGAACATCGGCAATGGCTGCGCCCGCGTCGGCGAGGACCTTGTCCATCACGCCTCTCCCGCCGGGGTGGCGAGCGCCGACGGATGCTGGGCCAGCGGCGATACGTCGATGGTCATGTAGGGGAACAACGGCAGGTTCCACAGGATCTGGTGGAGCGCTTCGTTGTCCTCCACGTCGAACACGGAGAGATTGGAGTACTGGCCGACGAGGCGCCAAATGTGCACCCACCGACCGGACTTCTGAAGGGCCTGGCAGTAGGCCTTCTCCCTGGCGACCAGGTCTCCGCGGACTTCGTCGGGGAGGTCGCGCGGGATGGCCACGTCCATGCGTACGGCGAAGAGCATCGGGGAATCACACCTTGTCGAGGACGAAGTCGTAGGTGACCTCGTGGTTGTTGCCGGTTCCGGTCGGGGTGGGATCGAGGATGAGTTCCGGCTTCACGGCGGAGGCGATGTCGTCGGCGACGTGCGAACCGCCCTTGAAGTACAGCTGGGTGGTGATGAGGTCGTGCCCCTCGGCGGACACCTTCAGGTGGAGGTGGGCCGGGCGCCAGGCGTGCCAGCCGGCGGCGGCGATCAGTCGGCCGCAGGAGCCGTCGGTGGGGATCTGGTAGGGCGCGGGCTGGATCGTGTGGATCTTGAAGTTGCCCTGGTCGTCGGCGACGACGGTGCCGCGCAGGTTCCACGTCGGGATGTCGGGTGCGAACTGCGAGTAGAAGCCGTCGTCGTCGGCCTGCCACATCTCGACGTGGGCCCCGGCGAGCGGGGTGCCGTCGACGGAGCGGACCTGGCCCTGGAAGAGCAGCGGGGTGCCGGGTTCGTCGGCGCGCATCGGCAGGGTCGCCTCGGCGGGCAGGGTCGGCGAGTCGGGCGCGTAGTACGGGCCCTCGATGGTGCCCTTGCTGCCCTCGCGGTTCTCGTTGGCGACCTCCTCGACGACGTGCTCGATCCACACGTCGAGGAACAGCGGCCACTCGCCGTCCTCGCCGACCGAGATGAGCCAGGACTTCAGGGCGTCGTACTCGGCGTAGGTGACCTTGTGGCGGCGGATGATCTCGTGGGTGGCCCGGAGGAGGTCGGTGACGAGGGTGTCGACGCGCTCGGTGTCGACGTCGGCGGCTCCGGTGCGCAGCTTGGCGCGGAACTGCTCGGTGGCGGCGGCGCCGGATGCCGCGGCGGTTGCCTGCTCGGCGATGGTGTCCGTCATGGTGTTCCCGTCCCTTGGAGTCGGATGGTCACGTGTCCTGCCGGTAGCGGGACAGCTTGTCGGGGTCGATGGCGATGCCGAGACCGGAGCCCTCGCGCACGCGCAGGGTGCCGTCCTCGATGGTCAGCGGCTCGGTCAGCAGGTCGTCGCTCATGTCGAGGAAGTTGGACAGTTCGCCCGCGTACTGGGAGCTGGTGCGGTGGGCGGCGCCGAAGGCGACCGAGCACAACGTGCCGATCTGGCCGTCGATCTGATTGCCCATCACGACAGGGACGCCCAGACCCTCGCACTCGTGCAGCACCCGCTGGGAGGCGGTGAAACCGGTGCGGGCGGTCTTGATGCTCACGGCGTTGGCCGAACCGCCGAGGACCTCGCGGGTGACTTCGGCGGCCCTGGTGGCGCTCTCGTCGGCGATGAAGGGAATGGCGCAGCGCTCGACGAGCCAGCGGCGGCCCAGTACGTCGTCGGCCGGGCACAGTTCCTCGGCGAAGAGCAGGTTCAGGTCGCTCATTTCGTTCAGTGCGCGGGCGGACTCCGCGGCGCTCCAGCCGCGGTTGCCGTCGATGTAGAGGTCGACGCCGTCGCCGAAGGCCTCGCGCAGGGCCCGGCAGGCCTGGACGTCGTCCCGGTAGGGGCGGCGCCCCACCTTCACCTTGAAGGTGGTGATGCCGTGCACGTCGCGGATCCTGCGGGCCTCGGCGACCATCTGGTCGGCCGGTGCGAAGCCGACCATGTGGCTGACCTTCATACGGTCGCCGTAGCCGCCCAGCAGTCCGTTGACGGGCTGGCCCGAGGCCTGTCCGAGGATGTCCCACAGCGCCATGTCGAGGGCGGCCTTGGCCGTCGGGTTGCCGACGGTGCGGTCCAGGCGCTCGTGCACGACCTCGCGCTCCAGGGGTGTCAGGCCCAGGATCTGCGGGGCGAAGATCTTGTCGATCACCGCGACGATGGATTCCTGGGTCTCGCCGTAGGTGTAGGGGCGCGGTGGTGCCTCGGCGGTGCCGACCAGACCCTCGTCGGTGTGGACGCGGACGAGGACGTGGTCCGCGGTGTGCACCTCGCCGCTGGCGAAGCGCAGGGGCTTGACGTAGGGGATGGCGAAGGGGATGGCCTCTACGCGGACGATCTTCATGCCGCTCCTTCAAGGAACACGTTGTGGCGCTCGAGCACCTTGAGCAGGTGCCGTAGTACGGGGGAGTCGTCGTCCTCGCGCCAGGCCAGGTCCAGGCGGACGCTCCCGGCGTCGTCGATCTCCTTGCAGACCACGCCCTCGCGGGGTGCGGAGCGGATGGAGTCGGGCAGTACGGCGATGCCGAGCCCGGCGGCCACCAGGGCGAGCGCCGCCGAGGTCTCGGTGACTTCGTAGGCGCAGTGCGGGTAGAAGCCGGCCGCGGTGCAGCTGCGGACGACGGCGTCGTTGACCACCGAGCCGAGGGTCGCCCCGTACATGATGAAGTCCTCGTGGCGCAGCTGCCGGACGCGGACGGTGTCGGCCTCGGCGAGCCAGTGGCGCTCGGGGACGGCGACGAGCAGGGACTCGGTCGCGATGGCGCGGTGGGTGATGCCTTCCTGGCGGACCGGCGGGCGCAGGACACCGATGTCGAGACGGCGTTCGACGAGCGCGGTCTCCTGTGCGGGTGTGAGCATCTCGGTGTGCACCTCCAGCATGACTTGGGGCATCTCGCGTTTCACGAGCCGTGCCAGTGCGGGCAGTTGTCGGTACGAGGCCGAACCGGTCAGGCCGATGCGCAGCACCCCTTCCGCGCCGGAGGAGAAGCGCGCCACCCGGGCGACCGCCTCGTCGACGGCCTGGAGGATGCGCTCCACATCGGTGCGGAACACTTCGCCCGCCCCGGTCAGGGCGACCTGCCGGGTGGTGCGGCGGAACAGTTCCACGCCCAGTTCCGTCTCCAGGCGCCGGATGGCCTGGGAGAGCGGCGGCTGCGCCATGTGGAGCTGTTCCGCCGCCCTGCCGAAGTGCTGTGTCTCGGCGAGGGCCGCGAAGTAGCGGAGATGCCTCAGTTCCATCGGTTGCCCCTGTCGCTTCGTGTCGGAGCCCTCGAATACGGATCAGCGTAGGAGGCACTCCCATACCGCACAAATACTTGATTGAAGGCTATTCATATGCCCGCGATATCAATACCCCCCTGGGTCAACCCCGGGGAAATGCCCGGGGACGATGCTTCACCGCGCTGTCATGGTGCTGAAAAGCGGCCGTAACACGCCGTTGCCGACCGGGTGGTCCGGGCGGTGGGACACCGATCAGCGGAGGGACGGGATCATGGCCGAGGCTTTGAGCCGTGCGCGGACCATCCTCGAAGGCGCTCTCGTGGAGGACCCGGACAGCGGCACGTACCGGGTCCGGCGGAACATCTTCACCGACGAGGAACTCTTCGAGCTGGAGATGAAGCACATCTTCGAGGGGAACTGGGTCTATCTCGCGCACGAGAGCCAGCTCCCGGAGGTCGGCGACTACTTCACCACCCACATCGGCCGGCAGCCGGTGGTCGTCTCCCGTGACAAGCAGGGGGAGCTGCACTGCCTGATCAACGCGTGCAGTCACCGCGGCGCGATGCTGTGCCGCCGCAAGACGGACAACCGCACCACCTTCACCTGCCCGTTCCACGGCTGGACGTTCAACAACACCGGCAAGCTGCTGAAGGTGAAGGACCCGCGAGAGGCGGGCTACCCGGAGCAGTTCAACAAGGACGGCTCCCACAACCTCACGAAGGTCGCCCGGTTCGAGAACTACCGCGGATTCCTCTTCGGCAGCCTCAACCCCGACGTCAAGCCGCTGGCCGAGCACCTCGGTGACGCCGCCGTCGTCATCGACATGATCGTCGACCAGTCGCCCGAGGGCCTGGAGGTGCTGCGCGGCTCGTCGACGTACCAGTACGACGGCAACTGGAAGCTGCAGGCGGAGAACGGCGCCGACGGCTACCACGTCTCCGCCACCCACTGGAACTACGCCGCCACCCAGGCGCGACGCACCTCCGGCGAGTCGAAGAACGACACCAAGACCATGGACGCCGGCGGCTGGGCCAAGCAGGAGGGCGGCTTCTACTCCTTCGACCACGGACATCTGCTGCTGTGGACGAAGTGGCTCGACCCGGCCAACCGGCCCCTGTTCGACAAGCGCGAGGAACTGGCCGGGCGCGTGGGCGCCGAGCGCGCCGACTGGATGATCGGCGTCTCCCGCAATCTCTGCCTCTACCCGAACGTCTACCTGATGGACCAGTTCAGCTCGCAGATCCGGCACTTCCGGCCGATCGCCGTGGATAAGACAGAGGTCACCATCTACTGCATCGCCCCCAAGGGCGAGCCGGCCGAGGCCCGCGCCCAGCGCATCCGCCAGTACGAGGACTTCTTCAACGCCACCGGCATGGCCACCCCGGACGACCTGGAGGAGTTCCGCTCCTGCCAGAAGACCTACATGGCGGCGTCCACCGCCCCCTGGAACGACCTCAGCCGGGGCGCCGTGCACCAGATCGACGGTCCGGACGAGGACGCGAAGAAGATCGGCATCAACCCGATCGCCAGCGGCGTGCGCACCGAGGACGAGGGCCTGTACCCCATCCAGCACGGCTACTGGCTCGGCACTCTGAGCAAGGCCCTGGAGGAGACCAAGTGAGCACGGCGACCGAGCAGTTCACTCTCGAGCGGCTCCAGCAGTTCCTCTACCGCGAGGCCCGTCATCTCGACGACCGCGAGTTCGAGCAGTGGCTGGAGTGCTACCACCCCGACGCCGAGTTCTGGATGCCGGCCTGGGCCGACGACGACCGGCTGACCACGGACCCGCAGCGCGAGATCTCGCTGATCTACTACTCCAGCCGCGCGGGCCTGGAGGACCGGGTGTTCCGCATCCGCACCGACCGCTCCAGCGCGACCAGCCTCCCGGAGCCGCGCACCGGCCACAACATCAGCAACGTCGAGATCGTCGCGCGCGACGGCGACCGGATCGACCTGCGCTTCAACTGGTTCACCCTCTACTACCGCTACCAGACCACGGACACGTACTTCGGCACGTCGTTCTACACGCTTGACGTCTCCGGGCCGCAGCCCCTGATCACGCGGAAGAAGGTCGTCCTCAAGAACGACTTCGTGCACCACGTCGTCGACGTCTACCACCTGTGAACCGACCCGCCCGCACCACGAAATGAGCTTCGCATGACCTACCAGGTAGCCCTGAACTTCGAGGACGGCGTCACCCGGTTCATCGCTTGCCGCCCCGACGAGACCGTGGCCGAGGCCTCCTACAAGGCCCGCATCAACATCCCCCTCGACTGCCGCGACGGCGCCTGCGGTACCTGCAAGTCCCTGTGCGAATCAGGCAGTTACGACGGGGGCGACTACATCGAGGACGCCCTCAGCGACGACGAGTCCGCCGACGGGTACTGCCTGCCCTGCCAGATGACACCGCACAGCGACCTGGTGCTGCGCATCGCCTCGTCGTCGACCGCCGCCAAGACCGGTCCTTCGGCCCATACCGCCACCCTCACGGACATCAAGCGGCACTCCGACACGACCGTCGAGTTCACCCTCGACCTGGCCGAGCGCGACCAACTGGACTTCCTGCCGGGCCAGTACGTGAACATCGCCGTCCCCGGCACCGACGAGCACCGCTCCTACTCGTTCAGCTCCGGACCCGCACAGGGCCAGGTGTCCTTCCTGGTGCGGATCGTCCCCGGCGGCGCCATGTCCGGCTATCTGAGCGAGCGGGCCAAGGTCGGCGACCACCTCGAACTCACCGGCCCCATGGGCAGCTTCTACCTGCGGGAGCAGAACCGGCCCGCACTGCTGCTGGCCGGCGGCACCGGCCTCGCGCCGCTGCTGTCGATGCTGGAGGAGATGACACGCAAGGCACCCGAGCACCCCGTGCACCTGCTCTACGGAGTCACCTCGGACCGCGACCTCGTCCATCTGGACACCCTGGAGGACTACGCGGAGGTCATCCCCGGTTTCACGTTCGACCACTGCGTCGCCGATGCCGCCAGCACGGCCCGCAACACCGGCTTCGTCACCGGCCTGATGGACGCGAAGACACTCAACGACGGGGACACCGACATCTACCTCTGCGGCCCGCCGCCCATGGTCGAGGCCGTCCGCAGCCACATCACCGCCCTGGGCGTGACGCCGTCCACCTTCCACTACGAGAAGTTCACCCCGGCCCTGACCCGGGAGACGGCGGAGGTCGCCGCGTGAGCGTGCACCCCGACCGGTTCGCCGGACAGCGCGTCGTGGTCACCGGCGCGGCACAGGGCATCGGACTCGCCGTGGCCCGGCGCCTGGCGGCGGAGTCCGCGACGCTGCTCCTGGTGGACCGCTCCGAACTCGTCGCCGAGGCCGCCGACGACATCAAGGCCACCGCGTGCGTCACCGACCTCGAGACCTACGAGGGTGCGGAGGAAGCCGTGTCCAGCGCCGCCGCACACCTCGGCGGCGTCGACATCCTGGTCAACACGGTCGGCGGAGCCATCAACTTCAAGCCGTACACCGAGTTCACCGCCGCCGAGATCCAGGCCGAGGTGAGCCGGTCGCTGATGCCCGCCCTGTGGTGCTGCCGCGCGGTCCTGCCCACCATGGTCGACCAGGGACACGGCACCATCGTGAACGTGTCCTCGGCAGCCACCCGCGGAATCCACCGCATTCCCTACTCGGCGGCCAAGGGCGGCATCAACGCCCTGACCGCCTCGCTCGCCTTCGAGTACGCCGACTCCGGGATCCGCGTGGTGGCGACCGCACCGGGCGGCACGCGGGCTCCCGAGCGGCGGATCTCGCGGGGGACGCCGCCGCAGCGGTCGCAGCAGGAGAAGGACTGGTTCCAGGCACACATCGACCAGACACTCGGCTCCTCCCTGCTGAACCGCTACGGCACCCTGGAGGAACAGGCGGCCGCCATCTGCTTCCTGGCGTCCCCGGAGGCCTCGTACATCACCGGGTCCGTACTGCCGGTGGCGGGCGGGGACCAGGGGTGAGCGGCGCCGTGAGTGCTAGCGTGCAAGCAGATGAACGACCGGCCTGAGCAGCGACGACGTCTGATCGGCCGGGCGGGCGAGCAGAGCGCGCTCGCCCGGAGGATCGACGCGGCCTTCGCGGGACGACCCGGCATCGTCCTGGTCGAGGGACCGGCGGGCAGCGGCAAGTCGGCGCTGATCGAGGACGCTCTCTCCCGCCACTCCGGCACCCTGATGCAGGTCGCAGGAGTGAGCTGGGAATCCGGCGTCCCCCTCGGCCTCGCGGCCCAGCTCCTGCTCGCCGACGCCCCGGAATCGGTCCTCCAGGCGGCCCGGCTCCTGCGAGCGCGGCTCACCGCGCGCCAGGAACGCGGGCCGCTGCTCGTCGTCGTCGAGGACGCACACTGGGCGGACGTCGAGAGCCTGCGGGCGATCTCCTCGGCGCTGCGCCGACTGAAGGACGAGCGTGTCCTGATCGTGCTGTCCGCCCGCACCGACATCCACGAGGTCATCGAGCCCCGGGCGGCGACCCCACCGGCCCTGCTCGACACACTGGACTTCCTCGACGGCTGCCGCGACGACGCCGTGCGGATCCTGCCGCTGGGCCCCGAACAGGTCCGGCAACTGGCGTACGACTGCCACGGCCTGGTGCTCCCGCTGCCCGCGGCACGCCACCTGTGCCGCCACACCCGGGGCAACCCGCGGCACATCCAGCAACTGCTCCACGAACTCCCGGCCGAGATCTGGCAGGACTGGCGCCCGGAACTCCCGGCCCCGGCCCGCTACACCACGGTCGTCCAGCACCGCCTGGACCGCTGCGGCCGGCGGGCACGGGCCCTGGTGGAAGCCTGCGCCGTGCTCGGCGACGACGTGGCGCTCACGCAGGCCGCCGAACTGGCCGGCCTCGACGAACCGCTGACGGCCGTGGACGAGGCACGCACCGCCGGACTGCTCGTCGCAGGCGTCGACCCCGGCCGCCTCCAACTCGCCTTCGCCCAGCCCCTGACCAGGGCGGCCGTCCTCACCACCCTCGGCCTCGCGCGCCGGGCCGAACTGCACCACCGCGCCACGGGCATCGTCCACGACCGCGGCCGGCGCCTCACACACATGGTCGCCGCCGCGCCGTCCGTCGATCAGGAACTCGCCGCGGACCTGGACGCCTACGCCACGGAGCGCGCCCAGGCGGGGGAGTGGGCCACCGTCGCCGACACACTCGTCCAGGCCAGCCGGCTCAGCCCGCGGCTACGGGACCGGGAGGACCGTCTCCTGCGCGCGGTCGACGCGATGATCGGCGCCGGTGACGTACCGCAGGCCGGTCTGTTCGCCGCGGAGCTGGAGAGCTTCCCGGCCACGACGCTGCGCGAGGTCGTCCTCGGATACCTCGCCATCATGCGCGGCCGCCCCGCGGAGGCGGACGCCTTCCTCGACCGGGCCTACGCCCAGTGCGACCCCGCGCGGCAGCCGGACCTCATGGCCAAGATCTGCCAGCGCCGCGTACTGCACGCGCTGGGCGGCTGGGACGGCGAGTCCCTCGTCATCTGGGCGAGGCGGGCGCAGGAGCTCGCCGACCCCACGGACCCGTCGGCCATCGAGTCCGAAGCCGTGCTGGGCCTGGGGCTCGCCGGTTCCGGCCGCCACGAGGAGGCCGTCGCCGCCTACGAAGTGGTGGCAGCGCGCCTTCCCGGTGGAGCACAGCCCCAGCGCTTCCAACTGGGGCGCGGCTGGGTCGACCTCGCGCTGGACATGCCCGAGGCGGCACGACGCCGCCTCGAAGAAGCGGTCCCCACCAGCTTCCGCCTGGGGTCCACCCGCATCTCCCTGTGGGCGCAGGCGTGGCTGGCCCGCACCCAGTTCGCGCTGGGCAGCTGGACCGAGGCGCTGGAGACGACGCAGCGGGCGGAGGCACGTCTGGTGGAGGCCCGGATCGAACTGGTCCGCCCCCTGGTTCACTGGACCGCCGCCCAGATCCACGCGCTGCGCGGCAACTGGGACCAGGCCGAGACGCATCTGACCTCCGGCTCCGCAGTCGCCCACCAGTACGAGGTGATGCTCGTGCCGTCCTGCCTGGCGCGGGCCCACGTGGCCGAGGCACGCGGCGACTACCAGCGCGTCCTCGACGCCCTCGCCCCCATCGTCCAGCTCCCCACCCGCAAGTCCATCGACGAGCCGGGATTCTGGCCGTGGCAGGACATCTACGCCAACGCCCTGGTCATGACGGGACAGCTCAAGGAAGCCGAAGAATTCCTCAGCCCCTACGAGGAACTCGCCGACCTCCGCGACCACAGATCGACGCAGGCACGGCTCGGCCTCGCACTCGGCCGCCTGGCCGGAGCCACCGGGGACATCGACGGCGCCCGAGCCTGCTTCGAGAAGGCCCTCGACCGCCTGGATCCGCTGCCCCTGCCCTACGACAGGGCGCGGGTGAACTTTGCGTTCGGCCAGACACTGCGCCGCGCGGGAAAGCGCCGAGAAGCCGACGCGGTGCTCACCAGCGCGCGAGAGGTCTACGCGACGCTCGGCGCGCGGACCTACGTAGAGCGCTGCGACCGCGAGATCCAGGCCGGTGGTGTGCACGCGGTGCGCTCCGGCGAGGACCTGTCCCGGCTCACCGCCCAGGAGAGAGCCGTCGCCCGGCTGGTCGGCGCGGGAGCGACCAACAAGCAGACGGCCCTGGAGCTGTACATCTCCGTCAAGACGGTTCAGTACCACCTCACCCACGTGTATTCGAAGCTGGGCATCCGCTCGCGCAGCGAACTCGCGGCACGGTTCAAGGAGACGTAGCCGGTGCGGTCGGCCGGTGGGCTTAGGCTTCCGGCCATGGCATCGACCCCGAACCCGACGCATCCTCCGGTCCGCTTGGAGACGGCCGAGCGGGTCTGGCGTCTCGTCGTCGACGAGGCCGACCGCGGGCGCGCCGAGCCGGAGCAGGTGCGGCTGGCGTGTGTCCTCACGCTGGCGCGGGCGACCGGTGGGCGGGCGAGGGTGGGGGAGCTGCAACAGGTCACCGTCGACGACGTCGACCTGGAGGCGGGCGCGGTCGGAGTGTGGCACGCGCGGCCGGGCCCGGCGACCGGCTCGCGCTACCTGCGCACGTATCCGCTCGACGACGCCTCGTTGACGGTGGTCGGCTGGTGGTTGGAGGCCCGGAAGCGGGTGATGCACGGGCCGATCGAAGGCGACCGGGTGCGGGCGTTGTTCGTGACGGTGCGGGCCGCGCACAAGCCGGACGGCACGTTGTATCACGTCGGAATGCCGATTCACCCGCGCGGCATGCAGCAGTCGTGGGACCGGCTGATCGGCCGGCTGAATGCCCGTCATGTCGGCGAGCCGGGCTTCCCGTTGCCGCGCCGCTTCGAGCAGATGCGCCGTGCGTGGCGGTAGCAGGTCACCAGTTCAGACGCGGCGAATGTTCCAGACAGCACACACCGGCATCACGGGGTTCGGTGCATGTCCCACAGGCCCGCCGGCCGGGCTGTCAGGACGTGCCGTCGAAGGCGACGTCCTTGGTTTCGACTGTTCCTGCCGTCCGTCCCGGCGCGCTCTGGCGGGACCAGTACAGGTTCGTGTGCGCGATGACCCGGGCCGGCGACGGTGCGCCCCAGGCCGTCTTGTCGCCCGTCGTGTGGGCGTCGCCGACCAGCACCGCGTCGTACCCCCTGACGAACGCGCCGTGGAGCGTCGAGCGGATGCACGCGTCGGTCTCCGCGCCGACGACGACGAGCCGCCCGACCCCGAGCCCCGCGAGCACGGTCTCCAGATCGGTGTCCTCGAAGGAGTCGCCGTAGTTCTTGTGGACGTGTGCCTCGCTGTCCTGTGGGGTCAGTTCCGGGACGATGCGCCAGTCGTCGCTCCCCTTGGTGAGGTCTTCGTCGGAGTGCTGGACCCAGACGACCGGAACGCCTTCCCGTCGTGCACGGCCGACGAGGCCCGCGATGTTCGCGACCACCACGTCCCGCCGGTGGACTCCTTCGACGACCCCCGTCTGCACGTCCACGACGAGAAGCGCGGTGTTCGGCCGGTTCTCCAATGTGGTCATGATCGTCCTTCGCTGTCGCCGGAATGGTGCCCTGAGCAAACCACACAAGTGGGCGCGGGAGCCCGACGTTTGACGACGGATACGGGCTCGACGCCGCCTCGAATCCGATGGTCCGAACGCGAGCACGCCTTCACCTCGACCAACCGGGCGGTCTTCGACGCGGCCTTGGAATGACACCCGAAATGCTACGCAGAGTGACGGTGGGGGAGCGGCAAGGGGTGACCCGTGCCCTCGTACGTCACGGTGGGTCACCCCCGGGTCGGCCCTCCCGGGAGGCGCGACGGCGGAACCTGTGAGTGGCTGGGTGGTGACGGGATGTGTATCCGTCAGCCTTCGTCTCACTCAAGGAGTCTTCATGAAGCCGATGATCAAGCTGGGTCTCACGGCAGCCGCGGCCGGTATCGCCGTCCTCGGGGGCGCCGGCATGGCTGCGGCAGACAGTGACGCGTGGGGCGTGGCGCAGAACTCGCCCGGTGTGATCTCCGGCAACCTGGTTCAGGCCCCGGTGCACGTCCCGGTCAACGCCTGCGGCAACGCCGTCAGCGTCATCGGGCTGCTCAACCCGGCCTTCGGCAACGGCTGCGCCAACGGCTGACCATGGCAGGCAGGGGGAGCCCCCGGACCCGAAGGGGTCCGGGGGCTCCTTGCCGAACGGCTTCGGAAGCCGATGTCTCCCCTTGACGCCTCGGCACGTACGCCGATGATGGCCGGGTGAGGACACGGAACGGTGAGTCGGTGCTGGCGAGGGCCGTGAAGATCTTTGAGGCGTTCACGCCGGACGAGCCCGCGCTGACCGTCTCTGAGATCTCCCGGCGTACGGGGCTGCACGTGGCCACCGCCTCGCGGCTCGTCGCCGAGCTGGTGTCGCACGAGTTCCTGTCCAGGGATGCCGACCGACGGGTTCGTATCGGCCTTCGTCTGTGGGAGTTGGCGACCCGGGCCTCGCCCGCGCTGTCGCTGCGGGACGCCGCGATGCCGTTCATGGAGGGCGTCCACGACGTGGTGGGCCACCACGTGCAGCTGGCGATGCTGGACGGTGACGAGGTGCTGTTCCTGGAACGGCTCAGCGCGCCCGGCGCCGTCGTCAACTACACCCGCATCGCGGGCCGGCTGCCGCTGCACGCCTCCTCCAGCGGACTCGTTCTCCTCGCGCACGGCCCCACCGACCTGCTCCGGCGCGTCCTGGAAGAACCCCTGCACCGCTACACCGCGAACACCCCGGCGACGGAACGACGACTGCGGCAAGTGCTCGCCGACGTACGGCAGCGGGACTTCTCCTGCTGCCCCGGTTACGTCCATCCGGACGCATTGGGTATCGCCGCCCCCATCCGCGACGCGGGCGGAAACGTCCTGGCCGCGCTCTCCGTGATCGTGCCCAACGAAGGCGGCGGCTCGGCCGTCGTGCCCGTGGTGCGGACCGCGGCGCGCGGAATCTCCAGGGCGCTGCACATCGCCGTGCGCCGGGCACCGCCCGGATTCCCTCTCAACCATTGAGAATCCGCTCGCCCGGGCCGCGCGTCGACGCGCATTCTTCCTGCAACCCAAGGGCGGGAGGCGACAACGTGGTCGACACCAACGTGGTGACACTCGCAGTCACCGGCAAGGAGACCGTGGCCGACGGCGTGGTGTCGGTGACACTCGCCCGCCCGGACGGCGCACGACTTCCCGACTGGACGCCGGGCGCGCACATCGACCTGATCCTCCCCGACGGCACGGTGCGGCAGTACTCGCTGTGCGGAGACCGCTGGGACGCCCACACGTACCGCATCGCGACCCTCCGGGAGCAGGACGGCCGCGGCGGTTCCGCCTACGTGCACGACAGACTGCGTATGGGGGACCGGGTCGGCGTCGGCGGCCCCCGCAACAACTTTCCTCTCGTGCCTGCCGATCGCTACGTCTTCATCGCGGGCGGCATCGGCATCACGCCCCTGCTGCCGATGCTGCGGCAAGCGCATCTGCTGGGCGTGGAATGGGAGTTGTTGTACGGAGGGCGCAGTCGCGGCTCCATGGCCTACGCGGCGGAGCTGGCGGCCGAGTACGGACGTCGCGTGCACGTCGTCCCGCAGGACGAGCGCGGGATGCTCGATCTGGACGCGTGGCTGGGCGAACCCCGCTCGGACACCAAGGTGTACTGCTGCGGGCCCGCGCCGCTGCTCAACGCCGTGGAGCGGGTCTGTGCCGGATGGCCTCCGTACGCGCTGCGGACCGAGCGGTTCGTCGCCGCGGAGCGCACCGCTCCCGTGCGCGACACTCCTTTCGAGGTGGAGCTGCGGCGCAGCGGACACGTCGTCACTGTCAGCCCCGAGGTCACCGTCCTGGAGGCCGTGCGCGCGGCCGGCGTCGATGTGCTCTCCTCCTGCGAGCAGGGAACCTGCGGAACCTGTCTGACGCCGGTCCTGGACGGCAGCCCCGACCACCGCGACTCCGTCCTCACGGACCGTCAACGCACCGCGAACGACTGCATGTTCGTGTGCGTATCGCGCTCACGCGGCGACCGCCTGGTGCTCGACCTCTGAGCGGGCCGACACCCGCCGCCCGAATTCCCCCAATGTTTCGTCCGAGGAGCCGCCGTGACCGAGACCATCCCGCGCGCCCAGACACCTCCGGCCAGCGACGCCGACCCGTTCTCCCACGACAACCTGCTGGACCCCGAACCGCTGCACCGCGCGCTGCGCGCCGCAGGCCCGGTCGTGTACCTCACCCGCTACGACGTCCACGCCTTCGCCCGCTACGAGCACGTGCACGCGGCGCTCGTCGACTGGCAGAGCTTCGAATCGGGATCCGGAGTGGGGCTGGCCAACTTCCGTCACGAACAACCCTGGCGGACCCCCAGCCTCCTCCTGGAGGCGGACCCGCCCGCGCACGACGCGCCGCGTCGCGTGCTGCGCGAGATCCTCGCACCGCCCGCGCTGCGCCGGTTGCGCGAGCTGTCGTTCGCTCGGGCGGAGGAACTCGTCGACCAAGTCCTCACCGCAGGGGACGAGTTCGACGCCTTCCCGGCGCTTGCGGAAGCCTTCCCACTGCGTGTGTTCCCCGATGCGGTGGGGCTCGGGCCCGACGGCCGCGAGAACCTGCTGCCGTACGGGAACATGGCCTTCAACGCCTTCGGGCCACGCAACGACCTCGTCGCCGCCGACGCCGACCGGGCGGCGCGACTCGGCGCCCGGGTGGGGGAGCAGTGCGTGCGGGAGGCGCTCACCGAGGACGGTTTCGGCGCGGCCGTCTGGGCCGCTGCCGATCGTGGCGACATCACCCACGAGCAGGCGCCCTTGGTGGTGCGCTCGCTGTTGACCGCGGGCGTCGACACCACGGTGCACGGCCTGGCGGCCTGCCTCTACGCCTTCGCGACGCATCCCGAGGAGTGGCAACGGCTCAGGGAGAAGCCGGACGTGGCCCGGATCGCGTTCGAGGAGGCGGTGCGCTGGCAGTCGCCGGTGCAGACGTTCTTCCGTACGGCGACGCGCGATGTCACGGTCGCGGGGACCGTCGTGCCCGAGGGGACGAAGATCCTGATGTCGCTCGGCTCCGCGAACCGCGATCCGGACCGCTGGAGCGACCCCGACCGGTTCGACCTCACCCGCGACCCGTCCGGTCACGTGGGTTTCGGCATGGGGCTGCACCAGTGCATCGGCCAGCACGTCGCCCGGCTGGAGGCCGAGGCGCTGCTGACGGCGCTGGCCCGCCGGGTCGAGAGCTTCTCGCCGACCCGCCCGCCTCGGCGCCACATCAACAACACGCTCCGGTCCTGGGCGTCGCTCCCCGTCCGGGTCCACCTCGCCACCTGACCGCGACGTCGACGTGGACGCGCCATTCTGGCCGGAATTCTCTTCCCAAACATCAATTTCATGATTTTCTCAGAGTCAGGCACTAGCGTCGGTCAGTGATGACGACACTCGGCCCCAAGCGTGCACCGTTGCCCCCAGCCTCTGAGTCGCAGTCAACAGACGTGCCCCTCAGACCCGACGGGCGCGGGAAGAACGCGGCCGGGCCGGCCGATCGGCAGCGGGATCCGTTTCTGGACAACGCCAAGTACTTCACGATCGTGCTTGTCGCCCTGGGCCATTCGTGGGCGCCGCTCGCCGAGGACAGCCGCATGGCGAGCGCGCTGTACATGGTCGTCTATGCCTTCCACATGCCGGCGTTCATCATCGTCTCCGGCTACCTCTCGCGCAGTTACGAGGGCACGCCGCGGCAGTTGAAGCGGCTGGTCACGGGAGTGGCGCTGCCGTACGTCGTCTTCCAGACGCTCTACACCCTCTTCATGCGGCTCATCGACAACCCCGACCGCGAATTCCACTACCAGCAGCCGGGCTTCGCGCTGTGGTTCCTCGTCGCGCTCTTCCTGTGGCGCCTGACGACGCCGCTGTGGAAGAACATCCGCTGGCCGGTGCCGGTGTCTCTGGTCATCGCGGCGGGGGCCAGCGTGACGCCCAGCATCGGCGCCGACCTCGACCTGATGCGCATCGCGCAGTTCCTGCCGTTCTTCGTGCTCGGCCTGAAACTGCGTCCGGACCACTTCCAGTTGCTGCGCCACCGGAGGGCGCGGCCCCTCGCCGCCGTCGTCGCCCTCGGCACGCTGGGCTTCGCGTACTGGGCCGTGCCGAAGATGTCCAACGCCTGGCTGCTGCACGACAAGGCGGCCCAGGACCTGGGCGTGCCCGCGTGGACCGGCGCGATGATGACGTTCGCCCTCTTCGGCTGCTCGCTCGTCCTCACCGCGAGCTTCCTGGCGTGGGTGCCCAGGCGCCGTGCCTGGTTCACCGCGCTGGGGGCCGGGACCCTGTACGCGTACCTGCTGCACATCTACCCGATCCGCTTCGCCCGCGTGGACGACTGGTACACGGCCGGCTGGGTGGACACACCGGTCGGGCGCCTCGCCG
Source organism: Streptomyces sp. EDA2-14 (assembly GCF_054963755.1). Classification (NCBI taxonomy): domain Bacteria; kingdom Bacillati; phylum Actinomycetota; class Actinomycetes; order Kitasatosporales; family Streptomycetaceae; genus Streptomyces; species Streptomyces sp. EDA2-14. Next base: position 17,003 of record NZ_JBUEGE010000035.1, read on the forward strand.
TCACGGTGCTCGCCGCCACGATGATGACGCTGCTGTGCACCGCACCGGTCAGGAAGTGCTTCCGCTTCCTGGTCGAGCCGAAGGTGAGTTGGTTCTTTCCGGCCACGGCGCCCGCGGGCCCGCAGACCCACGCGAAGGTGCCCGCCGCACCGCGGGAGCGCACGCCTTCCTACGAGCCGTACGGCTAGGAGGTGCCGCCCGGCTGCGCTGCGTCCCGTCGCGCCGCTTCTGCGAGCAGGATGCCCAGCCGGCGCAGGACGTCCACTTGGGCGGGGTTGAAGAGATCCAGGACGGCCTTGCCGACGGTCTTCTTCGCGAATTCCTCGCCCCGCGGGGCGTCGGCGGGCAGGGTGCGCAACCCGGGGTGCTCCCGTTGCAGGGACTGCACGAAGGGAACGAGACGCTCGGCGACGTCGGCGCGGGTCTCTTCGTCCGCGTCGGCCGGCAGGTGCTCGAACGCCGCCCCGGCGGGATCGATGACGGGTTTCTTCATCAGGTCGGCGTAGGCCGCCGTGCCCTTCGGGCCGAGCACGGTGCTCATCACGGTGAGGAACGAGTGGTCCGTCTCCGACATCGGGGTGTCGGCCGCGGCCGCCGTGGCGAATTCCAGGGGCAGGTCGGTCGGGACCTCCTTGCGCAGGATGAATCCGAGTTCCATCCTGGCGCGCTGCAACCGTTCGATGGTGGCGGCCAGTTCGGCGTCGAGCGTGCGCAATGCTTCCTCCGGATGATCGTCGGTCGCGCTCATCTCCGCGATCCGGGACAGGGGGAACCCCAGGTCGACCAGGCGTTTGATGCGCAGCAGCCGGACGAGATGGGCCACGCCGTACTGCTTGTAGCCGTTGGCCCGGCGCTCCGGCTCATCGAGCAGACCGACCTCGTGGTAGTGGCGTACGGCCCGCAGGCTGGTGCCCGCGAGCTCGGCGATCTCACGCGTGCTCCATGCCATTGCTTCGCACTCCGTTCGACTCTTCGTGGCTCGGCGCGCGGCCTGTGCCCACCCCGTTCGCTCGCTCCATTCGAAACCATGCCGTCGCGGCACGGTCAAGCGCCACCGCGTCCCTCACGGACCGGCTTGACTGTGCCGCAGCGGCACAGTTTCTCCTGGTTCACAGCGCACCGACGGCACGGATTCGCGACGACCGAGGAGTACGCCATGACCGAGCACCACCGCACCGAAACGGCCGGGCTCCGCCCCGCCGGGCAGAGCCAGGCGCAGCAGAAACTGCTCGACCAACTCGGCGGCACCAAAGGGATGGTGTACTCGGCGGTCCCGGTCGCCGCCTTCGTCGCCGCGAACGCCGCGCTCGGCCGGCTGCCGGTGGCGATCGGCATCGCGCTCGCCGTGGCCGTGCTCATCGCCGGGTGGCGGATGGCGCGCGGCGAGCCGTTCACCGCGGCGTCCAGCGGGGTCTTCGGCGTCGCGGCGGCGGGCGGTGTCGCGGCCTGGATCGGCTCGGCGGGCGGGTTCTTCCTGATCGGGATCTGGGCGAGCTGCGCGGGCTCGGTGCTCCTGGCCGGCTCGCTGCTGGCCCGCAGGCCGTTGACCGGCCTGTTGTGGAACGCGCTGCACGGCAACCGGCACCCGTGGCGGGACGACCGTCCCAGCCTGCTGGCGCACGACCTCGCCACCGCCACCCTGACCGTCCTGTTCGCGGCCCGGTTCGGCGTGCAGCTGTGGCTCTACGAGAGCGACTCCACGGGCCTGCTCGCCCTCGCCAAGGTCGGCATGGGCGCACCGCTGCTCGCGCTGGCGCTGGTCGTCGTCCTCTGGGACTTCCGCCGTTCGACCAAACGGCTCGTGGAGCGGCCTTGACCCTGCCGCGACGGCACGGTGTCACCTCCTCCCACCACGCACCGTGCTTCCGTCGAGCGAGCCCGGTGCCCGGCCCACCCATCTCCCGGAGAAGACCATGAAGAAGATCCCGCTGCCCGCCGCGGCCACCGCCGCCTTCACCGTGCTGGCCCTCGCCGGCGCCCATGTCGCGCCCGCCGGCGCGGCACGGTCCGCCGCCCCCACGGCATCCGCCGCCGATGACGCGGTGACACATGCGGACAACGAGCGTGTCCCCAAGGGGGCCGCGTGGACCCAGCACTACTTCCCGTCCTCCGACGGCTCCGGCACCGATCTGCACGCCGATGTCCTGTTGCCCGAGGACCTGCCACAGGGCAAGAAGGTGCCGGTCGTCCTCTCGGTCGGCTCCTACTTCGGCCACTCCGGAGAGCTCTCGGACGAGAAGTGGAAGAAGACCGGCCCGTCCGCACGTTTCAAGGACCTCGTCGAGGGAGGCGACCTGTTCCAACGGGGCTACGCCCTGGTCCAGGTGGACCTGCGCGGCTTCGGCGGGTCCAGCGGCTGCCTCGACTACATGGGCAAGGGCGAGCAGGCCGACGTCAAGGCGGCGATCGACTGGGCGGCCAAGCAGCCCTGGTCCACCGGCAAGGTCGGCATGTACGGCAAGTCGTACGACGCGACGACCGCCCTCGTCGGCAACAACCTGGACCAGGACGCCCTGAAGGCCGTCGTCGCCCAGGAACCCGTCTGGGACATGTACCGGCTGACCCGCTCCAACAGGGTGCCGAAGCTCGGCGGCGTCCTCGCCCCCAACACGTACAACCAGATCGCGCAGCTGCCGCCGCTGCCCGACGACCAGAAGCGTTACAAGAAGAACAACCAGTACGAGCTGAAGCACCCCGAATGCGCCGCCCTCAACACGGACAACAACCTCAAGGCCGATCCCGGGGACCCGTACTGGCGACAGCGCGACCTGGCGCAGCAGGCCAAGGGCAGTGACACCCCGCTGTTCTTCACCCAGGGCTTCATCGAGTCGAACACCACGCCGGAGGCGATGCAGGAGTACCTCGCGGGCCACCGGGGCACCGAGCGCGGCTGGCTCGGCCAGTGGGACCACGTACGCGGCAACGAACGCACCGAGGACGGGCGCCTGCAGATGGGCCGCGCGGGCTGGTTCAAGGAAGTCATGTCCTTCTACGACCAGCAGCTCAAGGGCATCGACCCCACGACCGACCACCCGGCCTTCGCCGTCCAGGACAGCACCGGAACCTGGCGCGCCCAGGACACCTGGCCGATCGCGGACCGGTCCGCCGATGTGCCGCTGCGCGACGGGTCCTACGTGGACCGGGGCGAACCCGGCGCATCGGCGAGCTACTTCACGTGGTCCGAACCGGTCCAGCGCGACGTCCGCCTCACCGGCACACCCCGGATCCACCTGAACACCGAGGGCAGCGGCAACGTCATGGTGAAGCTGTACGACGCCGCACCGGACGGCTCCGCCGTCATGTTCGACCAGCAGGTCGCCATCGCGGACGACTCCGGCCGCGTCGCCGTGGACCTCAAGTCGACCGACTGGCGGCTCAAGGCCGGGCATTCCCTGGCCGTCGAGATCGGCACGATCCAGGACGGCGCGTGGGTCGACACCCCGACCGGCGACCCCATCAAGGTGAACGACGCACGTCTCACCCTCTCCGTCGACGACCCCACCGACGACCGGGCCACCGAGGGCAGGCGCTCCCCGTACCTCGACACCTACCTGAAGACGTACACGAAGAAGCAACTGCCCACACAGCCCCCGTCGTTCACGGTCCCCACGACACGCGACTGACACCGGGCGCCGCGGCGGTCGCGCCGCGCGTCGCGCTGACACATATCGTCAACTGATTGATTCTCACGGATCTGGTCGCTGTCCCGGATCTGCGTAGGGTTCCAAGAAGGCGGCAGTGCGGCATGTGCGCACTCGATCCGCTGCCGCGCCGAGTGTTCAGGCGACCCCACGAGAGAAGGAAACACACCCTTATGCGCGCCCTTGTGGTCGATCACAGTGAGGCCGGACCCCTCCGGTTCGCCGATGTCGACGAGCCCGTACCGTCCACCGGCGAGGCGTTGGTGGAGATACGGCACATCGGTCTCAACTTCGGAGAGCTGAACTACGTGGACCAGTGGCCGGCCGGCGCCGTGCACGGTCACGACGCGGCCGGCGTCGTGGTGCGCGCCGCGGCCGACGGCTCGGGGCCGCCCGAAGGTACGCGCGTCGCCGTGGGCATGGCTCCCCACGCGTGGGCGGAGCGGATGGCGGTCAGTCCCGCCTCGCTCGGCACCGTCCCCGAGGGCGTGGACCTGGCCGACGCCGCCGCGCTGGGGATCGCCGGCGTCACCCCGCTCCGGGTGCTGCGCACACGTTCCCTGCTGGCGCGCAATGTGCTGGTCACCGGCGCCAGCGGGGGCGTGGGGCACTTCGCCGTCCAACTGGCGGCGCTGGCGGGCGCCCGGGTGACGGCACTCGTCGGTTCGCCGGAGCGGGCCGCCGGACTCCGTGAACTCGGCGCCGACAAGGTCCTCACCGACCTGGCCGGGACCGGGGACCGGTTCGACCTCGTCCTCGACACGGTCGGTGGGCCGCTGGTGGCCCGGGCGTGGAGTTCCCTCGCCGAGGGCGGCACCATCCACCTGGTCGGTTACTCGTCGGGGCAGGACACCACGTTCCCGTCAGGGGTTCTGTTCGGCTTCGGCGAACCCCGCAGCATCGCCACGTACGGCGACATGACGCCGACCGGCGGGGAGTTGACGGACCTGCTGGGCCTCATGGCCGCCGGGAGGCTCTCGGCGCCGGTCGGACTGCGAGGCGACTGGCGGGGCGTGGGCGACGCAGTCCGGGCGCTGTTCGCGCGGAAGGTGCACGGAAAGGCCGTCCTTGACGTGGCCTGAAGCGGTGGACGAGCACACCCGTGCCTCGCCCGCCGGTGGGTGGTTCGTGGCGGTGGACGAGAATGGACCCATGGATGTGCTGGCGGAGGCCCTGCGTGTTTCGGGGGCGCGTGGGGCGCTCGGGGTCGTGCTGGAGGCCGGTGGAACCTGGGGCCTGTATCTGGACTCCTCTCCAGGAGCGGCACTGCACGTGGTGTCCCGCGGCACCATGTGGCTCCACATCAAGGGCGAGAAACCTCTTCGGGTGCAGGCCGGAGACGCCGTCCTGGTACCGCCGGGCACCGCACACGGAATAGCCGGCGGCGCCGACGTGACGACGGGTTCCTGCGACCGGGAGGCAGCGGCCCGGTCCTTCGACGACGGCCGAGCCCTGCGGCTGGGCTCGGCGCCGGTGCAGACGGAAGTCATCGTCCTGCACTACGAGCAGGACCCGGAGGTGCGCACACCGGTCCTCACCTCCCTCGCCCGGCCGATGCACGTCACCGCAGGGGAGAACGCACAGTTCAGAAGGGTCGTCGAACTTCTCGCCGCTGAGCTCGCACAGCCGCAGATCGGCACCACCGCCGCCGTCAACAGCATCGTCGACCTTCTGCTCGTCCAGTTCGTACGCGCCTGGCTGGCCCGCCACCCGCAGGAGCGGTCCGGCTCGTGGCTGGGAGCGATGCGTGATCCGGTCGTGCGCGACGCGCTGGCGTGCGTCCACGCCCGACCGGGACACCCCTGGACCACGGAGACCCTGGCCGCCGCGACGAGCGTCTCCCGGGCGACGCTGTCCAGACGTTTCCGGTCCGCCCTCGGACAGACGCCGGGCGCGTACGTGACGCAGTGGCGCATCGACCTGGCGTCCGTCCGGCTCCGTGACACCGACGAGCCCGTCGAGTCGATCTCCGGCGCGGTCGGCTACGGCTCTCCGCACGCTTTCAGCCGCGCCTTCCGACGCGCCCGGGGCACGGCCCCTGGCGAGTATCGTTCTCGACTTCGCCAGTGAACCGGTGCTCACTGGCCGAGCAGGGACAAGCAAGCGAGGACGACGTCGAGTTGATACCCGGCCGTGCGGGCCAGGGCGATCGGTACGGGGCGCAGTGCGCGGTCGGCCTCGGCGTGCCAGGCGGTGAAGAGGGCTTCGACCTCGGCGCCTGCGGCGGCGGTCCACTCCCTGTGTGCGGGCGTGGTGGGCTGCTCGGTGTGCAGACGGCGCAACAGCATGCCCGCGGCCCGCAGGGGCAGCAGATACGCGGTGTCCTGGTCGGCGCCGGCCCTGGTGTCGGAACGGTACAAGGCGGCGACCAGCTCCATGGCGTGCAGGGTGTCCGTGATCGCGGGAAGGAAGGGATCGGTCGGCGAGGGAGCCAGCCGCTCGACGACGGGACGCAGCAGTCGTGCCGCTTCCTCCAACCGGTGGACGCCCGCCCCGGCGGCCAGTTCGTGGGAGCGGGTGGCCCACATGGGCACCTCGGGCATCAGCGCGATCCGCGCGCCCCGGTCGGTGGCGATGTGCCCGCTGCTCACGCCGTACGGGCGGCGGGTGCTGCCGGGCCCCGGCTGCTGATGCCCGGCCGACGGCAGCGCGAACACCCCCGGTCCGGGACTGCCCCAGCCGATCGCGTCCGACGGCGAGGTCGACACCGGCAACCGGTGTCGCTGCGCCGCCTGTTGAAGGACAGGCACGAGACATGGATCGGGCCTGCCCGCGATCAGAAAGGCTCCGCCCGTATCGCTGTTGTGCAGGCTGACGAGGAGATCCGGCCGGACCCGGTCGATGATCCGCTGCACGGCGCGCGCTTCGGGCAGAGCGTCGTCGAAGCCGTCGCGGGGGAACGTCCACTCGGGCTGGTCCGCCTGCGCCGGCCGGTAGAAGCCCCGGTGATACGCCTCCATGGACAGCTCACCGGTCGACCACCACGCTTCGTTCAGCAGTGCGCCGTCGACGTCGAAGACCGGCACCAGATGCCAGGTGGCGCCCAGCGCCCGTGGATGCCGAGTGGCGTGGCGTGCCAGAGCTGAGATCGTCGCCAGCCCGACCGGTTCATTGGGGTGGGGCATCCCCAGGACGAGGACGCGCACGGGCCCGCCCCGGACGGTCAGCAGCTCCAGCGGACGACCCGCCCGTGACTGCCCGACGACCCGCAGGTGGCACCGATCCGGCTGCGCAACGGCCAACTCCCGCAAAGTGTCGCGCAGTTCGCGGCACGTTGGTGGGCGTGGGCCGACGAGCCCGGCAGCGGCCGAAGCGGTCATGGGCATCACGGCCTTCCGCACTCCCACTTCTCACTCCTTGGCGACGAGCCTGCGACGCCGGGCCGGGGGAGTCCAGGCCATGACGGGACATACCTGTGCGCGCCCCCGCCGGGGCGGGAAGCGAGGGCGTGCTGCCGCACGACGTCAGGGACGGAGCGCGACCAGGAGATCAACCACGTACGTCTCCTCCACCTCATCGCGAGGAAAGATCCTGCCCAGCCGCTCACGCTCATCGACGAAGAACGCCTGGCGGTCCGCCTCTTCGAGGACGAGGAACGCCGACCGGCTGCCGATGTTGGCGAGATGCACGTCCAAGGAGACCGTGCGGCTCCAGCGCAGGTGACTGCGCGCAACCCGGAGTCCCGTCAGCCCCGCCAGCCGCAGCGCGTCGCTGTCCGAAGGGCGCACGGCAGACCTTGGCTTCACCCCGCAGTGGTGCGCGATCCGCTCGTGCTGCTCGCGGATCCACGGCACGTCGAAGGCCGTGGTGTTCCACCAGATCGCCAGCGCGCCGCCCGCTCCCAGGACCCGCAACGCCTCCGGGACGGACCGGTCGGGGTCGGTCCACTGCCAGGACTGGGCGTACGTGATGAGGTCGCAGGAGTCCTCGGCCAGGGGCAGAGCGTTGCCGTCACCTCTCACGACCGGAACCTCCGGGAGTGCCCGGTGGAACTCGCCGGCCATGGCCTCACCCGGCTCGACAGCGATCACATCAGCGCCTCGCTCCCGCAGTTGCGCGCTGGCGATTCCGGTGCCCGCCCCGACGTCGGCGACCCGGGCACCCGCCAGGCCACGGCCCGCGAACTCCTCGACGGAGTCGAACAGCGCGGCCGGATAGGAAGGCCGACTCGCCGCGTACTGACGTGCGGCTGCGTCGAAGGACCGGGCGCGGGATCTGGCGTTCATGCCCTCATCATCGCCTTTCCGCACCAGGCATTCGACCGTCACCGACCCGGCGAACCGGTGCGGTCACCACACCGGTTCGCCGAGGACGATCTCCGTGACGAGTTCCCGGATGCGCTGTTCGATCTCGTCGCGGATGGGGCGTACGGCGTCGACGCCCTGCCCTGCCGGGTCCGGGAGTTGCCAGTCGAGGTAGCGCTTGCCGGGGAAGACGGGGCAGGTGTCTCCGCAGCCCATGGTGATGACGACGTCGGAGGCCTGAACGGCGTCCGCGGTGAGCACCTTGGGGACCTCGGCGGAGACGTCGATGCCGACCTCGCCGAGCGCTTCGACCACGGCCGGGTTGACCGTGTCGGCCGGGGCAGAGCCTGCGGACCGTACAAGGACGCGGTCACCGGCGAGGTGGGTGAGGAAGGCCGCCGCCATCTGCGAGCGTCCGGCGTTGTGAACGCAGACGAACAGCACCGACGGCCGGTGTGCGGGGTCAGACACGGGTGGCCTCTTCCTGTCGGACGGCGGCGGTCGCGGCGGGGAAGTAGCGGCGCGCGTACAGCGCCACGTAGACGAGTCCGATCAGCGCCGGCACCTCGATGAGCGGCCCGACCACCCCGGCGAGTGCCTGTCCGGAGGCGGCGCCGAAGGTCGCGATGGAGACCGCGATGGCCAGCTCGAAGTTGTTGCCCGCGGCGGTGAAGGCGAGCGTGGTGGCCCGTGGGTGGTCCAGGCCGACGGCCCTGCCCAGCAGCATCGATCCGGTCCACATGAGCGCGAAGTAGACCAGCAGTGGCAGCGCGATGCGGACCACGTCCACCGGCCGGCCGGTGATGGCGTCGCCCTGGAGCGCGAAGAGGATGACGATGGTGAACAGCAGTCCGTACAGGGCGAACGGGCCGATGCGCGGAATCAGCCTCGCCTCGTACCAGGCGCGGCCCTTGGCCTTCTCGCCGATGCGGCGGGTCAGGTATCCGGCCGCGAGCGGGACGCCCAGGAAGATGAGCACGCTGCGGGCGATCTCCCACACGGACACGTCCAGGCTGGTCTGTTCCAGGCCGAGCCAGCCGGGCAGCACCTGGAGGTAGAACCAGCCGAGCGCGGAGAACGCGATCACCTGGAACACCGAGTTGAGCGCGACGAGCACGGCGGCGGCTTCGCGGTGCCCGCAGGCGAGGTCGTTCCAGATGATGACCATGGCGATGCAGCGTGCGAGGCCGACGATGATCAGGCCGGTGCGGTACTCGGGCAGGTCCGGCAGGAACAGCCAGGCCAGGGCGAACATGAGGGCCGGGCCGACGATCCAGTTCAGCAGCAGCGAGGGCAGCAGCATGCGCCGATCGCGGGTCACCGTGTCGAGTCGGTCGTAACGGACCTTGGCCAGCACCGGGTACATCATCACGAGCAGGCCCAGCGCGATCGGCAGGGACACCCCGCTCACCGTCACCGTCGCCAGTGCGTCCCCCAGGCCCGGGATCAGGCGCCCCAGACCCAGACCGACCGCCATCGCGGCGAGGATCCACACGGCCAGGTAGCGGTCCAGGAACGACAGCCGCCCGGCCACGCTCTGTTCGGGTGCGTCCATGCTCACGAGCCGGCACCCGCCGTCTCGCCACGGCTGGGCAGCGGGGCGCCGGCCGGGCGGGTCAGGATGCCCGCGAGGCGGTCGGTCATCTCCGGCAGCAGCCAGTAGTAGACCCAGGTGCCGCGCCGCTCGCAGTCGATCAGACCGGCCTGCCGCAGCAGCTTGAGGTGGTGCGAGATCGTCGGCTGCGACAGGTCGAAGGCCGGAGTCAGGTCGCACACACAGACCTCCCCGCCCGCCTGCGAGGCGATCATCGACAGCAGCCGAAGCCGCACCGGGTCTCCGAGCGCCTTGAAGACCGCGGCCAGCTCGACGGCCTGTTCCCCGTCCAGTGGCGCAGTCAGGAGCCCCGGACAACACCCGTCGGTGTCACCGCCCTGCCCCAGCACCACAAGCTCTTGATTCGACATTCTTCTATATTGACAGCCACCGATGCAGAGCGCAATGTTGCATTGACGGACATCAATACAGGATGCAGTCGATGGAGGTACCCCCATGTCCCGCGCACGGCTCGCCCTGCGTGTCAGCGATCTGGAGGCGTCGATCACCTTCTACTCGAAGCTGTTCGGCACCGAACCGGCCAAGCGGCGCGAGGGTTACGCCAACTTCGCCATCACCGAACCCCCGCTGAAGCTCGTCCTCATCGAGGGGGAGCCCGGCGAAGACACCCGGCTCGACCACCTCGGTGTCGAGGTCGATTCCACGGACCAGGTCACCGCCGCCACCGACCGGCTCAAGCACGCCGGCCTGGCGACGTTCGAGGAGAACGACACCTCCTGCTGCTACGCCCTCCAGGGCAAGGTCTGGGTCCACGGCCCCGGTCAGGAGCCCTGGGAGGTCTACGTGGTCAAGGCCGACGCCGGCACCCTCGGCAAGAGCGCCCGGGTCGAGCCGGAGTCGGCGGGATCGGCATGCGGCTGCGGCTGACCCCACCGCGGAGGTGGCACGCACCCTCGAAGATCACTGTGGCGAGGATCCCACGTCCCGGTCACCCATTGCGTACGCAACCGGTTGCGGCCTAGCGTGACGGATGCCCCGACGGGCCGGTGAGTGCCGTACGCGTGCACCCGGACCGTCGGCCGCCTCAATGCAATAAACGAAGCAAGGTGTGCGATTCAGTGTCCAGTGCGACTGGTGTGACAACGTTGTCAACTGCGAATGGAACCCGCGGCAAGGCCATTGGCGTGGCCATTGCCGCTGCCGTCGGAGGGTTCCTCTTCGGCTTCGACTCCTCCGTGATCAACGGCGCGGTCGACTCGCTCACGGACCAGTTCACGCTGGGCTCCTTCATGTCGGGCTTCGTCGTCTCGATCGCGCTGCTCGGCTGCGCCGCGGGAGCCTGGTTCGCCGGACGGCTCGCCGACCGTTTCGGCCGGCGCACGGTGATGGTGATCGGGGCGGTCCTCTTCGTCCTCAGCTCCGTCGGTACGGCCACGGCGTTCAACGTGCCGTCGCTGCTGGTCTGGCGCGTCGTCGGCGGACTCGGCATCGGTGTCGCCTCGGTGATCGCGCCGGCCTACATCTCCGAGATCGCACCGGCCAAGGGCCGCGGCGCGCTCGGGTCGCTGCAGCAGCTCGCGATCACCATCGGCCAGCTCGTGGTGCTCAGTTCGAACGCGGTGCTCTCGCACTGGGCCGGTGGCCCGTCGCGCGAGCTGTGGTGGGGCATCGAGGCGTGGCGCTGGATGTTCCTCGTGGGTGTCGTGCCCGCCGTCGTGTACGGGGTGCTCGCGCTGCTGATCCCCGAGTCGCCGCGCTATCTGGTCTCCCGCGGACGGCTCGACAAGGCGGCGGCCGTGCTCGGCCGGGTCAGCGGTGAATCGGACCCGCAGGCCAAGGTCGCCGAGATCGAGCGGACGATCTCCGCGGAGCACCGCCCGTCGTTCGCCGACATCCGCGGCAACCGCTTCGGCCTGCACCCGCTGGTGTGGGTGGGCATCATCATGGCCGCGCTGCAGCAGCTCATCGGGATCAACGCGATCTTCTACTACTCGACGACCCTGTGGCACTCGGTCGGATTCAGCACGGGGGACTCGTTCATCACCTCCGTCATCACGGCCGGTATCAACGTGGTCATGACGGTCGTCGCGATGCTCTTCGTCGACCGTGTCGGACGGCGTCGCCTGCTGTCGATCGGCTCGGTGGGCATGTTCATCGGCCTTCTCATGGCCGCTGTCGCCTTCTCGCAGCAGCACGGCAGCGGCACGAACGTGACGCTCCCCGGTGCCTGGGGGCCGGTGGCCCTGGTCGGCGCGAACGTGTTCGTGATCTTCTTCGCGCTCTCCTGGGGTCCGATTCTGTGGATCATGCTCGCCGAGATGTTCCCGAACCGGATGCGCGGCTACGCGCTCGCCATCGGTACGGCGTCGAACTGGATCTTCAACTTCGTCGTCACCTTCTCCTTCGAGCCGATGACGAAGCACGTCGGCCTGTCCTGGCTGTACGGCGCCTTCGCCTTCTTCGCGGTCATGGCGTTCGTCTTCACCCGGGCGAAGGTTCCCGAGACCACGGGTCAGGAACTGGAGGAGATGACCGGCGAGGTGCACCAGCAGCACGCGCCGGCCTGACGCCGAGGCGGCACGACGAAGCGCCCCGGGACGGATCCCGTGATGTCACCGCACCGCGTCGAACTCGGCCGGGATGGGCCCCTGCACGATCTGGGCGGCCAGTTCGGTGAGTTGTTGCCGTCGGGAGCGGGCGAGGCCGCGTAATCGGGCGAATGCCTCTTCCATGGTGACTCCCAGGTGGGAGGCGAGCATGCCTTTGACCTGTTCGATGACGAAGCGCGATCGCAGGGCGGTCTCCAGCTGGTCGGCGATTCCGTCCTTGCCGAGACTCGCCTGCCGTTGCCGCAGGCGTTGGCCTGCGGCGTCCGCCAGCACCTGGGCGAGGCCCAAGTCCCCCTGCGTCGGCGCGGTGTCGCTGCTCATCAGGTTGAGGGCGCCGATCGGGTGCTGCGCGATGCGCAGGGGCACGGCGGCGACGCTGGTGATGCCGGCAGCCAGGGCCCGCGGGGTGAAGCGGGGCCAGCGAGGGCCGCCGGGGCGGTCGGACCGCAGCACGACCGGGGCCAGGGTCTGGCCGGTTCGGGTGCTGTCCATGCAGGGGCCTTCGCCCAGTTCGAGCTGGTCCTCCTCCAGGCGTCGGCACGTTTCGTCGGAGGCGGTGACGTAGTCGACCCGCCCCCTCTTGTCGAGGACCGTGATCCCGGCCGAGCGGACGCCGAGCAGAGTGACCGCGTGCGTCGTCAGGTCGTGCAGCAGTTCCAGGACATCGAAGCCGTCCGGCCGGGAGAGCAGGTCCAATACCGCCGCAGCGATGAGCTGCTCACGTTCGGTGGTGGGCATCGAGACGTCCTTCGCTCCTGCCGGGCCTGGAGGCAAGCCGCGTCAAGGCCGGTCGGCCCGCACGGAGACCGGTGCACTGCCCAGTGAAGCCGTGTGACTACGCTGAGGTACAGGCAGAAAACGCAAGGAACGCCGCCGGACGTCCGGGAAACGAACAGGCTCCTGCGTCACGAACGAGCCTCGCCCCGCCCTCGCGGTGCTCAGCCCGACTCCCGCTCCTCCAGCCCGCTGAGCTCCGCCGTGAACTGCGCACCGGCGAGCAGCGCCAGGTTGGACAGCCACAGCCAGATGAGGAAGACCACGGCGCCCGCCAGCGAGCCGTACAGCCTGCTGTAGGTGCTCAACTGCGAGGTGTAGAAGGCGAATCCGGCGGAGGCGCACAGCCACAGGAAGGCCGCCAGGGCGCCGCCGGGGATGCTGTGGGCGCGCACCCGCGCCTGAGTGGGGCCGGTGCGGAAGACGATGACGACGAGCAGCGCGACCACGCACAGCAGCATGGGCCAGCGCAGCAGGGTCCAGGCCCACGCGGCCGCGGTGTCGAGACCGAGGTAGCGGCCCATCGTCTCGGCGACCGGACCGGTCAGCAGGAGCACCAGGGCGCTGAGCACGAGGATGCCGAGCAGGGCGAGCGCCGTGCCCAGGATGCGGTGGGCCTTGTGCCAGGTCGAGCGCCGGTCCGCCACCCGGTGCATGCGGTGGACCGCCCGACGGAACACCGCGAGGTAACTGGAGGCGGACCACAGCGCGCTGACCGCGCCGACGCACAGCAGGGTCCAGGCGGCCGTGCCGTGGTGCAGCGCCCGGGACAGCACGTCGTGGAGCTGGCTGCCGGACTGCCCGGGAGCGTAGGCGGTGACGTGGGCGACGAACTGCTCGGCCGTGTCCGGGCTGATGAGGCTGAACGCCAGGGAGATCACCAGCAGGGACGGCAGCACGGTCAGGATCGCGTAGTACGTCAGCGCGGCCGCGGAGTCCGACATGTCGTCGCGCCACATCGACACGGGGGTACGGCGCAGCGCGGTGCGCCAGGCCGACATGCGGCTGACACCTCCCGAGGGGAGGGGGCCGGGGCCCCGCTCGTGCGGCGTGCCGTCGAGAGCGTGTGGGTCAACGGACATGCGGCCTGCGGTGCGAGCGTGCGGAGAAGCGAATGTGCATGCGGAAACGGTACGGGGCGAGAGTGTCCCTTGTGTCGTTCGCGATCCTGGTAAGTGGGGGGAGGACGGTGGAGGGTGTGGTGTCGTGGTGAAGACGTACTCGCACCACCGCGTCGAGCCGCCCCGTCCGGGTCCCGCCCCGGACCCGGGGTCGGCAGTGGGCGACACCGTCGACGTCCTCCACGAGGCCGGCCAGTGTGTCCTCCAGGGCGCGGGTGCGCAGGTGGCTCCGCGAAGAGGGCAGGGCCACCAGGCGTCGGCTTCCCGTGCGCAGTTGCCGCGCGGCCCACCAGGCGAGCAGGACGGCGGCGACGACCGATGCGGTCATGACCGTGGGCGTCCACCATTCCTGGCCGCGCACCGAGGCCAGGCGCTCAGGGGGCAGGAGCGGGGTGTGGGGGCCGAAGGCGGACCGCCATGACGTGCGTCCCAGGCCGAGCCAGCCGCCCGCCGCCACGGCGAGCAGGCCTGTCAGGCCCAGCAGGGCCCGGTTCAGGATCGTACGGCTACGGGGCATCAGTGGCACGACCCTTCTGCTGAGGTGACTTCTCCACCGGTGGGGTGGCGTCGGGGGACTGCCGGCCTTCATCGGCGTCGTCCTGGCCCGTCCCGGCGGTCCAGGCGCTGTCGGCACGGACCTTGACGCGCACTCTGGGCGGGCGCCGCAGGCGGCAGCCTTCGAGGACTTCGCGTGTCGCTGCCTCGGCGGCGCGTCGGGCCACCGCCCCGTCTCCGAAGGCCAGTTGGGCGCGGACGACGACACGGCGCCGCCGCACCCGGACGCGTACGGTGCCGACTCCCGCGACGTCCCCCACGGCGTCACGCACCACGAGGGCGATCGCCGTGCGGTCCATGGCCGCCCGCAGCGGTGCCGCGGGGGACTCCACGGTGAGCAGTCCGCGGCGTCCCGGGCTGACCGCCAGGACGATCATCAGGATGCCGAGGACGACGAGTGCCACGGCGCCGATGCCGACGAACGAGCTGTCCGGTCCGTGTCGCTCCAGCCAGTGGACCGCATCGGTGCGCCAGGCGGCGGCGGGACGGTGTGCCAGGTGCACCCCGGCCATGTCGACGGCGAGTGCGCCACAGGCGACGGCGGCCACGAGGGCGAGCAGCGCCGTCGGCAGCCTGCGCGGCGACCACCAGCGCAACGGCGTGCGTGATGCGCCGGAGTCCCCGTCCGCGGCACTCGCGTCGCCCGCCGCGACGGACTCCGCCGCGGGCCTTGCGGCCGGTACGGGGAGGAGCCCGGTGACCTGGACCCGTGCCGGTCCGACGTGAAGACCCGTCAACTCGTGGGTGCGGGCGGTGACATGGTCCTGGATCAGGCGGGCCGCTTCGGGCAGCGGTGCCGGGAACGGCAGCGCCACCTTCACCCCGACGTCCGCCCGGCGCCCGCGCACGGTCGCGGAACCCACCCCGGTGCGCACGGGCGCCGGCGTGGCCTCACCGGCCGCACGCCCGGCGATCTTGCGTACGGCCTTGTCCGAGACGACCGTCGTGCCACGCTCGGCGGCCTCGGTCATCGACGGCCCCGTTCCCAGCTGTCGCGCAGGTCCTGGACACGCCCGCCGGCGTCGAACCAGTGCCCGGCCGCCCCGCCCAGCGCCCCGAGGACCGCCACGAGCAGGAACGCCCCGAAGCCCCCGAAGAACCCTGCGAAGGCCAACGCCATCCCGGCGAGCATCCCGGTCGTCGCTCTGCTCACTGCCACCTCACCTCTACTCGGCCGACGCCACCGGGCCCCGGCCGCCAACGTCGGCCCCTACGCACGACACGTACGACACACACGACAGGTGCGACCCACCGGTCACTCCACGCGGTTCTCCGCGGCGGGAGCCTCGTCGTCCTCGGGCAGGTGGACGTCGTTGATCGTGACGTTCACCTCCACCACCTCCAGGCCGGTGATGCGCTCCACCGCGGAGATCACGTTCTCGCGCACGTCGCGGGCCAGGTCCGAGATCGGCACCCCGTACTCGACCACCAGGTCGATGTCGACCGCCGTCTGCCGCTCGCCGACCTCGACCTTCACACCCCGCCCGACGTTCGGCCGGCCGCCCGGCACCCGGTCGCGCACGGCGCCGATGGTGCGGGAGAGACCGCCGCCCATGTCGTGGACGCCGGGGATCTCACGCGCCGCGATACCGGCGATCTTCACCACGACGACATCGGCGATGGACGTCCTGCCGCGGTCGGCGGCGAGCTGGTCGACGCCCGTCGCGCCACCGAACACCGCCGTCGTCTGCGCCGGACGGCCGACCCGCTCCTGCGGAACCTTCTTGGTGTCCGGTGCGGTCTGCGCGCTCGTGCTCATGGCGTGTCCTTCTTTCTGCGGTCGGTCGGATGTTCTTAGGTGGATAGACCCGCCCCGGACGCATCTGTGACGCGACAAGAAGAAGAACTTTTCCGAGGAGCCCCGACCGGGGCTTCGTCGGCCCGGTCGCAGGGGACCTGAAGTTTCCGCGTCACAAATGCGGCGCACGTGTGTCCAACGGTCAGGAAGAGACGAGAGGAGCCACTCAGTGGCGGGTGCCCGCAGAGATACCGCACCGCCGGAGGGCGGGAGCGCGACCGATGACGCGCTCCTTGCGGTCCGGGCGGCGGAAGGGGACGAGGACGCCTTCGCCGTTCTCGTCCAGCGGCACGCTCCTGCGCTGTTGCGGCTGGCCACGCGGCTGCTCGGCACGCGCACCGAGGCCGAGGACGCCGTGCAGGACGCCCTCGTCAGCGCCTGGCGCAGCCTGCCCGAGTTCCACGGCTCGGCGTCGTTCGGCACCTGGACGTACCGCATCGTCACCAACCGCTGCCTGAACATCCTGCGGTCCCGCAGGCCGGTCGTGCCGCTGGAGTCGGCGGCGGACGTGGCCGCGCCCGAGCACTCGGTGTCACCGGCCCGGATCACCGAGGCCCGCTACGCCGTGCGCGAGCTGGGCGCGGCCCTCGACCAACTGTCGGCCGAACAACGCGCGTGCTGGGTGCTGCGCGAACTGGACGGCCAGCCCTACGACTTCATCGCGGACGCGGTCGGGATCAGCCAGGAGGCTGTCCGCGCCCGTGTCTTCCGTGCACGACGCAGCCTGACTCAAGCACTGGGGGCCTGGCGATGACCGCTCACACCGACCCGCCCAACACGTACTCCGAGGGCGCCGACGACGAGCAACTGCCCTGCGGCCGCCTGCTGTCCCGGGTGTGGACCGAGTGGGAGGAGGGCTCGGACGACCCGCACCTCCAGGAGTGCCCGCACTGCCGGGCCGCCGTCCAGGACCTCGAACAGCTGGAGTCCGCGGTACGCGACCTGCGCAGCGAACCACTGGACGACACCGGCCACGACACCGCCGCGCTGACACGCCGTGTCATGGACGTCGTACGACTCGAACTGCGTCCCGGCCGACCGCTGCCGCTCGGCGAACCCGACGAGGAGCTGTGGGTCATGGAGGCGGTCGCCGCACGGACCCTGCGAGCGGCCGCGGAGAGCGTGTCCGGGGTGCGGGCCGGTTCCTGCCGCCTTCGGCCCCTGCCCGGCCCGGACACACCGGATCGGGTCGAGGTCGGACTGGAGATCCACGCACCCTTCGACGCGGCCCTCCCCGACCTCGCGGAGGACGTCCGTACGAGGGTGTGGGAGGTCGCGGACCGCGACCTCGGCATGCCCGTCGTGGCCGTGGACATCCGAGTCACCGACCTCATCGACAGCACGGCCGATGGCCAGGAAGGCCGAGCCTGATGACCAGGACCAGCATCCCCGACCACCTCACCGACGACATCGCCCGCGCCGTGGCCGACGTGCCCGGTGTCGCCTTCCTCAAGCCGGACCTGGCCGGGCGCCTGCGCTCCGCGCTCGCCCGCCCGGCGCCGTCCGCGGGCGGAGGGTCCTCCGGCGTGCGGCTCACCCCTCCGCAGGGCGCCGACGACCCCTGGCGCATCGAGATCCAACTCGTCGCGCTCGCCCGGTCCCGCACGGTGGACGTCGCCCGCGCCGCGCGCCGTACGGCCGAGGAACACCTGGCCAAGGCGGTCCCGGCCCAGAGCGCGCGGGCCCGGGTCACCGTGACGGTCACCGGCCTGGTCTGACACCACTGGCGGGAATCGACCAATCCGCCTTCCCTTCCACCCCGGATTACGTGTGTCGGGAGTAAAGAAGCTCCCACTGATCGATCGTGGAGGGATTGCCATGCGCACTCGAACCCGTCGTGCCGCCGTCGCCGTCGCTGCTGCCGCCATGCTGCCGGTGGCGCTGACCGCCTGCTCCGACAGCAGCTCCAAAGACAGTGGCTCCGACAGTGCCTCCTCCTCCGCGTCCAAGGGGACCGACAAGACGAGCCCCTCGGAGGACACCTCGACCATGAGCAAGCCGTTCGGTGCGGCCTGTTCGTCGGTGCCCAAGGACGGCAAGGGGTCCTTCGAAGGGATGGCCAAGGACCCGGTCGCCACCGCCGCGTCGAACAACCCGGCCCTGTCCACCCTCGTCACCGCGGTGAAGAAGGCCGGGCTGGTCGACACCCTCAACAACGCCAAGAACGTGACCGTGTTCGCGCCGACCAATGACGCGTTCGCCAAGATTCCGAAGGCGGATCTGAACAAGGTCCTCAACGACAAGGCGCAGCTCACGAAGGTCCTCACGTACCACGTGGTGGGCG
>NZ_JBUEGE010000036.1:0-34102 GCF_054963755.1 Streptomyces sp. EDA2-14
GTTGTGATGGGTTTCCCGATAATCCCCCATGGGTGCGTGCATGGAGAGTTTCGGAAAACCCATCACAACCCTGCACTCTAGTTGCGCTAGGCAACCAAAGTCCGGGTCTCAGGGTGAGCCGGGTACGTGCCGGCGGACCCCGGATCGTCGCCCGCCTTTGGGTGGCTCTTTCGGTTGAAGCGCGGCGGGGAGGCTGGACGGGGCCTGTGGGGCTCTGAGGGGCGCGGGAGGGTCCGGTGAACCGCTGAGCCGCCCTCCGTGGCGTCAGAGGGCGGCTCAGGGCCCCTGAGGGGCGGATGGGGCCGGACGGGCAGGGCTCAGGCGGGCAGAGCCGCCAGAGCGGCATCCCACGGATACGCGTCGAGATTGCCGCGCCGAGGCTGGTGGGGAACGAACCCGGGCTCGCCAAGCAGCACCCTCACCCCAGCATCGCGCAGCTCCTGGACGCTGCGGCCGACCGCCGGGTGGCGGCCCTGAGCGTCGTTCCAGTGGGGGAGCGCAACCAGCGGCGTGCCCATCCCGATCGCCTCGGTCACCAACCCGAGCGCGAGGGTGTCGGAGATCCCGGCCGCCCACTTCACGGCCGTGTTGCTGGTGAGCGGCGCGACGAGCATCGCGTCGGCGGTCGGCAGGACGTCGGGCTGGCTGGGGAGTTTGTACTGCCAGCGCACCGGATGGCCGGTCAGCTCCTCCAGGTCCTGGACGCCGCGCTCGGTGTCCTCGCTCGCCCACCGGTACGCGGACGGGGTGAGGATCGCGCACACGTTCCAACCCGCCTTCTGGGCAGCGGAGATGGGGATGTGCAGACGGCGGGCGGGCGGTGCGGCGCAGGCGATCACGTAAAGGGTCTTGGTCACCCGGGCAGTCCACAGCGATCAGCAAGGGCTCGCAAGCGTCCCTCGGCGCTGCCGGTCCCCAGGAGCCGCAGGTCCTCGACCAGGGCGCGGGTGCGCGGACGGCACTGCACCTCCTCCGGCGCCAGGCGCTCCGCCTCGAGGAGCGTGTCGACGGCGTCGGTGGTGAGCCCGGCCTGCTTCTCGCCGATCGCGCGGTCGGCGAGCAGATGGGCCCGGCGCTCCGGCGGAAGCGAGGAGAGCGCCGGCGCCGGGATGCCGGTGGCGACCGCGACCGCGTCGGCCCCCTCGCTGAGCTGTACGTGAGCCGCGACCCTGTACAAGGCGACGTTGGTCGGGCCGAACGACGTCCACAGCCGGTTGTCGTCGTGGCCCAGGTTCCGGGCGTGCTCGGCGGCCTCGTCGAGGTGGTCGGGCACGCGCCGGGCGAGGGCCTCGCTGTTGAGGTCGTCCGCCTCGGCGGCGGCGGCCTGGGCCATCGCAGCCTTGAGGTAGAGCATCCCGAGCACGCTCAACCCGTCCGGCCCGCGTCGGCGCAGCTCGCCTTGGAGGCGGTCGGCGGCGGCGGTGACGAACGCGACGGCGTCGGAGGCTTGGCCGTGATTGGTCATCGCGTCCGCCAGGTGCCGCGCGGCGGACGCCTTGATGACGGGGTCCTCCGACCGCTCGGCGGCGGCGACCGCCCGGTGGCCGGCCAACACCGCGGTCTCGGTGTCCCCCCACTTGATCAGCGCGGCCTCGGTCAGCTCCAGCGACAGCGACAGCAGCCGGAACGCCTGCAGTTGCTCGTCGCCGCTGTGGTGGCGGGCGGCCTGCGACGCGTCGACGAGCAGCTCGGGGATCGACGCGCCGAGCTGCGCGAAGTGCCCGGCCTGGAAACCGCTGCGGGCGTGTACGAGCGCGCGGTCGAGGAGCGCGATCGGCACGGGCTCGTCGTCGGCGCCGCCGCACATGCCGGTGATCACGTCGTGTCGGTGCAACGCGGTGCGCACCGCGTCGAGTTCGCTCTGCCCCGCGCACGCCACGGCCTGGTCGTCGAGGAGCCGCTCCAGCGTGATGCCCAGCTTCGAGGCGGCGAGCAGCATCACCGACAACTGCGGATCGCGCTGAACGCGCCCGGCCTCCAGATCCTCGACCCACCTCAGCGACTTGCCCATCAGGGAGGCGAAGTGAGCCTGAGTCATCCGCCGGCGCCCACGCCAGTACGCGACGCGCCTGCCGAACTGGAAGCTGTTCATGGGAATCTCCGACCGGAGCCACAACCCACAGGAATCCTGTGGCCTGCCTTCGGTCTACCGCATCTACCGTCCCAGTATGGCCAAGTCCAAGAAGCCACTCACCCCAACGTGGGGCGGCCTGCTCGACCCCGGCATCCGCACCTTCGAGGAGCTGCGCGCCGCCGGTGCCGGGTCGACCCGGCTCGTGCAGTGCGGCGGCGGCCGGGACGCCGTCGTCATCGCGCCGCTGCAGCGCGGCCTCGCCGCCCTCGACCATCTCGGCCTGCCGGTCGAGGACGGGTACTCCGTTCTCGCCGACCACATCCGCCAGGAGCTGATCGTCCTCGTCGCGAGCGGCACCGCGCTCGCCTGGGATGACACCCAGGGCGTACGCGTCCTCTCGCAGGGACACTGGCTCCTGGTCCCCCAGCCCGGCGGCGACGGCTCCCTCGCCGCGGCCTGGCTCAGCCGTCCGAAGGCGGCCGGCCCCCGCCATCGCTGGGTCGACGCCAACGACCAGCCCAGCCTCGGCAGCGTCCCCGTGGCCATCCGCCCCGCCGAACTGCGCGAGGCACTCGCCGCCGTCGACACGACGGTCGTGCCCACCTGAACCCCGTCGCCCGGCGCCTCCCCCCGTGGGCCCGGGAGACGGACCAGGGCCCCCGGCGCCTCCACAGTCGCCGCCGGGGGCCCCGACAACATCACGTAATATCTAGCTAGTTTTCCCGCATTTCCCCAGGCCACAGCCCTATATATGGCGTGTCTGTGAAACGAAGACGCCCGCGTTCTCGCTGGCGGGAAAGGCAGCGGGAACGCGGGCGGCAATGTCAGTGGGGCGCCGGTGAGGTCACCAGGGCGGCTCGTTGCGGCGGGCCGGGTCGGGGCGCGGCGCGGCGAGCGCGGTGTAGCAGGGCGAGCAGACCGGCCGCGGGCCGCTGGTCTCGTCGGGCGTCTCGACCTGGATCAGGTGCGCGGGCTCGGCGGCTGCGGTGCATCCGCCGGCCCCGGGAGCACGGTGGAAGATCGCGCACAGGCAGCGGCACCCGCCCGGCCGGTGCTGCTCCCAGTCGAGCAGGACCGGCACGGACACGGTGAGGACGGCAGGCTCGCTCATGCCGCGTCGGAGCCCTCGGCGGCGGGCGGCTCGCCCGGGTCCTCGATCTTGTGGCGCCGGAAGTACGCCTCCAGGGCCTCGTCGAAGATGGTCTGCGGGATCTTCCCCGTGACCTCCACGGCCTTGGTGAGCATCCGGTTGTTCTTGGCGAGGATCCGGGCGGTGACGGCCTTGCGGGCAGGACCCTGCGGACGACCCCGGCGAAGCGCCGGCGTCCGGGTCGGAGCGGCCTTGGCCTTCGGGGGCTCCGGCTCCTGGTGCTCCTTCTCGTCAGCGGAGTCGCCAGCATTCCCGCTTGCCGAATCGCTGGCATCAGACCCGCCGCCACCTGCGCTGTCTGTGGCCCAGGGGTCCTTGGAGCCGGAGAGGTCGGCGGGGTCCTTCTCCCGCTTCTCGTCCTGGGCGGCTTTGGCCTCGTCGAGGAACGTACCCATCAGCCTCGGGCCTCCTTCAGGTGCGGCAGGGTGTGGAAGAGAACGTCGCGGTACGCGCCGACGAGCGTCTTGGCCTCGCGGCCGGGAGCGCTGGTGATCGGGGCGCGCGCGGTCCGGGCGGTCTCGCGCACCGCGTAGTTCGTGATGACGGTCGGCAGGATCAGGTCGCCGAAATCGTCGGCGAGACGCTTGTCCCACAGGCGGTGGATCTCGCGGATCTCGGTCTCGCGCGGCACGATGCTCCGGACGATCCCGGCGACTTCCAGTTCTTCGTTCGGGCAGCCCGGCGAGTTCTGGTGGCTGATGGTGATCAGGGCCTGGTTGGCTCCCGACCAGCCGTCGGCGCTCAGGGTCGCGGGGATGAGGGCCTTGCGTGCGGCGATCAGAGCCGAGCCCACGATGTGCCCGCCCGCGCGGGGCGGCGCGTCGATGAAGAACACGTCGATGTCGTCCCGCAGGGCGGACAGCGCGCGCTTGAGCCGGTACTCCATGCCGCTCGTGCCGTCCTTCTCGCGGTTGCCGAGCGAGCGGTCGGCGGGCAGGACGAACACGTTCGAGGGCCACCTGCGGCCGGCGCGGGTGATGACCTTGGGGGCGATGGTCATCGGATCGACCGGCGGCTTCTTCTCATCCACGTAGTACAGGTCGTTGACCGTCTTCTCCGGCTCGTCGACGCCCAGCTCGTCGGTGAGCGTGCCCCGCGGATCGAGGTCGACGCCGCCGACCTTCAGCCCCAGCTCGGCGGCGACCGCGATCAGCCCGGCCGTCACCGAGGTCTTGCCGACCCCGCCCTTCTCGCTGACCTCAGCGACACAGTCGACTCCATCGACCGCCATCCGGGCCTCCCTTCCACGCCATCGGGTAAGAAGACGAGCGTGGCGAACCCGCCTCCATAAGCGCAAGCCGACCCGCACGCATTGCGGCCAGTGATACCGCAAGCGGAAAAGTCAGCATTGCCGCTGGTAGACGGCCCGATCATATCTAGCTTGATAGCCCGCAATTTCCCAGGTGAATGCCAAAGCAGAAAGGGCGGTGATCAGCGGATGGCGCGCTTGACGGCGCCGCGGACGACGTCGCCGGTCGTCACGACCTGCTCCTGCAGAGTGGCCTTCTCCAGTATCGCGTCGGCGCTCGGGCGGGGTGCGAAGGCGGCACAGAACATGTCGAGCACGGTGACGGCGCCCCGACGCTCGGCCTCGCGCATGATGACCTCGGGCCCGTCACCCCACAGGTCCTGCCACTCGATGAGGGCCTTCACCGCGGGCTCCGACGTCCAGTAGCAGGCGCGTACGAGCTGCTCGCCGAGGTCGGCCGGGAGCTTCACGTACATCCGGTGGGTCAGGATCGTCTTGTCGAACCGGCTGTGGCCGTAGTGGCGGGGTCCGGTCCCCACCGGCCTGCCCGGCGCGCGCATCTCGTCGGCGGGCACCGGCTCGTACGCGCCGTTCATCTTCCGGCGCTTGAGTTCCCCGCGGACCGCCTTCGCGACGACCAGCTCCTTGGTGCCGGCCAACTTGCCCTTCGCGCGCATCGCGGCGAACTCCGTGCGGATCAGCTTGCGGACCTCCCGGGCCGCCTTGCCCCGCAGGAACTTCAGGCCCAGGTCCTCGCGCTGCTTCTCCAGCCACTTCGTCTCGGCGTCTATGCCGCTCTTGACCACCTCGTTCAAGGCGACGAGGTCCGCTTCCTCCAGCGCGATCACGAAGGGCATGTGTGACATGGCGCGGAGTCTAGCTAGATATCCCGCCCTCCGGGACGTACCCGGGACAGCGTTCCCGCACGCGGGCGGCATTCCTTCCCGCTGCCATTCTCGCTAGCATTCTCGCAAGCGAAAAAGCGTTCAAACTAGCTAGATTTCCCGCCCTTAAACGCGCAGGTCAACCCGTGTTTTTGGGTTGTTGCAGGAGTCCATACGTGCCCTTATCTTCGAGCTAAGCAAGCCGCGCCAAGGAGGCCGCAGTGTCGTACGTTCCCGCGCTCCCCGACGTCACCCGCTACACCTGGTGGGGTGCCGTGCCGGAGGGCCTGTCCACCAAGACCCAGCTCGGCGGCCAGGGCCTCAAGCCGGGTTCCGCCCCCGTGGGCCAGGTGCTCTACCACGGCAACTGCTACGCGCCGCTGTACGAGGACGACAAGGCGGTGCCCAAGCGGACCTGCTCGCCCGCGCAGCGCGCTGTCCTCGACCGCGCGCGCGAGCTGCAGTACGAGTGCCGGCGCTGCCACGTCCGCCGGGACTACCCGCTGGGCCGCGGCCGGTGGTGCGAACCGTGCTCGTACGCGGCGTCGGTGTACGCCGACCACGCCAAGGCCCGCCGGTTCGCCCGCGAACTCGTCGAGGACCAGGGCGCCGTGCTCCTGGTCGTCGCGGCCGGCCCCGACGACCAGTCCCCGCCGCAGACGGTCGCCGCCGTCCGCGTCCACGACCAGGAGCTGCTGCACGAGGGGGAGGCCGCCGCGTACGGCAGCGACGAGCGGCAGGCCCTGCTCGACCGGCTCGACACGCTCCTCGACGGGCGCCGGATCGTCCACGAGACCGACCGCGGTCCGGCCAGCCGCTACCCGTCCATCCTCGTCACGCCGCCCGGCCAGCACGTCCACAGCGACCGCGACGGCCTGCACACCTGGCTGCGCCCGCACCGCGAGAGTGTCGACAAGGCCGACTACGTCACCCGGCTGTGGCGCCAGTGGTACGCCTGGACCCGGGATGAGTTCTCCTCGATGGCGAGCGAGCCGTGGGACTGGGAGACCGGCACGCGGCTCGCCTGGGAGCAGACCACCCAGGCCGCCGCCGACGCCGCGGCGATGACCGCGCTCCTGCACCGCATCGCGGCCGGCACCGAGCCGGTCTGGGAGAACGCGCACTGGCTCGCCGACGGCCACGGCGAGCCGGATCTCACCTCGACGCGCACCCGCCGCCGGGCCGCCTGACGGGCGCCCACCGCACCCCCTGACCAGCCCGCCCCGCTTTGGGTGGCTGACCGAAGCGCCAGCATTACCGCAAGCCGGAATGCTGGCGCTTCTGTGCGTCCTGCAGCTCCCGCTCCAACTCGGCGCCGTACGCCTCCGCCCACCGCACCCACTCCTCGACCAGCGCGGCGAACAACTCGGCCGCGGTCGGCGGCTCGACGGGGGACACGGTGGCGGACTTCGTCTTGTACGTCATGCCGCGCACCCTGACGCGCCCGGCCCTCTACCGTCGCGGCGTCGAAGACCAGGCCGCCGCCGAGACGACCCACGACGCGCGCGCGTAGGACGGTCTCACGAGTTCCACGAATGGCCCCTTCGTGCAGGTCATAGATGCGGCGACGGGTCTCAGCGCGATACCTGTGATCCCGGAGCCCGCGACCGCGAGCACCGGCACGGACGCGAAGTCGTTGGATGGGCATGAACGTGGGCAAGGCGGCGCCGGGCGTCGAGGAGCGAGCCGATCAGGCAGCGGAGGCGGCGTGCAACCTCGCTGACGCGGTCACCCCCGACGCCTGGAGCCCGGCCGCCGTCGAGGATGCCGTCGCCGCGATCGAGGCCCTGACGGAGGCCCTCGGACAGATCAGCCCCGACGCGGCCCGCATCCTCGCCGCCGTCCCCACCGCGACCGCCGCACTGCGCCGACACCTCCAGGGCGAGGACGACGAGCCCCCGGCCGCCACGGTGCCCGCTGCCCGGGGAGGCCGGCGCCGCGGACTCGGACACGGCTGGAAGGGCGTACGCCTCCCGAAGTAGCCGGGCAGACCCCGGCCCACCCGAGGTTCTGGGCGGTTTCGAGCGGTCCCTACGCGCGCACGCGTCACGGGCCGCACCGATGCACAGAGCGGGCGCACCGACGATGCCGGGCACTCCCGCCGACCGCACCGCTGCGGACGATGCCGGGCATCGCGACCCCCGATGTAGCCACGGAGAGTGAGCGGTGC
Organism: Streptomyces sp. EDA2-14; assembly: GCF_054963755.1. Classification (NCBI taxonomy): domain Bacteria; kingdom Bacillati; phylum Actinomycetota; class Actinomycetes; order Kitasatosporales; family Streptomycetaceae; genus Streptomyces; species Streptomyces sp. EDA2-14. Next base: position 7,528 of record NZ_JBUEGE010000036.1, read on the forward strand.
GGTGGCCGTGCACCGGATGCAGACCCCTTGACCAGGGCGATGCACTCAATGCACCGACCCCTTGCCCAGCGGAAAAGCAACCCTTGACCAGCATCGAATCTCGCGACGAATCCCCTTGACAGACTCCGCTGCCGGGCCGCACCCGCCGTGTTCGTGCGCCGAGCATCGTCCGGCGGCCGGGGAGTGGACGGGCGCCGCACGCTGTCACGCTGCGTCACCCGATGCACGGTGAGGACGATGCACTGCACTCCCGCTGCATCGTGCGCGCGCGATGGGACGGTCCGGAAAGTCCAGAAACCCGTGCGCCCCGGCCGCCGGGAAGACGGTCGGGGCGCACGGGGTGCCGGTGCTGGCTCAGGCAGCAGGGCCCGATGCCGTGACCCGGGCCGCGTACACGCCGTGCGCCTTGCGACGGGCCGGGGTGACCGACCCTGCCTGTGGGGCGGCGGCTTGGTCGAGCATCAGCCGGTGCACCGACAGGGGAGCGGTCACCCGGAGCGAGTGGCCCTGGCCCCGGCGGACCAGCGGAGCGTTCTGCAGCACGGCGCGGATCTCCTCGGCGGCGCTGTGCCGCAGCAGCTCGCCGATCAGGCCCGGCATGTCGATCGCCACGACCGGATCGGGATCGGCCACCGGCTCCTGGTCCTCGACGTCGCCGGGGTCGGCCTCCTCCTGGTCCAGCTCGTCGACGGCATCGCGGGCGCCGGCCAGATCGAGCACCCGCCGGATTGTCTTCGGGTCGACGCGGTGCTCCCGGGCGAGCGCCTTCACCGCGGTGCCCTCCTCGGTGTACGCCTTCACCACCGCGGCGACGGCGGCCTCGCTGAGCACGGACGGGCGACCGAGGGTCTTGCCGGAAGCCTCGGCGGCGGCCACGCCCTCCTTCGTGTTCTCGCTGATCATGTCCCGCTGGAACTCCAGGACCCCGGCGAGCATCGTCACGAACAGCTTCGTCTGCGGGTCGTCCGCCGCCAGGTCGAAGCCCGACCACGCGCCGGTCGCGATCCGCAGGTGCAGCCCGCGCCGCTGCAGGATCTCCCGGATCTGGATGACGTCCTTCGTCGAGCGGAACAGCCGGGCGGCGTCAGCGATCCGCACCGTGTCGCCGACCGCCGCCTCGTCGAGTAGCCCCCGGAACCCCGCGCGGCGGATCGCGTACACCCGCGACGACGTCGCCGGGTCCTCGTACTTCGGGGCGCCGGCCTTCAGCAGCTCGGCGAGCGCGTGAAGCTGACGGGCATTGGTCTGCTTGTCCGTCGAGTGCCGCAGATACAGCCGGTCGGTCACTCGGGCACCTCCACTGTCTCGGCGAGCTGGGTGACGCGTCCGGCGGCGTGCGCGATCCGCCCGGCCTCGACCCGCAGGGACTCGGCGGCCGGGTCACCGTGGGCCAGCCACTTCGGGGCGACCTCCTCCAGGAGGAGCGCGATGTTCTGCAGCACGGCCGACAGGTCCTTGAACCCCTCGCGCAGGTTGCCGTCGTCGATCCGGGCCTCCGCGCGGGCGAGAGTGTCGTACGGCGGCAGGTCACGGCGGACGGCCGCAGCCGCCTGGACGTCCTCCTCGCCGTCGGCGGGCACGTACACCGTGCCGAGTTCCAGGCCGGGCTGCATGTGTGCGGCCTCGGTGCCGATCCCCGAGACCATGCCGACCAGACGCGGCGTCACGGTGTAGACCTGGTCCGGCTCGGCGGGGTCGGCCCGCACCTGCTCGTCGAGCTTCAGCGCCATCTCCGGCGGGAGCTTGGCCAGGAGACGGGCCAGGCCGCCGACGCTGTCCAGCATCGGGTGGGCCGCGATCGTGTCGGCGAGCTGCTTCTCCTGCTCCGGGGTGGGCGTCGACTCCGGGTCGGATGACATGGGTGTCCCCTCGATAGGCCGGGCCAGGACGGCATCCGGCGGTCGATGAACACCCTAGGGAGGGAAAAAGGGGAGGCGCAACTACGGATTGGAATCCATTGGATCGCAACCCCGGATTGTGCCTGTTTTCACCCGTCTGGGGGATTCGACCCAATGGATCGGCGCGGGGAGGGACAATCGACCGTTTTCCCCTCCTTGGTGGATTGGATGTGCAGTCATCCGCCCTCGGCAGGATCTCCGGGCCGGGGGACAGAGGTCTGGACACGCTTCGTGGAACCTCGGGTTCAATCGGCGGGGCAGGAAACCGGGATCAATAGGGGCAACCCGCCTTCACGCCGGGAGTTCCACCGCAGCACCTCGCAGGGCCCCTGACCTGCGAAAGGAACATCTCGTGGAACTTCGTGGAACCGTCCTACGCGCGCGCGTGTCACGAAGGGTTCCACGGCCGCAGCGGACGCCGGAGACGGGTCCGACTTCGCCAGACCCCTGTCACAGAGAAGTAGTCGGCACGGCATCCACCCCTTGACCAGCCCGCTGGCCTGCGGGTTCCACGGTCGGCGGCGTCGGGATGAGGCGCCTCGTAGGGCGCCCCGGCAGGCGCCTCGTAGGAGGTCTCGTAGGGCGCCTCGTACGGCGCCTCGTGGGGCGCCTTCGCGGAACTGCCCGTGTCACGGGCGCCGGCGCAGGTTCCTGCCCGCCCGGCGGGAGCGTGCGGAGTCCGCGCCTCGAATCCGTGGCGTACGGGGCGCGGCCACGGTGAGGCTCGGCGAATCCGATCAGAGGAGAGGCAGATGCCGAACGAGACCGCCCCGACTGTCCCGGCCGCCGAGCTGACGAGCGTCCTGGAGAAGCTCCTCGGCGCCGTCGAGCGGACGGGCACCCTCGACGTCCGTGTCCGCGTCGTCGTCACGACCGGCCCCGCCCCGGAGGACATCGAGCTGCAGGCGCGGCTGGAGGAGCTGCGCGTCGCGCAGAGCGAGGCCCGGTACCGCTCGCACGGCGCCGGTCGTGGCTTCGCCCGCTGAATCGGCCCGATCCGATGATCGAAGTTCTGTGAGAGCGATTCTCCGGCCGATCTTCACCCCAGGGTGCCCCCAGGAAGGGGTTCACGGCGGGCGCGGCTGGGGTGGACGCTGGAGACATGGCCCGGCGCTGGCGTCACTGCATCGTCTGCGGCAAGCCGCTCCCCAGGAAGGGCTCGCCGCAGCGGAAGTACTGCGACGGCGCGTGCAAGGCGTCGGCGTACCGCGCCCGGCGGAAGTCCGGGCTCATCATCGGCACGGCGGTGTACGCCTGGGGGCTGGAGGACCGCGGGAAGCTGTTGGCGGCGGCGCCGTACCACTGTGCTCTGTGCTGGAAGCTGATCCTGCCCGGCGTCAACCGGCGGTCGGACGCCGTGTACTGCTCGGGGAAGTGCCGCACGAGGGCCTGGAGGGCCCGTGAGTCGGCCCGCGCGCAGTTGGCGGCGGTGACGTCCAAGCGTCACTCAGACGGCCCAGAGACGGCCGTGTGACGCCTCCACGTCACCTCTCGGGGCCGGGCGCGAGCGATCGAGGCCGGCGGAACCCGGGCCGGACGTGTCCGGGGAGCCTCCCAGGTAAGTAGTCGGCGTTCCGGGGGCTCGCCGAGCACCCCCTTGTCTCCCAGGTCAGGGCCCTGCAGAGGGTTCCTCGGCGTGGTGGGGCGGTGCGACCCAGGACGCGACTCGGGATGCGATCCAGGACGGGACCTAGGCCGCGACCCAGGGCACGACCTAGGGTGCGACCTCGTCACCGGCCCATGCTGGGGCCTCCCCGGGACTGCGTCGGCGCCGGCGGTTCGTACCGGGCGGCGTTGGCCGCGTAGCTGTTGCGGGCCCGCTCCGCCGCCCGTGCCTGCTGCTGACGGGCGCGCTCGACACGGGCCGCGGTCTCCTGCTCGTGCAGCTTCGGGAACTTCTCGGCGATCACCTTGCGCTGCTGCTTCTCGGCGCTGGCGTCGGCCGCGGTGCTGCGGGACGACTCCGCCGCCCGCCTTTGGCTGGCTACGTCCCTCTGCAGCGAGCCGACCCGCTGACCGTTGCGGACGTCGATGCTGTGCCCGTGCGCCTGGGCGACCTTGCGCATCTCGATGAACGCCTCGGAGACCGCCTCCACGTCGCCGGGCACCGGCTTGTTGGCCTTCAGGGTCTCGGCGAATCGGCTCGTGCGCAGCAGGTCCCACGCGTCCTTGAGGGTGTCGCGGGCTGCGACGCTCGCCCGGCTCTGCTCCTGCCACGCCGCGGCCCGCTCGGAGGTCACGGTGTTGGTGAGCTTCTGCCGACCCTTGCGGGTGTTGCCGGTCATCCACAGAGCCACGGTCGACTTCTCGTCGGTCTTGCGGATCTCGGCGAGCCACTTGGTGCGCTCCTCGGCGGTCCGCTTCTGCTCGGCCTCGATGTCCAGCTCGGTGTGCACCGTGGTGAGCAGCTTCTCCGCGTCGTCGAGGAGTTCGCCGACCTCCCCGGCCCACTGCTGGCCCAGCGTGGTGTCTTCGCTCTCGGCCTGCTCGATCCGCTCGACGAGCTTGTCCAGCCGGGCCTCGGTCTCTTCGGCGACGCCGTCCTGCAGCTTGGCCGTGTACAGGCTCGACTGGATCAGCCGGTCCAGTTCGTTGTCGGTGGCGCTCCCGTACTCCCGCGACGTCCACGGCTCGACCTCGCGCTCCTCGCGCATCCGCTGCAGCCGGTCCAGGTGCTCCTCGGTGAGCTGCGGCTCCTCCTGGCGGCGGGCCTCGTCATGGGCTTGGTCGACGCGGGAGGGACGGCGGATCGTGGTCGACTTCGCCCGCGCGGCCGTCGCCATCCTCGACTGCCGAAGCCTGCGGTCGGCCTCCGCCTGCGCCTCCTCGGCGGCAAGGTCGCGCTGCGCCGGGAGCGGCGCCGGGGCCGGCGGCTCGCGCAGCAGGTCGGACACCATGCTGTCCGGCCGCGATTGGCGCAGGAACCGGGCGAACGCGTCGATCGACCTCTCCAGGAGTTCCCGTTCGCTGCGCGCGTCGCCGAGCCGGACGCGGGTCTCCTCGTCCTCGAGGACCGCCAGCGGCAACCACAGGTGGTTCTGCTTCCGGGCCCGGGTGATGCCGGGGTACGTGGCGAACGCGTTCGCGCCGTGCCCGTACATGAGCGAGGTGTTCGTCGTCAGGCCCTGGCTCGCCGCGATCGTCATCGCGTAGCCCAGCGACAGCGCGCCTTTGGCGACCTTGTCGGCCTTCACCCAGCCCGACTCGTAGCGGAAGCCGTCCTCGGCTCCGGCGTCCTTGACCGTCCAGGTGATCTCGACGCTGTGGTCCGGGCGCATCGCGGTGACGACCGCCCGGTAGCCGTTGAGCATGTCCGGGCCCTCGCCGCGGCGGGAGCGGTAGTCGTTCTCCCGCACCCGTACGACGTCGCCCACGGCGAGCGTGATGGTGTCGCCGCCCGCGAGCGCGTACGTGTGCTCGTCGCCGAGTTCGCCGGCGACCCGGCGGATCTGCTGCGCGCCGAGGTTGAGGGCGTTCACGTCCGAGTTCTTCGCGGCGAGCACGACCATGTTCGCGATCAGGTCGTGCGGGTCGGTCCACTCCTGCAGACGCAGTTCGTCCCACGCCATGAGGATCTGGGAGCGGGCGTCCTCGGCGGTGTCGGCAGCGTGCACGCGTCCGTCGGCGGCGAGCATCTGCAGCGCCCGTTCGTGGTTCCCGGTGCGCCATACCTCCAGCGCGGCGCGCTCGGCGGCGTCCTCCTGGCGGCGGTTCTCGGTGAGCGTGAGGCCCCGCACGATCCGGTGGACCTCGCGGAACCAGCCGCCGGGCCCGACCGCCTGCAACTGCAGGTGGTCGCCGATCGCCACCACCTTCGTGCCGGTGCGCGCGGCCTCGGTCATCAGCACGGCCGCCGCGCGGTCGTCGACCATCGTGGACTCGTCGACGACCAGGACGTCGACGCCGCGCAGTCCGTTGCCGCCCTCGATCTCCTGCAGCCAGGCCGCCACGGTGCGCGCCGGGATGCCGGACGCGTCGGTGAGGTTCTTCGCGGCGACCGCGGCGAGCGTCGCGCCGGCGTACGTGGTGCCGGTGGCGTCCCAGGCGATCCGGCACGCCTCCATCAAGGTGGACTTGCCCGCCCCGGCGACGCCGACCAGGGCGTCGATGCCGTGCCCGGCGGTCAGGATGCGGGTCACGGCGTCGCGCTGCTCGGCGGACAACTCGAACCCGGCCGCCAGCTCGAAGATGCCGAGCGCGGCCTGCGCCTGGTGCTCGGTGAGCTGCACCGAGCGGGAGTCGAACCGGTCGAGGGCTTCCTGGATGACCAGGTCCTCGGCGTCGAGGATGTCCTGCGTCGTGTACCGGCTGTTCGACGACATCAGGGTGGAGCCCACCGGCGGCACGTAGACCGCGTAGCCCTCGACCGCCAGGACCTCGTCGCACAGCGTCTCCAGGCGGTCCGCGTCGTCGAGGCCGTACTCCAGGCTGTTGGCGACGGCCGCCAGGAGCTGCGCGCGGGTGAACAGCTTGTCGTTCGCGGTGAGCCCCGTCTTGGGGTCGAACACGACGGCCGCGATGTCGCTGGGCGGCGGGATGCGCGGGCCGCCGCCGGGTCCGTCGAGTCCCGCGCCGCCGTCCGGGCCGGGGCGGCCGGGTGCGGCCTCGGCGACCATCGCGTCGACGTCGTCGACCATCTCCTCGGCGCGCGTGCGCCAGCTGGCGCGCATCTCGGTGGCGTCCGCGTCGAGCTTGTCGCGCTTGGTCTGGGCGCTGACTGTCTTCTTCTCCGCGAGCGACGCGTCGGCGCCGGCCTTCGCGTCGACGAGCGCCGCGCGCCGGGAGAATCCGTCCCGGACCTGCTCGGGAATGCCCACGATCTCCCACGCGCCGGTCCGCTCGTTGCGCTCGCGCCGTACGCCGAACCGCTCGTACGTCAGCGCGCGCACGCGGGCCTTGAACACGGCATCGAGGGCGGAGGCGTGCCGGTACAGGTCGAGGCCGCGGTTGCCGATCGAGCGCCACGCCCCGTCTTCGCAGAGCGCCATGTTGGCGACGGTGACGTGGATGTGCAGGTGCGGGTCGCCGGGTTCTCCGGCCTGGACCGGCCGGGCGCTTTGGTGCTCGACCGACCAGGCGAGCAGGCCGCCGGTCGCCACGCGTACGGGCTCGCCGTCCTTGCTGCTGATGGCGTAGCCGACCCACTTCTCCATCTGCCGGAAGGTGTCGGCCTTGGCCTGGTGGACGATGTCGCGGTACTCCTGCTCGCTGAGCAAGTCCATCAGGCCCTGCAGCACGGAGTCGGACTTCGGCAGGTCGAGGACGACGTCCCAGCCTCGCTGTCGGCTATCGACGCGCAGGCCCAGGTGCTCCCAGGCGCTCGCCAGTTCCTCGGCGTCGTAGATGTCGTCGAGGGAGAGGCCGGCCGCGCGCACGAGCTTGTGGAGGGTGCCGACCTGCAGCCGCGCCTTCTCCCCGTCGTTGGTCACCTTGCGCTGCTGCGCCTCGAACACGCGGAGCTGCTTGGGCTTGCCGTCGAAGAGTTCGGCGGGCGCGACGTCCTTCTCCTCGGCGGCCTTCACGATCGCCTCGACGGCTCGCGCGAGGGTGAGCTGAGCCTTCTCGTGGGTGCGGATCGAGGTGGTGCCCTTGATGAGCCGGGCGCCGGTGCGGGGGTCGCAGCCGTTCATGATGAGGCGGGCCGCGGCCTTGCCGTCCTCGTCGAGCACGGCGCCCTCGACGAGTCCGAGTTCGGCCAGGCCGCTGCCCATCCAGACGAGTTCGGCGCCGCCCTCGGGTCGCAGACGGTAATCGACGACGCGGTCTTCCCCGTCGTCGAGGACGACCGTGTTCGCTCCGTCATCCATCACGACGGCGCACCCGGCCTGCCGCTTGAGCCGGTACTCGACCTGCTCGTCGTCCACGATTTTCGTCACCCAGGCCACGGCCGTGCTCCCCCGTACGAGCGCGCCGCGCGCGCTTTATGCTTTGTGGCCTTTGCCCGGCTATGCCGTGGTTCCCCGACAGGGGAACCGCGTTGGTCCTTGCCCTGCTTTTGATCTTGAACCGTATTCGGTGGAGAACAGGGCAGGTGAGGGGCCAACGAGCAGACAGCCCTATGGCACGTCACTCAATCATCCGAAGAGATCACCTGTCACTGAGGTAATCCTCACTGGACCTTGGCGGGGGTTCCGGTCGATCGGTCGGGGCCTTGGCCGCCCGGATTCCGGGCGGCGGTGAATCCGGGCGGCAGTCACCAACGGTGATCAATGCAGCGACCGGCCGCCGCCTCTTTGGCTGGCTATTCCGCTGGCGGAAATGCTTGCCGGAATGCAGACGGGAGCGCGGGCGGAATGGGCAGCGCGCGGGCGCCGGCCTCTACACTCCAGACACGACGAGACCCCCGGCACTAACCCTGCCGGGGGTCTCGTCGGTGCGTGGGATGAGCTACTGCCGGGCAAGCCCTGCGGGGCTGATCTCGAAGGGGAACGGCCGCTCGATCCGGCCGGTCTCTCCGGCCTGCACAACGGCCTGGTCGACGTACAGACCGCCCGCCGCCAGTTCGCCGAAGTAGATGCGCGGCGCGGGTTCGAGTTCGACCCGCCAGTAGTGAGCGATGCCAGCCGCGGCGTACAGGTGCGGCTTCATCTTCCGGTCGGTGACCCGGGTCGAGGGGCTGGCGATCTCGACCACTGCGAGGACGTCGTGGGCGGCGGTCGTTGCCTCGGCAGTCTCGGCGACGTCCTTGTCGACGATCGCGATGTCTGGGATCAGCAGTCCGTCCGGGACGATGACGTTGACGGCCTCGAAGACCTCGACGGGGGCGCCGGCGGCGTCGGCCGCGGCCTCCAGGAGGTTCGCGAGCCGACGACTGACACGCTGGTGCGGATAGCCGGGGGCCGGGCTCATCATCAGCGAACCCCCGACAAGCTCGATGCGGTTTCGGGTGTCCTCGGGCAGTTGGAGAACGTCCTCCACTGTCCAGGGCCCGGTGTGCTGGTCGTACGCAACGCTCATTTCCCTTCACCTCCTCTTCCGCTCGGCACTGCCAGTGTGACCCGGCCGGGGTGCCGGTGTCTTCTGGCTGGCCGGACGGGGCTGGCTCAGCGGTCGCCCAGGAGCTGCGCGACCATCGGTCCCGCCTCCTCGTTGACCCGGCGGGCGACCTCGTGGACGACCTGCTTGGCCTCCTCGACCAGGCCGCGGCCCTCGGTGTGCTTCGGGGTCGGCAGGTCCCAGCCGGTGGCGGAGATCAGGATGTGCGAGACGGTGAGGACGGCGGGGCGGCCGGGCTTGAGGTCGGGCTCCCAGGGGTGGCGGTACTTGTCGTCGCGGGTGGCGATGTCGTAGCGGGTCGTCCAGTCCTGCCACGGGTGGCGGGGCCGGCGGTCGGCGGGCAGGTCGCTGAACCACAGCGGCACGGAGACCTTGAAGGCGAGCGAGCCGTTGCCCTCCTCGTTCTCGGCCCAGACCGCTTCGATCCCCTGAAGGTCGGGGCGCAGCAGCACGTAGCCGGTCAGCACGGGCGGCGTGGCCACGCGCCAGGCCGCCGCGGCGAACTCCTCCATCGGCAGCGGGGTGCCGGGGGTCTCGTCGTGGAACTCCCCCAGGCGCTGGCTGAGGTAGACGCCGTAGCGGCTGTGGCCGTCGCTGGCGCCGGAGCGGTCGCCGGGCTCGTCCACGGACACGAGGGTCGTGGGGGTCCAGTCGGTCATCGGTTCGGTTCCTCTCTGGAACGGTGCCGGGGCCGCCGGGTGGCGGCCCCGTGGTCCATCTTGGTGGGTTGCTCCGACAGTCCGGACGGACTTCGGGAGTCAGCGGCGCCGGGGCTGCTGGGCGATCGCCAGGGCCTCCTCGACGGCGGTCTGCAGCGTCTCGCGAACGGGAGTCCCGTGGATCTTCGCGACGTAGACGAGGTACCTGTTGCGCTCCGGGTTGGGGCAGTCCGGCGGGGCGCCGAGGACGGCGCGGCCGGTGCTGACGTCCAGCCCAAACTCAACGTTGGTGGTAAATCCTGGCAGCGTCTTCAGGTCGCGCGGGATCCAGTACAGGATCGCGTCGGCCCGCCGGCGGGCGGCGGTCTCCCAGCCGACCTGGTCGTCGTAGTGCTTGGCCCGCTTGCCGCCGCGCGACTCGGGGGTGAGCACGGTCAGCGGCTTGTCGCCGGTCCACCGTGCGGCGAGTTCCGCGATGGCGGCCGGGCGCCAGGACTCGACGCCGTCTCCGGCGCGCGGGGTGGGCCCTGCGAGGAAGACCGCGCGCGTGCCGGTGGGGATGTCCTCCCGGGCGTAGACGACGTTCACCTTGTCCGCGGGCTCGGCGTCCTGCTCCGCCTTCGCCTTGGCGGCCTCCTGCTGCGGCGTCCAGGGCAGCGGCAGGCCGTCGCCGCCGCTGCGGGGCACCACGTGGATGTGCAGGTGGTAGACGCTCTGGGTGGCTGCCGCGCCCTTCGAGGTGATGATGTTCGCGTCCGGGAGTTCGGCCATCAGCTCGGCGGCGCACGCCATGGTGCGGGCGGACACCGCCGGGTCGACACCGGCGTCGGCGACGTGGGTGCGCGGGATGACCAGGACGTGACCGTCGTTGACGCCGCCGCGCGGACGGATCGCGAGGACATCGTCCCATTCGCGTACGACGGTGGCCGGCGCCTCCCCGGCCGCGATGGCGCAGAACACGCAGGTGCGGGTCTCGGTGTTCATCAGCTCAGCTCTCCTCAAAGCGGGCGACGGCGCAGTCGTGGCAGAGCGCCATGCGCTCGTGGTCGTCCTCGGGGTACAGGGCCTCGGTGAACGGGTCGTTCATGACGCGCACGTCCGGCTTCTTGTTGCCGCACTCCTGGCAGGTGAGGAGGTGGTCGAGCCCTTCGAGCGCGCGGTCGATGTGCTCGCCGGTCTTGTCGGTGACGTACGCCTTCGCCTCGTCGAGCTGCTCGACGGCCAGGTCAGCCTTCTCGTGGCCGACCTCGGTGAGCGACACAGCGATGGTGCCGATGACGTCGTCGACCGCGCCTAGCACCCCGTTGGCCGGGTTGCACGGTCCAGGCCGATCTTCACGATGGCGAGGGCGGCGGCGAGTTCCTCGTCGAGCGGGAGCTTCGAGGTGCTGTCCACTAGGGTCCTTCCGGGGTGAGCTGCGGATTATCTAGCTGGATTGCTGGTGTGTGGCCTGGTCAGAGCGCCGCGATCAGGAGCGCGGCGACGCCGAGGAACAGGTGGTGGAAGCTCTGGTCGAGCGCGTAGGCGCCGGTGCCGAGGGTCGGCGCGTACCCGCCCTCGGAGGTCACGGGGTGCGCCGGGTGGGCGGGCGTGCCGAGGGACAGGAACTCCGTCTTGCCGGTGACCTTGGCGAGCCAGGCGAGGGTGCTGCGCCGGTCCGCCCACCAGTGGGTCGCGGCGTCGACACCGAGGCCGGCCACCACGCCGGTGACCGTGACGGGGACGTCGAGGGCCAGGACCACGCCCGCGAGGGCGATGCCCTTCGTGATCGTCAGTCCGATGACGTGCAGGGTGCAGGCGATCCGACCGGCCCGGCTGGACTGGCCCGGGGTGCGGTCGTTCTCGCCCTTGTGGGCCGCCTGGTGGGAGGTCTGGACCCAGTGGTCGCCCACGGAGTGCGCGATGAACAGCGCGACGAACACGGCGGCGAACACGGCTGCTGCGGTCATGGGTGCTGATCTCCTTCGCGGTTTCCCGCTGTCGTTTCCGCTGTCTTTCTCGCTTGCGATAATTAGATGATGCAGACTCCGAGTCTGCATGTCTAGGGGTTCGCAGACTCCGAGTCTGCATAAGTCGTGTCTGTGCTGGTCAGGCCCCTAAAACTTCTCGCGATCCGGCGGCCCGTTCCGCTCCCTCGGCTCGCATCCGGCGTGACGTGCGCCTCACCCGAGTGGGACGAAGGGCCTTCGCGGCGTCCTCCGGAGGGGGAGGGGTAGAAAGGACGGACGCGTCCGCGCCCGGCACCCCCGGGTGCGGGCCCCTGCGGAGCGCGCGTTCACCGGCACCGCCCGCTCGGCCGCTGGGCGGCCTCCCGTGCGGCGCCGGGCGCGCTCCGCCGCCTGCCGCACGTCACGCGCCCCTTTGGACGTACGGAGCCCCGCTGAGCGCTGCGGCTCGGCGGGGCTCCTTGATGCCACCCAAAGCGGGGGGCGGGCGTCGCGGGCTGCGCTGGTCGGCCGGGCGCGGGTCAGACCTGGACGGGCTCCGGCTCCTCCTCGGCGGCGACCTCGTCCTGCTCCTGGTCGTCGTCGACCGCCGGGTACTCGACGAGTTCGCGGTGCAGGCCCTTCTCGACCCGCGCGGCGTCGAGGTAGCGCAGGGCCTCGTCCTCGTCGAGCTGGAGCTGCCGGACGAAGGCCAGGGCGATCAGGTCCTCGGGCGCGGCCTTGATCGGGCCGGGCCGGTTGAGGATCCGCCGGCGCTCGCACTCGCTGATGAGGTGGCGGGCCATGCGCATCAGGTGGATGTGCCGGCGCCGAGTCGAGGTCTTGAACATGTCGTCTCCCGGGGTCAGTTGTTCTCGGCGGTGCGGGCCTGGTCGAAGATGGCGGCGGCCTCGTCCTCGAGGAAGACGATCGGCTTGCCGGAGGCCCACGGGTCGTCGTCGTCCTGGCGGCGCTGGCCGGTGAGGAAGTCGAGCAGGACCCACAGGCGCTCGCCGTCGCGGCCGAACTCGGGGGCGGCGATGGTCAGGAAGACCGCGCCCGCGAGGTCGTCGAACGCGTCCTTGCTGATGACCGGCCACATGGTGCGCATGTCGCGGTAGTCGAGCGTGCCGCCGAATCCGGTGTACGGCTCGCCGTCGCGGGTCGTGACGACCATCTGCTCGCCGACCGTGTTCGTCGCCGGGTCGTGCACGGTGACGTCCAGGCCGCAGACGCGGGCGGCGTCCAGGAGCCGGTAGTACAGGGCGCGGTCGGTGACGAAGCCCTCGACCGCGGCGCGCTGCTCCCACCACAGCCCGTCCGCGCCGGTGCCGTTCTCGCCGGGCTGCGAGCCCACGGTGAGGAATCCGGCCCGGTTGAGCGCGGCGAGGGTGGGGACCAGGTGCGCGGTCTCCTCGTCGGGCCCGTAGTTGGGCTGGTAGCCGGGCCAGGAGGCGATGGTGCCCTCCAGCCACTGGGCCATCAGCGCGCCGAGGTCGGCGACGGTCTTCGCGGACTTCCAGGCCCGCCGGTCGGCGCGGCTCATCCAGGGCAGTCGCATGGTCAGCTCCCCACGATCATGTTGCCGTGGCCGTTGTTCATGTGGTCGACGCACTCCGGGCAGTCCTCGCGCGGCTTGAGGTGCCTGTGCGCCTCCTTCGAGGCGTACGCGTGGAACCAGCACTGCCGGCACTCTCCGGCCGGGGGGTTGAGGGCCTTCTGGCTCGCCATCACGGTCTCCGCTCAGTGGTTGACGGTGGTGTTGGACCGGCCGAAGCCGCGGTTGTTGTTCGTGACGTGCGTGGTGTTCTGGATCGTCGTGCGGCTCGCGGCGGCACCGCCAAGCCGGAGCAGCAGCAGGGAGAAGAAGATGAAGGCGGCAGTGCCGACGCCGAGTCCGGCGGCGGCGCTGACGATCTGGCCCGCTCCCCAGCCGACGCCCGCGCCGAGGACGCCGCCGGCCGCGATGCGCTGGGCCTTGGGGTCGAACAGCGGCTGCGGGGTGAGGTCGCGCGGCGCCATCGGCTGCATGGGGGCCGGGGCCTGGGACTTGCGCATCGGAACCATCTGTCCGTACGCGTCGGGCACCCAGACGACCGGCTCGCGCTCGGCGTACAGCTCGACGTCGGCGGCCTGGAAGGCGACGGGCATCCTGTAGAGGGGCGCCGTCTCGTACGGGGCGGGGTGGTACGGCTGCACCGTGGCCTCGGTGCGCGGTGTCTCGGGGGCGCTCTCGTAGCTCACGGACAACCTCTCTCTGGATCGGTGGGGCAGGGGCCGGCCCCCGGCGGGGGAGTCCGGGGGCCGGGGCTGATCAGCCCTGCTGGCGGTACTTCTTGGTGCGCCGCAGGACGTGGTCGCGGCTGAAGCCGGTGGCCTCGACGACGTCGAGCTGCAGCGCGTTGCCCGCGTCCAGCTCGGCGGCGATGTCCTTCCACATCGCCTCGTCGGCTGTGGCCTTCGCCTTCTCCGCGTCCTCGTGCGCCTGGTCCCGGGTCTTCTTCAGGTCGGTGATCCGGGCCTTGGCGGCGGTGCGGGCTTCTTCGGTGGGCTTGGCCATGACTGGCTCCGTCTCGGATTCGAGGGACTATGGGTGCTCCCCCCGCTGCCGTTCGGAGCGGGATCAGGGGCCCGGGGCGGCCGGTGAGTTTGGCGACTGTGGCGGTCGCCCCGGGGCGGAACTACCAGACCCGGCCGTTGTGGGTCGACGTCTTGAGGTCGAGGTGACCGGCGCCGCGCACCCGGATGTTGCCGTTGTGCGTGCGGGCGGCGAGACGGCCGGAGGCGGCCGGGGTCGCGCTGATCGTGACGTCGCCGTTGTGGGTGCGGGCGGAGCCGCGGCGGCCGTTGTAGGCGCCGATGGTGATCGAGCCGTTGTGCGTGCTCGCCTCCAGCTCCGCCTCGACGCGGTCGACCAGGACCGAGCCGTTGTGGGTCTCGGCCTCCAGGACCTTCACGCCGCCCGCCTGCAGCGAGCCGTTGCGGGCGTCGAAGCGGATGGCCTCCAGGTCGCCGCGCACGGTCGTCTCGGCGTTCTTCGTGCTCACCGCGAGCGAGGAGCCGGTGGGCAGGACGACGTCGACGGTGATGGTGGCGGCCGGGCCGCCGACCATGGCGCCCTGCTGCACGACGACCTGGCCGTTGGAGACGATGCGCTGGCCGCCGACCCAGATGTCGCCGCCGCTGATGGTCATGCCGGTCATCGAGCCGGTGTTCACGATGCCGCCGCCGAAGCTGAAGGTGTTGCCGCCGACCTGGACGACGGTGCCGCTGCCGCTGATGCCGCCGGCCATGTCGTCGGGGACGGAGACCGTGAGCTTGTTGCCGTGCTCGGTGAACTTGGTGTCGTTCACCGCGTCGGCGACGGGGCCCTCGTCGGCGGCGGTGTGCACGGTGACCGTGGCGTGGGCGGCCTTCGGGTTGACGTGCACGTTGATCTGTCCGTTGGAGACGGCCAGGTCCAGCTCGACCGGACCGGCGGCGGCGGTGTGCATCTTCTGGGTGCTCAAGGTGGTCTCCTCTGCGGTTTCCCGCTGTCGTTTCCGCTTGCTTTCTCGCTTGCGGTAATTCAATGATGCAGACTCGGGGTCTGCATGTCTAGCGTTTCGCAGACTCTCGGTCTGCCTTTTTACTTCGGAGCAGGTCAGAAGGGGGGCGGGGTCGGGATCTGGGCGCCCGGGATGGTGGCGTGGGTGGCCTGGCCGATCTGCCAGTTGGCCTCGTGGGTGGCCCGCCATGCGTCGTCGAGCCGGTCGGCGAGGGTCTCCTGTCCGAGGCCGCGGGCGTGGGTGGCGAGCGCTTCGAGGTAGAGCGCGATGTCGTGGGTCTCGGCGTGCGCGACCACCAGGCCGGGCTGGAAGCCGAGCTGCTCGTCGATGTTCTTCACGCCGGTCATGTGCGCGGGCAGGTTCTCGTTGCGCTGGCGGACGGTCTCCTTGGCGAGGATCCGGGTGACCTCGTCGTGGGTGTCGCAGGCCCAGCCCTTCTTGGGCCGCCGGATCGGGTGCCAGTCCTCGCGGGCGAGGGCCGCGCGTACCTGCTTGAGGAACTCCTTCATGGTGTTTCTCCTGGTCAGTCGCGGATGATCTGGGTCTGGTCGCCGTTCGTGACGTTCTGCACGACGGAGTTGTTCTCGCCGCTGATGTGCACGCCGGAGGTCGATCCGCCGGCCGCGCGCACGGCGCGGGTCGCGGCGTCGACCGCGCCGCGTACGGCGGCGGCCTCCTTCGCGGTGAGCGGGCGGCCGGGGCCGATGCCCTTGCCGGTCCGCACGTTGACCTGCTGGCCGTCGCCGACGACCTGGACGACGCCGGTGATCTGGCCGCCCTGGATGTTCTGGACGCCGGTGTTCACCGCGCGGCGGGGGGCGGGGGCGGTGGTCTTCGCCGCGCGCTTCGCGGCCGTGGTGCCGGTGGCGCCGGCGCCCTTGCCCTCGCGGACCCGGGCGGCCTTCTTCTCGGCGGCCTCCATCGCCGCGGCGGCCGGGCCCTTGCATTCGGTGCACGGGATCGAGATGCCGGAGCCGGTGATCCGGCCGGAGTCCTCGCAGACCAGGCACTTGGGGCCCTTCTTCGGGTCCTCCATGCCGTACGCCTTGCGGTAGGCGGAGAGCGGCGGGGTCTTCGGCGGCTCCGGTTCGCGCTGCTTCTTCTGCTTCTTGACGGGCTCGACGCCTCCGGCCTGCCATGCCCAGGCGGCGCGGATTCCGGCGGCGACGGGGCGCATGGCCTGCTTGACCGCCGTCTTCTTGGCCTTGCGGACTTTGCTGCGGACTTTCGCCTTGGCCTTGTTCTTCGCGTATTTCGCGACGTACTTCGCGGCCTGGGTGAGTTCCTTCTGGTAGTCGATCGGCGGCGGAGGCTCCTCGCCGAATCCGGCGTCGATCAGCCACAGCCAATCGGTCTCCGGCTGTCCGGCCTGCAGTCGGCAGTACGCCTCCCAGTGGCCGAAGGGAATACGGGGCTCTGCCCAGATGTGGCCGGCCGGGCACTGCGCCTGCAGCATCACGTCGACACCGGTCTGGTAGCCGAAGCGCAGACCCTCGTCCGCGCCGCAGATCGGGCAGTCGAGGACGGTCGGCACCCAGGCCGTGCGGAACGTGGCCTCGGGGTCCTCGACGAGGTAGCGGAAGCGGCGCTCGAAGGCGAGGAACAGTGATCCGTTGTCCGGTGAGAGGGGCTGCCACGGCTCGATCGGCATTTCGGACTCCTATGGATCTTCCGGGCGGAACAGGGGGCGGGACGGTCAAGGAACGTGCAGGTCAGGCGGCCGGAACAGGGGCGGAACCTGGGGGCCGGGGGCGGAACCTTGTTCCGGGCTCGGGCCGGTGTTCCGGGCCGGTTCCGGAGGTGTTCCGCCCCTCTGACCTGCGTGTTCCTGGGGCGTTCCGGGGGCTTGATCAGCCCTCGGCGGCCTCCTCGTCGGTCTCGCCGAGGATCTTCTTCAGGTCGCGCAGCGCGTAGCCGCGCACGGTGCCCTTGGCGCCCTTCACGCGGATCTTGTCCTTGGTCCAGGACAGGCCGTGGGGTTCCAGCACCGCCTTGAAGACGTGCGCGAGCAGCTCGTCCTCGGTGATGGTCGTGTCCTCTTCGCCGTCCTCGCCGGGCACGACCAGGCGCTCGCTGGTCCAGGTGTCGGGGTCGGCCTCGGCGAGGGCCTCGAACAGCATCGGGGCGGTCATGCCGCTGACCTCGGCGTTGCGGTACAGCTCGCGGATCTGCTTCATGAGGACCAGGCCGGTGGCGGCGGACTCCTCCTCCTGGTCCTCGTCGTCGAGGGCGAAGATGTCGTCGCGGATCAGGTCGCCGACGTTGCGGATCGCGACGAACCGGGCGCTGGCGTCGTCCAGCTCGGGGCGGCCGGCCTTCACGCGCTCCTCGGCTCGGCGCAGTGCCTCGTCGTCGTCGGTGATGCAGGCCCGGTAGGGGATGGGCTCGCAGTAGTCGCCGCCCGCCAGGACGTAGCAGACGGAGGCGTCGTTGATGGCGTTGCCCATTGCGGGCAGCAGCCGGTCGGGGCGCCAGCCCTGGGCCATCGCGCCGCCCCCGGCGATGAGCTTGATGTCGTCGACATCGCAGGCGCACATGACCTGGACGGGCAGCTCGGAGAGCCAGGCGTTCTTGCCGACGCGGTCGCTGGTGACGGCCTGGGTGGCGACGACGAGGGTGACGTCCGACTTCGCCGAGGTGAGGGCGAGCTGCTGCACGAGGGCGTCGAGCCGGAGCGGCTTCTCCTCGAACTCGTCTTCCGGCTCGGGGATGTACTCCTGCTTCGATGCCGTGACCAGGGCGGGGAATTCGTCGATGACGACGGTGATTCCGGGCCGCTCACGGCTGGATTCCCAGTTCAGGCCCATGCCGAAGCGGTCGAACAGGGCCGGGCGGCGCATTCCGATGGCCAGCGCCCATTCCAGGACCCGGCGGGCGTCGGCCGTGGTGCAGGCGACCGCGTCCATCACCTTGCGGTACGGGCCGAATCCCGAACCGTAGGAGCCGAGGTCGATTCCGATGACAATGCGGTCGTCGGTGCTGGTCAGCGCGTCGAGAATGGCACGCAGCACGGTCGACTTACCCGAGCGGGACTTTCCGACGACGCACGCATTCGTGCGCTTGAGCGGCAGCGCGAGGGAGCGTCCGCCCATGTCAGCGCCGATCTGCGCCTTGTGCATGTCGTTGGTCGTCACCGAGTTCGGCTTGCGGTACGGCAGCTCGGGGACGGCCCGCCACGGGTCCTCGCCGGGGATGCGCAGGGTGCACTCGTTGCGGGCGGCGGCGGACTGCTGCAGCAGGATCGAGTTCGTGCGCACGCCGGGCAGGCACGACTCCAGCAGGGCGAGGCTGGAGTTCAGCTTCTCCGGGGTCTCGCGGTTGAGCACCACCTCGACTTCGAAGCCCCACGGGTGCGGCTTGACCCGCAGCGCGTACACCTTGACGCCGCAGTCCTCGGTGAGCGCCTGCTGCAGCATGTTCTCGAAGGCGCGCGGGGTCATGCCCAGCTCGAAGCGCTCGGGCACACCGGACTCAGAGCGCTCCAGGGCCTCCAGCTCCTCGGGCGCCAGGTCCGGCGTCTTGCCCACGCGGGCGAAGACGACGGCGTTGATGAGAAGGCCGGCGGCCAGGCCGGGCACGCCCTCCATGATGATCCCGGTGACGTCGATACCGGCCAGCGGCAGGTACGAGGCGGCGGCGCGCTGCGCGAACTTCTTCTTCGCGGTCTCGGCGGCGGCGCTCGCCTGGACCAGGGCCATGCTGGCGTCCTGCGCCGCCTTCTCCGACGCCTTCTTCTTGACGTCCCGGTTCATGATGGCGAAGCGCGCGGCCCGTGCCGCCTTCGCGGCGTCGTCGGCCGTCATCTCTGCACGGGCCTTGGCCGCGTCGGCGGTCATGCCCTCGATGCCGCGCACCCAGCGGTGGACCCGCTTCGGGCCGCGCAGCGTGGCGGGCACCATGCCCAGCGGCGTGACCTGCCGCGACACCCAGCGGCGGGCCTTGCGGCGGGCGACGCGCTGCAGGTAGACCCGGCGGGCCTTACGGCCTTCCTTCGTCCGGAGCAGCGGGTTGATCCACGGCTTGTCGCCCTCGGGGTCCTCGCCCAGCTCCCAGGCCACGGCCGGGAGGACCTTGCCCTCCAGGACCTCCGGCTCGGTCGTCTTCGTGAGGTCGACCGTGGTGGTCGCGGTCTCGCCACCCAAAGCGGGGGCGGAGTCGTCGGACTCGGGGCCGGCGCCCGGGTGCGGCTGCTCGAGGACGGCGGTCGCACCCGGCAGGTACGAGACGGTGGCCAGTTCGCCCTCGTCGAGGTTCGCGGTGGTCGGCTGCTCCGTCATGCTGGTGCTTCTCCTTCGGGAGGAGCGGGGCCCTCGGCGGCGACTGTGGTAGGGAGGCGCCTTGGGCCCCGCGGTTTTCGGGGGGAGGTAGATCAGGCAGTTGCGGGGGAGGAGCCCTCGACCGTCCAGGTCCACGACTCACCGACCGCTGCAGCACGGGCGGCGGCGTCGGCCAGGGCGCGGGCGAGGGTGGCGACCGCGGGCTTGGTGCGCGGGATGCGGGCGACCTTGAGGAGCTGCTCGGCGAGCTGGGCGGACTCGTCGGCCGGGAAGGTCCGGTCGGCCGGCGCCTCCAGGAGCGCGACGAGCGGGGCGATCGTCTTGCGGTCGAAGTAGGAGACCGAGTTCTCCGCGTACGGGGCCAGCCCGGCGAGGGCCTTGATCGGGTGCCGGTCCTGGCCGAAGAAGTCAGCGCCGTGCGAGGTGATCACGTGCGGCTCGGCGTCGTTGATGGCGTGCTTCCGGGTCATGGTCAGGCCCCCTTCGCGGTGTCGGCGTCGCCGTCGATCAGCCGGAGCTTGCGCTCGGACACGACCCGGTCCCGCAGCCACATGCCGTCCTCGCGCCGGATCTTCAGCGCCCTCGCGAACGCTGCCGCCGAGATCGGCTTGCCCTCGGCGACGAGGTCGTTCGCGACGGCGTGGGCCTGGGGGAGCAGGGCCTCCAGCTCCTGTTCCGAGCGACCCTTCCGGCCGGTGTTCCCGCCAGCGTTCCGGCTGTCGTTCCCGCTTCCGTTTCCGCTGGCCTTTTCGTCAGCGTTGCCGCTGCCGTCGGAAGATCGCCCAGAACCGTACGACCCAATTCCCGCTTGGCCTCCAGGCCCCTCAGCGGCCCCGCTGCGGGCACCGATCGAAACGAGCGGACCGAGGACCGGAGCGGCTTCCGCGAGGCCCTTGGAGAGGGGGCTGTGGAGTCCGGCGAGCAGGCCCGCGCGGATCAGGTCGGGGCGGGACTCCTCGGCGACCCGGAACGCCTCGCCGACCTTGAGACGGGCGGCGGTGGCGTCTGCGTAGAGCGTCGGCGTCATGCCCAGCTCGGTGCCGTACTCGATCTCCCACGCCGCCGCGAACGCGTCGGCCTCGGTGAGCGTCCCGTACGGCGCGGCCGACCACAGCCGGTCCGCCTTCTTCGTGACCTTGCGGTGGTGACGGCGGCGCTTGCGGTCGTGGCGCCGGCGCTTCTTCGCCTCGCGCCGCTGCTCCCGGGTCGGGCCCTCGGAGCCGTGGGTCTTCAGGTCCCAGATGAAGAAGGCGAACAGCGAGGAGCCGCCGAACACGCACGCCACCCACAGCGGCGCGATCTCCGACCAGTGCCAGAAGTTGATCCCGGCCGCGACCGCCGAGGTCAGCCACCCGGCGAGCCGGTACTTCCAGGTCTCGCGGCCCTTGGCCTCCGCTTCCTTGCCGAGGAAGACGATCGCCCAGGCGCCGCCCTCCAGCATCGAGGCGAGCAGTACGGCCAGGGCGCCCATGACGCCGTTGCCCGCGAGCGCGCCGACCTGCGAGAGCACGGCGGGGATCACGGCGGCGACCATCACGTACGCGACGAACACGGTCGCCGGGTTCTGGTTGAGCCAGCCCAACACCTTCGCGCGCTGCGCCTTGCGGGCGGCCTTGGCCCTGTCCTTCTCCGCCTGCCGCTGCCGCTTGTCCTGCAGCTCCTGGCGGCGCTTGGCCTCGGCGTCCTTGCGGGCCTTCTCCGCAGCGGCCTCCTCGTCGAGGCGCTTCTGCTCGGCCTTGGCCCGCTCGTCCTCGCGCTTCTGCTCCGCCGCGAGCTGGTCGGCTTTGCGCTTCTCCTCGGCGGCGATGCGCTGCGCTTCGAGCTGCGCCTCGATCCGCATCTTCTTGTCGGCGCGGTCCTGCTCGCGCTCGGCGGCGCGGTCCTCGCGCATGTCCTGGCGGTAGCTCACTTCGCCCCCTTCGAGTTGGTCACCGCGGCTGCGATGAGGACCCCGCCGTACACGACGGCGAAGCGGTAGGCGGTGTCGAGGACGCTGTGCGTCTCGTGCCAGCCGCCGATCGCGGCCCAGGTCCCGCACGCGGCGGCGACCAGGTCCCGCAGGTTCATCCAGCCGCGCAGCGTCAGGCGGCTCGGGCGGGTCGTCTTGACCGTGGTCTTGGAGATCGTGGTGGCCATCAGGCAGCCGCTCCCATCCGGTGGCCGGCCGACCGGCGGGCGCCCGCGCTCGCGGCCGGGGCCGTGGTCGCGTACGTCGCGTGGGTGGTCAGCAGGGTGTCGACGGCGATGACGGCGACGGCGACCAGGAGGAGGCCGACGCGGGAGAGGGGGGACAGCTCGATCCCGACCAGCCACCCGCCACCGGCCAGCGCCGCGACCATGCGCAGGCGACCGAGGAGCAGGGGCAGCAGGGAGAGCACGAAGGCGAAGCGGGCGTCGACGGTGATCACGCGGCCACCGCCTTCGGGAAGGTGACGCGCGCCCGGCGGCGGGACAGGGCCGTCACGTTCGCGGTGAGGTTCCGGTAGTACAGGGCGTTCTCGGCGTCGATCGCGGAGCCGGAGGGGTCGGTGACCTCCTCGACGAACTCCGCGAAGTCCTCCAGGTCGGCGGGGCCCGGGACGAAGACCTTCGGGGCCGGCGCTTTCACGGGCTGCTCGAAGCCCATCGCCACCTCGGCGAACTCGGCGGCGGTAACGATCCTCTGACCAGCAACGATGGTGTTCATGTGGGGTCGTGTTCCTCTCGTTGGGACGGCCTCCGGCGGCTCTCTCGGCGGTCCTGGCAGATCACCCGAGGGGGCCGCTTTGGCATAGGAATGCCCGGCCTTACGTGGCTCGCTTCCCGCAGTTAGGTACATAACTTTGGGGCGATGACCATGACCGTACGGAGTTGGGTGGGCACAAGTCAAGAGTTACGTACCCAACTCATTCGCCACGGGAGAAACACGCGAGAAGTTATGTACCTAAGCCGGTTTTCTAGGTACCCTTCACGCCATGACTTCGACGAGGGGTGATCGACGCGTGACCGCGCGGTCGATCGCAGACGAACTACGGGAGCAGATCAGGTCTGGGGAATTGCCCCCCGGCTCGGTCCTCCCCACCAGCCGCGAGCTGGCAGAACTCAAGGGCGTGACCGCCAAGACCGTGAGCGCCGGATACGACATCCTCAAGACCGAGGGCCTCGTCATCGGCGAGCAGGGCGGGCGCCGGCGGGTCCGCGCGGACCGGCCCATCACCTGGAACCTCACCAAGTTCGAGCGGGGCCAGCGCCGGGACTCCTCGGTCATGGACGACTGGTCCACCGCCATCAAGGAGGCCGGGCGCATCCCGGCTCAGCATGTGACCGTGTGTCGTGAGCCCGCGACGGCCGAGGTCGCCGGATGGCTCCAGGTCGACACCGGCGCCGAGGTCGTGAGGCGCGTTCGGATGCGCACCGTCGACGACCGCCCCTTCCAACTCTCCACCAGTTGGTTCCCCGCCCACGTGGCCTTCGGGACCCCCTTGGAGCAGGAGGGCGACGTCTCCATGCCCGGCGGCATCCTCAAGTCGATCGGACACCCGCAGACCGCAGTCCGCGACGAGATCACGATCCGGATGCCGAGCCCCGACGAGACCGACGCTCTCGAACTCCCGCCGGGCACCCCGATCGCACAGCACGTCCGCATCGGGTTCGGCGAGGCCGGCCCCGTCCGCGTCATGAAGACGATCGCCCCCGGCGACCGGCACATGCTCGTCTACGAGATGGAAATCTGAGCCCCAAGTGACCTACCGCATCTGCCCGGCCAGTGTCTCTGACGTCCCCGCCCTCATGGCCCTCCGCACGGAGGCCGAAGGCTGGCTCCCCAGCGTGGGCACGGACCAGTGGTCCGACCCCGAAACTGGAGGGCGAGCCATCGCCAGGTGGCACGAGACGATCGACGACGGCCGGGCCTGGGTCCTCCTCAACGACGAGGCCACCATCATCGGGACCGTGAGCCGCGGCCCCGCCGACCGCGACTTCTGGCACGACGAGGACCGTCCCGAGACCGGGTTCTACCTCTACAAGCTCATCACCAGCCGCAGCGTCGCAGGACTCGGCGTCGGCAGTCTCGTGCTCGACTGGGCATGCAGAGTCGCCGCCCTCGAAGGCCGGGAGTGGTTGCGGATCGACTGCTGGCGCACCAACACCGGACTTCAGCGGTACTACGAGGACCTGGGATTCAAGCACGTGCGCACTGAGACCCCTCCCCACCGCAAGTCCGGGTGGATCGCACAGCGCCCCAGCTCCCTGATCACCAGCCTCGACGCCGCCCTGGTGCCCGGCCCCTCGCCCCAATGACCACCGGACTTTTCCTGACCTCAAGATCCCGATTCAGGACAGAAGCGGCCAGAGCGGAATTTACGAGCTGCCCGATTTGGCGATCAAGAGGCAGGATTGGCCCCTAAACGCAAAAGGCGCCCCGGCCAGGGCGCCTCAGCGGTACTGCAAGGCCGGGATAGCAGCCCGGCGAAGTTCGAGCGATAGGAGCGCTCACCCATGAGGGTACGAGAGTCTTCCCGCCTGGCGCCACATGCGCTGAGCCACAATCCGGATAGTTTCCGGACTCTTCGGGCTAAGTTGCTCGCGTCCGCGTTGCACTACGCGGGACGCGGGATGTATGTCCACCCGCTGCTCGTCGGCGACAAGGCACCGCTCTGGTCGAGCTGGGAGACCCGCGCGACGCGCGACCCCGAGCTTATCGAGCGGACGTGGTCTCGGGCCCCCTTCAACATCGGCGTCGCCTGCGGTCCCTCCGGGTTGATCGCGGTCGACCTCGACGTCCCGCACGAGGACGACGCACCGCCGCCCGCCGAGTTCGCCGAGGCCGGGGTCGTCGACGGCAGCACGATGCTCGCCGCGCTCGTCGAGCGCACCCCCGGAGCCGAGATCGCGCCGACCATGACCGTGCGCACCCCGAGCGGCGGGCGCCACCTCATCTACCGGGCCCCGGCCGACCTCCGGGTCCGCAACACCGCTCGGACCATCGGGTGGCAGATCGACACCCGCGCCGCCGGTGGCTACGTGGTGGGGATCGGGTCCGTCGTCGACGGCAAGCCGTACGTCCTGGAGAACGGCATCGCCGAGCCTGCGGTCCTGCCGGACTGGCTGCTGACCCTGATCACCACTGCGCCGGAGCCACCCAAAGCGGGGGGGCGTGTGAGCCGGGCTGAGATCGACGCCCGGCTGCAGGCCCTGAGCATCGGCGGCACCCGCGAGGAGCGGTGGGCGACCGGCATCCTGCGCTCGGAGTGCAGCGAGCTGGCGGCGATGACCCCGAACTCCGGGCGCAACGACCGGCTCAACAAGGCGGCGTACCGCGCGGGGCAGCTCGTCGCCGCCGGCCTCCTGGACCAGGCCGTCGCCGAGGAGGAGCTGACCGCGGCCGCGACGGCGGCCGGGCTCGGCACCGAGTACGCGCACGAGATCGAGAAGACCCTGAACTCGGGTATGCGCGCGGGCCTGAAGCGTCCGCGCTACATGCCGACCGCCCACCGCGGCGGTGCCGCGTGAGAGGACGAGACGTTAACCGCACCGAGTACGTACACATCCCCTCGGCACTGATGAAGGCCCCGGCGACGTTGGCGCGTCCCGGGGCCGGGCACCCGAGGAGTACGACTCGAATGCGTTCCGGTTCTACCTGCTCAACCGCGGTTGTGTCGCGCGTTGCTGCCAGCGTTTCCGCTGGCGGTAATGCTGGCCGGATCGGGGGTGCCGCATGAGCGTCCCGGCAGCGCGCGACGCCGCGCCCGATGACGACATGTGGGCTGGCTCCTCCGTCCCGACGACGACCGAGCGTCCCCGCCGGCCTCGGCGCCCTCGACCCTCACAGTCGATCCAGCACCGTGGCCAACTGCGGATGGCTGAGCGGTTCATCGAGGAGCACGGCGACAAGCTCCGGTTCGTCCACGGCCTGGGCTGGCACGAGTGGGACGGTGCTCGCTGGCTGCTCGACGAGCAGCGCGTCGACATGGCGTACGCCGTGAAGACGGTGAAGCACGCGCTGCAGGCCCTGGAGGACATGAGCGGCGACGAGCGCGACGACCTGTACAAGGACGTCCGCAAGTCCGAGTCCGCCTCCGGCCTGGAGGGACTGCTGAAGATCGCCTCGTCTCTCGCGCCGATCAGCACGGCCTCCAAGGCCCTGGACGCGGACCCGTACAAGTTCAACACCCCCGAGGGCACGGTCCACCTCACCGCGGGAACCGTCGACCCGTGCGTGCGCGAGGACCTGATCACCAAGGTCGCGGGCGCAGCGATGCCGGAGGAGGACGACGGCGAGGTCGCCGGCGCCCAGGAGTGGGAGCAGTTCCTCGAACGCATCCTGCCGGACCCCGAGGTCCGGGCCTTCGTCCAGCGCCTGTTCGGGTACGCGATGCTCGGGAAGGTCACCGAGCACGTCATGCCGATCTTCACCGGCACGGGCGCGAACGGTAAGGGCACGCTGCGCGACGCCCTGATGGCTGCCTTCGGGGATTACGCGATCGAGGTGGACCCGGCGATCCTCATGGAGTCGAAGCACGAGCGGCACGGCGCCTTCAAGATGCGGCTGCGGGGCGCCCGGCTGACGTTCTGCTCCGAGACGGAGAAGGGCAAGCGGTTCGCCGAGGCCACCATGAAGCGCCTGGTCGGTGGTGACCCGATCGAGGCGAACCTCATGCACAAGAACCCGATCACCTTCGACCCGTCGCACACCCTCATCATGCTGACGAACCACCTGCCGCTCGTCTCCGGCGACGACCCGGCCGTGTGGCGGCGCATCCTGGTCGTCCCGTTCGACGTCGTGATCCCGGAGGAGGAGCGCGACGGCGGCCTGCCCGACCGGCTGAAGAAGGCCGCGCCCGCAGTCCTGGAGTGGGCGTACGAGGGCTGGCACCAGTACATGGAGAAGGGGCTCGCGCCGCCGGAGATCGTCCGCATCAAGACCCAGGAGTACAAGGCGTCGAGCGACGTCCTCGGCCGGTTCGTCGACGAACGCACCATCGCCTCGCCCCACGCGGTTGTGTCCGCCCGTGAGCTGTTCAACGCGTGGACCGGCTGGTGTCACGCGAGCGGTGAGCAAGCCTGCAGCGAGGTCGAGTTCGCCAAGTCGATGACTGCCCGAGGGTGGGAGAAGAAGCGGACCGGCGCGGGCTACGTCTACCGCGGTCTCATGCTCGCGGGCGACGATCCCGAGGACGGCGAGTAGCCACCACGGCCACCCTGCACTCAGCTCCACCTCCGCCCTGCACGGGACCCCCGTGCAGGGCGGTTTCGTGTAGGGACCCAAAACGCTCTGACCTGCGAAAGTGCAGG
>NZ_JBUEGE010000037.1:0-21924 GCF_054963755.1 Streptomyces sp. EDA2-14
GGGTGTGTGGGGTGGCTGGTTGTGGGTGTGGGGGTGGCTGGTTGTGGTGGGTGTGGGGGTGGGGGGCGGGTTGGGGGTGGGTCAACGGGGTTTGGTGGGGGGCGGGTTGGGGGTGGGGTGGCTGATAGCATCCGGGCGGCGATCTTGATCGGGTCTTGCCGGTGTCCCGGGGTGCGGGGTGCGGTGCGGGGTGCGGGGGGTGGGGTCGCCGGTGTTTCCTGCCCGTGCCATGAGAGGCGTTCATGTCCCACGCATTTGTGTGGTGTCTGGGTGCGATCGCGCTGATAGCTGTTGCTGCGGTGGTCGTGCTCAGTACCCGTAACCGAGCGGTGACCGCGAGGCGAGTCCGGGCGGAGGCCGGGCAGGAGCGGGAGGTGGCCCGGCTGCATGCGCAAGTGTTGGAGCGGCAGCGGGAGTTGGAGCGGGTGCGGGCGGAGCGGGAGGGGGTGATTGCGGGGGCGCGGGCTGCTGCGGAGGACAGTACGAAGAGT
The DNA here is from genome assembly GCF_054963755.1 of Streptomyces sp. EDA2-14. Lineage (NCBI taxonomy): Bacteria > Bacillati > Actinomycetota > Actinomycetes > Kitasatosporales > Streptomycetaceae > Streptomyces > Streptomyces sp. EDA2-14. The sequence continues at coordinate 492 of NZ_JBUEGE010000037.1, forward strand.
GTGTTGAAGGGGGCGGCGAGTTTTCTGCAGAGTCTGGCGGCGGAGCAGACGGTGTTGCTGGAGGCGGTGCAGCGGCGGCACGGGGGGCACGAGGTGCTGGGTGATCTGTTGGAGGTGGCGCATGCGAATGCGCAGATGGCGCGGAAGGCGCAGGGGATCGCGGTGATGTGCGGGGCGCCGCTGGGGCGGCGGAACCGGCCGGCGAGCGTGTACGACGTGGTGCGGTACGCGCAGGGGCAGATCCGTAATTTCCAGCGGGTGTCGATCATGCAGCAGAGCGGGCTGGCGCTGAAGGCGTCGGCGGTCACCCCGGTGGCGCTGGCGGTGGCGGAGCTGCTGGACAATGCGGCGAGTTTCTCGCAGCACGATGCGCCGATCGAGGTGACGTTCCAGCGGGTGCAGGGGAATCTGTGCATCGTGATCGACGATGCGGGGGTGGGGATGGGCGACGAGGACCGGCAGCGGGCGACGGCGCTGTTGTCGGGGGCGGAGCCGCCGCGGCTGCAGCAGTTGGGCACGCAGCCGAAGTTCGGGTTCCCGGTGATCGGTCTGATTGCGCGTCAGTACGGGTTCGCGGTGGATGTGACGGGGGTGTCGCGCTACGGCGGGGTGCGGGCGGTGGTGCTGCTGCCGGAGGAGGTGTGGACGATGGAGGAGGCCCCGCGGGCCGCCGCGCCCGCGGCCGCGCCGCCGGCCGGGCCGGCGGGGCCCGTGTCGCCGGCGCCGGCCGCGTCCGCGCCGGCCGCGGCGGCGGTGCCTGGGCCGGGTCCGGTGGCGTCGGTGCCGGGGCCGCAGCGCACGGCGCACGGGCTGCCCAAGCGGGCGGCCCGGCAGGCGCCGGCCGCGCCCGCGGCCGGGGCGGGTCCGGTGGCGGGGGCGGGTCCGGGGGGTGGGGCGCGGGCGCCCGGCCGGGGGCTGGGGGCGTTCCAGCGCGGGGCGCTGGAGGCGCGGGCCGACGAGGCCCCGCGGGGCGAAGGGTCTGATGAGCGGTGAGCGCCTCCGACCTGTCGTGGATGCTCGACGACATCGTGCGCAATGTGCCGGGGGCCCGGCATGCGGTGCTGCTGTCCGCGGACGGGCTGCCGCGGGCGGCCACCGAGGGGCTGGGCGAGCGGGAGCTGCGGACCATTGCCACGGCGATGTCCGGGATCCAGGCGCTGAGCCGGGCGACGGCGCCGTTCGTGGGTGCGGCGCCGGCGGCGTCGTGGACGCAGACCGTCATCGAGTTCGACCACGGGTGGATCTTTCTGATCGGGGCCGGCCGGGGCGCGTACCTGGCGGCGGCGGCCGGCCCGGACGTGGACATGCAGCAGATCAGTTACCGGATGCACCGGCTGGTGGCCCGGCTGGGGCACAACATGACGTCGGCGCCGCGGGTGGACGCCTCGGCGGCCGGCCGGCCGGCGGGGCCGGGGCCGGCGCCGGGCGAGGGCACCGCGGACGTGCTGGCGGCGCTGGACGGGGCGCTGGCGGAGGTGCCCGGGGCGCGGCATGCGGTGCTGCTGGGCGCGGACGGGCTGCCGCGGGGGGCCACCGCGGGGCTGCCGCGGGACCTGGCGGACCGGATCTCGGCGGCGATGACCGGCATCCACGCCAACAGCCGGGCGGCGGCGCAGTTCGCCGGCGCGAGCGCGCAGGTGGTGTGGCGGCAGACGGCGATCGAGTTCCAGCACGGCTGGATCTTCCTGATCGCCGCCGGGGACGGGGCGCTGCTGGCGGCCTCGGCCGACCACGACTGCAACATCGAGCAGTTGACGTCCCAGCTGCACGCGGCGGAGGCGTCGATCGCGGCCGCCGGGGTGGGCGGCGGGGCGGGCGGCGATGTCTGAGCCCGGCGGCGGCCCGGAGCCGGCCTCGGACCTGGTGCCGCTGTTCGTGATCGCGAACGGGCGGGCGCTGCCCCCGGAGCACGAGTTCGAGCACACCGCGATGGTGACCTCCGCGCCGGGGGCGGGGGCGGCGCTGCGCACCCTGGCGCCGGAGGCGCGCACGGTGATGGACCTGGTCACCGGCGGGTTCCTGTCGGTGGCGGAGGTGGCCGGGCACACCGGGCTGCCGGTGGGGGTGGTGCGGATCCTGCTGGCGCAGCTCGCCGAGGCCCGCCTGCTCGAGGTCCGTCAGCCGGTGCCGGCCGCCGAGCTGGTGGACATGGACGTCGTCAGTGCCGTCCTGACCGGCCTGCAGAAGAAGTTCGGAGCGTGACGTACGTGTACCTGGATCCCTCTGTCAGCCAGGCCGTGAAGGTCCTCGTGGTGGGCCACTTCGGCGTGGGCAAGACCACCTGCATCGGCAGTCTCTCGGAGATCAGGCCGCTGCGGACCGAGGAGCAGATCACGGTGGCCAGCGTGGGGCTCGACGACCTCACGAACACACCGCACAAGACGACGACGACCGTGGCGATGGACTTCGGCCGCCTCACCCTGTCCGACAGCCTGGTGCTGTACCTGTTCGGCACGCCGGGCCAGGAGCGGTTCACGGAGATGTGGGAGGACCTCTCGCGCGGCGCGCTGGGCGCGCTGGTGCTGGTGGACCCGGCGCGCCTGGACGAGTCGTTCGCCGTCCTGGACCTGGTGGAGTCCTTCGGGCTCACCTACACGATCGCCGTGAACGCCTTCGAGGGCGGCACCGAGTACGCCCTGGAGGAGGTGCACGAGGCGCTGAACCTCCATCCCCGGACCCCGATCGTGCGGTGCGACGTGCGCGACGAGCGCTCCTCCGCCGAGGCCCTGATCACCCTCGTGCAGCACCTGATGACCCAGCTCGCCGCCTAGGAGCCCCTGCATGTCCCAGCCGACCGACCCCCGCCCGGCACCGTCCGGCTGCCCCGCGCACGCCGCGGGCGGCCCCGTCCAGCTGTACGGGCCCGACTTCGCGGCCGACCCCGAGGCCTACTACGCGCACCTGCGCGCGTCCGGGCCCAGCGCGCCCGTCGACATCGCCCCCGGGGTGGGGGTGGAGCTGGTCACCAGCTACGACGCCGCGCTGCACATCCTGCAGAACCCGGCGGCGTTCCCGCGCGATGCGCGCCGCTGGAACGCGCTGAACGAGGGGCGGGTGCCGGCCGACAGCCCGGCGCTGCCGATGATGGCCTACCGGCCCAACGCGCTGTTCTCCGACGGCGCCGACCACGCCAAGCTGCGCCAGGCGGTCACCGCGGCGCTGGCCACGGTGGACGAGCGGGCGCTGATCCAGCAGACCCGGGCCTCGGCCGACTACCTGATCGGCAACTTCAGTTCGGACCGGCACGGCCGGGCGGAGCTGATGGCCGAGTACGCGGGCCCGTTGCCGCTGCTGGTCTTCTCGCACCTGTTCGGCTGCCCGCCGGAGATCGGCGACCGGGTGATCACCGGGATCTCCGGGATCTTCGAGGGTGCGGCGGGCGCGGACGAGGTCCTCGGCGGCGCGCTGGCGGAGCTGATCGCGCTCAAGCACCGCCGGCCGGGCGCGGACCTGACCACCGAGCTGATCCGCCAGCACGCGCTGGTCGCCCGGGAGCGGGCGGAGGCCGACGAGGCGGTGCTGCACCAGCTGGTCACGCTGCTGTCGGGGGGCACCGCGCCGCTGGCCGCGGCCATCGGCACCAGCGCCGCCCTGTACCTGGGGGAGGAGTGGCCGACCGGCCTGCCGGTGGAGGACGCGGTCTCGCGGGCCCTGTGGTCCTATGCGCCGATCGCCAACTACGCCGGGCACTACCCGGCGGTCGACGTCGAGCTGGGCGGGCGCACGCTGCGGGCCGGCGACCCGGTGCTCATCTCGTTCGCGGCGGCCAACACCGACCCGCGGCTGACCGAGCACCGTGCGCAGCTGAACTCCAAGGCGCACCTGGCGTTCGGGGCGGGCCCGCACGCCTGCCCGGCCAAGGACCCGGCCCTGCTGATCGCGGTGACGGCGGTCGAGTGCCTGCTCAACCGGCTGCCCGATGCGGAGCTGGACGAGCCGTTCGCGGCGCTGGAGTGGGTGCCCTCGCCGTGGAGCCGCGCGCTGGCGGCGCTGCCGGTGCGCTTCTCCCCGCGGGCGGTGCCCGCCGCCCCGGCCGGCGCGGCCGGCCCCGGGGCGGGCCCGGAGCCGTACGCGGCCGGGCTGCCGCCGGCGGAGCCGGCCGCCCCCGCCGCCGCCTCCGCTTCTGCGGGGGCCGGCGCCGACGACGCGGCGGGCGGGGGCAAAAAGCGCAAGGGGGGACTGTTCAGCCGTTTCGTGGCATGGACCAGGGGCGAGTGACCCGGGCCACTCCGCTTTCCCGCGGCGCCGCCGGATACTCAAATGATCTTGTGGGTAGTGATGGGCGGCTGATGCTCGGGAAGGAGCACCGTGTCACCTGCCGGAACCGCCTTACTGCCCCAGGACCTCCGCCGCGCCACCGTCCGGGTCTTCTCCCGCCTGCGCACCGCGCAGGGCCAGGCCGACCCGCTGCCGCTGTACGCCGAACTCGCCGCCCGGGGGCCGGTGGCGCCCGCGCCCTGGGGCGGCCACCTGGTCACCGGGTACGCGGAGTGCGACCGGGTGCTGCGCGACCGGCGCTGGCTGGAGCCGGACCGGCGCTGGCGCGGGCGGCAGGGGGAGGGCACCCGCTGGACGGCGCCGTCCGCGCGGGAGATGAGCCACACCCTGCCCAACCTCAACGGGCCGGAGCACGCCCGAATACGCCGGGCGGCCGACGGCTTCGACCGCGCCGCCGTCGCCCGCCTGCGCCCCGTGATCGCCGGTGCCGCCGGCCGCCTGGTGGACGCCCTCCACGAGCGGCTGCGCGACGGGGAGGCCGACTTCGCGGCCCTGGTCGGCGAGGAGCTGCCCGTCGCCACGGTCGGGCACTGGCTCGGCCTGCCGCGCGCCGACTGGCCCCGGCTGCGCGAGCTCACCCACGAGCAGGTCTTCACCCAGGAGCTGCTGCCGACGGCCAGCCAGCTCGCCCGCTCCGACGCCGCCACCGTCGAGCTGCGCGCGTACTTCACCGGCCTCGTGCGCGCCCGCCGGGCCCGCCCCGGCGACGATCCCGTCTCGGGCTGGATCCGCACCTGGGACGCCCTGGAGGCCGACCGCGACCGAGCCGACCACCAGGTGTACCACCTGGCGCGGTTCGTGCTGCTGGCCGCGCTGGAGACCACCGCGACGCTGCTGTCGCAGGCGGTGCTGCGCCTGGTCGAGCACCCCGCGCACTGGGACGCGGCCGCCGCCGACCCGGCCCTGGTGCCGGGCGCGGTGGAGGAGAGCCTGCGCTACGACCCGCCCACCCATGTGATCAGCCGGGTCGCGGCCCACGACACGGAGCTGGCGGGCCGGCCGGTCGGCGAGGGCGAGATGGTCCACCTCCTGGTCGGCGCCGCGCACCACGACCCCGGCCGGCACCCGGACCCGGCCCGCTACGACCCGCGGCGCGCGGGCGGGGGCCACCTGGCCTTCAGCGGCGGCGTCCACTACTGCCTGGGCGCGCCGATGGCCCGCCTGGAGGCCCAGGCCCTCCTCACCCACCTCACCCGGCGCATCCCCCGCCTCGCCCTGGTCCGCCCGCCCGTGTGGGCGCCCAGGGTGGCGTTCCGCCGCCTCCTGAATCTGGATCTCGCCCTCGCATGAACGACCACCCCCGCCCCGAGCCCGACCCCCGCCCCGACCCCCGCCCCGAGCCCCGCGCCGACCCCCGGCCCGGCCCCCGGCCCGAGCCCCGCCCCGACCCCCGGCCCGAGCCCCGCGCCGACCCCGGGCCCGACCCCCGGCCCGGGCCCGACCCCCGGCCCCGGCCCGACCCCCAGCTCCACGCCGACCCCTGGTCCGAGCCCCGGCCCGGCTCCCGGCCCGAGCCCGGCTCCCGGCCCGGCTCCCGGCCCGAGCCCGGCTCCCGGCCCGGCTCCCGGCCCGAGCCCGGCTCCCGGCCGGAGCCCGCCCCCCGGCCGGGGGCCGGCTGCGGGCCCTCCGACGGGTACAAGACGCTGCGCGTCGACCGGGACGGGCCGGTGCTCCACGCCCGTCTGCACGCCGGCCGCCCGGACGCGGTGCTGGACGCCGCCGCGATCGAGGACCTGCTGCGGCTGCTCGACGGCCTGGCCGAGCGCACCGACGTCAAGGTCCTGGTGCTGTCGTCGCTGGCCGCCGACTTCTGTCTGGGGGCCGACCGGGCGGAGTTCGCCGCCGCCCGGGCGGCGGACCCGGGCGGGGCGGCGCTGCGCCGCCTCGTGGACAAGGGCCACCGGCTGTGCCAGGCGCTGGAGACCACCGACGCGGTCACCGTCGCCCGTCTGCACGGCCGGGTCACCGGTGCCGGCCTGGCCCTGGTCTCCTACTGCGACCTGCGGGTCGGCGCGGACACCAGCCGCTTCCGGATGCCGGAGGTCGGTCTGGGGCTGCCGCCCGCGTGGGGCGGCGCCACCGGCCGGCTCGTCACCGAGGTCGGCCTGGCCCGCATCCGGGAACTGATGCTCACCAGCCGGGAGTTCGACGCCGCCACCGCGCACCGCATCGACCTCCTGCACGAGAGCGTGCCCGAGGCGGACCTCGACCGTGCGGTGGCCGCCTGGACGCGCCTGCTGGGCCGCCGTCCCCACGAGTCGATGGTCGCCGCGAAGCGCATCCTGACCGGCTACGCCCGCGCCGACCGCGCCGCCGACCTCGGCCTGCTCGACGCCCATCTCCTCACCGCCCACCTGTAGCCCGCCGCCGGCCGGCCGCGTCCCGCGGGCACGGGACCGCCCCGGACCGCCCCGCCCCGGACCGGCCCGGCCGGTCGGTGCCGGCGCGCGCGTCCCGGCCGGGAGGCACGCCGGCGCCCGGGAGGGGAGGGCCGGCGGACCGGCAGGGGCCGGGCGGGTGTCCCGGCGTGCGCCGCGGCGGGGGAGGGGCCGCGGCGGCCGTCCCCGCGGCGGCCGGGCCCCCGGTTCCGGACGGACGGGCGGGCGCGCCCGCGGTCAGTGCCGGTTGACGTTCTCGGTGAGCAGGCGGAGCAGCTGCTTGGCGGTGGCGTCCTGTTCCGGGGTCAGCCCCATGGCCTCGCCGATCGCCACGGGCACGGTGCGGGCCTTCTCGCGCAGCGCCGCGCCGGCGTCGGTCAGCCGGACGGTGACGGAGCGCTCGTCCTCGGGGCGCCGCCGGCGCTGGATCAGCCCGCCGCTCTCCAGGCGCTTGAGGAGGGGGGAGAGGGTGCTGGAGTCCAGCTGGAGCGTGCTGCCCAGGTCCCGCACGGAGAGCGAGTCGCGGTCCCACAGGGCGAGCATCACCAGGTACTGCGGGTAGGTCAGCCCCAGCTCCTCCAGCAGCGGCCGGTAGCGCGCGGTGACCGCGCGCGAGGCGGCGTAGAGGGCGAAGCACAGCTGGTCGGGGAGCAGGAGTGAGCCCGGTCCTGCGGTGCGCTCCACGGTTCGGTCCTCACGTCGGGTCGGCACGTCGGCACGTCGGCACTTCGTTCGGCACGTCGGCACTTCGGCACTTCGGCACTTCGGCACTTGAACTGATCCACTCTAGCAGTCCGTGTGCCCGCGATCCCTTGGCGCAAGATTAGCTTGTGCACAAACTAATCGGGCGCTACGTTGCTGCTCGTGTCCGTCGGACGGCCGCCCGGGCCCCGACACGACCTCCAGGAGCACGCCATGTCCGAAACCGCCGACCGTCCGGTGCTGGAGCCGTCCGCCGCGGCCTTCGCCGAGGCCACCGCGAACCCGCCGTACCTGTTCGACCTCGGCCCGGCCGAGGGGCGCAAGACCGTCGACGAGGTGCAGTCCGGGGAGGTCGCCAGGCCGGAGATCGACGAGGAGTGGGTCACCGTCGAGGGCGGCCCCACCGGGTCGGTGCGCGTCCGCATCGTGCGGCCGGCCGGCGCCGAGGGGGTGCTGCCGGTGATCCTCTACCTGCACGGCGCCGGCTGGGTGTTCGGCAACGCCCACACCCACGACCGGCTGGTGCGGGAACTGGCCGTCGGGGCCGGGGCGGCGGTCGTCTTCCCCGAGTACGCCCTGTCGCCCGAGGCCCGCTACCCGGTCGCGATCGAGCAGAACTACGTCGTCGCCCAATGGGTGGTCCGCGAGGGCGGGGCCCGGGGGCTGGACGGCGCCCGCATGGCGGTCGCCGGGGACTCCGTGGGCGGCAACATGTCGATCGCGCTGACGCTCATGGCCAAGGAGCGCGGCGACGTGCCGCTCGTCCAGCAGGTGCTGTTCTACCCGGTCACCGACGCCGCCTTCGACACGGCCTCCTACCACCGGTTCGCGGAGGGCTACTTCCTGCGCCGCGACGGCATGCAGTGGTTCTGGGACCAGTACACCACCGACGGCGGCCAGCGGGCCGAGATCACCGCCTCGCCGCTGCGCGCCACCCCCGAGCAGCTTAAGGGCCTGCCCCCGGCGCTGGTCGTCACCGCCGAGGCCGACGTGCTGCGCGACGAGGGCGAGGCCTACGCCCGCAAGCTGCGCCGGGCCGGGGTGCCGGTGACGGCCGTGCGCTACCAGGGCGTCATCCACGACTTCGTCATGCTCGACGCGCTGCGCGACACGCACGCCGCGGAGGCGGCCATCAACCAGGCCGTCGCCGTGCTGCGCACGGCCCTGACCCCCGCCTAGCCCCGCCCCGCCCCGGGGGCGCGGCCGCCCGGCCCCCGGGGCGCGGCGCCTGCCCGGGCCTCCCGGTCGCCGGAAGGTCCCTGGCGACAGCTGCCCGGCAGGCCCTCAGGTGCTGCCGATGGAGTCTGCAGCCCGTCAATTCAGAAGATCGGCAACGGAAAGAAAAGACGGGACAGGGGATGAATCGGAGCGCCAGCACGCATGGGGCATTGTCCGCTTGTCGGGCGCTCGGTCCTGTTCTTCCGGATCGATCGACTTGGATCACTGCTTGCGAAGCCCGCGACAGCAGCCGATGCTCATGGAGCATGGGCCGCAGGGCGGGTCCCACCGCTTCCGGTGGGACCGTGATCCCCGCTGCTCGTAGGGGAGTCGTCGATACGGGCACGGGTGGCCGGCATCGAAGCCCTTTTGGGGCTCGAGGCCGTGTGGCACCTTGAACTGGACCGGGCGCGTGCCGGACTCGACGGCGTGGTCGCTGTCGCCGGTTCTGGCGGTCCCATTCGGCAACGGACTTGGGTGCAGCTCTTCCCCTGGGGATGGCCTCGGCTGGTGCCGACGGCTGTACGGCCCGTGGTGCGGCGCACCTGTGTGGCGCACCGGGGTGTCTGCACGGAACGTGGTCCGCGTGGTGGGCGAATCGAGGTCATGCGCGGTTCAAGTCGCCCGAGGGGCAGGGGGGTTGGGCATGGCCGGTGCCGCGCGGTGTCGGGGTGGGTGGCGTGCCGGGCGAGCGTGGCCGGTGAACCGCCCGTCCGCGGTGCACGCGTCATGGGTTGACCGGGTTCCCGCTCGTGCTCGGCGGCGGGGAAGCAGGGTGCTCGGTGATGTCCGTCGCGCCGGCCGCGACGGCGCCGCGGACGGCCGCGGCGACGTCCTCCGCCGTCATCGGTCGCCCATGCTCGTGGTCCCGGCCGCCGGGCTGGACGTCCTCGGCGTCGACGGGCCCCGTGACGCCCTCCAGGTCCGCACTGATGTGGACCCGCACCGTGCCGTCTCCTCGCGCTCTTGATCGCTCAGGAGGCGCCCGCCCGGCAGGCCGGCTCCGGTTCCTTGACCGGCTCACGCCCCTCCCGGGTCCGGCCCGGGCTGCTTTCGGCCTCCCGCCCGCCGTCACGGGGCGCTGCGGACCGGCAGTTCTGGCACAGCTGCCGACACCCGCTCAGGGGCGTGCCTGCACGGTGGGGCGTTCGGGGTGCTCGGAGTCCTGGAGTTCGGCCAGCAGGGCGGTCTGCCCGGCGAGGAGCTCGGTCAGAATGCGGCGGGCCGCGCGCAGGAGTTCGGCGACGTCGCCCCCGGCCAGCGCGTAGGTGACCGTGGTGCCCTCGCGGGTGGAGACGACGATGCCGGAGCGGCGCAGCACGGCGAGTTGCTGCGAGAGGTTCGAGGGCTCGATGTCTATGTCGGTGAGCAGATCCCGTACGGACACCGGCCCGTTCTGCAGGAGTTCGAGGACGCGGATGCGGACGGGGTGCCCGAGCATGCGGAAGAACTCTGCTTTGACCTGGTAGAGGGGGCGCTGCACGGGATCGCTCACTTCCCTGGCTCGGATGAGGCTGCGAAGAGGGGCGCGGCGGCCGCGCCCGTCGCCGCGCCCGGTGCGTCGGTCGATTCTTCCTCGCCGGGGCCGCTGGGGACGCGAGTTCGACAGATGCAGACGTAGAGACTTGAAGAAGTCTTCAAGCAGCGGGCAAATGAGGGCTGTTGGGGCTCAGACGTCCAGTTGCTCCTCGGTGCGCTTGAGGTGGTGGCGGGCCATGGCGAGGTTCGAGCGGGCCTTGTCGATGACGACGTAGATGAACAGCCCGTTCCCGGACCTCCCGGCCACCGGGCGGATGAGGTGGTACTGGGCGCCCAGGGTGATCAGGATGTCCTCGATCTTGTCCTTGAGCCCCAGCGTCTCCATGGTGCGCATCTTGGCGCGGATCACGTCGGTGTTCCCGGCCGCGGCGACGCTCAGGTCGAGCCCCTTGCCGCCGCCCAGGGTGCCCAGGGCCATGCCGCTGGTGTAGTCGACGACGGCGGCTCCCAGCGCGCCCTCGATCTCGGTCAGCAGCGTCTTCAGCGACACATCCACACTGGTCATGGGTTCTCCTAGGGGGAGAGAGGTGCGAGGGCTGGTTCCAGGCCCTCGTGGGGAACCTAGGAGGTGCGCCGCCCACCGGTGGGGCATATGCCCAAAGGGGTTGCGGACGGAGTTTCCACGCGCTAAAAGCACCTGCCGTGCCGGAGTGCGTGACCAACGGGCGCGACCGGCCGGCCCGCACCGTCGAGGAGGAGCCCCGCGCGGCTCGAGGCCGCCTGTCTGGCAGGTCCGCCGCCACGACGTCGCCCGCCACCTGCGCCAGCGCCTCGACCAGCAGGGCCGCGGCACCCGGGGGGGAGTTCCACCCCCTCGACCGGTCCCGGGCCGAACGCCCCCCGCCACCGGGGCGTGTCCTTCCGCACGCTGGACGTCCGCCACCGGGACCGGATGGCCGGGGCCCGGGCGGCCGGCGACGACGACGGCACGGATGCGGCCCGGTGCAACGGCGTCACCGCCGGCCCCGGCTCCGGCGCCTACGAGTACCTTGCGAACGCGGGCTTCGCGGCCTGGAGATCTTCCTCGGATCCCGAATCCGAGGGTCCGTCCGGCGGATTCTGTGACCGCCTGCGGGCCCGTCGCCCGGGCCGCAGGCGCTACGGACGAACTGCTCGGCCCGTGTGGGCCACCACGGCGTCGATCAGCCGGGGCCAGAGCTCTCGGGGGCGGTCGTGGCCCATGTCGGGGATCAGCAGGAGTTCGGCACCCGGCACCAGCTCCGCGGTGCGCCGTCCGCCGCTCGGGTCGATGAGCGTGTCGTCCAGGCCGTGGATCACCAGCGTCGGCACCCGCAGTTCACGCAGTGCGTCCGCGCGTGAACCACTGAGGATCATCGCGCCGAGCTGCCGCCCGATCCCCGCCGGGTAGTACGAGCGGTCATGGCTTTCGGCGGCCAGCTCACGCAGCGCCGCCGCGTCGCCGTATCGCCCGGAGGCCCACACCAGTTCCTTCTCCGCCGCCGCGACGTACCCCTCCCGGTCCGCGGGCTTCGGAGCGAACAGCGCCGCCTGCGCCTCCGGGCTGGACCGGCCGTACTCGCTCTCGCCGGTCGAGGACATCATCGACGTCAAGGTCAGCACCCGTCCCGGGCAGGAGAGAGCCATCGTCTGGGCGATCATTCCGCCCATCGAGGTGCCGACCACGTGGGCGCGTTCGATGCCGAGCGCGGTGAGCAGGCCGAGGCCGTCGTCGGCCATGTCGCGGAGCCGGTAGGGAACCATCGCGAGGGCAGCGGGGATGTCACCGGCGCCGACGGTGGCGATGAACCTGCCCATGTCGACGGGGTGATCGTCGAACTTGGTGGACAGCCCGCAGTCACGGTTGTCGTACCGGATCACGTAGCGGCCACGGTCTGCCAGCGCCCGGCAGAAGTCCTCGTGCCAGGCGAGCATCTGCGCACCGAAACCCATCACGAGCAGGACGGGCGGGTCCCCGGGGTCGCCGAAGCTCTCGTACGCGATGGACACCTCGGCAGACACGGCAGCGATCGGCATACCGGAATGCTGCCACGGGGCCGGCCAGGGGGCGCAGCCGGAGATCTGGCGCGTGACCTGCGTCTCTCCCGGCGCCCCGCGTGGTCCGCCGGACGGCGCCCGGGAACCGGCGGGGCGGATGCCGTACCCGGCCGACCGTCCGGGCGGTTCTCGGCGGGAGGTCTGGACGAGGCGCCTGCGGTGAGGCGGGTGTCGTCGGTGACCTCCGCCATGCACTCGGCAGGAGGATCGCAGGAGTGCGCTTCGTCGGCGTTGGTGAACCCGGCCCCGGCCGGCACCAGACCCTGGAGGCGCCCGCCGAAGACGTCAACGCCCACGGGCGGGACGCTGAAACGGGCCCTTGGGCGGCAGCGCCTCCGGCAGCGGGGCGGACACTTCGTACTCGGCCGGCGACAGGTACGTGTGCGTGATCAGCCTCTGAACGGCGCCGGGTTGAGGGGCCGGGACCCTCGGGGTGGGCCTGGGCTCACAGCGGCAGTCCGAGAATGCGGCGCGCCGTGGTCCCGTGCGTGTTCCGGGCGGATGCCGACCGGTGATCACGCGGCCGGCGGTCACCGACGACGGCGTCGGGTCGCCGGCGGGACGGGCGACCGGACCGCATGCATCCTTGAGGGGCCCCGCGCACCGCTTCGCACGCCGCGCGGGGTCCTTCGTGTGCCGGGCGGGGCCGTTCGGAGTACGGGGCCCGAGTGCTCGCGCCCGTTGCCGGCGGCGGGTGGCAGCATGACGGTTTGATCTTCCCCGCGTCCCCCGGAGCGGGGCTGTCGAACGGGATACGGAGTACAACGATGATCCGCAGTGAGCTGGTTGCCGAGCTGGCCAAGCGCGCAGACGTGACCCAGAAGGACGCCGACGCGGTGCTCGCGGCGTTCGCCGCGACGGTCGGCGAGACCGTCGCCAAGGGCGACGAGAAGGTCGCCGTCCCCGGCTTCGTGACCTTCGAGCGCACCCACCGTGCCGCCCGCTCCGCCCGTAACCCGCAGACCGGCGAGCCGATCACCATTCCGGCCGGCTACGGCGTGAAGGTGGCCGCGGGCTCCAAGCTCAAGGAAGCCGCCAAGGGCCGGTAGCCCCGGTCGGGGCTTCGGCCGGGGGCGGGTACCCGGTGGTCGGGGCCCGCCCCCTGCGGGTTCGGGGGCGCCCGGCGCGGGCGTGGATCTGCGGCCATGCGCACCACCGGACGGCGTCGAGGCCGGGCGGGACACCTGATGGTGCGCTGTCCCGCAGAGGTGTGGGCGGGGTGCTCGTGTTGATCGGTCGTGCGATGGGCGGGTCCGGAAGTCCCCGGAACGTGCTCGGGGAACCGGAACGGGGTTTGGGCGTGCCTGCAGCATGTCCGGACGGGGATCTCTGCGATCGAGCCCCGGGGGAGCACTCGGCCGGAAATTCACGGTCGGCGAGGCAGTGCACCGCCCATCGGCTTTCTCGGCCTTCCTGGCCGCGGTGATGACGGACTGTCGTGATCAAGTGGTGGTGGCCGCGTCCTGGCGTCCGCCTCCCGGTCAGCCCCCGTGGACCGTGAGCCGGTAGCCCTCCGGCCCGGTGAAGTCGAACGCCGGGCCGAACGGGGTGCCCCGCAACGGGCCGACGTCCTGCGTGCCCGCCGCGACGAGCCGGTCGCGCAGCGCGGGGGCGTCGGCCGTCCGCAGCCACAGCACGACGCCGAGGCCGGGGCGGTCGGTGCCGTCCAGGTCGACGCCGGGCAGCGGCTCGCGGACGGCGAACGGGACCGGCGCGGTGGCGAAGACGACCGCGTGGTCCGGCCCGCCCGGCGCCCGGCGCAGCCCGAGCCGCTCCTCGAAGAACGCGGCCGCGGCCGGTACGTCCCGCACCTGGAGGGCGATGAAGTCGGGGCCTTCGACGGTGGTGGTCATGGCGGCTCCAGGGGAGGGTCGGGGCGGTGCGCCCCGGCGGGGACGCCGGGCGCACCGTCGGTGCCGGAACTTCGATGTCAGAACTTTGACATGGGTGACGGTAGGGCCGGGCCCACGGCTATGTCAAAATGTTGACATGGAAGATCGAGCGCCCGTCCCCGCGCCCCACCCCGCGCGGGACGTCACCGAGCACGTGGGCTACCGCCTCAAGAAGGCCTCCGCCGCCCTGCGCGGCGCCATGGACAGGGCCCTGCGCGAGCACGACCTCACCGTCCCGCAGTACTCCTGCCTGGAACTCCTCGACGAACGCCCCGGCCTGTCCAACGCCGACCTCGCCCGCGGCACCTTCGTCACCCGCCAGTCCGCCAACGTCGTCCTGCGCGGCCTCAAGGAGGCCGGCCTGATCACCCGGGCCGCCACCGCCGACCACGGCCGGTCCCTCCCCGTCCACCTCACCGAGGCCGGCCACCACCGGCTGCGCGCCGCCCGCGAGGCCGTGTACGGCATCGAGGAGCGCATGATCGAGCACATCCCCGCCGAACGCCTGCCGACGCTCCTGGCCGACCTCGACGCGATGACCGGGGCGCTCGAGGGGTGAGGGCCGCGGGCACCGCGGGACGAGCGCCGGGGACCTGCAGCGCCGCGCTCGCGGTCCCCGTCGCGGCCGCGGGCCCGGCCCACCGGCACCGGTCGCACGCGCGTGACCGGGCGCCTGCCCACCCCCTCGCCCCGGCCGCGGGCCCCACCCCGACCTGCGCCCGGGCCGGCTCCGGTCAGACCCCGGACCAGACCCCGGACCAGGGCCCCGGCGGGCACCGTCCACCTCGTCGGCCCACCCTGCCGGCCGCCGGCGCCGACGCCCCGCGGTGCATCGCCGGGCGACGAGTGGGCACTCGCTCCGCGTGAGCGGCTCGAATGGCCGTGTACGGACGGAGGCCCCAGCATGGTCATGTCGTCGGTTTGCCCGGTGCGCCATTTCCAGAGGCGGCTCCGCCCGATCCCTCCGCCGCGGCCGCACCCCGCAGGGCGCCGCGGCGTGGAGCGAACCCCGTCGAAAGGCACGCGTAGCCCATGAGTGACGAGACAGCCAAAGCGACCACCACGGATGCCGGCGTTCCGGTCGAAAGCGACGAGCACTCGCTCACGGTCGGCGCCGGCGGCCCGATCCTCCTGCAGGACTCCTATCTGATCGAGCAGATGGCGCAGTTCAACCGGGAGCGGATCCCCGAGCGGCAGCCGCACGCCAAGGGCAGCGGCGCCTTCGGCCACTTCCAGGTCACCGCGGACGTCAGTGCCTACACGAAGGCCGCGGTGTTCCAGCCCGGGACGCGCACCGAGCTGGTGACCCGGTTCTCCACGGTCGCCGGCGAGCGCGGCAGCCCGGACACCTGGCGCGACCCGCGCGGATTCGCGGTGAAGTTCTACACCACCGAGGGCAACTACGACATGGTCGGGAACAACACCCCGGTCTTCTTCATCAAGGACCCGATGAAGTTCCAGCACTTCATCCGCTCCCAGAAGCGCCGCGCGGACAACAACCTCCGCGACCATGACATGCAGTGGGACTTCTGGACGCTCTCGCCCGAGTCCGCGCACCAGGTCACCTGGCTGATGGGCGACCGGGGCATCCCCCGCACCTGGCGCCACATGAACGGCTACACCTCGCACACCTACATGTGGATCAACGCCCGGGGCGAGCGGTTCTGGGTGAAGTACCACTTCAAGACCGACCAGGGCATCGAGTACTTCAGCCAGCACGAGGGCGACCAGATGTGCGCGGCCGACACCGACTACCACACCCGTGACCTCTTCGAGCACATCCGCGACGGGGACTTCCCCAGCTGGACCCTGTACGTGCAGGTCATGCCGTACGACGACGCGGCCTCCTACCGCTTCAACCCGTTCGACCTGACCAAGGTGTGGCCGCACGCCGACTACCCGCTGGTCGAGGTCGGCAGGATGACGCTGGACCGCAACCCGACGGACAACCACGCGGAGATCGAACAGGCCGCGTTCCAGCCGAACAACCTGGTCCCGGGCATCGGCCCGAGCCCCGACCGGATGCTGCTCGGCAGGCTCTTCTCCTACGCCGACGCGCACCGGCACCGCATCGGCGGCAACTACCAGCAGCTGCCCGTCAACGCGCCGGTCGCGCCGCTGCACACGTACTCCAAGGACGGGGCCATGGCCTACCGCAAGGCCCAGGACCCGGTGTACGCGCCGAACTCCAAGGGCGGCCCGGCGGCCGACACCGACCGCTACGGCACACCGCCCAGCTGGTACGCGGACGGCGACATCACCCGCGCCGCGTACGTCGACCACGCCGAGGACGACGACTGGGGGCAGGCGGGCACCCTGGTGCGCGAGGTCCTCGACGACGCCGCGCGCGACCGCCTCGTGGACAACGTCGTCGGCCATCTGCTCAACGACGTGAGCGAGCCGGTGCTCGTGCGGGCCTTCGAGTACTGGTCCAACATCGACCCGAAGATCGGTCAGCGCATCGAGCAGGGGGTGCGGGCCAAGGCCGACGAGAAGGACCCCAAGGCGGCGCAGCAGGCCAACCCGGCACGCAGCAGCATGCAGGACAAGGCCTGATAGACCCCGGCCCGTCGGCGCGCGCCCGCCGACGGGCCGATCACCCACCGGTGTCCGGGCGCGGGCCCCCTGGGCCCGCCCGGACCACGTCAGGGGTGGTCCACGAGCGCGGCGGCGGCCCGGGTTGCGGGGGCCGGGCCCCCGTCCCGCGAGCAGGACCGTGCGACGATTCCGGACGGCGCCCCGGGCGGCCCGGTCGTCGCCGTGGTCGACCGGCGAGCCGTCCACGAAGCTAAGCGGGCGCGGGTCCCGTCTGCAGTCCGTCGGAAGACCCGGGGCCCACGGGCTGCCGGGCCGCGTGACTGCGCTAGGAGCGGCCCGGGACGACCAGGACTCGGCGCCCGCGGGCGTGACCGGCCTGGCTGTTGATGTGGGCCGCCGCAGCCTCGGCGAGCGTGTACGACCTCTCGACCGGGATGCGGAGCTTGCCCCGCGAGATGAGGTCGGCGGCCTCGGCGAGCGCGTCCGGCATGCTCCCGGCCGCTCCGGAGAACCGGACACCGAACTCCGGCGCACCGAGATCGGCGATGGAGAGCACCTTCTGGGGGTCCCCGGTCAGCTCGACGAGCTCGCGGATCACCCCCGAGCCGGCCAGGTCGAGGGCCGCATCGACGCGGCCGAGCTGCCGCACCCGCCCGACCCAGTCCTTGTCGTACGTCGTGGCGAGGGCCCCCAGGCCGCGTAGGTAGTCCTGGTTCGCGGCGCCGGCCGTGCCGATGACCGTGATGCCGCGGTCGCGAGCGATCTGCAGCACCGCCGATCCGACTCCGCCGGACGCGCCGCTGACCAGAAGCGTCTGCCCGGACCGCACTCCGACCTCGCGGACGATGCGCAGCGCGGTCTCGACCACGGAGGGGTAGCCGGCCGCCTCTTCGAACGTCAGCTCCTCGGGCATGCGGGCCCAGGCCGACAGCACGGCGAACTCGGCATACGTGCTCGAACCTTCGCCGAAGACGTGGTCGCCGACCGCGACCCCTTCGACGCCCTCGCCGACCTGGTCCACCACCCCGGCGGCGTCCAGTCCGACCCCGGAGGGCAGCTCGACCGGATGGGCCCCCAGGACCTGGCCCTCGCGGATCCTCCAGTCGACGGGGTTCACGCCCGCGGCCCGCACGGCGATGCGTATCCGGCCGGGGCCCGCGTGGGGCTCCTCGGCGTCTACGAGGTGCAGAACGTCCGGACCGCCGAACTCGGCGAAGCTCACCTTCTTCATGCGGACGACCTTAACACTAACCGTTAGTGTTTAGTAGCTGTTACTATCTTGAACCTGGTAGCGTAAGGGCATGACCGTTCCGACAACCGGACGCCGTGAGCGCAAAAAAGCTGCGACCCGCCAGAAGATCGCCGACACCGCCCTGCGACTCTTCCTCGAACGCGGCTACGACGCGGTGGGCATCCGGGACGTGGCCGCTGAGGCCGACGTGGCCGTCACCACGCTCTTCTCCCACTTCGCCTCGAAAGAGGCCCTGGTGTTCGAGCGGGACGACGATTTCGAGCAGCGCCTCACCCGGGCAGTCACCGGCCGGACACCACACGAGCCGCCCGTCCCTGCATTGCGCCGCGAGATCCACGCTCTGGTGCAACATTGCACGGCCAACAGCGCCGCCCCGATCTGGCGCATGATCGACGGGTCGCCCGCCCTGCGGGAGTACGAGGAATCGATGCGGCTGCGCCACGCGGAGTCGTTGGCAACGGCGCTCGTCGCCGCCCCCGACCTACCGCAGAGCACGACGGCCTGCCGCACGATCGCGAGGTTCGTGATCGACGCCTATTCACTGGCCCGCGAAGCGGCCGACCCGCAGGCCGCGGTGGACGAGATCTTCCAGATGATCGAGGCGGCCTGGGAGACCACCAACCCGCCTGCGAACCGTCGCCACGAACCCGACGAGCCGCGGCCGAGGACCTGAGACGGCGTCTCTTCGCTGCGGCCACACACGAAGTCGCCGCCGCCCCAGTGAGCGACGACGAACTGCTCGAACTCGAAGTTGGTCCATGGCGCGGTGGTGGTGACCACAAGGACCGCCGAGCAAACGACACGAAGCCGAGACCCCGACGTCCGGCACCACCAAAGACCACAAAAGAAGCTGCGGGCTACGAGGCCGCTCTCCGGCACCGACCGCGAGACCCTGCACTCCAGCTGCAGATCGGGCCCCTCACATCCGGGATGCGGGCTGCCGCCGACAGCGACCGGTACGGATCGAAACAGCGAGCCCGCTCGGGGGCACCGTCCTCCGCGGCCCCTGCCGTCCCAGGAACTCGCCCCTCGCCAGGAATTCGCTAGAAAAGCGTTGCTGCGCCGAGGCGGCGACGATGTGCTCGCTGCCGACAAGTCGCCCCGCAGTAGCGGGCCGGGCGGCCAGTGGACCGGGCCTCGAGCCGGGCCCCGCACTCCTCGCACTGCGGCACTGCCTGAAGCACGCCGGGAACGTCACGAAAACCCTGCCGTTGCGTGACCAGCAGGGGAGCCCGCAGGCCCTCCAACGCCAGCCGCACCATGCACGTGCCACCGTTCCGGTCGCGGTGGGCGGCCCATATCGCCGCGCACCCGACAGTGAGCGCGGCGACATCGTCCGTACTGACGTCGGCGCGGACCCCAGCTCAGCAGGCCGGTGGGGCTGCGCGAAGCAGGCCCGCACGACGACCGAACGGTTCCTGGTCAGGCGGGTGCGATCGGGTCGCGGTCCGGGATGGAATACGGCCGCGCGACGGCCGGTTGCAGCGGGACATGCGACGCGCCCCGGAGCCGCCCACCGGCCTGCGCCCACTGCCGGCGGGACGGTTCAGTCCGCACCGTTTCGATCCGGCGGCCGTGGTCGACGACGACTCCCTCGGCCTGCTGCTGGAAGCGGCGCGCTGGGCACCCTCCGCAGGGAACTCCCAGCCATGGAGGTTCTCCGCGAGCCGCCCGGGTGAGCCGGAGCACGAGCGCGTGGCCCGTTATCTGGCCCCCAGCTCGGCGCGGTGGGCGAAGGACGCCGGGCTGCTCGTCGTCGCACTGGCACGCCGGCATGTCGACGACGACGCGAGCGTGCTCTACTCCGAGTTCGCCGACTACGACCTCGGCCAGGCCATCGCTCACATGACCATCCAGGCTCGGGCCATGGGCCTGGCCGCCCGGCAGTTCCGGGCCTTCGACCTGGAGGGCCTCACCGCAGAACTGCGCCCGGACCCGGGGTGGGCGATCATGTCCATGGTCGCAATGGGGAGGGCCGCCGACGATCCGGCACCGAGCCGCGACCGGCGCAGCATCGCTGATCTGCGCTCCGCTCCCTGGACGCTGTCGCAGTAGGCCACCGCCGACGTCGCGCCGGCCGGGATCGGTGCACGCCGCCCCCTTCGCCCTGCCGGCGTGCGCGCCTGCACGTCATACGTCGGCGTCCTGTACGAAGCGCAGATAGCGGTCGGCCGAGCGGCGGACGGCAGCTGCCCCGTCGGCGTCGACCACACGCCCCCAGAACGCCCCGTAGATGCGCTCGAAGGCGAAGGGCTCGACCAGTTCGAGGGCGCGGCGGATGGTACTGGGGCGCTCGGGGATGAAGTTGGGGATGCTGTACATGAAGCTGACCCAGCGCCGGTCCATGACCACCATGAAGATGTCGCCGCTGAACAGCGCGCCGCGGCCTTCCGGGTCGTCGGCCCAGTGCAGCACCGTGCCGCCGGCGAAGTGCGTGCCCGCGTTGATCAGTGTCATGCCGGGCGCGATCGGGTGGGTGTCGCCCGCCCAGTACTCGATCAGCGGATCGGGCCGTGCGACCCAGGCGCGATCCGCTTCATGAACGTACACCGGGGCGTCGAAGGCGCGGCCCCACTCGGCCATCACGCCGTAGAAGTGCGGGTGGCTGACGGCGATCGCGCTGATCCCGCCCAGCTCCTCGACCTCGCCGGCGAGGTCGTCGTCGAGGTACCCCACGCAGTCCCACAGCACGTTGCCGGACGGTGAGCGGATCAGCAGCGCCCGCTGGCCGACCGCGAACGACGGCACCGCGCCCACACCGACGACACCGGGCCCCTCCTCGTCGAGCCGGCCGTGGCGCCCACCGGCCCGCAGCTCGTCCAGCGTGGTCCACTGCTGTCCTTCCCAGCCGACGTACTGCCGCTCGTCCAGACAGATCGGACAGTCGGGGCGTGGTGCCTCGTACTGCACGCCACAGGTGCGGCAGATCGGAAGCCCCCTGCCCGTGACCGATACGCCCCGCTCGGATGACGACACCAGAACCTGCCCCCTCCATGAGCCCGCGCACTCGAAGACACGGACATCAACAACCGGCCATGCCCGGCTTCTTCCCCGTGCCGCCTCGGAGACCTTGAACAGACACGGTGGGCACCGGCTGTCCGCGCCGTGTGCCCACACCGGGTTTCCGTCCAGCGGCTGTTGGCTGAGGAGCGTCTCGATGCCGCGGTCATGTTCTGCGGATTATGGATGCAGGACGTCGGGGAGGGGGCGTTCGACGGCGAGCCCGCGCCCGATGCACCGTTTTCCTCCTCGGGTGGTGATCCACAGTGCGGGCCACACGCAAACGGCCGGCTTCCGGGTGGAGGTCTGGGACGAGGAACATCCCACAGGTGTCTGTTCCTCGAATGAGTTTGAGGTGACGCAGTATCAAATAGGCAAGGCCACCCGTCGTTTTCCAACTCGGCGGAAGTGGTGGCTATTTCAGCCTAGAAGCTAGCCGCACACCAACTTTGACACACCGTCACATCGGCGCCGAGACACCAACTCCTGCCAGCCTCAGCCCCGCGCGGAGCGCGGGGCCCGGCCGGATCGCGGAGCGATCCGTGCCTGTCAGGACTGCGGAGCAGTCCTGACAGGGCGTCACGGAGTGACGCCAACTCCCCTGCGGAGCAGGGGAGTTA
>NZ_JBUEGE010000038.1:0-16396 GCF_054963755.1 Streptomyces sp. EDA2-14
ACGCCTCCCCCGGGCCGGTCCACGCGCCCGGCCTGAACCAGAGCCTGCGACACGATGCTGCGGCCCTGTGCGGCAGTGAGGGTTCCTCACTGCCGCACAGGGCCGCGGCGTCTCAGGCGGCCACCGTGGAAGAACAGCAGGGCACACACGTAGAACGGCTCCTGTCACCACCGGAGGCGCACGTTGTTGCCCACGTCCCGCGCTGCGCACCAGCCGGAGAATGGGCCGCCAGTAAGACGGTTGAGTGACGAGACACGACAAGTCCTCTGCTTACCGCATGACGACGCCGGTGAGGCCGACCCGCGTGCGGAACCGACCTCACCGTCTCCGCGGTCCACGGTGCAACGTCAACAACTGCCCCACAGGGGGACGCCGGGTCGAAGTCGGCCCGCGCCGCCTGTTCAGGGCCTCAGTTCACAGGTGGAGAGCAGGCAGAGATTGCCGCCCTGCACCAGGCCGATGCCGCCTTCGGTGTCCTCGCCGGAGCCGGTCGAACATGTCGAGAGCAGACACAGGTTGAAGCCCTGTGTCCCCCGATAACCGCCTGCCGTTGTCGCCGCATGCTGAGCGGGCGCTTCCTGCCTGGACCAAGCGCTCTCTGCCTTTCCTGACGCGCCGGAGGCCGATGCGACGGTGGCGCCGGTGAGGCACAAGGCCACCGCGCTGCCTGCGACGGCTATGCCGCGTAGCGACTTGGCCCATCCTGGACGGTGCATCTGAAGGTGCTCCTCTGTGCTCGGGTTTGGCGGCGTGTGAACCGCTCACCATGCCTGACCCCATTGATCCGTAGCCCTCCCCCCGCACGGATGGGTCCGCCGATCCCACAGACCAACAGAGGCTCGGAATACCGCTGCCGCAGGTATGAAAGGGACACACTACGCACCGGTAACAAAGGGTGCCCTGTGTCACACACCAATCCGTAGCCCCATGGGTCGCGGATTAACCACGAAAGACGGTGCAGTGAAGGCTTCGCATCTGCACCGATCGAGGTGAGATCAGGAGGGGTGGTCGACGGTGTCGACACGCATCGCTTTGGTACTGGAGCGGGCACATGACTGAGAAGAACACCGTCGGGCTGCCGCTCACCGCAGCGCAGGAGTCCTTGTGGTTCGCGCATCAGCTGCGCCCGCTGGGGGCCCACTTCACGATTGCCGAATACGTCGACATCGAGGGGGAGTTGGACCTCGCCACGCTGCGCCGATCCGTCGCCCTCGCGACGCAGGAGATCGAAGCGCTGCGCGCGACCGTGGTCGACGACCCGAGCGGTACGACGGGGCTTCAGTGGGCCCGTCCTGACCTCACCATTGGCGTCTCCTTCGTCGACCTGTCCGCGAATGCGGACGGCGAGACGGACGCACACCGGGCCATGCGAGAGAACCTGTCCGTACCCATCGATGTCGCGCGGGGGCCGGTGACCGCCTTCACGCTGTACCGGCTCTCGGCGTCACGCCACCTGCTGTACATGCGCACGCACCACCTCGTGCTGGACGGGTACGGCGCGGCGGTGGCACTGGGGCGGATCGCCGAGACGTACGGCCTCCTCGCCGCCGGAGACGACGTCCCGTTCACACCGCTGCCGCTCGAACCGCTGGTGTCAGAGGCGCGGCAGTACACCCAGTCGCCCCAGTACGCCGAGGACGCGGCCTACTGGCGTGACCGGTTGGACGGCTCCCCCTCCGCCGAGCGGCTCACGGAGCGCACGGTGTCCCCGGCCTCGGAGGTGCTGCGGCACTCGGTCTCGCTGGACCGGGCACGGTGGCAGCGGCTGCGGGACGGAGCACGGCGGGGGCGGGTGGCCTGGCCCGCGCTGTTCGTGGCCGGCACGGCCGCTTATACGCACCGGATACGCGCCGCGCAGGACCTGTTGCTCGGCATGCCGGTGACCGGCCGCCGGAGCCGGACCGCTCGGCAGACCCCAGGCATGATGTCGCAGGTCCTTCCGCTGCGGCTGCGCCTGGACGCCACGGACTCCGCCCGGGACCTGCTGCGGCAGGTGACGACGGCGATGCGGGGCGCGCTGCGGCACCAGCGGTTCCCGGCGGAGGAAATGCGCCGGGAGCGCGGCCTGGTACGCGGCGAACCTCTGGTGGGACCGTCGGTGAACGTGCTGGCCTTCGACGAGAACCTGCATTTCGGATCGGCGAGCGGCACTCTGCACAATCTCTCGCTCGGCCCCGTCGAGGACCTCACCCTGGCCGTGCACCCGGCCCCGGGCAGCGCCGGCGCCCGCGTCGACCTCCTGGCCGATGCGGCGCTCTACGACGAGGCTTCCGCCGCTGGGCACCTGGAACGCATCCTGCGGCTGACCGAGGAACTCGTCACGGACCTGGACCGGCCACTCAGCGCGCTGGAGCTCACCGATGCGCGGGAGCGGGAGCGGATGCTGTCCCTGGGACGGGGCCCGGCGAACTCCCGGCCGCGCGGGGGCGGTTCCTCCACGCTTGCCGAGGACGGCGATCCGACTCTGCCCGAGGTGCTGTCGCGGCTGGCGCGGGAGATACCCGACGCGCCGGCTGTCGACGACGGCACACGGAGCCTGACGTTCGCCGAGCTGGACCGGGCGGTCGACTCGGCAGCCACGGCGCTGCAGGCCAACGGCGCCGGCGCGGGCACGACGGTCGCCGTCGCACTGCCCCGCTCGGTCGACACCGTCGTCGCCCCGCTCGCCGTGTTGCGCAGCGGTGCGGTCTACCTGCCGGTGGACGTCGCGTATCCGGCCGAGCGCATCACCCATCTGCTGGCCGACGCCGCCCCGGTGATCCTGCTCTGCGAGCCCGACGGCCCGGTCGCCGACATGGCCCCTGCCGGCACGGCCGTACGAAGCCTGCCGCAGTTCCGCAACACCGTCTCCGGCCCGCCGCTCGCCGCGCCGCGTGCCGACGACGCCGCGTACCTCATCTACACGTCCGGATCCACGGGCCGCCCGAAGGGCGTGCTGGTCGAGCACCGGTCGATCAGCAATCTGCTCACCCATCACCGCCAGGAGTCGCACGCGAGCGCGGAACTCGCCGGGGGACGGCGCATGCGTGTCGCGCTCACCGCCGCCACCTCGTTCGACGCCTCCTGGGACCCAATGCTTTGGATGCTGGCCGGCCATCAGCTGCACATCGTGGACGACACCACGCGTCGCGACCCGGAGGCACTGGTCGACTTCCTGCACACCGAGCGCATCGACGTCATCGAGACCACCCCCAGCTTCCTGCAACAGCTACTGGCCGCGGGCCTCACTGCCGCCGCAGACGACGCGGCCGACGCGGCGGCGCACCGGCCCAAGGTGATCGCTCTGGGCGGCGAGCCCGTCAACGACGAGCTGTGGCAACGGCTCTCCGCGGACAAGAACCTGCTCGCATACAACTTCTACGGACCGACGGAGACGACGGTCGACGCCGTCACCACCCGGGTCGGCGGCGCGGAGCCGGTCATCGGCCGCCCGGTCCGCGGCGCCCGCGCCTATGTGCTGGACGCGGCCCTGCATCTGCTGCCGTGCGGTGTGACCGGCGAGCTGTACCTGGCGGGCGAAGGGGTGGCTCGCGGCTACACCGGGCAATCCGGGCTGACCGCCGACCGGTTCCTGGCGGACCCCTTCGGAGATCCGGGGGCGCGCATGTACCGCACCGGCGATCTGGTGCGGTGGCACGAGAACGGCTCACTGGAATTCGTCGGCCGCAGCGACGACCAGATCAAGGTGCGAGGGCACCGGGTGGAGATCGGCGAGATCGAGTCGGCGCTCACCGCGCTGCCGGGGATCGCCCAGGCGGCGGTCACGGTGCGCGGTGACGGGCCGGGGGGAGAGATCCTGGCCGCCTATCTCGTACCGACTCCGGACGCGGCGGGCACCGAGATGCGCTCCGACCAGCGCCCGGCCCGCGACGCCCTGGCAGCGTCACTGCCCGCACACATGGTGCCCGCGGCATACGCGGCCACCGACCGGCTGCCGCTGACGCCGAACGGGAAGCTGGACGCGGCCGCTCTGCCCCCGGCCACGGCTGTTTCCGCGGGCCCCACGGCGCAACCGCGTACTGCCACGGAGGAAGCGGTCTGCGCGGTGATGGCGGACCTGCTCGGGCTGCCCGAAGTCGGGCGGGAGGACGACTTCTTCGCGCTCGGCGGCCACTCCCTGCTGGCCACCCGGCTGCTGGCCGGCCTGGCCGAACGGACCGGTGTCCGGCTGCCGGTGCGCGCGCTCTTCGGAGCGCCGACCGTCGCCGGCCTGGCCGCACTCGTCGACGCGGAACGGCGCTCCCACCGTGCGGAAGCCGGCGACGGCCCGGCTGTCGGGGAGCGCCCCGCGCGGCTGCCGCTCTCGGCGGGCCAGCACCGCCTGTGGCTGCTGGAACAGATGGGCGAGGGCGGTCAGCGCTACCACATACCCGTCGCCGTCCGGCTCGACGGCGACCTCGACGTTCCTGCTCTGCAGGCGGCCTTCTCCGACCTCCTGGCGCGGCACGAGAGTCTGCGGACGGTCTACCGGGAGGACACAGCAGGACCGCACCAGGTCGTGCTGCCGGCCGATGACTGCGGCGTCGAGCTGCACACCACCCCCGTGCAGCCGAACGGCCGCCCCGGGTCCTTTCCGGCGCCCGAATTCGACCTCGCTCAACGGCCTCCTTTGCACGCCCTGTTGGCCCCGACCGCCGCCCGCAACGACGACGGCACGGGCTCGTACCTGCTTCTGTTGACGCTCCATCACATCGTCACCGACGGATGGTCGATGGGGCCGCTGGTCCGCGATCTGTGCACGGCGTACCGGGCCCGTGTCGAGGGGTACGGACCGCAGTGGACACCACTGCCCGCACAGTACGCGGACTGGGCGTTGCGACAGCACACCTTGCTCGGCGATCGGGACGATGCCGATTCACTCAGCGCGCGACAGCTGACGGACTGGCGGACGGTACTGGACGGGGCGACGCCTGAGCTTCCCCTGCCGTACGACCGGCCCCGTCCGGAACATGCCACGTTCCGCGGCGGCCGCGTGCCGCTGCGACTGGACGCGGACGAGCACCGCGCCCTGGTCGCGCTCGCGCGGGAGGCGGGGGTCAGCCCGTTCATGGTCCTGCACGCTGTGCTCGCCACGCTGCTGCAACGCCTGGGCGGCGGGGACGACATCGTCGTCGGCACCCCGGTGGCGGGACGTGACGAGGAGGAGTTCCACGATGTCGTGGGGTTCTTCGTCAACACCCTGGTGCTGCGCGTGGACACCGGCGGCGATCCGGGTTTCCGGGAGCTGCTGGGCCGGGTGCGGGAGACGGATCTGAGCGCCTACAGTCGGCAGGATCTGCCGTTCGAGCAACTGGTGGAGGCACTGGCCCCGCCGCGCTCACTCGCTCGACACCCGCTCTTCCAGGTGATGCTCGCCCTGAACAACACCCACACACCCCGCCTCGACCTCCCCGGTGTCCGGGCCGAGGTCCTGGGCTCCGGAGGCGAAACGGCGAAGTTCGACCTGACCTGGGACTTCACCGAGCTGCACGGCGTGGACGGGCAGCCGACGGGAGTGACCGGCGAAGTGGAGTACAGCGCCGAACTGTTCGACGAGAGCACCGTGCGCCGCTTCGCCGACCACTTCGTCCGGCTGCTGCGATCGGCACTCGCCTCGCCCCGCACGCGGCTGAGCGCTCTGGAGATGCTCACGAAGGAACAGGTGCATGCGGCCCTCGACGCGGGAGCGCGTGACGACTGCGCGGACCGGGGTCAGGAACTGGTGCACAGCGTCTGTGACGTCCTGGAGACGCAGGCGGCGGTCACCCCGGGCCGCACCGCGGTGAACGACGGTCACCTGTCCGTCTCTTTCGGGGAGTTGGCGACCGATCTGTACGACGTGGCCCGGCGGCTGGTGGGTGCCGGCGTCAGCCCCGGCGACCGGGTCGCGGTAGCCGTGCCCCGGTCCACGCGGCAGATCGCCGCCGTCTTCGGTGTGCTGCGCGCCGGCGCGGTGTACGTGCCGCTCGACCCGTCGCATCCGACGGAACGCAACGCGCAGATCCTGGAGTCCGCGCGGCCGGTGGTGCTGCTGACCGAACGGTCCTGCGCCGCGGCCCTGCCCGCCTCCCGCACACCCGCGATCTACCTGGAGGACGCGCCCGGCGCGGGCCTTGCTGAAACGCTGCCACCGGACGGTCCCGGGGGAGCAGACCCGGCCTACGTGCTGTACACCTCGGGCTCCACCGGTCGGCCCAAGGGCGTCGTCGTGGAGCACCGTGCACTTGCCAACCTGCTGCGGCATCACGGCCGCCAGCTGATCGAGCCCGCCGAACAGGCCAACAACGGGCGCCCGTTGCGCGTGGCCCTGACGGCCGCGGCGACCTTCGACGCCTCCTGGGACCCGCTGCTGTGGATGACCGCCGGGCACGAACTGCACCTGGTGGACGACCGGAGCCGTCGTGATCCGGAGGCGCTGGTGCACCTGCTGCACGAGCGGCGGATCGACGTGATCGAGACGACGCCGTCCTTCCTCGAACAGCTGCGGGGGTGCGGCCTGTTCGCGCCCGGCAGGCCCTGGCCACGCGTCGTGGCCCTGGGCGGCGAACCGGTGCACGACAAGCTCTGGCGAGAACTGGCCGAGCTGTCCGGCGTGACCGTGTGGAACCTCTACGGGCCGACCGAGACGACCGTGGACAGTGTTGCCGCCCGGGTGACTCCCGGTTCGGGGCCGGCCATCGGCCACGCGGTCACGGGCATGCGGGCCCGGGTCCTTGACTCGCGGCTGGGCCCCACGCCGCCGGGTGTCATGGGCGAGCTGTATCTGGCCGGGGCCGGGGTGGCCCGCGGTTACGACGGAGCGACGGGGGCGACCGCCGACCGGTTCCTCGCCGACCCCTACGGTGCCCCGGGAAGCCGCATGTACCGGACCGGCGACCTCGTGCGCAGGCGGCCGGACCACTCCCTGTCGTTCGTGGGTCGCACGGACTCCCAGGTCAAGGTGCGCGGATTCCGCGTCGAGACCGGCGAGGTGGAGGCCGCACTCACCGCTCACCCGGCTGTGCGGCAGGCCGTGGTGACCGTCCGCGACGCCGCCGGCGGCGGCAGGCTGGTCGCCTGGGCCGTACCGGAGACCGGTACCGAGCCCACGGCCGCCGGGCTGCGATCGTTCCTCGGAGACCGGCTCCCGGCGTACATGACTCCCTCGCACCTCGCGCTGGTGCCGGACATCCCGCTCACCGTGCACGGCAAGACGGACTTTGCCGCCCTCCCCGACCCGGGGGCGGCCGTGCAGGAACGGGGTGAGCGGCCACGCACTCCGCAGGAGGAGATCCTGTGCGCGCTGTTCGCCGAGTGCCTCGGCACCGACTCCGTCGGTCGCGACGCGGACTTCTTCGCGCTCGGCGGCCACTCGCTGCTGGCCA
Organism: Streptomyces sp. EDA2-14; assembly: GCF_054963755.1. NCBI lineage: Bacteria > Bacillati > Actinomycetota > Actinomycetes > Kitasatosporales > Streptomycetaceae > Streptomyces > Streptomyces sp. EDA2-14. Next base: position 7,344 of record NZ_JBUEGE010000038.1, read on the forward strand.
CCCGGATCGTCAACCGCGTACGGAGTGCGTTCGGTGTCGAGATCCCCGTCCGCGCCCTGTTCGAGGACCCCACCCCGGCCGGACTGGCCCGCCGCCTCGCCGGTGCCGCGCACGGCCGTCCCTCACTCCAGTCCCGAACCGACCGGCCGGCGGACCTGCCGCTGTCCTTCGCGCAGCACCGTCTCTGGTTCCTCAACCGGATGCGCTCCGACGACGCCTCCTACAACCTGCCGATGGCGGTCTCGCTGCGGGGACGGCTGGACGTGTCCGCGCTGCGCGACGCGCTCGGCGACGTGGTGGCCCGGCACGAGAGCCTGCGCACGGTCTTCCGCGACACGGCCGGCCGGCCCGGCACCCCGGCCCAGCGCATCCTGTCCCCCGGCGAGGCCCGCCCGACGCTCACCGTCACGCCCAGCACCCAGGACGGGGCCGCGGAGTTGCTGCGCACAGCGGCCCGAGAGGGGTTCGACCTCGCCCGTGACCTGCCGTTGCGCGCCGAGCTGCTGCAAACCGGCGTCGAGAAGCACGTCCTGCTGCTCACGGTGCATCACATCGCGGCCGACGGATGGTCCATGGGCCCGCTGGCGCAGGACCTGGCGGCCGCGTACGCAGCACGGGCCGCAGGCCGCACCCCCGACTGGACGCCGCTGCCGGTGCAGTACGCCGACTACGCTCTCTGGCAGCGCGACCTGCTGGGCCGTCCCGACGATCCCGACAGCGTGCACGCACGCCAACTGGCCTACTGGCGGGACGCGTTGGCCGGGGCTCCGACCGAGCTGGCGCTGCCCGCCGACCGGCCGCGCCCGGACGTCGGCTCCGGACGCGGGGGCAGCGTCGCCCTGCCGCTCACCGACGGCGACGGCCGCCGACTGGCGGAGCTGGCCCGGCGCGAGGGAGCCAGCACCTTCATGGCGCTGCACGCGGTGCTCACCGCTCTGCTGGACCGGTATGGCGCGGGCGAGGACATCGTCGTCGGCAGCCCGGTCGCCGGCCGCACCGACGAGGCACTCGCCGGACTGGTGGGCTTCTTCGTCAACACGCTGACCCTGCGGGTCCGCACCGACGGCGACCCGGACTTCCGCGCCCTGCTCGACCGCGCCCGCGAGACCGACCTCGCCGCCTACGCCCACCAGGACCTGCCGTTCGAGTCACTGGTGGAGCACCTGGCGCCTCCGCGGTCACTCTCCCGGCATCCGTTGTTCCAGGTGATGCTCTCCCTCAACAACGCCGGTCGCCCCGCGCTCGACCTGCCCGGCCTGCACGCCGCAGTGCAAGGCGTGGACACGGCCGCCGCCAAGTTCGACCTGTCGTTCAACTTCTCCGAACAGAGCGGGGGCCAAGAGCTCACGGGCGAGCTGGAGTTCGCCCGCGACCTCTTCGACACCGCGACCGCACAGCACCTGGCCGACTCCTTCGTCACGCTGCTCCGGCTCGCCGTTGCGGATCCGGACGCCCCGTTGTCCCGGCACGATCCGCTCGGCCGGGAACAGCGCGCCGAGCTGCTCGCCCTCGGGAGCGGGCCGCAGACCGCCCCGCGGCACCCGACGGTGATCGCGGGTTTCGAGGCCACCGCGGCGGCGGCACGCAGCAGCGACATCGCGGTGCGCTGCGGGGCGCAGGCCCTCTCCTTCGCCGAACTGTCGCAGGACAGCGCCCGCTTGGCCCATCTGCTGCGGGCACACGGAGTGGGCCCGGACCGCACCGTCGGGGTACTGCTGCCACGCTCCACCGGATCGCTGACCGCGCTGCTCGGTGTGCTGACCGCGGGCGGTGTCTACGCGCCGCTCGACGACGCCCTGCCACCGGCGCGGGTGGCCGCCGTACTGAGTGATGCCCGGCCTGCCGTGGTGCTGGCCGCCACGGCGACCGCCGACCGCATACCCGACGGCCCCTGGCAGGTCATTGTGCTGGACTCCGCCGACACCCTCGCGGCACTGGCCGGGCTCGACGGCGAACCGCCACGGGACCTTGCTGCCGGGCCCCGGGACGTGGCCTACGTACTGCACACCTCCGGCTCCACCGGGCGCCCCAAGGGCGTCGTCGTGGAACACCGGTCGCTGGCCCAGTTGTGGGAGCACCACCGGCAGACGCTGTTCGCACAAACAGCAACCGGCGGACGCAGGATGCGGGTGGCACTGACCGCCTCCCTGTCCTTCGACGCCTCCTGGGACCCCGTTCTGTGGATGCTCGACGGGCACGAACTCCTGGTCGTCGACAACGACACCCGCCGCGACCCGGCGGCCCTCGTCCGGGCCGTGCGCGAGGACCGTATCGACGTACTGGAGACCACCCCGAGCCACGCGGCGGCCCTGCTGGACGCCGGGCTGTGCCAGCCGGGGGCGCCCGGGCACCGGCCCACCGTCCTGGCGCTCGGTGGTGAGGCGGTGCCGCCGGGCCTGTGGCAGCGGCTGCGCGCCGTGCCCGGCCTCACCGTGTGGAACCTGTACGGCCCAACCGAGGCCACCGTGGACACCCTGTGTGCACCGCTGCACCACACCGATCGGCCCGTACTCGGCGACCCGGTGTCCGGGACCCGCTGCTACGTCCTCGACCGGCATCTGCGGCCCACCGCGCCGAACGCGACCGGCGAGCTGTACCTCGCGGGCACGAGCCTGGCCCGCGGCTATCTCGGCCGGCCCGCGGAGACCTCCGCCCGCTTCGTGCCGGACCCGTTCGGTCCGCCGGGCAATCGGATGTACCGCACCGGCGATCTCGTACGGCGGTCGACGGACGGCCGACTGGAGTTCCGCGGCCGGGCCGACGGTCAGCTGAAGGTGCGCGGTTTCCGCGTGGAACCCGGTGAGATCGTCGCCGTACTGGAGCGGCAGCCCGGCATCGGGCGGGCCGCCGTGGAGCTGCGCTCCGTGGGCGCTCAAGACGCCCACGGTACGGAGCAGTTGGTCGCCTATGTGGTGCCCGACAGCGGTAAGACCGCGACGGGCGGACCCGCCGAGCCGGACCGTGACGCCCTGCGCACGGCCGTCGCGGCCGAACTGCCCGGCTACATGGTTCCCGCCGCGTTCGTCGGCCTCGACGCACTGCCGCTCACCGCGAGCGGCAAGCTCGACGCCGCCGCACTACCGGGTCCCCGCGACGAGCACCTGGCCCGCGGGACGGGCAGGGGCCCGGCCGGCCCGCGCGAGGACCTGCTGTGCGCGCTGTTCGCGGAGGTCCTGGGCACCGAACAGTGCTGGGCCGACGACGATTTCTTCGCGCTCGGCGGCCATTCACTGCTGGCGGCGCGTCTGCTGGCACATGTACGCGACGCCACCGGGACGGACCTGGGGATCAGGGCGCTGTTCGAGACGCCGACCCCGGCCGGTCTCGCGGCCGCGCTGGCGGCACGCGAGGCGGAGTCGGGCGACGCCCAACCCGGTGCGGATCTCGCCTCGCTGCTGCCGCTACGCGTCGGCGGCAGTCTGCCGCCGCTGTTCTGCGTACACCCGGCGGGCGGCCTGGCGTGGTCATACGCGGGGCTGCTCCAGCACGTCGCCGACCGGCCGGTGTACGGGCTCCAGACACCCAATCTGGACGGCACCCGGTCGTTCCCGCAGAGCATCGAGGAAATGGCGGCCCACTACATCGCGCAGCTGCGCACGGTACAGCCGCACGGCCCCTATCGGCTGCTCGGCTGGTCCTTCGGCGGCAACGTCGTCCAAGAGGTCGCCGTCCAACTCCAGCACGCGGGCGAGGAGGTGGCGCTTCTGACTGTGCTGGACTCCTTCCCCGTGCCACCCGCCGACGGCCTGGAGGACGCCGGACGCGACGTCGTCTTCCGCGCCCTGCTGACCGCCCTCGGCCTCGACCTGTCCGCCTGGGACGCCGACGCCCCACTGGACGCCGCCGCCGTACGCGACGCTCTACGGGAGACAGGCAGCCCGCTCGGCGCGCTGGAACCGGAGACCATCGAGACCATGGTCGGCAACTTCGCCGCCCAGGCCCGGCTGATGCGCGACTACGTCCCGAGCATCTTCCACGGCGACGTGCTCTTCTTCCGAGCCACGGAAGAAGCCCCCGCGAACGGCCTCGTCCCCGCCCTGTGGGACCCGTACATCGACGGCACCGTCCAGGTGCACGACGTGCCGTGCGGCCACGCCCAGATGCTCCGTCCCGATTCCCGGGCCCTCATCGGCCCCGTCCTCGACATGGCCCTCCGGGCCACCTGAGCCCGCTTCGACCGGACAGCCCCTGCTCGGTCAAATGCGCCCGAAAACAGTTCAGTTCACCGAACACGACCCGAGAGAGTGACCGCATCATGACCAACCCCTTCGACGACCCCGCCGTCCAGCACCGTGTCCTGGTGAACGACGAGGGCCAGCACTCCCTGTGGCCCGAGTTCGCCGACGTGCCCGCGGGCTGGCAGCCCGTCCACGGGCCCACTACCCGCGAGGCATGCATCGCCTACGTCGACACCCACTGGACGGACCTCACTCCGCGCAGCGCGCTGGCCTCCCGATGAGCACATCAGGAGCGAATCTGCTCGGCACCCTCAGGTCGCCCCTCCCTCAACAGGAGCACGTCGGGCGGCCCGTGGCGCCCGCGGGTGAGCAGGACGCGATCGTGGCTGAGGGCCTCACCAGGAGCTTCGGCAACCGCCAGGCACTCGCCGGCATCGACCTGCGGGTCCCGGCGGGCACCGTGCTCGGCCTGCTCGGCCCCAACGGCGCGGGCAAGACCACCATCGTGCGCATCCTCACCACACTGCTGCGTCCGGACGGCGGCCGCGCCACGGTCGCCGGACACGACGTCCGCAACGCGCCGGAGGCTGTGCGCGAACGCATCGGCCTGTCAGGGCAGTACGCCGCCGTCGACGAACGGCTGACCGCACGCGAAAACCTCTACCTCGTCGCGCGGCTGTACGGCATGAACCGCAAAGCAGCCCGGCAGCGTGCCGGTGACCTGCTCGACCGGTTCGCGCTCACCGAGTCCGCCGACCGGCCGAGCGGCAGCTTCTCCGGCGGCATGCGCCGCCGCCTCGACCTGGCCGGTGCCCTCACCACGCGGCCCGCCGTCGTCTTCCTCGACGAGCCCACGACGGGCCTCGACCCACGCGGCCGGGCCGACACCTGGCGGGCCGTGCAGGACCTGGTGGCCGACGGCACCACTGTCCTGCTCACCACCCAGTACTTGGAAGAGGCCGACCAGCTCGCCGACTCCATAGCCGTCATCGACCACGGCCACGTCATCGCCCGCGGCACAGCGACCGAACTGAAGGAGAAGGTCGGCGGAGAACGCATCACGCTCCGCCCGGCCGTGCCGGAGACCATGGCGGCGATCGCTGGAGTGCTGGCAGGACTGGGCCCGTACCAGCCGGAGGTGGACCGGCGTGCCGGACACGTCTCGGTCGCCACCGACCACGGCGCCCCAGCTCTGCGGCGCGCCCTTGCCGCGCTGGAGGAGGCGCAGCTCACCGTGCACGACGTTTCCCTCGCACCGCCCACCCTCGACGACGTGTTCCTGGCACTGACCGGCAGAGCCCGGCATCCCGACACCCCCAGCGCGCAGCAGGACACGGAAGGACCAGAACTGCCCACGGGCCACGGCCGGAAGCCCGGCGACGAGAGTCCCGCCGCAGCCCGACGGCGCAGCGGACGCAGGAAGGGAGCCCACGCATGGCGACAGTGAGCCTGACCGCCCAGAAGCCGGCCGGCCCGTTTCGCACCGTGCGCGATGGGCTGCTGATCGCCGAGCGCAACCTCCTCAACCTGCGCCGTACCCCGGGAGCGGTCATCGCCGCGCTCGTCCAGCCCCTGATGTTCGTGCTGCTGCTCGCCTACGTCTTCGGAGGCAGCCTCGGCGGTGCCGAGTACCGCACGTTCCTGATGGGCGGCATCTTCGCGCAGGCCGTCACCTTCAACGCGTCCTTCACAGCCATCGGTCTCGCCGCGGACATGGACAAAGGCATGGTCGACCGCTTCCGCGCACTGCCCATGCCGCGCGGTTCCGTGATCCTCGGCCGCACTCTGTCCGATCTCACCATGAGCGTCGTCACGCTCGTGGTGACCTCACTGTGCGGGCTCCTGGTCGGCTGGCGCGTCGAGGGCTCGGTACTGGACGCCATGGCGGCGTACGGGCTGATTCTGCTCTTCGCCTTCGCCATGTCCTGGGTCGGAGCCACGATCGGACTCATGGCTCGCAGCGTCGAGGTCGCCCAGAGCGCCGGGCTGATCTGGCTCTTTCCCGTCACCTTCGTCTCTGGTGCCTTCGTCTCCGTCACCACGATGCCCGGCCCGCTCCGCACGATCGCCGAGTGGAACCCGGTCTCCGCGACCGCCACCGCCGCCCGGTCGCTCTTCGGCAACGAGGCCCCGGCAGCGGTAGTCCCACCGCACTCCTGGCCGGTGCAACACGCCAGTGGTTACGCGCTGCTGTGTTCGTGCGTAATCGTCGCCGTCTTCATGCCCCTGGCCGTCAGTCGATACCGGCGCATCGCCCGAGGCTGATCCCGGCCGTGGGACGGAGGGCACTCTGGTGTGGCCCGTGGTGAACGCATTCCGGGCCGCACCACAAGTCCTGAAGAGAACCGACAGCCGCCGTCAGAGGGCGAACGACCCATTTTCGACCGTACGAGCAAGGATTCCGAGTGTGGCGCGCAGCCCCGCCTCCGGAATGACCGGGAAGACGCCCGCCTCGCGGTACTTGTCGTCGATCTGGCTCCAGTCGTAGTAGGAAGTGACGAGGGTGCCCGTCTCGTTGGGTTCGAGTCGGTACCCGTAGAGATGACGGATGGGAGGCTGGATGGTGCCCGAGATGGTCCACTCCAGGACGACGTCGCGTTCATAGCGCGTGATGATCACTGTTACGTCATAGCGGCCCATGGGCAGATCCCCCAGAGCCTCCCGGTCCATGTGGACAACGAACTCGTCTCCCGCCTTCTCCACGGGAGCACCCTCCGCAGACTGCAGCATTCCAGAACTGTCGATGCTCACGTGGCCCTGCGGCGAACGCAGTACGTCGAAGATCGCGGAGGCGGGCGCGGCAATGTGACGCGTGACTTCAAACCGGTCTGTTGTCATGCATGCCACCCTGACACGCCTGTACCGATCTTCCGCTGCGAATATTCGCTCATCGCGCACTATGAAGCGGGCAGACCCCTCGACAGGGGCCCACCCGCTCGTTGCATCAGGATGGGTCAGAGGCCGATTCCCAGGCCCAGGCCGAGTCCGAGCCCGATACCTCCACCGTAGTAGTAGCCGTGGTCCCAGTAGCCACCGTGATGGTGCCACCCGGGTCCGTCGTCGGCGGGGAGGGTCTGGGCCGCCTGGGTCGTGGATTGCGCCGGGGTCGCAGCCTGTGCAGCGCCAGCCAGGGGAAGAGCAGCGGCGCAAGTGAGAGCGGCGATGGCCGCCCCTCGGGCGAGTGTGATGCGCATGAGGAACTCCTTTGTCCTACGGCAACAACACTTTCAACGATAAGACGGTCCGAGCCTCGACGCGCGTTGGATCATGACTCGTCGCTGCCGCCGCCATCGATCGCGAGCACCCCAACTGTCAGGCCCGACTTCTGGTCCGCTGCCGCGCAGGCTGCAACATCAGCACCCGCTCAGCCGTGACCTGACGGTGCATCAAGCAAATGGGGGCAGAGCTCTGACACCTCATCAGAACGCGCCTCGCTCATGGTCTGTGAAGGGGAGCCACTCACGCTGGACGACTTACTGACGGGTGACTGGGCCTTGTTCAGAAACCGCGGATCCACCGAAGCACAGACGAGCGCCTTTCCCGCAGGCAACGGTAGTCCCGCGACCGGGTGCCGCCTCCCCCAAAAGGCAGCACCCGGCCTCACCAGATCTCGCCCCGGCACGTGCGCCAGGACGCGGAACTACTTCGACATGTCCCAGTCGCCCATGTCGCCGTGGTGGCCCCAGCCACCGGAGGCGTTGGCGCAGGTGTTGCCGAACGCCGGGTTGAGCGCGCCGATCACGCTGACGGTGTTCCCGCAGACGTTCACCGGAACATGCACCGGCACCTGGACGAGGTTGCCCGACAGCACACCGGGCGAGCCCACCGCGGCACCCTGCGCCCCGCTGTCGGCCGAGGCGGCGCCCGCACCGGCGAGGACCGCACCGCCCACAGCCACCAGAACCGCCGCGCTCCTGAACACTCGAGACATGAAATTCTCCCTGCTGCTCGAACAGCGTCACCCGCATCGGGCGACACAAGGAACTGCTCGCTCCTCACGAGCAATCCGCTACGTCCCGCGGCGCGGATTGGCCGATTCGTCCGGTTTCACTCGTTCGGGTCGGCTGCACCGGCTCACGGCAAGCTGTCCGTCGCTCCGCCGCCGCTCGGGCGGACCTGGGGCACGTTCCGGATGGTGGCCAACACGGCGACACGCAGCCGAGGCGGCGGCGTCATCTCGGACGCACCTCCGCCGCCACCGGCCTTCTCGTGCTCCGGCGGCCCGCATCCGGTGGGCCCGACGCCCGCCTCGCCCGTCGGCCGCAACGGCTTCGCGGTGTACCTCCGTAAGGGCCACCATCCTGCCGAGCGGAACGGATCTCGTTGCTTCACCGCACTCCCCCAACATCTGGACGACGCACTCTCCTTGACGGCGAGGGCTGTTCGCGGAACCTGCCGCTGTCGGCAGTAATCCGGTGGCCTCTCGTGCATGGCTTGGTCGCGCCCACCGGTTCTCGCGTCATGACTCGGATGCCCCCCTGCGTGGCCCCGCCCCGAGAAGCCCCGGCTGTTCCTCATCCGAAGGTGAGGACATACGCCTTGATGGCGGGGGTGAGACGGACTCCGGAACACACAGTGGTTGATCGGGCCCGAGCCACTTCCCTCCAGCAGAACCCCGTGCCGCACGCGGATCACTCTTTTGGGGAGGTGACCAATCCGCGGCACGGGCCGCACCGGATTCCCGGTGATGAGGGCGAATGGCCCTCACGGTTCTGATCGTTGAAGGATTGCCATGCAGACTCGCGTCCGTCGTGTCGCCGTTGCCGTTGCCGCCGCCGCCATGCTGCCCGTGGCCCTGACCGCCTGCTCCAACAGCGACTCCAAGGACAAGGCCTCCGACAGTTCCTCGTCGGCCTCCTCGAAGAAGTCGGACAT
>NZ_JBUEGE010000039.1:0-14289 GCF_054963755.1 Streptomyces sp. EDA2-14
TTGGCCGAGCTGATAGGCAGGCCGGAGATGGCGGACGACCCGGAGTGGTCGACCCCGGAGGCGCGGCTGCCGAAGCTGGGCAAGATGTTCCAGCTCATCGAGGAGTGGTCCTCGACGCTTCCCAAGTGGGAGGTCCTGGACCGGCTCAACGCCCACAACATCCCGTGCGGCCCGATCCTCTCCACCAAGGAGATCATCGAGGACGAGTCGCTGGCGGCCAACGAGATGGTCGTCGAGGTCGAGCACCCCGGCCGCGGCTCGTACATGACGGTCGGCAACCCGCTCAAGCTCTCCGACTCGCCGACCACCATCTCCGGCTCCCCGCTCCTGGGCGAGCACAACACCGCCATCTACGCCGAGGAACTCGGCCTGGATCCGGCCGAGTTGGCGCAGCTCGCGGAACAGGGCGTCATCTGAGATGGGCGACACCGTGGTCGACCGTCTCGTGGAGGCGAACGCGCGGTACGCCGCCGCGTTCGCCGACCCCGGCATGGACGCCCGCCCGATCCTGGAGGTCGCCGTCGTCGCCTGCATGGACGCGCGCATCGACCTGCACGGCGCGCTCGGCCTGGAACTCGGCGACTGCCACACCGTCCGCAACGCGGGCGGTGTGGTCACCGACGACACCATCCGCTCCCTGGCCATCAGCCAGCGGGCGCTCGGCACGCGCAGCGTGGTGCTGATCCACCACACCGGCTGCGGACTCGAGTCGCTGACCGAGGAGTTCCGGCAGGAGCTGGAGCGCGAGGTGGGGCAGCGGCCGACGTGGGCCGTCGAGGGCTTCACCGACGTCGACCAGGACGTGCGGCAGTCGCTGCGGAAGGTGCGCACGTCGCCGTTCCTGCCGCACACCGACGACGTCCGCGGCTTCGTCTTCGACGTGCGGACGGGGCTGCTGCGGGAGATCGCCGCGTAGCCCCCGGCCCTTCAGGTCTGCCGTGGCCGGTCCGGTGTGTCAGTCGCCCGGGCCGGCCGCGGCCTCGATCTGCGCGCAGTAGAAGTCGGTGGTGTTCTGCGTGTGTCGCCGCATCAGCGCCTCGGCGTGGTCGGGGTCGCCCGCGGCGATCGCCCTGATGATCAGCGCGTGCTCGTTCCAGGCGTCGTTGCCGCGGGGCTTGGCGATGGGTGTGTAGTACCAGCGCACCCGCTGGTCGACCTGCGGGATCAGCTCGGCGAGGACCGCGTTGCGGGACAGCGTGGTGATGTGCGAGTGCAGCGCCGCGTTGGCCTCGACGATGGCCCGCGCGTCCCGGGCCGCGAGCGCGTCGAGCCCCGCCTGTTGCAGCTCCCAGAGCCGGGCCACGTCGTCGGGCGTCGCGTGCTGGGCCGCGCCGCGCGCCGAGTAGGTCTCCAGCACGGCGCGTACGCCGAGCAGTTGGGCGCACTCCTCGACGGTGGGGGAGTGCACGAAGGCGCCCTGGGCGGGGCGCAGATCGACCCAGCCGGAGGTCTGGAGTCGTTGCAGGGCCTCGCGGACGGGCTGCCGGCTCACCCCGAGGTGTGCGGCGAGCTCTGCCTCGACGAGGTGCTGGCCCGGCCGCAGCGTGCCATTGATGATCATCTCGATCAGGGCGTCGTGGACGGCCTGGCGCAGCGGAACGGGCCGGGTGATCGGGCCGCGGACGGCCACGGCGGGTGTCTCGGGCATGGCTGGAGCCCTCCCTTGTTCGTCCGCTGACGTGACGTCAGAGGCGCCGGGATACTGACTTTAGTATGCAAAAGACAGTTTGCAACTAGACGTGTGCGCAAGGGAGTTGAAACTCGGTCGTGCATGCCTCTGGCTCCGCGAGGGTAGCCCGCATACTGTATGCAATTACAGCGCCGCATCGCGGCAGCTCACACATCGCTGACGAGGGGGTCGCCCCGTGTCGTACCGCACCGCACTCGCCCACGTCCTGACCGGTGCCGTCGCATCCGGCGGGGAACCGGCCCGCAACCAAGGAAAGTTCCCCCGCAGTGGAGTCACCGCGCTCGGCCGCGCGGGCCTGCTCGGGCTCACCGTCGCCCCCGAACTCGGCGGGGGTGGTCGGGGTTTGGCCGAAGCCGCCGAGGTCGTCGCCCGTGTCGCCCGCGTCTGCCCGGCCGCCGCGGCCGTGCTGCGCTCGCACTACGCGGCGGTGGCCGTCGTCGAGGCGCACGGCGGCGCCTGGGTGCGCGCCGAGATCGCCGCCGGGCGCCATCTGTGCTCGCTCGCCCTGGAGGACGGTGGGCCGGAATCGACGGCGCGCCGCACCGGCGAGGTCGTCACCCTGTACGGCCGCAAGCGTCAGGTCGTCGCCGCGGGTGAGGCCGACAGCTACGTCTGGTCGAGCGGTCCGTGCGAGGCCGGGCCGGGCGGGCGGAGCCTGTGGCTGGTCCCGGCGCACGCCCCCGATCTGTACGTGCCGGCCCGTGCGGCGGGACCGGGACCGAGCGGCAGTGCCACCTCGACGGTCTGCGCCGACCCCGTGCGCGTACCGGCATCGGCCCTGCTCGGGGAGGACGGGGGCGGTGAGCGTCTGGTGCACGGAACCGTGCTGCCGTGGCTCGCCGAACTGGAGGTCGCGGCGGAGCAGGAACCCGTGCTCGTGGCCTCGTGAAAGTGCGTCCGGTGTACGGAAGTTCGGCGATCGATCCCGCTCGTTTTCGTCCCGCTTCTTTACACCGGGCTTCTGTATACAGAAGTCTGTATGGGGTAGTGCTGGGGTCTCCTGCACCCGCGCCGGAGGCCCGCGTGACGGAAGGCGGAGCGATCATGACGACCAGCGGGACGGACGTGTCGGTCGAGAGCGTGGTCAGGAGGGCCGCGTCCGCGCACCGCGGCGAGCGCGGCGCACTGCTGCCCGTACTCCACGCCGTGCAGGCCGAGTTGGGCTGCGTACCGCAGGAGGCGATCCCCGTCCTCGCCGACGAGTTCAACCTCTCGCGGGCCGATGTGCACGGAGTGGTGACCTTCTACCACGACTTCCGCCGCGAGCCCGCGGGCCGCTCCACCGTCCGCATCTGCCGCGCCGAGGCCTGCCAGGCGCTCGGCGCCGACCGACTGGTGAACCACGTACGGGAGTCGGGACTGACGCTCGGCGACACGAGCGCCGACGGCCGTGTCACCGTCGAGCAGGTCTTCTGCCTCGGGAACTGTGCGCTCGGCCCGTCCGTGGAGGCGAACGGGCGGCTGCACGGACGCGTGACCCCGGCCCGGCTCGGCGCGATCCTCGACGGGACGGTGTGAGAGGTGACTGACGACAACATGACGACCGTGTACGTTCCCCGCGACGCGGCGGCCCGCTCCGTGGGCGCCGACGAGGTGGCGCAGCGACTCCAACTCGCCGCCATCGAGGGCGGGATCGGCGTGGACGTCGTCCGCAACGGCTCGCGCGGACTGCTCTGGCTCGAACCGCTCGTCGAGGTCGTGACGCCCGAGGGCCGCATCGGCTACGGCCCGGTCACCCCCGACGACGTACCCGGCCTGCTCGCCGCGGGCCTGCTCGACGGCGGCGGCCATCCGCTGCGGCTCGGCCCCGTCGACCGACTCCCCTGGCTGGACCGGCAGCACCGCGTCACCTTCGCCCGCGTCGGCGTCACCGACCCGCTCTCCCCGGAGGACTACGAGGCCCACGGCGGCCTGCGAGGACTGCGCACCGCCCTTGCGATGGCACCCGCCGACGTCGTCACCGAGGTCACCGACTCCGGCCTGCGCGGGCGCGGCGGCGCCGGGTTCCCGGCGGGCATCAAGTGGAAGACGGTGCTCGACTGCGCCGATGACCTGAAGTTCATCTGCTGCAACGCCGACGAGGGCGACAGCGGCACCTTCGCCGACCGCATGGTCATGGAGGGCGATCCCTTCCTCCTCGTCGAGGGCATGACGATCGCCGCCCACGCCGTCGGCGCGAGCGAGGGCTACCTCTACATCCGCTCCGAGTACCCCGACGCCATCGCCACGATGGGCGCCGCGATCGACATCGCGCGCGAACGCGGCTGGCTCGGCACCGGCATCCTCGGCTCCTCCCTCGACTTCGACCTGCACATCCGGGTCGGCGCGGGCGCGTACATCTGCGGCGAGGAGACCTCCATGCTGGAAAGCCTGGAGGGCAAGCGCGGCATGGTCCGCGCGAAACCGCCGATCCCCGCGATCGAGGGCCTGTTCGGCAAACCGACCGTGGTGAACAACGTCCTCACCCTCACCACCGTCCCCGTCGTCCTCGCCGACGGCGCCAAGGCCTACCAGGACCTCGGCGTCGGCCGCTCCCGCGGCACCCAGGTCTTCCAGCTCGCCGGCAACATCAAGCGCGGCGGCATCGTCGAGACCGCCTTCGGCATCACCCTGCGCGAGCTGATCGAGGAGTACGGCGGCGGCACACTCAGCGGCCGACCGGCCCGCGCCGTGCAGGTCGGCGGGCCGCTCGGCGCGTATCTGCCCGAGGCGCGGTTCGACGTGCCGATGGACTACGAGGCGCTCGCCGAGGCCGGGGCGATGCTCGGGCACGGCGGCATCGTCGTCTTCGACGACACCGTGGACATGGCCGCCCAGGCCCGGTTCGCGATGGAGTTCTGCGCCGAGGAGTCCTGCGGCAAGTGCACACCGTGCCGGGTCGGTTCGGTGCGCGGTGTCGAGGTCATCGACAAGATCGTGGCAGGTGAGCACCGCGACGAGAACCTCGCGCTGCTGGAGGACCTGTGCGACCTGATGATCGATGGCTCCCTGTGCGCCATGGGCGGCCTCACACCGATGCCCGTACGCAGCGCGCTCGCGCACTTCGCCGATGACTTCGTCGACCGCGGCGACCGTCGGCTCCTGGAGATCCACCCCGTACAACCGGGAAGCACACGGACGGAGGGCCAGGCATGACACTCATGAAGGAACCCGACTTCGGCACTCCGGAACGCCCGGGTCCCGCGACGGTCTCGGTCGAGATCGACGGTCACCCGGTGACGGTCCCCGAGGGCACGTCCGTGATGCGGGCCGCCGCCGAGGCCGGAGTCGACGTACCCAAGCTGTGCGCCACCGACAGCCTGGAGGCGTTCGGCTCGTGCCGGCTGTGCGTCGTCGAGATCGACGGCCGCCGCGGCACCCCCGCCTCCTGCACGACACCGTGCACCGAGGGCATGTCGGTGAGGACGCAGACCCCGAAGGTGGCCAAGCTCCGCCAGGGCGTCATGGAGCTCTACATCTCCGACCACCCCCTCGACTGCCTCACCTGCCCCGCCAACGGCGACTGCGAACTGCAGGACATGGCGGGCGTCGTGGGCCTGCGCCAGGTCCGCTACGGATACGAGGGCGCCAACCACCTCGACGCCGAGAAGGACACCTCCAACCCCTACTTCGACTTCGACCCGTCCAAGTGCATCGCCTGCTCGCGCTGCGTACGCGCCTGCGACGAGGTGCAGGGCACGTTCGCGCTGACCATCGAGGGGCGCGGCTTCGAGTCCAAGGTGTCGGCGGGCGCGGGGGAGTCGTTCCTCGACTCCGAGTGCGTGTCCTGCGGCTCCTGCGTCCAGGCCTGCCCGACGTCGACACTCCAGGAGAAGTCGGTCGTCGACCTCGGCATGCCGACCCGCTCCGTGGTCACCACCTGCGCGTACTGCGGTGTCGGCTGCTCGTTCAAGGCCGAGCTGCGCGGCGACGAACTCGTCCGCATGGTCCCGCACAAGGACGGCGGCGCCAACGAGGGCCACTCCTGCGTCAAGGGCCGCTTCGCCTTCGGCTACGCCACCCACCCCGACCGCAAGCTCAAACCCATGGTCCGCGAGAAGATCACCGACCCGTGGCGCGAGGTCGAGTGGGACGAGGCGATCGGCACGGTCGCCCGCCGCTTCCGCGAGATCCAGGGCCGCTACGGCTCCGGCTCCATCGGCGCCATCTCCTCGTCCCGCTGCACCAACGAAGAGGTGTACGTCGTCCAGAAGATGGTCCGCGCCGCCTTCGGCAACAACAACGTCGACACCTGCGCCCGCGTCTGCCACTCGCCCACCGGCTACGGGCTCAAGCAGACCTTCGGCGAATCGGCCGGCACCCAGGACTTCCGCTCCGTCGCCGAGGCCGACGTCATCATGGTCATCGGCGCCAACCCGACCGACGGCCACCCGGTGTTCGCCTCCCGGATGAAGCGCCGCCTGCGCGAGGGCGCCAAACTGATCGTCGTCGACCCGCGCCGCATCGACCTCGTGCGCTCCCCGCACATCGAGGCGCAAGCCCACCTCCAGCTGCGCCCCAGCACGAACGTCGCCGTGGTCAACGCCATGGCGCACGTCGTCGTCACCGAGGGCCTCGCCGACGTCGACTTCGTCGCGCGGCGCTGCGAGGGCTTCGACGAATGGGCCGAGTTCGTGGCCCGCCCCGAGAACAGCCCCGAGGCGTCCGAGGAGATCACCGGCGTCCCGGCGGCCGACCTGCGCGCGGCGGCCCGGCTCTACGCCACCGCGGGCAACGGCGCGATCTACTACGGCCTCGGTGTCACCGAGCACAGCCAGGGCTCGACGATGGTCATGGGTATGGCCAACCTGGCGATGGCCTGCGGCAACATCGGCCGCGACGGCGTCGGCGTCAATCCGCTGCGCGGGCAGAACAACGTACAGGGCTCCTGCGACATGGGCTCCTTCCCGCACGAGCTGCCCGGCTACCGGCACATCTCCGACGACGCCGTGCGGGGCGTCTTCGAGAACCTGTGGGGCGGAACGATCCTCGCCGAGCCGGGACTGCGCATCCCGAACATGTTCGACGCGGCGATCGACGGCGACTTCCGCGGCCTGTTCGTGCACGGCGAGGACATCGCCCAGTCCGACCCCAACCTCCAGCACGTCACAGCGGCCCTGGAGGCCATGGACCTGGTCGTCGTCCAGGACCTCTTCCTCAACGAGACGGCGAAGTTCGCGCATGTCTTCCTGCCCGGCGCCTCCTTCCTGGAGAAGGACGGCACGTTCACCAACGCCGAGCGGCGCGTCAACCGAGTGCGGTCGGTGATGCCGCCGAAGGCAGGCAAGCACGAGTGGCAGATCGTGTGCGAGATCGCCACCGCCATGGGCTACGCCATGGACTACGACCACCCGTCGCAGATCATGGACGAGATCGCGTCGGTCACCCCGACCTTCGCCGGTGTCTCCTTCGACCTCATCGACAAGCTCGGCAGCATCCAGTGGCCGTGCAACGAGGAGGCCCCCGAGGGCACACCCACCATGCACGTCGACGAGTTCGTGCGCGGCAAGGGCCGGTTCGTCGTCACCTCCTACGTACCGACCAACGAACGCAGCACGCGCCGCTTCCCGCTGGTCCTCACCACGGGCCGCATCCTCAGCCAGTACAACGTCGGCGCGCAGACCCGGCGCACCGGCAACGTCGCCTGGCATCCCGAGGACATCCTCGAAGTGCACCCGCACGACGCGGAGGAACGCGGCATCACCGACGGCGATCTCGTCACGCTCTCCAGCCGCGTCGGTGCGACGACGCTGCACGCGCAGATCTCCGACCGGATGCCGCCCGGCGTCGTCTACACCACGTTCCACCACCCGGTGACGGGCGCGAACGTGGTGACGACCGAGAATTCCGACTGGGCGACCAACTGCCCGGAGTACAAGGTGACGGCCGTGCAGGTGGGCCTGGCGCCGAAGGCCGCGGCCGAGCGGGAGAACGCCGAGGAACTCGTCACGGTGGTGGACTGACATGGCCCACACCGTTCCGGCCGAGTGCCGGATGGCGAACGACATCGCCGCGAACCAGGGCCACCTGCCGACCGCGGTGGCGGCCGAGGCGATCGCCGGACACTTCACCAAGTTCTGGGACCCCAGGATGCGGCGGCGGCTGTACGCGCTCGTGGACGACGGAGCGGACGGCCTCGACCCGCTCGTCGTCGCGGCCGTGAAGCTCATGCGCTGACACCGAGGCCCCGGCCACCTTCCCAGCGGCCGCCGCGCGACAGGGCACGCGCGGCGGCCGCACCTACTCACCCACCCCATGTGTCGACCGTTCCGCGTGCTGTGCGGCGCGCGGCCGGCGGCATCCGCGTACCTCCACACCCTCGAATCCAGGAGGCACCACGATGAAGATCGCAGTTCTCGGCGCCGGAGCCATCGGCGCGTACGTGGGCGCGGCCCTGCACCGCGGCGGCGCGGAAGTGCACCTCGTCGCCCGCAGGGACCACCTCAGGGCGATCCAGCGGGACGGAGTCCGCGTGCTCAGCCCGCGCGGCGACTTCACCGCCCACCCGCACGCCACCGACGACCCGGCCGAGATCGGCCCCGTGGACTATGTGTTCCTCGGGCTCAAGGCCCACTCGTACCCGTCGTGCGGCTCGCTCGTCGCCCCGCTGCTCGGCGAGCACACCGCGCTGGTGGCCGGGCAGAACGGCATCCCATGGTGGTACTTCCACCAGCTCAAGGGCCCGTACGAGGGCCGCCGCATCGAGGCCGTCGACCCCGGCGGCGCCACCAGCAAGGTACTGCCGCCCGAGCGGGCCGTCGGCTGCGTCGTCTACCCGGCCACCGTCATCGAGTCGCCCGGTGTCATCCGCCACCTGGAAGGCACCCGCTTCTCCATCGGAGAACCGAGCGGTGAGGTGTCGCGGCGGTGCACGGACCTCAGCGAGGCCATGGTCGCGGGCGGCCTGAAGTGCCCCGTCGAGCAGAACCTGCGCGACGACATCTGGATCAAGCTCATGGGCAACGCGGCCTTCAACCCGATCAGCGCGCTGACCCGCGCCACCATGGTCGACATGTGCCGCCACCCGCTGACCCGGACCATGGTGGCCCGCGTCATGGAGGAGATCCTCGACATCGCGGCCCGCGTCGGCTCGACCCCCGAGATCTCCATCGAGAAGCGCCTGCGCGGAGCCGAGGGCGTAGGAGCCCACAAGACCTCCATGCTCCAGGACCTGGAGGCGGGCAAACAACTGGAGTTGGACGCCATCGTGACGGCGGTCGTCGAGATGGCCGACATCACCGGCGCCGAAGCACCCACGCTGCGTGCCATCCACGCGGCGACCGACCTATTGGCACGCACCGTGCTGCCGTAGCACGCTACGGGTGAAGATCACGTGGCAGAGGAGTCGTTCATGCTGTTCCGGCAGTTGGAGTACTTCGTGGCGGTGGCGCGCGAGCGGCACTTCGCACGGGCCGCCGAGTCCTGCTACGTCTCCCAGCCCGCGCTCTCGGCGGCGATAGCCAAACTGGAGCGCGAGCTCAACGTCACGCTGATCAACCGCGGCCACAACTACCAGGGTCTCACCCCCGAGGGCGAGCGCCTGGTGGTGTGGGCGAAACGGATCCTCGCCGAGCAGGACGCGTTCAAGGCCGAGGTCGCGGCGGTGCAGTCGGGCATCACCGGCACGCTCCGCCTCGGCACCGACCCCACGGCGTCCACGACACTGGCGCTGCCGGTCGGCGCGTTCTGCTCCGCGCACCCCCTGGCGAAGGTCCAGGTCCGCTCCCGCCTGTCCACGAAGGAACTCCACCGCCAGCTGCGCGACTTCGAACTCGACGTGGCGATCGCCCACTTCGACCCGGACGACCAGGAGGGCCTCCAGGTCGTCCCCCTCTACCAGGAGCGGTACATGCTGCTGGTCTCGGACGAGCAGTTCAACTCACCGACCGGAAGCGTGACATGGGCCGAAGCAGCCCAGCTCCCGCTCGCCCTCCTCACGCCCGACATGCGGATCCGCCAGATCATCGACAAGGTCTTCGCGAACAAGGGCCTGGAGATCACCCCCCAGGTCGAGACCGACTCCATCGCCTCCCTCTACGCACATGTGGGCGACGGCGAATGGGCCAGCGTCGTGCCCCACACCTGGCTCCGCGCGATGCCGGTGGCCGGCCGCACGCGAGCGCTGCCGCTGATCGACCCGGAGGCCGGCGCCCAGGTCTCGGTGGCGATCCACGCGGGAACACCGGGTTCGGTGGCGGCGAGGGCGTTCGTGAGTGCGGCGACGGCGTTGAACCTGGACGCGGTGTTCGGCCAACGGGTTCCGGTACCGGTGGGCCGTTCAAGCCCCTGCGGCGATTGAGCAGCGGGGTCCGGGGCAGCGCCCCGCGACCGCAACGCCGGTTCGGCAATTCAAGCCCGCTCGTCGGACGAGAGCCCGCGGGGTCCGGGGCAGCGCCCCGGGACCGCAACGCCGGTGCCGCAAGATCAGCCCCGCCGGCGATTGAGGCGCGGGGTCCGGGGCAGCGCCCCGGGACGTCCACTCACCCGTACCGCTCCCGCACGGCCAACCGGTCCAACCCGCCCTGCGCGGTCCGCGGCAACGCCGCCACGACCACCACCCGATCCGGCACCGCCACCGCGGCCAACCGCTCCCGGCAGTACCGCAAGATCTCCGAAGGAGCCGCACACTCCTCACCCCGCACCACGACCGCCGCCCCGAGCCCCCGCCCGTCCGCCACGCCGAACACCGCCGCCTCGGCCACCGAAGGACACCCCGCGAGCACGTCCTCCACGTACTCGGGCGAGATCGTCCGCCCGCCGCGCGCGATGAGACTCTCCATCCGCCCGGCCAACGACAGATACCCGTCCTCGTCGAGCCACCCCAGGTCCCCCGTGCGCAGCCACCCCGCACCCGTCACGGCCGGCCCCCGCACCCACACCTCGCCCCGCACCCCGGCCGGACACACCCGCCCGTCCCGGTCGACGACGCGCAGCCGCACCCCCGTCGCCCGCCCCACCGTCCCGTGCTTGAGCGGCCCGTCCTGCGGCAACGGCTCGCTGGCGATCTGGTGCGCGGCCTCGGTCATCCCGTACGCGGACAGCAGCGGCGCGCCGAACATCCGCTCAAGACCCCGCTGCGTCGCGGCGTTGAGCGGCGCGCCGCAACTGCGCACGAAGCGCAGCGGCGGCAGCGGAGGGAAGCCGGGCCCCGTGGCCTCGGACCGGTCGAGCAGCTCCTCGTGGATCGTCGGCACCGCCGTGAACCAACTCGCCCCCACCGCCCGCAGATCCGCCCAGAACGTCTCGGCCGAGAACCGCCCGCCCGCCGGAAGCAGCACCCGGCCCCCGCTGGCGAGCGTGGACAGCAGCGTGGCGAACAGCCCGTGCCCGTGGAAGAACGGCATGACGGCGACGGTCGCGTCCTCGGGCCCCAACGCGTAGGTGGCACGGACGGTGGTGACGGACGCCGCGACATTGGTGTGTGTGAGCGGCACCCCGTGGGCACGGCGCGTGGCACCCGCGGTGAACAGGACGAGCGCGTCGGCGGCCCGCATGCGCCGCGCGGCACCGGCGTCGACGGCGGCGAGCCCGTCGGCGGTGTGAACGGCCCGCGCCCCCAACCCGTCGATCCGCAGCCGCAGTTCGGCATCCGGCAGCGCCGGGTCCAGGGGAGCGGCGACCAGCCCCGCACGGGCGGCGCCGAGCAGCGCGCCCACGAACTCGGCGGTGTGTCCCGCGACGATCCCCAGCACGTCGCCGGTCCGCAGCCCCGCCGCGGCGAACCGCCGCGCCATCCGGTCCGCGAGCGCGTCCAACGCCGCGTACGACAGGGCACCCCGCTCGTCGCCGACGAGCAGCGCGGGGGCGTGGGGCCGCGCACGTACCTGCCGATCCAGGAGATCGGCGAGGCCCGTTCCGGTCGGCGCCGACGTGGCCATGGCGTCCACCTCCCCTCCTCAGCGAGCGTGCGGTCAGCCGCCGCGCACGTCCAATACGCACTCACGAACAGCCGATAGCAACGGCTTATGAAGCGCGAAGTGAGCGCCCCACCAGGGGACTTGGGGCGCGCTTGACTCTCGATAGACGCCATTTATCGCCTGGAAGCCGATGGGTCTTGGACGGGGCGCCGCCACCTGCCGAAGGTGAGAGCAGGAGCCCCGTCCAAGGAGGAACTCGGATCATGACCGCTGACTCGACCGCTGACCACACCGCCGAGGCCGCGGCAGGAGCCGATGCGCCGGCGGAGCTCACCGACGGCTACCACCTCGTCGTCGACGCCCTGAAGAAGAACGACGTCGACACCGTCTACGGGCTCGTGGGCATCCCCGTCACCGACCTGGCCCGCCTCGCGCAGGCGGAGGGCATCCGCTACATCGGCTTCCGCCACGAGTCGAACGCGGGCCACGCCGCCGCGATCGCCGGCTACCTCACCAAGAAGCCCGGCATCTGTCTGACGGTCTCGGCCCCCGGCTTCCTCAACGGCCTCGTCGCCCTCGCCAACGCCACCACGAACTGCTTCCCCATGGTGCAGATCTCCGGCTCCAGCGAGCGCCACCTCGTCGACCTCAAGCAGGGCGACTACGAGGAGATGGACCAGCTCGCCGCCGCCCAGCCGTTCGTGAAGGCCGCCTACCGCGTCAGCCGCGTCGAGGACATCGGCCGCGGCATCGCCCGCGCCCTGCGCACCGCGGTCTCCGGCCGCCCCGGCGGCGTCTACCTCGACATCCCCGCGGCGGTGCTCGGCGCGGTGATGGACAAGGAGGAGGGCGACCGCACCCTCTCCCGCCTCGTCGACCCGGCGCCGCGCCAGCTGCCCGCCCCCGAGGCGGTGGACCGCGCGATCGACCTCCTGGAGAACGCGGAGCGCCCGCTGATCGTCCTCGGCAAGGGAGCCGCGTACGCGCAGGCGGACGACAAGATCCGCAACCTCATCGAGTCGACGGGCATCCCCTACGTACCGATGTCGATGGCGAAGGGCCTGCTCCGCGACGACCACCCGCAGTCCGCCGCCACCGCCCGCTCCCTCGCCCTCAAGAAGGCCGACGTCGTCATGCTGGTCGGCGCCCGCCTGAACTGGCTGCTCAACCACGGCGAGCGCGGCTGGAACCCGGACGCCAAGTTCATCCAGGTCGACATCGAGGCGAAGGAGCTGGACTCCAACCAGCCGATCGCGGCCCCGCTCGTCGGCGACATCGAGTCCGTCCTCGACCAGCTCGCCGACCGCACCAAGCCCGGCCAGATCGCCGCGCCGACCGCCTGGCGGGACGAGCTGGCGGCCCGCTCGGAGCAGAACGTCGCCAAGATGGCGAAGCGCCTGGAGGCCGACCCGCATCCCATGCAGTTCATGGGTGCGCTCAAGGCGGTCCGCGACGTCGTCCACCAGCACCCGGAGACGTACATCGTGAACGAGGGAGCCAACACCCTCGACATCGCGCGCAACGTCATCGACATGCACCACCCGCGCCGCCGCCTCGACTCCGGGACCTGGGGTGTCATGGGCATCGGCATGGGCTACGCGATCGCGGCTGCGGTCGAGAGCGGGGGAGCGCCCGTCGTCGCCATCGAGGGCGACAGCGCCTTCGGCTTCAGCGGCATGGAGCTGGAGACGATCTGCCGCTACAAGCTGCCGGTCGTCACCGTGATCATGAACAACGGCGGCGTCTACCGCGGCGACGAGGTGATCGGCGACGCCCCCGCCCCCACGACCCTGATGAGCGCGGCCCGCCACGACCAGATGATCGAGTCCTTCGGCGGCAAGGGGTACCGCGCCACCACTCCCGCCGAGGTCACGGCAGCCCTCACCGAGGCGATCGCCTCCGGCGGCCCTGCGCTCATCGACTGCGTGATCGACCCGTCGGCCGGCACGGAGAGCGGCCACATCGCCCACCTGAACCCCAAGGGCATCGGCATCAAGAAGTAACCCTCCGTGCCCGGGAGTGCACCGATACGCAGGTGAAAGCCACTCCGAAACCTTGGTATTGTTGAGGTGTCGCCGCGGGGAACGCCCCGCGCCAAGCGACGCTCACCTTGTCCGGGTGGCGGAATGGCAGACGCGCTAGCTTGAGGTGCTAGTGCCCTTTATCGGGCGTGGGGGTTCAAGTCCCCCCTCGGACACTTACGGAGTGCCGGTCGAGATTCTTCTCGACCGGCACTTTTGTGTTTGCGCTGGTCCGACGGGGGAAGGCGCGCACCCGAGCCACATGTATTGCTTTTCAACCTTTCACAGGTCAAAGAGAATAGAGGTCGGTGTGTCCTCCAGACTGGTGGCCGAACACCTGTACATGGTGTTCGGCGGGCGACAACAGGAGGCTGTGGAGAAGCTCCGCGGCGGCGCGGACCGTGAGGAGCTGCGCGCCGAGGGAACCACCGCTGCCGTGATCGACGCGTCGTTCACCGTCGAGCCCGGTCAGATCTTCGTCGTCATGGGTCTGTCGGGTTCCGGCAAGTCCACGCTCCTGCGGATGCTGAACGGACTCCTGGAGCCGACTGCGGGGCATGTGAAGTTCGAGGGTCAGGACCTGACGGACCTCGCTCCGCGCGAGCTGCGCGAGGTGCGTTCCCACAAGATCAGCATGGTGTTCCAGCACTTCGCGCTGTTCCCGCACCGCTCCGTGATGGAGAACGCGGCGTACGGGCTGGAGGTGCAGGGCGTTCCGCGTGCCGAGCGCGAGGAGCGTGCG
>NZ_JBUEGE010000040.1:0-11117 GCF_054963755.1 Streptomyces sp. EDA2-14
TGTACCGAAGAGGTACAGGATCAGGTCCTGGTCGAGCGTGATGCGGCCGAAGTCCATGGCGACCGTCGTGGTCGTCTTGTCCCCGGTGTGCGTCAGGTCGTCGATCCCGGCGCTCGCCGAGGTCATGACGGCCTCGGTGCGCAGCGGGTTGATCTCGGAGACGGCCCCGACGAACGTGGTCTTGCCGACGCCGAAGCCGCCCGCCACCACGATCTTCGCCGAGGTGGTCGCGCGGGCGGTTCCCACGGAGCCGTCAGAGCTTGCGAAGTCCACTGAGAACCCTTTCGAGCAGAGTCACGTCCGGCGCACCGCCGTTGGCCTCGTCGCCGCCCGGCTGGTGAATGGCGACGAGCCCGGCCTCGGCCAGGTCCGCGACGAGGATCCGGGCCACACCCAGCGGCATCGAGAGCAGTGCCGAGACCTCGGCCACCGACTTCACCTCACGGCACAGGTGGCAGATGCGCTGGTGCTCGGGGAGCAGGGTCATCAGCGCCGCGGGGTCGGCGGTCGTGCTCACCAGCGCTTCGATGGCGAGCTGGTAGCGCGGGCGGGTCCGGCCACCGGTCATCGCGTACGGGCGGACCAGGGGCTGGTCGCCCTCGAAGCCGTACCCGGCGTGGGCGGTGACGCCGTACGGGTCGTGTGAGTCGGTGGGCGGGGTCATGGATCCTCCGGGCGGGACGGCAAGGGTGGGGCCTGCCGTCTGAGGGTGGGCCGGTGGGGAGATTGTGACGGCCGGACGTGGGTGTCGTGCGCTGACTGGATTCCTGGGCTGCCGATGAAGCAGACTGCGGGGGAGCCGGGGTTACCGGCCGTTACGGGCCTCAGTGCAGCAGGCTGCCCTGGAGCTCGGCCCGCAGGTCGGGGGTGAGCACGGAGCCCGCCCGGTCGACCATCAGCGCCATCTCGTAGCCGACGAGGCCGATGTCGCAGTCGGGGTGCGCCAGTACGGCGAGCGACGATCCGTCCGAGATGGACATGATGAAGAGAAAGCCGCGCTCCATCTCCACGACCGTCTGATTCACCGGGCCGCCCTCGAAGATCCGGGACGCGCCGGCCGTGAGCGAGGTGAGTCCCGACGCCACGGCCGCCAGCTGGTCCGCGCGGTCGCGCGGGAACCCCTCCGACATCGCGAGCAGCAGCCCGTCCGCGGACACCACGACCGTGTGCGAGACACCGGGCGTGTTGTCCACGAAGTTCGTGATCAACCAGTTCAGGTTCTGTGCCGCCTGGCTCATTTGGCTCAACTAACGCTCCTGCTGGTGAGTGGGGCGGGGGTGGCTACCGGTACTACCGGCCTGCCGCCCCTGCTGGATGCCCCGACGGAGATTGGTCAGCCGACCGCGCACCTCGTCCGGCGCGCGCGAGACCTGAGGACCGGTCTGAGTCTGCTGCTCCTGGGCCGTGCCCGCCACCAGGTTCGCCCTCGGCACACGGCGCGGGAGACCCGAGACGGTGACGCCGCCCGCGGCGGGCTTGCGCACCCGCTCGGCCTGACGCATCAGGTCGTCGTTGGGGGACTGCCGCCAGTTGACCTCGGACGCGTCCGGGGACGCGGCGGGACGCGAGGGAGAGGGCGCGGGAGCCTGTGCCTGTGCCTGCTGTCGCTGCGGCAGGCCCTGGTCGGGGCGTCCGCCGGGCGACTGCATGCCCTGGTTCCGGTCCTGGCCGTACTGGCCCTGACCCTGCTGGCCCTGGCCGTACTGGCCCTGACCGTGCTGAGCCTGACCGTTCTGGCCCTGACCCTGCTGGCCTTGACCGGTCTGGCCCTGGCCGTGCTGAGCCTGGTTCTGCTGGCCGCCCTGGCTGTTGAACCAGTTCGTCTCCAGCGTGTCGTACAGCGGCGTGCGGCCGTCCCCGCCCGACGCGTCGCCCGGCGGCAGGAAGTCCGCTTGCGAGGGCTGCGCCGGGATGCCCTGGTCCTGAGCGCCGTTGCGCTGAGGCGGCTTCGGGGGCGTGAACTCGAACTGGCCGGTGGCCGAGCGGCCCTGGGGCTGCGCGGGCCGGGCGGCGTCGGGCCGCTCGTTCTGCGGGCGCGGGAAGCCGCCGCTGTCCGCCGGGCTCTGGGGCTGTGCGAAGCGGCCGGTGGCCGACGGGTCGCCCTGGAGCTGGCTGAACTGGGCGGTGTTGGCCGGGTCGTGCGGGGAGCGGTCGAACTGGCCGCTGTCCGCCGGGTCCTGCGAGCGCGGGAACCGACCCGCGTTCGCCTGGTCGTCCCGGGAGCGCGGGAAGCCGCCGCCGTCCGCCGGGCTCTGGGGCTGCGCGAAGCGGCCGGTGGCCGACGGGTCGCCCTGGAGCTGGTCGAACTGGCCGGTGTTCGCCGGGCCGCTCGGAAGCTGGCTGAACTGACCCGTGCTCGCCGGGTCGTTCTGCGCGCGGTCGTACTGACCTGCACCGGACGGGTCCTGGACGCGCGGGAACTGAGCGGTGCCCGGGTCCTGCGGGTGCTGGGACCGGCCGCCGGCCGGCCGACCGCCCTGCGGAAGGTCGAACTGGCCCGTGCCGGACGGGTCCTGACGGTCCGTGGGGCCGCCGTCCCGGAAGCCGTTCGCACCCGCGCCGGCGTTGTCGCCGCCGCGCGGGCCGAAGACGTCGGAGCGGACGAACTGGCCGGAGTCCTGCGCCTGACCGCGGCCACCCTGGCGGGGCGGGCCCTGCCGGTCGTCGCGGACGCGCGGGAAGCGGGCCGTGGAGTCCGGCTCGTCGTGCTGGCGCGGCGCGTCGAGGCTCGGCTGCGCGTTCTCGTCGCTCCAACTCGGCGTACGGGGCTGCGGGTTGCCGCCGGGCAGCTCGGCACGCGGGCCGCCGCGCGGGGGCAGCACCGGGCGCCGGCCCTGCTGCTCGTTCGGGTCGCTGTGGGTGCGCTGCTGCGGCGGAACGGGACCGCCGGGTGCCTGCCCCTTGCCGCCGCCGAACATGTCGGGACCGGAGGGGCCCGTGGGGCCCGAGGGAGCCGAACCGGCCGGGGCCTGCGGGCCACCGCCGCGACCGGGCAGCGCCGCACGCGGACCGCCGTTGCCGGCACCGACCTGCGGCCGACCGCCACCGGGACCACCGGAGCCGGGGCCGCCGGAGCCGCCACCGAGCAGACCGGCGGCGGGGCCACCCGCGTTGCCGGGCGCCTGACCGCGGCGCGCGGCGGCGACACCGGCCGCGGCCTGGGCCGCCGCCGGACCACCGGAACCACCGGGGCCGCCCTTGCCGGAAGGCTTCTTGCCGCCCTGCGCGACATCCACGGGGAGCATGACCAGCGCGGTCGTACCACCGGAGTCGGAGGGGCGGAGCTGGATACGGATGCCGTGGCGCTGCGACAGCCGGCCGACCACGAACAGACCCATGCGGCGGGAGACCGACACGTCCACGGTGGGCGGCGACGCCAGCCGCTCGTTGATCGCGGCGAGGTCCTCGGGGGAGAGGCCGATGCCGGTGTCGTGGATCTCGATCAGCACGCGGCCGTCGGGCAGCGCGTGACCGGTGACCTTGACCTTCGTCTGCGGCGAGGAGAACGAGGTCGCGTTCTCGAGCAGCTCGGCGAGCAGGTGCACGAGGTCGTTGACGACGCGTCCGGCGACCTCGGTCGCGGGCACGGCGGCCAGTTCGATGCGCTCGTACTGCTCCACCTCGGACGCGGCGGCACGCAGCACGTCGACGAGCGGCACGGGCCGCGTCCACCGACGGCCTGGCTCTTCACCGGCGAGGACGAGCAGGTTCTCACCGTTACGACGCATGCGGGTCGCGAGGTGGTCGAGCTTGAACAGCGACGACAGCTGGTCCGGGTCCGCCTCGCGGGACTCCAGCTCGGAGATGAGCGACAGCTGACGCTGGATGAGGCCCTGCGAGCGGCGCGAGAGGTTGGTGAACATCGCGTTGACGTTGCCCCGCAGGAGGGCCTGCTCGGCGGCGAGACGCACGGCCTCGCGGTGCACGTCGTCGAAGGCCGCGGCCACCTTGCCGATCTCGTCGCGCGAGTGCACACCGACCGACTCCACGGACGTGTCGATGTCCTGCGGGTCGGACTCGGACAGCTCCTTGACCAGCTCGGGCAGCCGGTCCTGGGCGACCTTGGTCGCGGTGTCCTGGAGGCGGCGCAGCGAGCGGATCATGGACCGGGCCACGACGAAGGCGCCGACGAGCGAGACGCCGAGCACGAGCAGGATCAGCGCACCGTTGATGATGGCCGAGCGCTCGGAGGCGTTGCGCAGCTCGCGGGCCTGCTGCTCCATCTGGTTGAGCAGCGTCAGCTCGATCTTGGACATTTCCTGGATGCGCGTGGTGTCCGCGTCGATCCAGTCCTTGTACGAGCGCTTGTCCTGGGACTTGATGCCGTCGGTCTTCTGCAGCACGCGGTTCGCGTAGGTGTCCGCGGCCTTGATCGTGGAGTTGTTCTCCTCGATCGGCTTCAGCAGTTCCTGCGCGGGCACGGCGCCGTAGACGGCCTTGAAGGACTGGATCTGCGACTTCTGGTTCTCGGCCGCGGCGAGTCCGTACTGGCGGTCGGTCTCCGAGAGCTTGCCGAACCGGGAGCTGTTGGGCGGCAGGGCGGCCGCGATGATGGCGCGCTGCTCCGAGGCGTACTCCTTGGCGGAGGAGAAGGCCGCCAGGGCGCGCGTGCGCTGGATCATCTCGGGGCTGCTGGTCGCCTGCGCCATGTCCGTGGACAGGGAGAGCAGCTCGTCGATGATGCGGCTGTAGGAGTCGACGGTCTGCGAGGAGTTCGACCTGTCGTTGTACGCCGCCTGCCGGATCTTGCTGAGGTGGATCAGTTCGCTGGCGATCTGCACCGCGTGCTCGCGCACACCGTTGAGGCTGCCGGCCTCGCCGTCGGCCTTGATGTCGGTGGTGCTCTGCAGGAACGTGTCCTGGGCGCGGTCGGTCTTCTCCCGCGTCGACTTGACGTTGAAGTCGCGCGTCGACGAGCCGTTCGACAGCGGGCCCGCGGCCTGGTCGCGCTCCTCCTGGAGCGCCGACGCCAGCTCGGTGGCCTGCTTGGTCATCTCGGTCAGCAGCTTCATGTTGTCGAGCTGCTGGATGTCGTTCAGGGACTCGGCGATGCGCAGCGCGCCCAGCGAGGTCGCGGCGACCACGGGCAGCGCGAGCAGCGAGACGAGGCGCGTCGAGATGCGCCAGTTGCGCAGCGCCATCCGGGAGCCGGGACCCGTGGGGCCCTTGGGCTTCGCCGAAGGCGGCGTGGCCGATCCGGACGCGCCGCTCCTGCCGTCGGCCTCGGAGGTGTCGACGGAGGCGGTGCGCCCCGGGTTCTGGGCGTGCGGGGGCCGGGTGCCGCCGGCTGTCGGGCCGGTCCCGCCGCGCGGCTCCGGCTCCGCCGCAGCGCTGCCATCCCTGTTCTTACGTCCCTGCACTAGCGTCGCAACCTCTGGACCAGGCGCCCCGCCCGCATGCGCGGACAAGACGGTGTCGGCGTCGTTCGGGGGCGAATTCGAGACGCCCCCTGTGGTCGTGAGTGACCGGCGCTGCTTCCCCCTCTCCGCCGCTGCTCGGCGCTGCGTTGCGCCCGTGCGCGCCGGTTCAGTACCTGCGGCGGTCCACGCGATTCCAGCACAGTGCAGGATCTCCAACAAGGCCCGAGGTTCTCGATGCACCCTGTGTGACGCGATGTGTCAGGAGGGTCACGGGCCGTCGAATCATGGACACTCGAACCGGGTCATTACAGGGCTTTCCGTGTACACCCCGGGGGTGCCCCAGACGCCATGATCGGGAGCGGAATAGTGGCTTCAGTGGCGCAATGTCCGTTTCGTGGGCGGTAGTTGGCGGCCCGAAGTGCACCATTTGCGCGGTGTTCAGTGAGCAAACTCACATGCGGTGGATCACAGGTTCCCGGCTTTCAGCGGGAATCAGATGTTTAGCCTGACGCATTACAGGGATGGCCCCCGGGTCCCGGGCCGGCCCCCGACGACTCCCCGCACACTACGGAGAAGGTTCCAGAGCGCTGTCATGAAGACGACGATGATGTTCCAGAACATTGCCAACCCGCGGCGCACGACGCTGGCGCACCTTTCGGACGCGGAAGAGATCCAGGCCGCGCCGGCCGTCCCTGACCACTCGGTGACGCTCCCCACGAACACGGCGAACCCGAAGCGCACGATCCTGATGGTCGCGCCCGAGGCCGCCGCGCAGACCGCTCCGGCGGCGTAACAACCGGGCCGACGGCGACGGCCCCACCGCGTTAGCCTGGGTCGGTCACATCCCAGCCGGGTCAACGCCAGAAAAAAGGGGCGCAGCAAACCGTGCGCATCGCCAGATTCTCCATCGACGGGAACGTCGCCTTCGGCGCGGTCGAGGGCGACAAGCCTGACGAGCTTGTCCTCGACATCATCAAGGGCATCCCGTTCACGGACTTCGAACTGAGCGGCACCAAGGTCCCGCTCAACAAGGTCCGGCTGCTGCCCCCGGTGCTCCCGAACAAGGTGATCGCCTTCGGCCGCAACTACGCGGAACACGCGAAGGAACTGGGCAACGAGGTCCCGGACACCCCCTTCGCCTTCTTCAAGCCCTCCACGTCGGTGATCGGCCCGGACGCCGAGATCCAGTACCCGGGCTTCTCGCAGGAGCTGCACCACGAGGCGGAGCTCGCCGTCGTCATCGGCCGCATGTGCCGCGAGGTCCCGCGCGAGCGCGTCAAGGACGTCGTCTTCGGCTACACGGCCGCCAACGACGTCACCGCCCGCGACGTGCAGAAGCGCGAGAAGCAGTGGGCGAGGGCCAAGGGCTTCGACACGTCCTGCCCGCTGGGCCCCTGGGTCGAGACCGACCTCTCCCTGGAGCAGGCCTCCGACCTCACGATCCAGTGCACGGTCAACGGCCAGCAGCGACAGCTCGGCCGCACCTCGCAGATGATCACGTCCATCGAGGACCTGGTCGTCAACATCTCCGAGGCCATGACGCTGCTCCCGGGCGACGTCATCCTCACGGGCACCCCCGAAGGGGTCGGCCCGCTCGCCGTCGGCGACGAGGTCGCCGTCAGCATCGAAGGCATCGGCACTCTCACCAACAAGGTTGTCAAGCGTGGCTAGCGCACCCGTACGCGTCCGTTTCTGCCCCTCGCCCACCGGTAACCCCCACGTGGGCCTGGTCCGCACCGCCCTGTTCAACTGGGCCTTCGCGCGCCACAACCAGGGCACCCTGGTCTTCCGCATCGAGGACACCGACGCGGCCCGCGACAGCGAGGAGTCGTACAACCAGCTCCTCGACGCGATGCGCTGGCTCGGCTTCGACTGGGACGAGGGCCCCGAGGTCGGCGGCCCGCACGCCCCGTACCGGCAGTCGCAGCGGATGGACCTCTACAAGGACGTCGCCGACAAGCTCGTCGAGGCCGGCCGGGCGTACCCCTGCTACTGCTCCACCGAGGAGCTCGACGAGCGCCGCGAGGCGGCCCGCGCCGCCGGCAAGCCGTCCGGCTACGACGGCCACTGCCGCGACCTGACCGCCGAGCAGAAGGCCGCGTACGAGGCGGAGGGCCGCAAGCCCAT
Organism: Streptomyces sp. EDA2-14; assembly: GCF_054963755.1. Lineage (NCBI taxonomy): Bacteria > Bacillati > Actinomycetota > Actinomycetes > Kitasatosporales > Streptomycetaceae > Streptomyces > Streptomyces sp. EDA2-14. Next base: position 7,488 of record NZ_JBUEGE010000040.1, read on the forward strand.
CGTCCGCTTCCGGATGCCCGACACGAAGATCACGTTCAACGACCTGGTCCGCGGCGAGATCTCCTACGAGCCGGAGAACGTCCCGGACTACGGCATCGTCCGCGCCAACGGCGCGCCGCTCTACACGCTCGTCAACCCGGTCGACGACGCCCTGATGGAGATCACCCACGTCCTGCGCGGCGAGGACCTGCTCTCCTCCACCCCGCGGCAGATCGCTCTCTACTGGGCGCTGCAGGACCTGGGCATCGCCAAGCTGGTGCCCGAGTTCGGCCACCTGCCGTACGTCATGGGCGAGGGCAACAAGAAGCTGAGCAAGCGCGACCCGCAGAGCTCGCTCAACCTCTACCGTGAGCGCGGCTTCCTCCCCGAGGGCCTGCTCAACTACCTCTCGCTCCTCGGCTGGTCCCTCTCCGCCGACCGCGACATCTTCTCGATCGACGAGATGGTGGCCGCCTTCGACGTCAAGGACGTCCAGCCGAACCCGGCCCGCTTCGACCTCAAGAAGTGCGAGTCGATCAACGGCGACCACATCCGCCTGCTCGACCCGAAGGACTTCGCGGCGCGCTGCGAGCCGTGGCTGAAGGCGCCGGTCGCGCCGTGGGCCCCGGAGGACTTCGACGAGGCGAAGTGGGCGGCGATCGCGCCGCACGCCCAGACCCGCGTCAAGGTCCTGTCCGAGATCACGGACAACGTGGACTTCCTCTTCCTCGCCGAGCCCGTCTTCGACGAGCCCAGCTGGAACAAGGCCATGAAGGAGGGCTCCGACGCCCTCCTGCGCACGGCCCGCGAGAAGCTCGACGCGGCCGACTGGAGCTCGCCCGAGTCCCTCAAGGAGGCCGTCCTGGCCGCCGGCGAGGCCCACGGCCTCAAGCTCGGCAAGGCCCAGGCCCCGGTCCGCGTGGCCGTCACCGGCCGCACGGTCGGCCTGCCCCTCTTCGAGTCCCTGGAGATCCTGGGCAAGGACAAGACCTTCGCCCGCATCGACGCGGCCCTGACCAAGCTCACCGCGTAACCACACGTACCCCCCGAAAGACCCGGAAGCAAACGGCTTCCGGGTCTTTCGCCGTTACCGTCGTCGCATGTCAATTCGAGCCATCGTCTGGGACATCGACACTGTGTTCTTCGGGGGACGACCCCCGAGCCCCCAGCCGGTGGCGGCGTGCGGGTAGGGGCTGTTGTGCGGTCTCGCGGTGGGTTTGTGTGGCCCGTACGGTCGTGGCATGCCTATTCGAGCCATCGTCTGGGACATCGACGACACGATCTTCGACTACGCGACGGCCGATACCACCGGGATGCGGGCCCACCTTGATGCGGAGGGGCTGCTGGCGGGGTTCGGGAGTGTGCAGGAGGCGCTCGTGCGGTGGCGGGCCGCCACGAGGGAGCACTGGGCGCGGTTCGAGGCGGGGGAGTCGGACTGGGAGGGGCAGCGCCGGGACCGTGTGCGCAGCTTCGTGGGGCGCGGCATGGAGGACGCCGAGGCCGACGCCTGGTTCGCCCGGTATCTCACGCACTACGAGGCCGCGTGGAGCCTCTTTCCCGACACCGTCCCGGTCCTCGACGCCCTCGCCGACGGCTACCGGCACGCGGTGCTGTCCAACTCCTCGCTGCACAACCAGGACCGCAAGCTCCGCGTCCTCGGCGTGCGCGACCGCTTCGAGGCCGTGCTGTGCGCAGCCGAACTCGGCGTCGCCAAGCCCGAGGCGGCCGCCTTCCACGCCGTCTGCGAGGAGCTGTCCCTGGAGCCGCACGAGATCGCGTACGTCGGCGACCAGCCGGACACGGACGCCCGCGGAGCCGTCGAGGCGGGGCTCGGCGGGATCTGGCTCGACCGCGCTGAACTGGGCGGCAGGCCCGAACTCGTACGCATCACAGGGCTTGGGCAACTGCCCGCGCTGTTGTCGGCCGATACCCGTTTTGGAGCGCAGTCCACCTTCGGGTAATGTTCTTTCTGCGCCGAGGGGAGCGGGCCGAAAGGCCGGAGCCCGGAAGCGCAAGCCAAGCAAGATCCCTTCGGGGGATTGCGCTTCGGTGGCCTATGGTGTAATTGGCAGCACGACGGTTTCTGGTTCCGTTAGTCTAGGTTCGAGTCCTGGTAGGCCAGCTCGCAGAGCTCATCTGCAACCGTGGATATGGCATCCACAATGCCCCCGTTGTGTAGCGGCCTAGCACGCCGCCCTCTCAAGGCGGTAGCGCCGGTTCGAATCCGGTCGGGGGTACAGATCCTTCCCGCGGGGACGGTATGGGTAGCTCCCACCGACCCTGATGCAGGATCGCTAGGGCCCCCGTTGTGTAGCGGCCTAGCACGCCGCCCTCTCAAGGCGGTAGCGCCGGTTCGAATCCGGTCGGGGGTACGCATTGAGATTCTGGGCCGCAAGGCCTTGAACTTCAGTGGTCTATGGTGTAATTGGCAACACTACGGTTTCTGGTACCGTCATTCTAGGTTCGAGTCCTGGTAGACCAGCCCGGATCTGCAGCTGTGCGGTTTAAGAGCATGCATGATCCACGCCCCCGTTGTGTAGCGGCCTAGCACGCCGCCCTCTCAAGGCGGTAGCGCCGGTTCGAATCCGGTCGGGGGTACGCGCGAACGATCGAGGCCCCTCCCGAATCAGGGAGGGGTCTTTTCGTGTGCGCGTGTACGGGAATTGAGGCCCGGTGCGCACAACTCCGGCCGGTCGCTGCGGCGTTGAAGCGACCGGCCGGGAACGGGCAGGAGTTGAAGAGGGGTTGGGCGCGACCGGCTCAGCCGGTGCGGCGCAGTGCCTCGGAGAGGCGGCCCGCGGCGTCGATGATCGCCTGGGCGTGCATCCGGCCCGGGTGACGCGTCAGGCGCTCGATCGGCCCGGAGACGGAGACCGCGGCCACGACCCGGTTCGAGGGGCCGCGTACGGGCGCAGAGACGGACGCGACGCCCGGCTCGCGCTCGCCGATCGACTGGGCCCAGCCGCGGCGCCGTACGCCCGACAGCGCCGTCGCCGTGAAGCGGGCGCCCTGGAGGCCCCGGTGCAGCCGCTCCGGCTCCTCCCAGGCCATCAGGATCTGCGCGGAGGAGCCCGCCTTCATCGTGAGGGTCGAGCCCACCGGAACCGTGTCCCGCAGCCCGGAGAGCCGCTCCGCCGCGGCGACGCAGATACGCATGTCGCCCTGCCGGCGGTAGAGCTGGGCGCTCTCGCCCGTGACGTCCCGCAGGTGCGTGAGCACCGGTCCGGCCGTCGCGAGGAGGCGGTCCTCGCCGGCCGCCGCCGCGAGTTCCGCGAGGCGCGGGCCGAGAATGAAACGGCCCTGCATGTCGCGCGCCACCATGCGGTGGTGCTCCAGGGCCACCGCGAGGCGGTGAGCTGTGGGTCTTGCCAGTCCGGTGGCCGCGACAAGGCCTGCGAGGGTCGCGGGTCCGGACTCCAGGGCGCCCAGGACAAGGGCTGCCTTGTCCAGAACGCCGACGCCGCTACTGTTGTCCATGCGTCGATACTCCCGTCTCACTCTGTGAAACGCAAGTTCAATTTCCGGTGGAACTTGCCACTCTGTACGTCACACCGGCCCGTGCACGAAAACGGGCTCGGCAGTCGACGTTCGGTACGAGGGGTACGGACGTCGGCGATCCGAAATCTCTAGTAAGGCCGGCGAACCTCAAAC
>NZ_JBUEGE010000041.1:0-7269 GCF_054963755.1 Streptomyces sp. EDA2-14
GACGACCTCGTAGGCCTTGAAGTTGGTGTACGGGCCCTCGCCGAAGCCCTTGATGGAGGCGTAGATGATGCGGGGGTTGATCTCCTGGATGCGGTCCCAGGTGAAGCCCATCCGGTCCACCGCGCCGGGGCCGAAGTTCTCCACCAGCACGTCGGACCGGCGGATGAGTTCGGTCAGCAGCTCCTTGCCGCGGTCGGTCTTGGTGTTCAGGGTGATGCTCCGCTTGTTGCAGTTGAGCATCGTGAAGTAGAGGGAGTCGACGTCCGGGATGTCACGCAGCTGCTTGCGTGTGATGTCACCGGTCGGCGCCTCCAGCTTGACGACGTCCGCACCCAGCCACGCCAGCATCTGGGTGGCGGATGGGCCTGACTGGACATGGGTCATGTCCAGGACGCGCACACCCTCGAGTGCCTTGGTCACGAACGACTCACCTCACTACTGGTCCACGGTCGGCTCGTACATTGCATACAGTCGCCGAATACTGTATGAAAACTGGTATCCCGCATTGAGTGGGTGGTGTCCAGGGGGCGTGCAGCACTTTTCCTTTCCGTAGCCGAGACAGGGGCTGAAGCAGGAACTGAGACAGGAGCCGCAAATGGACCTGTACGAACACCAGGCGAGGGACCTGTTCGCGGAGCACGGCATCCCCGTCCCGCGGGCCGAAGTCACCGAATCCGCCGAGGAGGCACGGGAGATCGCGCGTCGGCTCGGCGGTCGCGTCGTCGTCAAGGCCCAGGTGAAGACCGGCGGCCGCGGCAAGGCGGGCGGCGTCAAGCTCGCCGCCGACCCGGCCGCCGCCGAACTGACGGCGCACCAGATCCTCGGCATGGACATCAAGGGCCACACCGTGCGCACGGTGATGCTGGCCCAACCCGTCGACATCGAGACCGAGTTCTACGTCTCCTACGTCCTCGACCGCGCGGCCGGCACCTTCCTCGCCATCGCCTCAGCCGAGGGCGGCATGGAGATCGAGGAGGTCGCCGCCACCCGGCCCGAGGCCGTCGCCCGCATTCCCATCGACCCGGCGGTCGGCGTCACCTCCGCCGTCGGGGCCCGCATCGCCGAGGCGGCCGGCCTGCCGCCGCAGACCGTCGACGTCCTCGTACGACTCTGGGACGTCCTCACCCGCGAGGACGCGCTGCTCGTCGAGGTGAACCCGCTCGTGCGCACCGCGCAGGGGCAGATCCTCGCCCTCGACGGCAAGGTCACCCTCGACGACAACGCCCGCTTCCGCACCGCCCGCTGGGGAGAACAGGAGGCCACGCGCGACGAACCACTGGAGGCCCGCGCCGCCGCCAAGGGGCTCAACTACGTGAAGCTCGACGGCGAGGTCGGCGTCATCGGCAACGGCGCCGGGCTCGTCATGTCCACCCTCGACGTGGTCGCGGGCTGCGGCGCGAAACCCGCCAACTTCCTCGACATCGGCGGCGGCGCCTCCGCGCAGATCATGGCCGACGGCCTCGACGTCATCCTCTCCGACTCCGCCGTCAGGTCCGTCTTCGTCAACGTCTTCGGCGGCATCACCGCCTGCGACGCGGTCGCCGACGGCATCGTCCAGGCCCTGGAACACGTCCGGCTGACCAAGCCGCTCGTCGTCCGCCTCGACGGCAACAACGCCGCGCGCGGCCGGGCCATCCTCGAAGAACGGGCGCACCCGCTGGTCGAACAGGCCACCACCATGGACGGCGCCGCACGCCGGGCCGCCGACCTCGCCCTCAACCTCACCTAAGGAGCCGGGACATGGCCATCTACCTGACCAAGGAGAGCAAGGTCCTCGTCCAGGGCATGACCGGCGCCGAGGGCATGAAGCACACCCGCCGCATGCTCCAGGCCGGTACGAACGTCGTCGGCGGCGTCAACCCCCGCAAGGCCGGGCAGAGCGTCGACCTCGACGGCCGCGCCGTCCCGGTCTTCGGCGGCGTCGCCGAGGGCATGGCGGCCACCGGGGCCGACGTCACCGTCGTCTTCGTGCCGCCCGCCTTCGCCAAGGGCGCCGTGACCGAGGCGGCCGACGCGCGCATCCCGCTCGCCGTCGTCATCACGGAGGGCATCCCGGTGCACGACGCCGTCGCGTTCCACGCGTACGCGCGGCAGAAGGGCACCCGCGTCATCGGGCCCAACTGCCCCGGCCTCATCTCGCCCGGCGCCTCGAACGCCGGCATCATCCCGGCCGACATCACCAAGCCGGGCCGCATCGGACTCGTCTCCAAGTCCGGCACCCTCACTTACCAACTCATGTACGAGCTGCGTGACATAGGCTTCTCCACGTGTGTCGGCATCGGCGGCGACCCCGTCATCGGCACCACCCACATCGACTGCCTCGAAGCGTTCGAGGCCGACCCCGAGACCGAACTCGTCGTGCTCATCGGGGAGATCGGCGGCGACGCCGAGGAGCGCGCCGCGGCGTACATCCGCGAGCACGTCACCAAGCCGGTCGTCGGCTACATCGCCGGATTCACCGCGCCCGAGGGCAAGACGATGGGCCACGCCGGTGCCATCGTCTCCGGCTCGTCCGGCACCGCGCAGGCCAAGAAGGAGGCGCTCGAAGCGGCCGGCGTCCGTGTCGGCTCGACGCCGACGGAGACGGCCCGCCTCGTGCTCGACCGCCTCGCCGACGGGGCGTGACGCTTTTCATAGGGCTCAACGCGCCATCCTCGTACGGTTCTTGGCATACGGGAGGTGCCCAGTGGGCACCTCCCGTCCACAGCACCACCAGCCATCCAGTACCCCGCAACGACTGTGCACCGTGAGCGGAGACAGAACCATGGCAACCACCCTCAACACGCCCACCCTCAAGTCCGGTACGTCCTGGGCCGACGCCTGGCGGCGCTGCCTCGCCGTCGCCCCGGAGGCCTTCCGCGACGACCGCGTCCTGAACCTGTGGAACGGCGCCTGGCAGGCCGACGGCCGCGCCCTGCCCGCCACCAGCCCCGTCGACGGCAGCCCCATCGCGGGCCCGCCCCGACTCGACGCCGACACCGCCCACCGGGCCGTCCGCGCCTCCCTCGACCAGCACCGCGCCTGGCGGCACATCCCGCTGCCCGAACGGCGGGCGCGGGTCGCCGCGACCCTCGACGCGCTGACCGAGCACCGCGAACTCCTCGCCCTGCTCCTGGTCTGGGAGATCGGCAAGCCGTGGCGGCTCGCGCAGGCCGACGTGGACCGTGCCATCGACGGCGTGCGCTGGTACGTCGACGGCATCGACGACATGCTCGGCGACGGCGAGCGCACCCCGCTGGCCGGCCCGGTCTCCAACATCGCGAGCTGGAACTACCCGATGAGCGTGCTCGCGCACGCCCTGCTGGTGCAGGCGCTGGCCGGGAACGCGGTCATCTCCAAGACGCCGACCGACGGCGGCGTCTCCTGCCTCACCCTGGCCTGCGCGCTCGCAGCCCGCGAGGGCATCCCCGTCACGCTCGTCAGCGGCAGCGGCGGACAGCTCTCCGAGGCGCTGGTGCGGGCGCCGGAGATCGGCTGCGTGTCCTTCGTCGGCGGCCGGGACACGGGCGCGGCGGTCGCCACGGACGTCGCCGACCTCGGCAAGCGGCACATCCTGGAGCAGGAGGGCCTCAACACCTGGGGCATCTGGAACTTCACCGACTGGGAGAAGCTGACGGCGGCGATCCCCAAGCTCTTCGACTACGGCAAGCAGCGCTGCACCGCCTACCCCCGGTTCGTCGTCCAGCGCGAGGCCTTCGACGACTTCCTCGCCGCATACCTGCCCGCCGTGCGCACGCTGCGCGTCGGCCACCCGCTGGCCGTCGAGCACCCCGACGACCCGTACCCGGCGCTGGACTTCGGGCCGCTGATCAACGCGGCGAAGGCGAAGGAGCTGGGCGACCAGGTCGCGGAGGCGATCGACCGCGGGGCCGTCCCGCTGCACCGCGGCGCCCCCGACCCGGCGCTGTTCCTGCCGGGCCAGGACACCAGCGCGTACGTCCATCCGGTGACGCTGCTCGGTCCGCCGCCGTCCTCGCCGCTGCACCACGCCGAGCCGTTCGGACCGGTCGACACCATCGTCCTGGTGGACACGGAGGCGGAGCTCCTCGCCGCGATGAACGCCTCCAACGGCGCCCTCGTCGCCACGCTCTCCACCGACGACGAGGCGACGTACGAGCGGCTCGCCCCGCAGATCCGGGCGTTCAAGGTCGGCCATGGAAAGGCGCGTTCGCGCGGGGACCGGGACGAGCTGTTCGGCGGGTTCGGGGCGTCCTGGCGCGGCGCCTTCGTCGGCGGCGAGCTGCTGGTCCGCGCGGTGACCGAGGGGCCGGCGGGGGAGCGGCTGCCGGGCAACTTCCCCGAGTACCAGCTCATGCCCTGACCTCGACGCAGCTGCGGCGGGGCCCCGCACGACGCAGGGGGCGCTCCCCGCCGCACGTGAACCCCGCCGCCGTGCCGCGGGGCGGGCTTTCGCTCGCCCCGCGCACACGATGTGTCGACGGGATATTGTGTACAGGCTGGGATTGGCCTCGGCAAGCACTAGGACAACACGTACTGGGGGAAGGGGCCGCGATGTTGCCGACCGCAGGACTGCCACAGGGTGCGGTGCCCAAGCTGGACCGGCCGGGACCGCTGCGCGAGCGGGTCTACGGCGCGCTGCTCGAACTCATCATCACCCGCACCCTGCCGCCGGGCGCCCACCTCGTCGAGACCGAACTCGCGGCGCAGCTCGGGGTGTCGAGGCAGCCCGTACGGGAGGCGCTGCAGCGGCTGAGCACCGAGGGGTGGGTCGATCTGCGGCCCGCGCAGGGCGCGTTCGTGCACGAGCCGACCGAGGACGAGGCGGACCAGCTGCTGACGGTCCGCCAGCTCCTGGAGACCGAGGCGGTGCGGCTCGCCGCGGGAAAGGCCGACGCCGCCGCCGTCGCCGCGCTTGAGGAGCTGTGCGAGGCGGGGGAGCGGGCGGTCGCCGCGGACGACGTGGAGGCGGCTGTGGCGCTCAACGCGCAACTGCACGGCAAGGTCATGGAGTTGGCGGCCAACTCGGTCCTCGCCGAACTGGCCGCCCAGGTCGACCGCCGGGTGCGCTGGTACTACACCCCGGTGGCGCGGCAGCGCGGACACCAGTCCTGGGCCGAGCACCGCGAGCTGATCGCGGCGCTCGCCGACCGGGACGAGGCCAGGGCGGCGTCGGTCATGCGGGCGCACACCGAGCACACCCGCACGTCGTACCACCAGCGCGCGAGGCGGTGACCCGCGCCGGGCCACCGCCTCACTGACGAGCGGAAGGGGAAGGTGTCTCAGGTCGCCGCCTGTGGCTGCGGCACCGCGGCCTGGCTGCCCTTCTTCGGGCGGCCCGGCTGGTGCAGCGTCATCGCGATCACCGCGGCGATCAGCGAGGTCCCGCCGGCCAGCGCGTAGGCACCGTTGTAGCCCCACGCGGAGACCACCATGGAGCCCATGCCGCCGCCGAACAGGCCGCTGACCAGCTTGCCGCTGTAGACGAGGCCGTAGTTGGAGGCGTTGTAGTTCTCCCCGAAGTAGTCCGGCGTGAGCGCCGCGAACAGCGGATAGAACGCGCCGCCGCCGAATCCCGAGAGGAACGCGAAGACCAGGAACAGTGCCTCGCTGTGCAGGTCGCCGGCCCAGATGACACCGAACTGGGCGAGCCCGAGCACCAGGATGACCATCACGAGCGTCGGCTTGCGGCCCCATTTGTCGGAGGCCCAGCCCACGACGCCGCGGCCGATGCCGTTGATGACCGCCATGACACCCATCGAGGAGGCGGCGACGAGCGGGCCGAAGCCGACCTCCTTGGCGTAGTCGACCTGGAAGGAGATGCCGAAGATCGAGACACCGGCACTGATCACGAGGGCGACCCACATCAGCGGCAGCATGCCCGTCCTGATGGCCTCCATGGGCGTGAACTGCCGTACGGCGGGCGGGTTCTTGGCGAGGCTCGCCGCGCTCTTCCCGGAGCCGCCCTGGGCCAGGGGGTCGATGTGCGCGGGCCACCAGTTCTTCGGCGGGTCCTTGAAGAAGAAGGCGCAGACGAACACCACGACCATCACGTACAGGCCGACGAGGTCGAGCACGGTCTGGTAGTTCGACGTGTCGAAGGCGTAGTTGAAGATGAAGATGAACGGCAGCGAGCCGTAGGCGAAGCCGCCGTTGACGAACCCGGTCTTGCCGCCCTTGCGTTCGGGGAACCACTTGCCGACCATGTTGACGCAGGTCGAGTAGATCAGCCCGGAACCGATGCCGCCGACGACCCCGAATCCGAGGATCGCGACGAGCACGTCGTGGATGTGCGAGAGGGCCAGGAACCCGATCAGGCACAGGAACGAGCCGATGAACATGGCCCGACGGGCCGTCAGAATCCCCTTCTCCCGCAGCCATCCGGCGGGGAAGGAGACACCTGCCTGGAAGAAGATCCAGACGCTGAGGATCCAGAAGGTGTTGGACTGGGTCCAGTGGTGTGCGGTGGACAGTGTGTCCTCGGCCGAGCCGTAGGCGTACTCGAAGACGCTGATGCCCATCATGGCGATCCAGGGCAGATACACCATCAACTGCCGGGAGTGGCCGAGGATGTCGCGGTCCGACTCGCCGATCCGGTAGACGCGGCCGCGGGCGTCGGTGACCTCGCGATACGCGGGCGGCTCTGTTGCGTTGTGGTTCAAGGTCATATCAGGCGTTCCCTCACAGAGCTTCGTTGCTTCATGTGCGGTGATCCGGGCCTGTGCCCCGGCGGTCGCGCACAGACGAACGCGCTCGCCGGTTATTGCATACAGTCGACGAATACTGTATGAAGAGGGTTATCCCTCACTGGGTGGCTGGGTGTCCAGGGGCCGGACAAATGTTTGTACCGACCTTTTAACTCTGCACGGACAACGAGACGTGGGGTTGATCATGACCAAGGCTCTTGAGGGCGTGCGCGTCCTCGACATGACGCACGTTCAGTCGGGTCCGTCCGCGACGCAGATGCTGGCGTGGCTGGGTGCGGACGTCGTCAAACTGGAGGCGCCGACCGGTGACATCACGCGGAAGCAGCTGCGTGACGTGCCGGACGTCGACTCCCTCTACTTCACGATGCTCAACTCCAACAAGCGGAGCATCACGCTGAACACCAAGTCGGAGCGCGGCAAGGAGATCCTCACGGAGCTGATCCGCCGCTCGGACGTCATGGTGGAGAACTTCGGTCCGGGTGCGGTGGACCGGATGGGCTTCACCTGGGACCGCATCCAGGAGATCAACCCCCGCATCATCTACGCCTCCATCAAGGGCTTCGGCGAGGGCCCGTACACCAACTTCAAGGCCTACGAGGTGGTG
>NZ_JBUEGE010000042.1:0-5150 GCF_054963755.1 Streptomyces sp. EDA2-14
GCACCAGCCGTACGCTCCCGAAGAGGTGCGCGAGGCCCTGCAGATCGGCCCGGACACCCCGATCATCACCACCGATGCCCGGCACCGCGCCGATGCGAAGAGCGGCCTGATCACGCTGGTGGAGCACGCCCTCATGGCCCGCCTGAAGTAATCGACCCCGGTCGAGAAGCGTCGGATCTCGGTCACCAAGTGGCCAGATCCGTACGGCAGTTGTCGTAGCCCCTGTGGAGCCCTCTGTGGCCTTTGACACGCCGGGCCGTGGTGTTCATAACGTTTCGAAAGAGAATTCCCAGGGCACCGACACACGTCGCGCACACCCGGTTCCGCTGCGCTCACAAGAGCCCCGCCTTTTGGCGGGGCTCGCTCTTTATGACCGTTTTATCTGGGGCGTGTGTCACGCGGAGCTTCCGCTTCCGACTGTTTGGAGGTGCGCCTCTTGACGTGCTGGAATGCGCTGAACTGCCCAGTAGCAACGGGCCTGAGGACACACAGCGGCACAACGTAGGTGCCGACGCCGAGAGGTTGTTGGTCGAGTGAGGCGAAGCAAGAACAGTCCCGAGCCGGTCTCGGCGCGGGGCAACTTCACCCCGCCCCCGCGCGATGCGGCGCGGACCGCACCGGCGGCCGAAGCCGCGGCGCCGGCGCCGTCGGGTGGCCGGATGTCACCCCGTAACTGGCGTGTACCTGCCAAGCTGAACGCCATCCTTCTCATACCCGTGGTCGTCGGTCTGGTCATGGGTGGGTTCCAGGTGGCCAACTCGATCGACACCTGGCAGGAGGCCGAGGACGCCGAGAGCACCGCACGTCTCGTGCAGGCCTCGCTGACGTACGGCAACCGCCTCATCGAGGAGCGCGACGTCACCGCCGCTCCCCTGCTCCAGGGCAAGCCGGACGACCCCAAGGTCGCCAAGGCCCGCGCGGCCACGGACGCCGCCGCCGAGAAGTTCCACGCCGCGGCCGAGAACATGCCGCAGAAGGAAGGCCTCGAGCGGCGCATGGCGCAGTTCACGGAGGTCGAGCCCGGCCTCAAGAAGCTGCGCGCCGCCGCCTACACGTCCAAGCTCCCCGGCGTACAGACCGAAGAGGGCTACGTCGCCATCCAGCACCCGCTGATGGAGTTCGCCAACGAGCTGGGCCTGGGCACCGGCAACATCACCAGCTACGGCCGCACCGTCTACGCGATCTCCCTCTCCAAGGCCGCGCTGTCGCTGGAGCGGTCCATCGGCATGCACCTCCTGGTGAAGCCGGGCACGAGCGCCACCAGCCTCAACCGGCAGCGCACCGCGCTCGGCAGCTACGCCTACCTCGAGAACATCGCCATCGAGGAGTACAAGGGCGGTGGCACGCCCGAGGACCTGAAGAAGCTTGAGGACACGGTCAAGAAGCTGAAGACCGACGGCGCCAAGCAGGCCGCCGCGGCCAAGGCCAAGAACCCCTCGTACACCCCGCCGCCGGAGACCACCAAGATGGTCGCGGCCGTGGTGGCGCTGCCGAACACCCAGCCGAGCAGCCGGCTCGCGCTCGCCCAGAAGGGCGTGACCCCGCAGAACTGGTGGGCGGTCAACACCGCGAAGTTCGACGCCTATCGCACGATCGAGTCGGACCTCGCGACCAAGGCCGTGAACGAGGCCTCCGGAATCGCCGCCGACGCCAAGCGTCAGGCGATCATCACCGGTGCCGCCGTGCTGGTCGCGCTGCTCGCCGCGTTCCTGCTCGCCGGCCAGATGGCCCGGCAGATGTCCCGCTCCATGCGCCGGCTGCGCTCCGCCGCCTTCGACGTGGCCGAGCAGCGCCTGCCGATGCTGGTCGACCAGCTCTCGCGCGCCGAGCCGGGCCGGGTGGACACCCGCGTACAGCCCATCCCGATCACCACCACCGACGAGATCGGCGAGGTCGCCCGCGCCTTCGACCAGGTGCACCGCGAGGCCGTCCGGCTCGCCGCCGAGCAGGCGCTGCTCCGGGGCAACATCAACGCGATCTTCACCAACCTGTCGCGCCGCAACCAGTCGCTGATCGAGGGCCAGCTGACCCTCATCACCGACCTGGAGAACAACGAGGCCGACCCGGACCAGCTGGAGAACCTCTTCCGCCTGGACCACCTCGCGACCCGTATGCGCCGCAACGGCGAGAACCTCCTGGTCCTCGCGGGCGAGGAGCCCGGCCGCCGCTGGGACCAGCCGGTCCCGCTGGTCGACGTGCTGCGCGCCGCGACCTCCGAGGTGGAGCAGTACGAGCGCATCGAACTGGCCGGCGTCCCCGAGGCCGAGATCCACGGCCGCGCGGTCACCGACCTCGTGCACCTGCTCGCCGAGCTCCTGGAGAACGCGACGACGTTCTCCTCCCCGCAGACCAAGGTCCGGGTCACCGCGACCCGTCTCCCCGACGGCCGCGTCATGATCGAGATCCACGACAAGGGCATCGGCCTCACCGCCGAGGACTTCGCGGACATCAACCACAAGCTGGCCAACCCGCCGACCGTGGACGCCGCGATCTCCCAGCGCATGGGCCTGTTCGTGGTCGGCCGCCTGTCCGACCGGCACGGCATCCGCGTCCAGCTGCGCCCCTCGGGCGAGCAGGCGGGCACGACGTCGCTGGTCATGCTCCCCGAGGTGATCACGCACGGTGGCGGCGACCGCATCGAGGAGTCCGAGTTCACCGTCTCGACGATGATCCCGAAGCAGGCCGCGTTCGAGCACTCCCCGCTGCGCACGGCCGCCGAGCTCGGCTTCGACGACAGCCGGTACCAAGTTCCGGACGATGCCCGCGAATTGGACCCGGTCGGCCGTTCCCTCCTGCGCGAGGAGCGCCGTGCGGCCCTGGAGGCGCAGCAGCAGGAGCCCGACCGGGCCCCGCAGGAGCGCCCGCTCTTCCGTGACGAGTTCCAGCCACAGCAGCCGCAGCAGGACCGTCCGCCCTTCCCCGAGCAGAACGCGTACGACACCCGACAGGCCCCGTACGACGACGGGCGGCAGCTCGCGTACGACGAGCCGCAGCAGGGCGTCTACGACGAGCGCCAGTCCGGCTACGACGGCCCGCAGCAGGGTGGTTTCGACGACCGGCAGCAGGGCGGTTTCGACGGCTTCGTCCCCGTGCAGCCCCGCCACGACAACGGTCGGCCCGACGGCTTCGCCGCCTCCGGGTTCGCCCCGCAGGACGGCTATGCGGAGGCCCGGCAGGAGCCGTACAACCCCTTCGAGCCGTCCGCGCCGCAGGCCGACTGGCAGGGCCGTGAGCCCTACCAGGGCGATTTCCAGGGCCCGTTCGGTCCCGAAGCGGAATCCGCTCCGGGCACTGCCGCGGGGGACCGGGAACGCGTAGGCTTCGACGGACACGGTGCGGTCCCTTCGGCGGATCCGACAGGGCCGGCCCCCTCCGCCCCCAACGCGCTGACCGACGCCGGTCTGCCGCGGCGCGGCGGCGGGGCCCCGCAGGAGCCCGCCCCGGCCTCCCCGCAGGCCCCCGAGACCCGCTCCGACGAGGACACCACCTGGCGTTCGGCCAACGACGCCCGGTGGGAGCGCGCCGAGCAGCTCAGGAAGCCGAAGGCGGGCGGGGTCACCGCGTCCGGGCTGCCGCGCCGGGTGCCCAGGGCCAACCTGGTCGAGGGCACGGCGGAGTCGACGCCGCAGGGCGGACCCCAGGTCTCCCGCGCCCCCGAGGACGTCAGGGGCAGGCTCAGCAACCTGCGTCGCGGCGTACAGCGGGGACGCAGCGAGGGCAGCAGTGATACGAACGGCCAGGGCTTCGGCCCTGACAGCACCTACAACCAGGAGCGTTAGTGTGAGCCCGATGAGCCAGGCGGCACAGAACCTGAACTGGTTGATCACCAACTTCGTGGACAACACCCCAGGGGTGTCCCACACGGTGGTGGTCTCCGCCGACGGACTCCTTCTGGCGATGTCCGAAGGGTTCCCCCGCGACCGCGCCGACCAGCTGGCGGCCGTCGCCTCGGGTCTGACCTCGTTGACCGCGGGCGCCTCCCGCATCTTCGAAGGCGGCCCGGTGAACCAGACTGTTGTGGAGATGGAGCGAGGATTCCTCTTCATCATGTCCATCTCGGACGGCTCTTCTCTCGCCGTCCTTGCACACCCCGAGGCGGACATTGGCCTCGTTGGGTACGAGATGGCCCTTCTTGTCGACCGAGCGGGTTCGGTTCTCACGCCGGACCTGCGGGCGGAGCTTCAGGGAAGCCTTCTCAACTAACAGACAGGCAGTGCGTATTCGCGTCCCGGGGCCGTAAGGTTTCGGGACGCGGCTCCACAGTGATGGTGCCCAGCGCAGTCGGAGGAGGAAGTTCGTGTCTGGTTCAGCAACACCCCCGAGCGGTTCGTCGGCTCATTGGCCGCCCTACGGCCACGGCCAGGGGCGGGGCCAGGCAGGCATGGGCGACGACGGGTCGCAGAACCGGTACAACTTCCCGTCTTCCCCGTCGTCGGCGAACCACGCCCGACCGACCCGGCAGCCCGGTCCCTACGACCAGCCGCCCGCGCCCCGCATCCAGCCCGTGCAGCCGCAGCCGCGTCCCGACGCGAATCCCGCACCCGCCGCGAAGAACAACCCGCTGGTGCGCCCGTACGCCATGACGGGCGGCCGCACCAGGCCGCGCTACCAGCTCGCCATCGAGGCGCTGGTGCACACCACAGCGCAGCCGCACCAGCTCCAGGGCCAGCTGCCCGAGCACCAGCGGATCTGCAATCTGTGCCGAGAGATCAAGTCGGTGGCCGAGATCTCGGCCCTCCTGACGATCCCCCTCGGTGTGGCCAGGATCCTCGTCGCCGACCTCGCGGAGGCGGGACTGGTCGCCATCCATCAGCCCGGCGGCGACGAGAGCGCCGGCGGCCAGCCAGACGTGACATTGCTCGAAAGGGTGCTCAGTGGACTTCGCAAGCTCTAGCGGAGGGCCGGCTGCTCCAAGCCGTTCCACCACATCGGCGAAGATCGTGGTGGCAGGTGGTTTCGGCGTCGGCAAGACGACGTTCGTGGGCGCCGTCTCCGAGATCAACCCGCTGCGCACCGAGGCCGTCATGACGTCCGCTTCGGCGGGCATCGACGACCTCACTCACACGGGGGACAAGACGACCACGACGGTCGCCATGGACTTCGGCCGCATCACGCTCGACCAGGACCTGATCCTGTACCTCTTCGGTACG
>NZ_JBUEGE010000043.1:0-3471 GCF_054963755.1 Streptomyces sp. EDA2-14
TTGAACCTGGGCAACGCGACGGGTCACCCGTCGTTCGTGATGTCCAACAGCTTCGCGGACCAGACGCTGGCGCAGATCGAGCTGTTCACGAAGCAGTCGGAGTACCCGACCGACGTGTATGTGCTGCCCAAGCACCTGGACGAGAAGGTCGCCCGCCTGCATCTGGACTCGCTCGGTGTGAAGCTGACCGAGCTGCGTCCGGAGCAGGCGGCGTACATCGGTGTCGAGGTCGAGGGCCCGTACAAGCCGGACCACTACCGCTACTGAGCACGGGTACCAGCCGCTCGTCGGCTGACCGTCTCGCAGGACAGGCCCCCGCACCCCCGTGTCGGGGGCCTGTCCCTTGTCCGCGCACACCGCTGGCTACGGTGGACACGTCCTACGACGCCCGCCCGCCCCGCACGACGGCGGCCGTCACCAGGCCAGACAGAGGACCCCACGAACGCCATGCCCCGCGGCCGTTATTCGCTCCACGATCTGCACGATCACACCCCCCTCGGTGAAGAGCACTTCCAGTGCGCGCCCGGCCCTTCCGGCTGGCGCTACGTAGCGCAACGGACCACCCCCTCCGGCGACCACGCCGGCTCGATCGACCTCGCCCTCGACGAACTCGGCCGCCCCATCCGCCTCGAAGTGAATGCCTCGAGCTGGCAGGTGCGAGGTGCCGCCCTGGACGGCGTCACCTGGGTCCGCACCGACCCCACCGGCACTCACGCCACCGAAGGAAACGCTCCCGCGCACGCGTTCACGGGAACATCCCCCGCGTTCCTCATCGCCACCGCTCGACTGCTCGGTCTCACCCCCGCTTCCCCTCCGACCCGCGTCCGCCTCGTGGCCCTGACCGATCCCGTGCTGGCGCCGCGCACTCTGGACCAGTCCTGGACCTTGCTGAACAGCGAAGCACACGCCACTGACAACGGACCTCTGACCGTGGACGAATACCAGGTCACAGCCCTGGACACGGGGGAGCAGCAGTCGGTCCACATCAGCGGCGACGTGGTCCTCGCGGCCCCCGGCATCGAGCTGGAGGACCTCGAGAACCCGCCGTCGGTATTCCGCTGAGATCGCCGGCTCAGGCCGGCGGAACGAACCCGGTGGCCGGCCCGTCCGAACTTCCGGATCCTGCCGGGGGGTTGTCGACCGGAGCCGGAGCCGGAGCCGGAGCCGGGGCTGTGGCCGGGTACGAGTGCGGGGGCGGGCTCGGCTGGTAAGCGGGGGAGTGGGCCGGCCCCGGCGCAGGTCCAGCCGCAGGCGCTGGTGGAACGGGCGGAGTCGCGTGCGGCGCGGCCCCCGCAGCGTTCGCGCCGAACGCCCGCTGTGCCTCTCGCGACTGCCGCTCATGAGTCACCGCCGCCAGGAACGCGGCGGGCGGCATGTCGGTCGGCACAGGCGCCCCGGTGTGCGCGGCGAGCTCGCCCGCGAGCCGCTCGGCCATTCCCCACCCGACCTGCGGATCCAACTGCCCCATCCGCGTCAGGTACTGCCGCACCGCGAGCCAAAGCCCCTCGGGCACGGCCGAAAGATCCAGCTCGGCGAACCGCCCCACCAGCCACGGAGGGGGAGGCGGCACGAACGCCATCTGCCCGGCCGGCACCCTTTCCCGCACGACGAGGGTCCCGGCGAACACGTCCCCGACCCGGCGGCCCCGCGCAGACACCAGCGAAGCAATGCAGGCCACGACCCCGAAGGTCATGAGGATCTCCACGACCCCGACGGCTCCCCGCACCAACGCGTGCCGGAACCGGATCGGCCCGCCGTCGTCCCGCACGACGCGCAGGCCGCACGCCAGCTTCCCCAGCGACCGCCCATGGCTCAAGGTCTCCACGGCGATCGGAATCCCGACCAGCACCAACAGAAACGTCGCCACCGCGACGGCCGCGACCGCGGCGTCGTCCAGCGACGAGGTGGCAGCCGCGAACACCATGGTCACCGTGATGTAGACGGCGAACGCCACCGCCAGATCGATGAGCACGGCAAGCGCCCGACTCGGCAACTTGGCCGGCCGCAGCTCAAGCGCCACCGCCTCACCCGTCACCAGCTCACTCACGCCGGCCACCCACCCTTCAACGGACTGCCCCAGGAACCGCCAGTCTGCCAAGCTGAAGGCCCATCGCGCCGTATGGGTGCCGGAAAAGCGAGGAGCAGCAGACCGGATGGACCTCGACGTCTTCGTGTCCGCCCACCGAGCCGAGTGGGACCGCCTGGACGCTCTGCTGCGCCGTCGGCGCCGGCTCACCGGCCCGGAGGCGGACGAGCTGGTGAGCCTCTACCAGCGCACTGCCACCCATCTCTCACTCATCCAGTCGAGTGCCCCGGACCCTCGGGTGACCGGCCGCCTCACCCAACTCGTGGCACGCGCGCGTAGTGCTGTGACAGGCACCCGCCGCGCTTCTTGGCGCGACGTGGCGCACTTCCTGACCCACGGTTTTCCGGCAGCGGTCTACAGAGCGCGCCATTGGTGGGTGCCCACCGCGCTGATCTCGACCGCGATAGCCGCGCTCATAGGTTGGTGGATCGGCACGCACCCCGACGTGCAGGCCTCCATCGCGGCCCCCTCCGAGCTCCGCGAGATGACCCGCCCCGGAGGCCAGTACGAGACGTACTACTCGAGCCATCCCGCCGCGTCGTTCGCCGCCCAGGTCTGGACGAACAACGCCCAGGCCGCCGCCATGTGCCTGGTCCTGGGCGTCTTCCTGGGCCTGCCTGTCCTGTGGATCCTCTTCCAGAACATGCTCAACGTAGGTGTGGGCATCGGCCTCATGGCCTCCGTCGGCCGCCTCGACACGTTCCTGGGCCTGATCCTCCCGCACGGTCTGCTCGAACTGACCGCGGTCTTCGTAGCGGCAGGTACCGGTCTCCGTCTCGGATGGACGGTTGTCGATCCGGGCCCACGCACCCGCAGAACGGCCCTCGCCGAAGAGGCCCGAGCAGCCATTGGCATGGCCATCGGCCTTGCCCTTGTCCTCTTCATCTCCGGAGCCATCGAAGGCTTCGTCACCCCCTCCGGCCTCCCGACCTGGGCCCGCATCGGCATCGGCATCGCGGCAGAGCTGGCGTTCCTGACCTACGTCTACGTCCTTGGCGGCCGAGCGGCCCGTGAGGGCGAGACGGGCGACGTGGCCCCGGACGAGCGCAGCGCGCTCCTGCCGACGGCCGCCTGATGTGCGAGCGGCCCTGCTGAGCTGCTAGTCTCCTCTTCGCCCCGGAAAGACCGTTGACACGGACGGAACGGGGAGGTAGATTCGAACAGTTGCCCCGAACTAGACAAGTTCGACCGCAACGGTTAGCATCTAGCGCGCTTCACGAAATTCAATTATTCGAGAAGCCCCCCCGATTAATCGGAAACCCTGAGTCGGTCAGACCGGCCCAAATCTTCTGATAAAGTCGGCACCGCCGAAAGGCAAAGGCCCTCCAGCGGCCACCGGAAATGAATTCCGAACCGGGAACGGAACGGAAAACGGATCTGGTAGG
>NZ_JBUEGE010000044.1:0-2668 GCF_054963755.1 Streptomyces sp. EDA2-14
CGCCGCGCTGACCCGGGCGTATGTCGAGCAGGACCTGCACGAGATCTACGAGGGCGAAGTCCGTTACGCCCGCGACGCGTTCGAGGGCCTGCGCCTGATGGACGCCCTCATCGCGGTCAAGCGCGGCGTCCCCGGCGCCACCCTGCCCGAGCTGAGGCAGCGCCGGGTGCCCAAGCGGGAGTTGGTCCTCGAAGAGCCGCAGGATGTCGGCCGCTCGGACGTCGCCGTCGACAATCCGACCCCCGAGCCGCCGTTCTGGGGCACCCGCGTGGTCAAGGGCATCCAGCTCAAGGAGTACGCGTCCTGGCTCGACGAGGCCGCGCTGTTCAAGGGCCAGTGGGGACTCAAGGGCGACACCATCGAGACCGAGGGCAGGCCGCGACTGCGCATGTGGCTCGACCGGCTGCGCACGGAGAACCTGCTCGAAGCGGCCGTGGTCCACGGCTACTTCCCCTGTGTGTCCAAGGGTGACGACCTGATCATCCTGGACGACGCGGGTAACGAGCGGACCCGCTTCACCTTCCCGCGCCAGCGCCGCGGCCGCCGCCTCTGCCTGGCCGACTTCTTCCGCCCCGAGGAGTCTGGCGAGACCGACGTCGTCGGCCTCCAAGTCGTCACCGTCGGATCGAAGATCGGTGAGGCGACCGCCGAGCTGTTCGCCTCCGACTCCTACCGCGACTACCTCGAACTGCACGGCCTGTCGGTGCAGTTGGCCGAGGCACTCGCCGAGTACTGGCACGCCCGCGTCCGCACCGAGCTCGGCATCGACGGCAGCGATCCGTCCGCGATGGACGGCATGTTCCGCACCGAGTACCAGGGGTGCCGCTACTCGCTCGGCTACCCGGCCTGCCCCGACCTGGCGGACCGCGCCAAGATCGCGCAGCTCCTGGAGCCCGAGCGGATCGGCGTCCAGCTGTCCGAGGAGTTCCAGCTCCACCCCGAGCAGTCCACCGACGCCATCGTGATCCACCACCCCGAGGCGAGCTACTTCAACGCGGGAGGCCGCGCATGACGACGTTCTCCTTCGAGTTCTTCCCGCCCGGGACGGCCAAGGGCGAGCAGTCCCTGTGGCAGGCCGTCCGCCGCATCGAACCGCTCGCGCCCGACTTCGTGTCCGTCACCTACGGTGCCGGTGGTTCCTCGCGCGAGCGCACCATCGACGTCACCAAGCGGATCGTGGCCGAGACGACGCTGCGCCCCGTGGCGCACCTGACGGCCGTCGGCCACTCGGTCGCCGAACTGCGCCGCATCATCGGCCAGTACGCGGACGCCGGGGTGCGCGACGTCCTCGTCTTGCGCGGGGATCCGCCCGGCGACCCCAAGGGGTCGTGGACCCCGCACCCGGACGGCTACACCCACGCGTACCAACTCGTCGAACTGGTGCGGTCGCTGGGGGAGTTCACCATCGGCGTCGCGGCGTTCCCCGAGAAGCACCCGCGGTCACCGGACTGGGACAGCGACATCCGGCACTTCGTGGCCAAGTGCCGCGCGGGCGCCGACTACGCCATCACCCAGATGTTCTTCGACGTGGAGGACTACCTGCGGCTGCGCGACCGGCTCGCCGCCGCCGGCTGCACGACACCGGTCATCCCGGAGATCATGCCGGCCACCGACGCCCGCCAGATCCGGCGGTTCGCCGAACTCTCCGACGCCGCCTTTCCGGAGGACCTGGCCCACCGCCTGGAAGTCGCCCGCGAGCGGCCCGACGACGCGTACCGGATCGGTGTCGACCATGCCACCGCCATGGCGGAGCGACTGCTCGCCGAAGGCGCCCCCGGCCTGCACTACATCACGCTCAACAGGTCCACCGCGGCCCTGGACATCCACCGCAACGTACTGAACAGCTCAAGGAGCCTTCATGTCAGCTGAGTTCACCGACTTCAAGGTCGCCGATCTCTCCCTCGCCGAGTTCGGCCGCAAGGAGATCACGCTCGCCGAGCACGAGATGCCCGGCCTGATGTCGATCCGCAAGGAGTACGCCGACGCCCAGCCGCTCGCGGGCGCCCGGATCACCGGCTCCCTCCACATGACCGTGCAGACGGCCGTGCTCATCGAGACCCTCGTCGCGCTCGGCGCCGAGGTCCGCTGGGTCTCCTGCAACATCTTCTCGACACAGGACCACGCCGCCGCGGCCGTCGCCGCCGCCGGGATTCCCGTCTTCGCCTGGAAGGGCGAGACGCTGGAGGAGTACTGGTGGTGCACGGAGCAGGCGCTGACCTGGCCCGGACAGACCGGTCCGAACATGATCCTGGACGACGGCGGTGACGCCACCATGCTCGTCCACCTGGGTGTCGAGCGGCAGAAGACGGGCAAGCTGCCCGAGGCGTCCAACGAAGAACTGGTCGTCGTACACGGCCTGTTGGAGAACAGCACGCTCGACTGGACCGCCATCGCCTCGGAGATCCGCGGTGTGACGGAGGAGACCACGACGGGTGTCCACCGCCTGTACGAGATGCAGCGTGACGGCTCGCTGCTGTTCCCCGCGATCAATGTGAACGACGCGGTGACGAAGTCGAAGTTCGACAACAAGTACGGCTGCCGTCACTCGCTCGTCGACGGCATCAACCGTGCCACGGACGTCTTGATCGGCGGCAAGACCGCTCTGGTGTGCGGCTACGGCGACGTGGGCAAGGGGTGTGCGGAGTCGTTGCGCGGCCAGGGTGCCCGT
>NZ_JBUEGE010000045.1:0-1767 GCF_054963755.1 Streptomyces sp. EDA2-14
AACGTACGAAGTGCTCGGCGACGGCCTGGTCGACGGCGGCGGGCCAGGCGTCGTGACGGGCAGGCAGGTGCAGGGGAAACCTTCACGCTTAAGTCACAAGCGGAGCGGCTGTTGAACTTGCCTGTATAAAAGGACAGTTGAGGTTCGAACAGGGGTTCGTAAATCAACTCCCGTTCCAGCGCGCAGCGTTGGGGAAGCCACGCAATGCGTAGGGGCCCTGTGGCGTCAGTATGATGATTCGTGTTCCACCGGTTCTCCCCCTCAGGTCGCCCGTCGCTCCGAGCGTCGGAGTTCTGCGCCGGAGGTGACGGGTTGTTCCGCCCGTCAGGGCACCATCGGAAGAACTGGAGGAACACAGGTGAACGACGATGACGAGCCAGAGCCGGACGGCGAGGGCTGGACCAGTTACCAGAAGGTGACGGTCGGGCTTGCTGTTGCGGGTCTGCTGCTGGGAGTCGCGACCCTGGTGGGTCAGTTCCTCGTGCCGTAGCGAGACCCACACATGAACCCGGAGCGGGCGGAAGCTGCAACGCAGCGAGCCCGGCCTCTAGCAGGGCGACCGGGCTCGTGACCTACTGCGCTAAGGGCCTGGCCCGGGGTGCCACCCGGGTTGGGCCCTTCGGCGTGGCTGACGCGTCCTGATGTCAACCGCCACGACCTAGCGTACTGGACAGTGCGTCCAGGTTGTAGGGCGTGGGGGAACCGAGTGAACTGCCCAAACCTCTCGCGGACGGGCTTCCCTGTCCAGGTTTTCAAGGTCAAGAGCGTCCACGGCTCCGCAGGGCGTTGACAGCCTCGCGGGCGTGAGAGAGCCCCGCCGCGACGGGGGATGCGCGGCGGGGCTTTACAAGCCGGGTTCCCGGCCTCCGCGGGTCCATGCGCTCCGACGGCTGGGCCATGACGGTCGTCATGACGCCCGTTTCACGTGAAACGGACGTGCGAGTACGGCGGTGGCGGCGCGAAGTGCGGGAAGCTTTTCCGGGAGGGCAGGGGCAAGGGCACGAACATGCTGCGGAAATTCGCGGCGGTGCCGGGGGATGTCCTCTCCTGTATGTAGTTGGGACAGTGCCCACTCCGGGGCTGTTCAGCCGTGAGCTTCGGGTGAGGGTGTGCGTCTTCCCGCAGTGCGCCAACCCGCAAGGCACGACGCTGACTTAGGGGCCCGTCGGCTGTCAGTGGCGTCGGTAGTATGAACACCGTTCCACCGGCTCTTCCCCTCAGGGTCCGTTTCAAGATCTGCGATCTATTCGCGGGTGTTGGAAGCGGTCTGCCCCTGGCGGCCCGTTCAGGGGCACGTGCACGACCGGAAGAGCAGGAGGAATAGCAGGTGTACGACTCGAACGAGTGGAAGCCGCGCAGGCGCTGGACCGGCCCCGAGAGGTGGCAGGTGGGACTCGGCGTCGCGGCGCTGCTGGTGACGGTTGTCGCCACGGTGGGGCAGTTCGTCCGATAGGACGCCCACCCATGAGACGGTCGCGGAGGCCGGGGCTGCATACGCAGCGAGCCCGGTCCGCTGATAGGCGACCGGGCTCGTGAACTGCGTTGAGGGCCTGACCTGGGCGGCCACCTGGGTCAGGCCCTTCGGCGTCGTTGACACATGTTGTGTCGGCCGACCCAACTAGCGTACTGGACAGCGTGTTCAGACTGTAGTGAGACTGCACCACCGCGAAGACGCTGCTCGCGGGGGTCCCCATGCCGGAAGACCTTGACGGTGTTCAGGTTCGGCCGTAGCTCCGGCGGGCCCTGACGGCCGTCATGACGGTCTCG
>NZ_JBUEGE010000046.1:0-1418 GCF_054963755.1 Streptomyces sp. EDA2-14
GGGTGAGACCTGATGCCGAGCCGATTGTGGTGAAGTGGATGATCCTATGCTGTCGAGAAAAGCCTCTAGCGAGTTTCATGGCGGCCCGTACCCTAAACCGACTCAGGTGGTCAGGTAGAGAATACCGAGGCGTTCGGGTGAACTATGGTTAAGGAACTCGGCAAAATGCCCCCGTAACTTCGGGAGAAGGGGGGCCACGTCTGGTGATGAGTCTTGCACTCTGAGCTGGGGGTGGCCGCAGAGACCAGCGAGAAGCGACTGTTTACTAAAAACACAGGTCCGTGCGAAGCCGTAAGGCGATGTATACGGACTGACGCCTGCCCGGTGCTGGAACGTTAAGGGGACCGGTTAGTCACATTTCGGTGTGGCGAAGCTGAGAACTTAAGCGCCAGTAAACGGCGGTGGTAACTATAACCATCCTAAGGTAGCGAAATTCCTTGTCGGGTAAGTTCCGACCTGCACGAATGGCGTAACGACTTCTCGACTGTCTCAACCATAGGCCCGGTGAAATTGCACTACGAGTAAAGATGCTCGTTTCGCGCAGAAGGACGGAAAGACCCCGGGACCTTTACTACAGTTTGATATTGGTGTTCGGTTCGGCTTGTGTAGGATAGGTGGGAGACTGTGAACCCTGGACGCCAGTTCAGGGGGAGTCGTCGTTGAAATACCACTCTGGTCGTGCTGGATGTCTAACCTGGGTCCGTGATCCGGATCAGGGACAGTGTCTGATGGGTAGTTTAACTGGGGCGGTTGCCTCCCAAAGGGTAACGGAGGCGCCCAAAGGTTCCCTCAGCCTGGTTGGTAATCAGGTGTTGAGTGTAAGTGCACAAGGGAGCTTGACTGTGAGACCGACGGGTCGAGCAGGGACGAAAGTCGGGACTAGTGATCCGGCGGTGGCTTGTGGAAGCGCCGTCGCTCAACGGATAAAAGGTACCCCGGGGATAACAGGCTGATCTTCCCCAAGAGTCCATATCGACGGGATGGTTTGGCACCTCGATGTCGGCTCGTCGCATCCTGGGGCTGGAGTCGGTCCCAAGGGTTGGGCTGTTCGCCCATTAAAGCGGTACGCGAGCTGGGTTTAGAACGTCGTGAGACAGTTCGGTCCCTATCCTCTGTGCGCGTAGGAATATTGAGAAGGGCTGTCCCTAGTACGAGAGGACCGGGACGGACGAACCTCTGGTGTGCCAGTTGTCCTGCCAAGGGCATGGCTGGTTGGCTACGTTCGGAAAGGATAACCGCTGAAAGCATCTAAGCGGGAAGCCTGCTTCGAGATGAGTATTCCCACCCCCTTGGAGGGGTTAAGGCTCCCAGTAGACGACTGGGTTGATAGGCCAGATCTGGAAGCCCGGTAACGGGTGGAGGTGACTGGTACTAATAGGCCGAGGGCTTGTCCTCAGTTGCTCGCGTCCACTGTGTTG
>NZ_JBUEGE010000048.1:0-1126 GCF_054963755.1 Streptomyces sp. EDA2-14
CGAGACGGGCTGCTTGATGCCCAGGTTGACCACGTTGTAGCCGTTGTTGGACAGGATGATGTCGACGAGGTTCTTGCCGATGTCGTGGACGTCGCCGCGCACGGTGGCCAGCACGATGGTGCCCTTGCCCTCCGAGTCCGACTTCTCCATGTGCGGCTCCAGGTAGGCCACCGCGTTCTTCATCACCTCGGCGGACTGCAGCACGAACGGCAGCTGCATCTGGCCGGAGCCGAACAGCTCACCGACGACCTTCATGCCCTCCAGGAGCGTGTCGTTGACGATGTCGAGGGCGGGCCGGTCCGCCAGCGCGGCGTCGAGGTCGGCCTCCAGGCCGTTCTTCTCGCCGTCGATGATGCGCCGCTGGAGGCGCTCGTCCAGCGGGAGGGCGAGGAGCTCCTCGGCCTTGCCGGCCTTCATCGACTTGGTGGAGACGCCCTCGAAGAGCTCCATGAGCTTCTGGAGCGGGTCGTAGCCCTCGGCGCGACGGTCGTAGATGAGGTCGAGGGCGGTCTTGACCTGCTCGTCGTCGAAGCGCGCGATCGGCAGGATCTTGGAGGCGTGCACGATCGCCGAGTCCAGGCCCGCCTTCACGCACTCGTCGAGGAAGACCGAGTTGAGCAGCACGCGGGCGGCCGGGTTGAGGCCGAAGGAGATGTTGGAGAGGCCGAGCGTGGTCTGTACGTCCGGGTGGCGGCGCTTGAGCTCGCGGATCGCCTCGATGGTGGCCACGCCGTCGCCCCGGGACTCTTCCTGACCGGTGCAGATGGTGAAGGTCAGGGTGTCGATGAGGATGTCCGACTCGTGGATGCCCCAGTTCCCGGTGAGGTCCTCGATGAGCCGTTCGGCGATGGCGACCTTGTGCTCGGGGGTGCGGGCCTGGCCCTCCTCGTCGATCGTCAGCGCGATCAGCGCCGCGCCGTGCTCCCGCGCCAGCGCGGTCACCTTCGCGAAACGGGACTCGGGGCCGTCCCCGTCCTCGTAGTTCACGGAGTTGATGACCGCGCGCCCGCCGAGCTTCTCCAGACCGGCCTGGATGACGTCGACCTCGGTCGAGTCCAGGACGATGGGCAGCGTGGAGGCGGTGGCGAACCGGCCCGCCAGCTCCTGCATGTCGACGACGCCGTCG
>NZ_JBUEGE010000049.1:0-1126 GCF_054963755.1 Streptomyces sp. EDA2-14
GGAGACGGGCTGCTTGATCCCGAGGTTGACGACGTTGTAGCCGTTGTTGGACAGGATGATGTCGACGAGGTTCTTGCCGATGTCGTGGACGTCGCCGCGCACGGTGGCGAGCACGATGGTGCCCTTGCCCTCCGAGTCGGACTTCTCCATGTGCGGCTCCAGGTAGGCCACCGCGTTCTTCATCACCTCGGCGGACTGGAGCACGAACGGCAGCTGCATCTGGCCGGAGCCGAACAGCTCACCGACGACCTTCATGCCCTCCAGGAGCGTGTCGTTGACGATGTCCAGGGCGGGCCGGTCCGCCAGCGCGGCGTCGAGGTCGGCCTCCAGGCCGTTCTTCTCGCCGTCGATGATGCGCCGCTGGAGCCGCTCCTCCAGCGGCAGCGCGGCCAGTTCCTCGGCCTTGCCCGCCTTCAGCGACTTCGCGGTCGCGCCCTCGAAGAGGGCCATCAGCTTCTGCAGCGGGTCGTAGCCCTCGGCCCGCCGGTCGTAGATCAGGTCCAGGGCAGTGGTGACCTGCTCGTCGTCGAACCGGGCGATCGGCAGGATCTTGGAGGCGTGCACGATCGCCGAGTCCAGGCCCGCCTTCACGCACTCGTCGAGGAAGACGGAGTTGAGGACGATGCGGGCGGCCGGGTTGAGGCCGAAGGAGATGTTCGACAGGCCCAGCGTCGTTTGGACGTCCGGGTGACGCTTCTTCAGCTCCCGGATCGCCTCGATGGTGGCGATGCCGTCCTTGCGGGACTCCTCCTGCCCCGTGCAGATGGTGAAGGTCAGGCAGTCGATGAGGATGTCGGACTCGCGGATCCCCCAGTTTCCGGTGAGGTCCTCGATGAGCCGTTCGGCGATGGCGACCTTGTGCTCGGGGGTGCGGGCCTGGCCCTCCTCGTCGATGGTCAGCGCGATCAGCGCCGCGCCGTGCTCCCGCGCCAGCGCGGTCACCTTCGCGAAGCGGGACTCGGGGCCGTCGCCGTCCTCGTAGTTCACCGAGTTCAGCACCGCACGGCCGCCCAGCTTCTCCAGCCCGGCCCGCAGCACCTCGACCTCGGTCGAGTCCAGCACGATCGGCAGGGTGGAGGCGGTGGCGAACCGGCCGGCGAGCTCCTCCATGTCGGCCACGCCGTCC
>NZ_JBUEGE010000050.1:0-1087 GCF_054963755.1 Streptomyces sp. EDA2-14
GGGACTCTCGTTCACCGCACCAAGCAGGCTGCCCGGCACGTGCGGACGGTGCGGCGCGTCCGCGTCCCGGTACTCGTCCCGCAGACCCAGCTGATGCGTCAACTCGTGCACCAGATGCACCGGATCGGCATCCGCCCACCACACCGACTGATCCATCACCCGGTCACGACCCACCAGGTCCACCGTCAGATGCGGGGACTCCCCCGGCGCCACCAACTCCACCGACACATGCAACCGATCACCATTTGGCAGACGATAAGCGGGACCGTTCAAGAACTCCGCCACACCGGAGCTCAACTTGTCGAACACCTCCTGCGGCCCACCGCCCTCGCCGCCGCGCAGCGCCACCCGCACCGTCAGATCCGTCACCGGCTCACCGCCGAACACGAACCGCCGCGCATCGAACCCCGAACGCACCACGAAACGAGGACGGGAGTCCGGTCCACCCAGCGGGGTCAGGCTGGTGATCTCGTCCGCGGGTTCGCTGCTGATCGTGTCCTGCGGGAGGCGAGGACGCGACTCGCCGGTCGGCTCGGTCGGCTCGGACGACGCAGTCGGCGGCGTCGAACGGCGGATGCTGGAGCCGCTGTTGTTGGTCGCCACGCGTGTGGCGAGCGTCGCGAAGTCCCGCGTGACGCCCCACCAGCCCTTGTCCGCCGGGATCAGCGCGCGCACCGGGCTGTCGTCCGCCAACTGCTGGACAAACATCTCCTTGTACGCATTGTAGACCCGCGCCGTGTTCACCGGCTCCTTCGCCGCGTTCACCCGGTTGTCGCTCGTGATGGCGATCGTCGCGACATCCATCAGATACGTGTCGATCAGGTCCGTGACGTCCCGCTCCCTCGCGCCGGGCTTTCCGGCCTGCGCGTCGGCGGCGAGGACGTCGGCCATCCCCAGGACGATGTCCCGGTAGATCCGGTGCCTGGTGCTGCTCGGGAACACCGCCATGATGTGGTCCGCCTGACGCGCGGTGTCGGTGCTCATCATGCGCGGCGGATTCAGGTGCTCCAGGCCAGGGACCGAGAACGGCATCCCTTCGAGCAGCGGCTCCTCGTCGCGGACCTCGACGTTGCGGGACGCCAGCGGG
>NZ_JBUEGE010000051.1:0-1060 GCF_054963755.1 Streptomyces sp. EDA2-14
AGGGCTCTCGTTCACCGCACCAAGCAGGCTGCCCGGCACGTGCGGACGATGCGGCGCATCCGCGTCCCGGTACTCGTCCCGCAGACCCAGCTGATGCGTCAACTCGTGCACCAGATGCACCGGGTCCGCCTCCGCCCACCACACCGACTGATCCATCACCCGGTCACGACCCACCAGGTCCACCGTCAGATGCGGGGACTCCCCCGGCGCCACCAACTCCACCGACACATGCAACCGGTCATTATTCGGCAGACGATAAGCGGGATCGTTCAAGAACTCCGCCACACCGGAGCTCAGCTTGTCGAACACCTGCTGCGGTCGGTCTTCCTCGCCATCACGCAGCGCCACCCGCACCGTCAGATCCGTCACCGGCTCACCGTCGAACACGAACCGCCGCGCATCGAACCCCGAACGCACCACGAAACGAGGTCGGGAGTCCTGCGGCCCCACCGGAACCGGCGGTGTGACCTCCTGGACCGGCTCCGTACTCATCGTGTCCTGCGGAAGCCGGGGGCGCGCCTCACCTGACGGCGGCAGCGGACGCTGAATGCTGTCACCGCGATTGTTCGTGCCCAGACTGGCGGCGAGCGTCGTGAAGTCGCGCGCCACACCGAACCAGCCCTTGTCCGCCGGAACCAGCGCACGCACCGGACTGTCCTCCGCCAACTGCTGGACGAACATCTCCTTGTACGCGTTGTAGACCCGCGCCGTGTTCGCCGGCTCCTTCGCCGCGTTCACCCGGTAGTCACTGGTGATGGCGATCGACGCGACATCCATCAGGTAGGTGTCGATCAGGTCCGTGACGTCCTTCGCCTTGGCGCCCTCCTCACCGATCTGCGCATCCGCGGCGAGGATGTCGGCCATGCCACGGACGATGTCCCGGTAGATCTTGTGCCGCGTACTGCTCGGGAACGCGGCCATGACGTGATCCGCCTGGCCCGCGCTCTCCGTGTTCATCGTGCGCGGCGGGTTCAGGTGACCGAGGCCGGGGACGGGAAGCGGAATCCCGCGGAACATCGCCTCCTCGTCGGGGATGTCGGTGTTCCGGGAGGCGAGAGGA
>NZ_JBUEGE010000052.1:0-918 GCF_054963755.1 Streptomyces sp. EDA2-14
AATGACACGACTTCGGCGGTACGCTTGAGCCCCGCTACATTGTCGGCGCGGAATCACTTGACCAGTGAGCTATTACGCACTCTTTCAAGGGTGGCTGCTTCTAAGCCAACCTCCTGGTTGTCTCTGCGACTCCACATCCTTTCCCACTTAGCGTACGCTTAGGGGCCTTAGTCGATGCTCTGGGCTGTTTCCCTCTCGACCATGGAGCTTATCCCCCACAGTCTCACTGCCGCGCTCTCACTTACCGGCATTCGGAGTTTGGCTAAGGTCAGTAACCCGGTAGGGCCCATCGCCTATCCAGTGCTCTACCTCCGGCAAGAAACACACGACGCTGCACCTAAATGCATTTCGGGGAGAACCAGCTATCACGGAGTTTGATTGGCCTTTCACCCCTAACCACAGGTCATCCCCCAGGTTTTCAACCCTGGTGGGTTCGGTCCTCCACGAAGTCTTACCTCCGCTTCAACCTGCCCATGGCTAGATCACTCCGCTTCGGGTCTTGAGCGCGCTACTATGTCGCCCTGTTCGGACTCGCTTTCGCTACGGCTTCCCCACACGGGTTAACCTCGCAACACACCGCAAACTCGCAGGCTCATTCTTCAAAAGGCACGCAGTCACGAGATATGTGCAAGCACATATCCGACGCTCCCACGGCTTGTAGGCACACGGTTTCAGGTACTATTTCACTCCGCTCCCGCGGTACTTTTCACCATTCCCTCACGGTACTATCCGCTATCGGTCACCAGGGAATATTTAGGCTTAACGGGTGGTCCCGCCAGATTCACACAGGATTTCTCGGGCCCCGTGCTACTTGGGTGTCTCTCAAACGAGCCGCTGACGTTTCGACTACGGGGGTCTTACCCTCTACGCCGGACCTTTCGCATGTCCTTCGCCTACATCAACGGTTTCTGACTCGTC
>NZ_JBUEGE010000053.1:0-570 GCF_054963755.1 Streptomyces sp. EDA2-14
CTCGACGGCGTGGCCGCCGAACTGGTTGCGCAGCGCGGCGATCATCTTCATCTGCGGCGAGTCCTCCTGGCGGGAGGAGAAGCGGGCGAAGAGCGACGCGGTGATCGCGGGCAGCGGCACGGCGTTGTCGATGGCCGCCTCGACGGTCCAGCGGCCCTCGCCGGAGTCGGCGGCGAAGCCGCGCAGCTTGTCGAGGTGGGTGTCCTCGTCGAGCGCGTTGACGGCGAGGTCGAGCAGCCAGGAGCGGATGACCGTGCCCTCCTGCCAGGAGCGGAAGACCTCGCGGACGTTGTCCACGGAGTCGACCTTCTCCAGCAGCTCCCAGCCCTCGGCGTAGGCCTGCATCATGGCGTACTCGATGCCGTTGTGGACCATCTTGGAGAAGTGGCCGGCACCGACCTTGCCGGCGTGCACGTAGCCGAAGTCGCCCTCGGGCTTGAGCGCGTCGAAGACCGGCTTGACCTTGGCGACGTTCTCCTCGGTGCCGCCGACCATGAGGGCGTAGCCGTTCTCCAGGCCCCAGACGCCGCCGGAGACACCGGCGTCGACGAAGCCGATGCCCTTGGCCGC
>NZ_JBUEGE010000054.1:0-535 GCF_054963755.1 Streptomyces sp. EDA2-14
TCGCCGTCGACGGTGATCGCCATCGTCTTCGGGCGGGCCATCGGCAGCGTCTGGGTGGCCAGCACGTGCTCGACCTGCGAGGTGCCGATGCCGAACGCCAGGCCGCCGAACGCGCCGTGCGTGGAGGTGTGGGAGTCGCCGCACACCACGGTGGTGCCGGGCTGGGTCAGGCCCAGCTGCGGGCCGACCACGTGCACGACGCCCTGCTCGACGTCGCCCAGCGAGTGCAGGCGGACCCCGAACTCGGCGGCGTTCTTGCGCAGCGTCTCCAGCTGCACCCGCGAGACCGGGTCGGCGATCGGCTTGTCGATGTCGAGGGTCGGGGTGTTGTGATCCTCGGTGGCGATGGTGAGGTCGGTGCGCCGCACCCGACGGCCCGCCTGGCGCAGCCCGTCGAAGGCCTGCGGGCTGGTCACCTCGTGCAGCAGGTGCAGATCGATGAAGAGGAGGTCGGGCTCGCCCTCGGCGCGCCGGACGACGTGGTCGTCCCAGACCTTCTCCGCGAGTGTCCTACCCATCGCTTTCCCTCCGGCCG